>CAZZFF010000124.1:0-19141 GCA_964653485.1 uncultured Verrucomicrobiota bacterium | reverse complement strand
CCCGGCGGCAAGATCACCATGCTCAAGAACCACCACGCGACCAAGAACGTTTATATCGGCGAAACCAAGGCCAACGGCCAATTCAAAATCGTCAAGGAATTCTCGCAGGTGGAAGGGGAACCGTTCCTGCTGAAGGACCTGGATACCAAACTCGCGGCTCTGCCGAAGTGAACTTGATCCATGCAGGACTGAGGACCCTGCAAGTTCGCGGAAAACAAACGACCCAAGAAGGGGCGGGGCTGTTCAGACTCCCCGCCTCTTCCTTAATGCAACTATGAAGGCCGGACTGAAATGGGCGCTCGCGTTGGCTTGGTGTTCACTGCCGTTTGGCGTTCTCGCCGCGGTCGCTCCCGCGCCGCCCGCCGCGGAACAGAGCGTCCGCCTCGCGCTCACCCAGGCAATCCTCGACGAAGGCCCCGAACGGGCGAGGCTTCTCGACGAGATCGCCCGATCGGGCTCCAAGGTGGCTCACGATGTCCTGACCGCGTGGACCCGGGACGGCGTGTTTCTCTACGAAGAGCCGGGCGGCGCGAAGACCCCGCTGCTGCTCGAGGACCAGCAGGACGGCGAGGGCAAGTCCCGGGCCATCCGCATCGACAGCGGACGGTTCGTTGCGACGCCCGACGGTCATGACCTGCGGTTCGCCGCGGGCGACCTGACGGCCGCGGACACGGACATGAAACTGCGCCAGTCCATCCAGCGCGCGCTGGACACCCTGGCGCTGGCCGATCCCAATCCCGATAGCCGCCGCTCCGCGGCCTCCAAACTGGGCAACTCCGGCAAACTCCAGTACGTGCCGATTCTGGAAGACCGCCTCGCCATAGAGCCAAACGCGGAAGTGCGCCGGACGCTCAACGAGGGCGTCGCCCTGCTGCGACTCCATGATACCAACACCACCGTCCGGCTCGACGCCATCCGACGACTGGCCAGGGGCAACGCCATCGGCGCTCTCGACATCCTCAAGCATATTGCCGCCGAGACCCAGGCCGGCCCCGAAGTCGCCAGGGCCGCCGCCGATGCCGTACGGTCCATCTCGGAGCATGTCACCTGGGTGAATTTCTTTGGCACGGCGTTTCGCGGCCTGAGCCTGGGTTCGATCCTCCTCGTGGTCGCCCTCGGCCTGGCCATCACCTTTGGCTTGATGGGCATCATCAACATGGCCCACGGCGAGATGATCGCCGTCGGCGCCTACACGTGCTACCTGGTTCAAAACCTCTTTGGCGCGGGTTTCGCATTCTCCATCACCCTGCCAATCAGCTTCTGGGGCAAGCCCCTCGCGTTTGGCCTCCACCTGCCCGGGGTGAATGCGACCGGGGCGGTTTATGAAGCCTATTTCCTCTTCGCCCTTCCCTTGAGCTTCCTCACCGCGGCCGCCGCCGGGCTGGCCCTCGAACGCAGCGTCGTGAGGTTCCTCTACCGGCGTCCGCTCGAATCCTTGCTTGCCACCTGGGGCGTTTCGCTCGTGATGCAGCAAGTCTTCCGCATGGTCTTCGGGGCCAACAACGTCCAGGTCAGCTCCCCGGCATGGTTGCAAGGCCACTTCAGCGTCAATGACGTGATGTTCGGCTACAACCGGGTGTTCGTCATCGCCTTCGCCCTGTTCATCGTCCTGGGAACGTGGCTGTTGCTGGCCAAGACGCCCCTGGGCCTGTCCATCCGGGCGGTCATGCAGAACCGGGACATGGCCGCGTGCCTGGGGGTCCAAGCCAATCGAGTCAACATGCTCACGTTTGCGTTTGGCTCGGGCCTGGCGGGCCTGGCGGGCGCCTTCCTTTCCCAGATCGGGAACGTCGGTCCCAGCCTGGGCCAAAGCTACATCGTCGATAGCTTCATGACGGTGGTCGTCGGAGGAGTCGGGAGCATCGTCGGCACCGTCTGCTCGGCCATGGGCATCGGCACCGCCGACCAGATACTCCAGCAGACCCTCGGCTCGCCCGTGCTGGGCAAGATCATCGTCCTGGGCGCCATCATCCTGTTCCTGCAATGGAAACCCGGCGGATTGTTTTCGATTCGCAACCGCAGCCTGGACTGAGCGTATGGTGGGTTCTCGAAAAAATGTGCATGCCTGGTGCGTCGCCGTTGGCGCGCTAATCGTCCTGGTCATCCTGCCGGGCCTCAACGCCTTCACCGCCCCCGCCAATCCGCTCCACGTAAGCGACTTCTCGATCAACCTCTACGGCAAGTACCTCTGCTATGCGGTGCTCGCGGTCAGCGTGGATTTGCTCTGGGGTTATACGGGCCTGCTCAGCCTGGGGCATTGCCTCTTCTTCTCGCTCGGCGGCTATGCCCTGGGCATGCATCTCATGCTGCTGATAGGAAAACTCGGCCAGTACCATAGCGACCTGCCCGATTTCATGGTATTTCTGGGTTACCCCAGGCTGCCCGCCCACTGGGTCCCCTTCCGCCACTTCTGGTTCGCCGCCGCCGCGGTGGTTTGGGTCCCGGGCATCGTCGCTCTCATCTTCGGCTTCCTGGCCTTTCGCACGCGCATTCGCGGCGTCTATTTCTCCATCCTCACGCAAGCCTTGACATACGCCGCCTGCCTCATGTTCTTCCGCAACGACTTCACCTTCGGCGGCAACAACGGCTTGACCGATTTCAAGTTCATTCTCGGTCACGACCTCCGCAGCCCCTCCACTCAGCGCGCCCTTTACCTCTGCACCGGCCTGTTGCTCCTCTTGACCTACCTGCTTTGTTATTGGCTGACCCGGACCACCTTCGGCAAGGTGCAGCGCGCCATCCGCGACCGTGAGAACCGGGTGCTCTTCTCCGGATACGCAACGGCCGATTTCAAGCTCTTTGTATTCGTGCTCAGCGCCATTATCGCGGGGCTGGCCGGCGCCCTGTACGTCCCGCAGGTCGGCATCATCAATCCCAGCGAGATGGGCACGGACAAGTCCCTCGAAGCGGTCGTGTGGGTGGCGGTCGGAGGGCGCGGCACTCTCCTCGGGCCGATCCTGGGCGCGGTGGGAGTCAACGCCTTGAAAAGTTGGGCCACCCGGGCCTTGCCGGACCTCTGGCTGCTCGTGCTCGGCGCCTTGTTTATCATCGTGACCCTGTTCATGCCCAAGGGTATCGTCGGCATCCCCGAGCAGCTTCGCGGCCTTAGACGCCGTTGGTCGCGCGCGCCAAAATCGACGAACCTCGATGCGCCCGCAGCTTCCGTCTCCGCTAAACCGCTGGCCAAGCCGGAGTAATTATGCTCGCACCCGACTTCATCCTTACCATCGAGGGGGTTGATAAGACCTTCGACGGTTTTAAGGCCATCAACGACTTGACGTTCTACATGGACACGGGCGAGCTGCGCACCATCATTGGTCCCAACGGCGCCGGCAAGAGCACCCTGCTCGACCTCATTACGGGCCGCACCCGCCCGGACCGCGGCAAGATCGAATTCGGCCGCGACACCGACCTCACTCGCCTGAACGAGTATCAAATCAACCGTCTTGGAGTCGGGCGCAAATTCCAGACCCCCACCGTTTACATCGAGCACACGGTTTTCGAGAACATCCTTCTCTCGCTGCCCGGGGGGCGGGGCGTATGGAAAACCATCTTCTCGCGCGTCACCCACGCCCAACGCGAGCGCATCGACGAGGTGCTGGAAACAATCGGTCTATCCTCTGAAAAGGAGCGGCGCGCCGGCGCGCTGGCCCACGGCCAGAAGCAGTGGCTCGAAATCGGCATGCTCCTCGCCCAAGACCCCAAACTCCTGCTTGTGGATGAGCCTGCCGCGGGAATGACCGACGAGGAAACCGTAAAAACGGGCGAACTCCTGCTTCGGCTGGCGGGCAAACACAGCATCATCGTCATCGAGCACGACATGACGTTCGTGCGGCAGATAGCGCGGAAAGTCACCGTCCTCCACCAAGGCAGCGTCCTCTGCGAGGGCACCGTCGATGAGGTTCAAAACGACCCGAAAGTCATCGAGGTCTATCTTGGCCGAAAAAAGCGGGAGAAGACGGAACTATGACCGCCCATTGCCAATCGACGGCGGTGCTCGCGTTGTCGGACATCGCGGTCTCTTACGAAGGCTCCCGCATCCTGCGCGGGGTGAACCTGGAAGTGCCCCGGAGCGGGCTGGTCTGCCTCATGGGCCGCAACGGAGTGGGAAAGACCACCACACTCAAAGCCATCATGGGCCTGGCCCGCCTCGACACCGGGGCCATCACGCTCGCGGGCACAGAGCTGGCCGGCCTGTCCACCCCCGATCGAGCGCGTCTCGGAATCGGGTACGTGCCGCAAGGACGGGAAATCTTCCCCCACCTCACGGTTTGGGAGAATCTGAAGATCAGCCTGCTCGCCCATGGCCTCAAAGAAGACTCCGCCCTGGACCGGGCGCTCGAACTGTTCCCAATCCTCAAGGAGTTCCTCCGCCGCAAGGGCGGCGTCCTCAGCGGAGGCCAGCAGCAACAACTGGCCATCGCGCGGGCTTTGGTCACCGACCCGAAGGTCCTGATTCTCGATGAGCCAACCGAAGGCATCCAGCCCAACGTGATCGATATGATCGGCGAAACGCTCCTGAAGATTAAGAAGGAAGGTCGCGTCAGCATCCTCCTGGTCGAGCAATACGTGGACTTTTGCCTCGATGTCGGTGATAGTTTTTACATCATGGACCGCGGCAGCATTGTCGCGGCCGGCGGAATCGACGAACTGACCGATGCCACAATCAAGCAGCACCTGGCCGTCTGAAATAGAAGCCATGCCGGCGAGCCCAGGCAGGCCCTTGGCGGCGTCCCGGCGGCGGGCTCCTGATCTGTCTGAACCGGCCGCCGCGCCGACAACCCCGGACAGAGGCCGCGCAAGACTCGAAGTGAGCCTCGTCTCCAACGCCAGCACCGTCACCGAGGCATACGCCGCCAATCCGATGAAACTCCTTGCGCCCCGCTCACGCGGGCTGAGCGCCTGGACTTACACGAGCAGCTTCGGCGGCGGCCTCGTCGCCGGGGACGAGACCCGGTTCGACTTGCACATCCGTAAAGGCGCCCGCTGCTTTGTCGGCACCCAGTCCGCCACCAAGATATACCGCAATCCACACTGCCGGCCTTGTAGCCATCTGACCCGTGCCGTGTTGGAACCAGGTTCTTTCCTGGCCTTCATGCCCGCCCCGGTGCAACCGTTCGCGGATTCCAGTTACTCCCAGCGCCAGACTTTTCACCTCGCTCCGGGTGCCGGCCTGGTCCTGCTCGATTGGTTCACCGCTGGCCGCCCGGCCCGCGGCGAGCGATGGGCCTTCAGTCATTTTTCGAGCCGCAACGAGGTCTTTGGCGGCGCGGAGCCGTCCCCGCTCCCGGCCCGCCAGCCCGGGAGCGCCGGCGCCTCCGGCCCCGGAGGCGCCAACGGCTCCGCCACCGCGCGCGAGGATGCCTCCACGGAACGTGTCTTCCTGGATTCCATCCGTCTCGACGCCGCGGGGGAGCCCCTGCTCTCTCCCCATCGCATGGGCCGGTTCAACTGCTTTGCGATGCTCTTGCTGCTGGGCGCCCCCACGCGCGATGCCGTCGCGCTCATGCTCGCAACCCTCGGACGCCGGCCGGTCGAGCGCCGCCCTTCCCTCCTGGCCAGCGCGAGTCCCGTGGGGGACGGCGCCGTGCTCCGGGTGGCGGCCCAACAGGTTGAGACGGTCGAAGCGGAACTGCAACGGCACCTGGGCTTTTTAGACGGCTGGCTCGACGGCCTGCCTTGGACGCGCCGATGGTAAGGCGCACGGACAACGGAATATCATGTTATGCACCTCTCTCCCCGGGAAATTGACAAACTCCTGCTCCATAACGCGGGCGCCCTCGCGCAGAAACGGCTGGCCCGCGGGCTCCGGCTCAACTACCCCGAAGCCGTCGCGCTCATCTCCTCTCAAATCCTGGAGTTCATCCGGGAAGGCCGCACCGTTTCAGAATTGATGAGCCTTGGGAGGAAAATCCTGGGGCGCAATCAAGTCATGCCGGGGGTGCCGGAAATGCTCCTGGAAACGCAGGTCGAAGGGACCTTCCCCGACGGCACCAAGCTCGTGACGGTGCATCACCCCATCGCCGCCGAGAACGGGGACCTGGCGCTCGCTCTCCACGGGAGCTTCCTCCCGGTTCCGAACCCCGCTGTGTTTCAGCCCGCAGCCGAGGAAGGCGCGCCCGGCTCCTGCGAGACCTCCGCCGGGTCGGTCGAGCTCAATGCCGGCAGGGCCTCGGTGAAGCTACCAGTCACCAATCTGGGGGATCGCCCCATCCAGGTCGGCAGCCACTATCATTTCATCGAAACCAACCCGGCGTTGTGCTTTGACCGGGCCGAGGCCTACGGCAAACGGCTCGACATTCCGGCCGGAACAGCCGTTCGCTTCGAGCCGGGTGAAACCAAGACCGTCACGCTGGTCGACATCGCCGGCCGGAGAATCATCCAGGGCGGGAACCGCCTGGCCGGCGGCAAGGTCTCTGCCGCGGGCAGAACGGCCGCCCTGAAACGCGTCAAAGCCAAGGGATTCGCCCACCAAGCCCTCGGGGCGCAAAAGTAAGCAAGGCCCCGGTAACAGAGAATTCAGAAGCACACCTTTGCCTATGCCTCACGTCATGAAACGGTCGGATTACGCCGACATGTTCGGACCGACCACGGGAGATAGAGTTCGCCTGGGCGACACCTCGCTCGTGCTGGAGGTCGAAAAAGACCACACGGTTTACGGAGACGAATGCAAATTTGGCGGGGGCAAGGTGATTCGCGAGGGCATGGGCCAGGCGGCGGGCATCGGGGACAAAGACGCCCTGGACCTGGTCGTGACCAATGCCCTGGTCGTCGATCACTCCGGGATTTACAAGGCGGACATCGGGATCAAAGCCGGTTTGATCGCGGGCATCGGCAAGGCGGGCAATCCGGATGTCATGGCCGGGGTCGGCAAAGGGCTGGTGATTGGCGTTACCACGGAAGTCATTGCCGGGGAGGGCTTGCTGGTCACCGCCGGCGGACTCGACACCCACATCCACTTCATCTGCCCACAGCAGGCTTATGAAGCCATCGCGGCCGGCCTGACCACCCTGGTTGGCGGCGGCACCGGCCCAGCGGCGGGCACGTGCGCCACCACATGCACCCCCGGAGCCTTCAACCTCGAAATGATGCTCCGAGCCGTGGATGGGCTTCCGTTGAACTTCGGGTTCACGGGCAAAGGCAACACCGCTTTGCCGGCCGGCCTGGCCGATCAAATCCGCGCCGGGGCCATCGGCTTGAAACTCCACGAGGATTGGGGGACCACCCCGGCAGCGATCGATTGCTGCCTCGGCGTGGCCGAGGAGCAGGACGTGCAAGTCACGATTCACACCGATACGCTCAATGAATCCTCTTTTGTCGAGGGCACAATCGCCGCCTTCAAAGGCCGCACCATCCACACCTATCATAGCGAAGGGGCCGGAGGAGGCCATGCGCCCGATATTATCCGAATTTGCGCCGAACCCAACGTGCTCCCCAGTTCGACCAACCCCACGCGCCCCTATACTATCAACACCTTGGACGAGCATCTGGACATGTTGATGGTCTGCCATCATCTTGATCCGAACCTGCCGGAGGACGTGGCCTTTGCCGAGAGCCGCATCCGCGGTGAAACCATCGCGGCGGAGGACATCCTCCACGACCTCGGCGCCATCAGCATGATGAGCAGCGACAGCCAGGCCATGGGCCGCATCGGCGAGGTGATCACCCGGACCTGGCAGACCGCGCACAAGATGAAAGAACAGCGTGGGCGCCTGACCGAGGAGACCGGCGCCAACGACAATGTCCGCATCAAGAGATACCTGGCCAAATACACAATCAACCCTGCCATCGCGCACGGAATGAGCCACCTCATCGGCTCCGTCGAGACAGGCAAGCTCGCCGATCTCGTCCTATGGAAGCCCGCCTTCTTCGGAGTCAAGCCGGAGATGGTCCTTAAGGGAGGTGTGATTGCCTGGTCCCAGATGGGGGACCCCAACGCCAGCATCCCGACACCTCAGCCGGTCTATATGCGCCCCATGTTCGGCAGCTTCGGCCAGGCAACCGCGGGGTGCTCCATTGCCTTTGTGAGCAAGCTTTGCAAGCGCCAGGGCGTGGCCGCCCGTTATGGGCTGGCCAAGCGCGTCGAGGCCGTGCGCGGCTGCAGGAACATCGGCAAGAAAGATTTGAAGTGGAACAACGCCCTGCCCGAAATCACCGTGGACCCTGAGACCTACCAGGTGCGCGCCAACGGCGAATTGCTGGCCTGCCAACCGGCCAAGGTCCTGCCTTTGGCCCAAAGGTATTTCCTGTTTTGAAACTGGCCAGGAACAGAACCTCCAGACTCGGCCCGTTGGAGCCGCGGCTGCGCATTCCTTGTTCGGACCCTCCCATCCGGAACGAGCAGGCTGGAGATGTCTCGGTCAAAGGGGCCGAGGATTGGCTGCTGTGGCAACTGGCCGACTCGGCGTTTCCCATGGGAGGTTTTGCCCACTCCGGCGGCCTGGAGGCCGCGGCACACCAGGGAGAAATCCGCTCGACCGACGAGCTGGCCTCGTTCATCCAAACCAGCCTGCACCAGGCGGGACAAGCCGCCTTGCCTTTCGTAAGCGAGGCCTTTTGCGAGCCGCACCGCTTCGCCGAAATCGACCGGCTCTGCGACGCCTTCCTGTCCAATCACATCGCCAATCGGGCCAGCCGAGCCCAAGGACAGGCCATGTTGCTGGCCGTCGAGCGGGCGTTTGCCTTGCCCTCAGTGCGGGCGTTACGGGCCAGTGTGGCAGCCGGAAAACTGCCCGGGCACCTCGCGCCGGTATTCGGCGCCGTCACCCGCCAACTGGAGGTGGACCACGCTTCCGCCCTGCGCCTCTTCTTGTTCCTGGTTCTGCGCGCTCTCGTGGCCGCGGCCGTCCGCCTGGGGATCATCGGACCCTTGGACGGACAGCGGTTGCAGTGGCACCTGACCCCGCTGGCCGAACAGATTCAACGCCGGTGCAAAGAACTTCGCGCCCTCGATGCCGCGCAAACGGCCCCGCTCCTCGATATCCTGCACGGCGCGCACGACCGCCTCTATTCGCGTCTTTTCCACACATGACCCACCCCCGCCACTCCCATACCCACCCGCATCCCGACGAACCCCTGAGCCGCCCCGGCCACTTCCACGAGCGCGACCTGCCCCTGGCGCGCGACCTCGGCAACCGCGCGTTCACAGTGGGAGTCGGCGGACCTGTGGGGAGCGGAAAAACCGCCCTGATGCTTGCCCTCTGCCAACAGCTTCGAGACCAAATGGTTGTGGCGGCCGTCACAAATGACATCTTTACAAAGGAAGACGCCGAGTTCCTCATCCGCGCCAAGGCCCTGCCCGCCGAGCGCATCCGCGCGGTGGAGACCGGAGGATGCCCTCATGCCGCAATCCGCGAGGACATCTCGGCAAACCTCTTGGCCTTGGAGGAGCTTCACCGGACGTTTCACACGGATTTGCTCTTGATTGAGTCGGGTGGAGACAACCTGGCCGCCCACTTCAGCCGCGAACTGGCCGATTACACCATTTACGTCATCGACGTCGCGGGCGGGGATAAAATCCCCCGAAAGGGAGGTCCCGGCATCACCCAGTCAGACCTGCTGGTGATTAACAAGACCGACCTTGCGCCGGCGGTCGGGGCGGACCTCGGAGTGATGGACCGCGACGCGCGGGCGATGCGGGGAAGCGGGCCTTTTGTGTTCGCGCAGGTCAGGCACGGGCAGGGCGTCGACGCCATCGTCGCCCATGTTCTTCACGCCTGGCGTCACGCTTCCGGGGGCCAATGAGGCGGCTCACTGCGACCGCGCCGTGATTCCGAGCCCCAGCAGCGGCAGGACCTCTTCGCACTCCGGCAGGCCGTAGTTGAAGATGACAAACCCGTGGGTGTTGTGACGGCGGGTGAGATTGATCTGCTCGATCAGCCGGTCCACCCCGAAGCGCGACGTCGAGGCGCTCAGCCCGATGCCGGGATAGCACGGGGTCCGTCCGGCCCACTGGACCTGGCGGGCCACCATGTTCTCGAAGCTCCGGTCGCTCGGCGTGTAGTCCATCGGGCACACAAAGTCGAGGTAGCCCTTTTCGCACCATAGTTTCCAGTCCTGGCCGATGCTGTCGCGGTCAGCCGCCCAATTGGGAAAGACGGCTGCCGAAAGCTTGATTGTCGGTCGAACGGCCCGAACCCGGTGGCTCACCGCTTTGACGAGCGCGGTGATGTTGCCGCGGCGCCACTCGAGCCATCGCTGGTGGAGGGGACCTTCGGTGAGCACGTCTTTGGGCCAGTTGTGGACGGCGGCGCCGAGGGAACGCTGGAACCGCGCCTTGCAGCCCGCGCAGTAGCAGTGGTCGGCGTCCGGATAGCGGATGTAGTCGAAGTGGATGCCATCCACGTCGTATTTGCGGACGACCTCCACAAGGGACTCGACCTCGAGCCTCTGGTTTCCCGGGTGGGAGGGGCAGAGCCAGAGTTGTTCTTTGCCCTGGGCATCGGCCTGGAGCCGGCCCTCCCCGCGCAGTCTCTCGACGAATTCCCGCGGCACGGTCGAGCCGAGGTTCCAGTTGACTTTCCACACATGCACCTGGACGCCGTGCTTGCGGCAGGCGGCCAGGCACTGGGCGATTTGATCCCCGCGGCTGGCCACGGACGGGGCCACGGGAAGAACCCGGCTCGGATAAAACGCCGCACCGCCCCACAGCATATTCGGCAGGATGGCGGTGAATCCGTTCGTGGCAAGCCGCCCGACGGCCTCGTCCCAGTCCATGCCCTCGACCCCGAACGGGCTGTGACACCAAAACGCCCGGAACTCTCCGGGCACGGGATGCTGCGCAAGGCAGAGGGCCTCCGTAACCCGCTGGCCGGCGGACTCCGCTGTCTCGATGGCCTTGGCGAATTCCTGCCGGCCGGCCAGGTCTCGCGCGGATTGGCGGAGCCGCGCGGCGTCCGCGAGGGCGGCGGCCACCTGGGGTTTTTGGGGATTGAGGCGGGCGATCTGCGCGGCGGCTTCCTCGTATGAACCGAAGCCGGCCACGGCCCCGATGCGCGCGATCCGCGCGTCGGCGGCCTGTTGCCAAACCTCGGGGGCCAGGCGGCCCGCCATCGCCGCCAGGAGACGCTGCTTGTTGGCGGCGTCGTCCGGCAGCAGCACGTGGCTCATCACCACACAGTTGGCCGTGGCCACCACCGCCGGGTAGCCGGTGGCCCGGCCCTTGTCGTCGAGCCACTCCCCCAGGATGCGCCCTCGACCGGGCAACGGCTCGACTGCGGTGATGTTCCACGACTGCTGGCTTACGAGGGTTGGGGCGCCGGGCAATGCCCCTTCCTTGAACCGGATCGCCGAGAAGCACCCGGCGTACGGGGCGTTGACATGCCGGGCGCTCGCAATTCCCAGGGCGGCATACAGCCTTTCCGGAACGATGTAAAAGACTAGCAACTTGCCGCCCCCTTCGAGGTAACGAACCAGCGCCTCTGCCGCCGAGTCGGGCATGGACGGGTTATGCGGCAAGACGACCAGTCTGGCCTTCTTCAGACGTTCTGCGCTGACATCCAGGTCGCTCACAACGGCGCAGCTAATGTCCAGGGCTTCAAAATGCCGGGCCACGCCCTCGGTAAACTGCTCGACGCTCCCCTTTTCCTCGGGCGAACGGCGGGCGGCGGACTCGGCGCGCAGGATGGCGACCGAGGCATCCATGCCCAGCAGCCCGACCGAACGAATGTCGCTCAGCCAGAACTCGGTGTTGACATCCTGAGCTCGCCAGGCGGAGATGCGAATTCTGCTGATGCGGCCCCACCCGGCCGGCTTGCCTTCGACGGTGGCCTCGGCTTTGTCAATCGTAATGGTATTCCAGCCCGTCGGAGATTCGGGATAGAAGGCGGCGTGGTACCAGCCTTCACCGCTTTGGAAATAGATGCTGAAATAGGAAACCGGCGAGGCATCCAGGCACCGGATGCGGAGCTGGACCCCGCGGGCGGGTCCCAGGTCGAGCCTGACCGCGCGGTCCCACGACGCCCGTTCGATTTTCGTGCCTGCAAAATTGCAGGCCAGTCGCAAGACCCTGCGCCCGTCGATGACTCCCGCCGAGGCCGGCGCGGTTTCCCCCATTGGTTTCCAGACCGCCTGTGCCGCCGCGGCGTCCGCGTACTGGCAATCGTCAATGGCCGCCGGCCCGCCCGGGGATTGGGCCGGGGCAAGGGCGGTCGTACCGAGAAGGAACAAACCCAGGATAACGGTCGGAGACATGGCGCCGCCGAGCCTGCCCCAGCCGTCATGGAATGACAATGCGATTTATGTCCTGGAGCAGTGAGGATTATTGGGAATTGAAGATCGAAAAGCACGGAATCGCGGCGGTTCGCGCTTGGCGCCACCGCTTGAAGTCAATGACCCGTGGGTCCAAATAGACCGACCCGTCTCGCAGCTTGGTTGTCCCAGCCAGCGTGGTGTTGTATGTCTCCGTCCGGCGGCTTCCCGTGGTCGCATTCACCTTGCTGCCCACATAGACCCAATCCGACTGCTTCGACTGGCTGCGAGATTGCCCCTCGCACTCCTTGCACGGCGTATGCACCGATCCGCCGTACGGGGTTCTGGAGTTCACGGAGACAGATCTGGCAAAACTCCGCGCTGGACGCGGCGGCGTATGGCGGCTGCCACCGAAAGTCGGAGGCAGCCACCGTGATCCGCTGCCGCGCTTCACTGTCCTGACCGACGAGCAGAAACAACACCTGAGGGATTACTTCCGGGACTGGGGCAAACTGCTCCTGCGCGTCCTGGTTCCGGGCGCCCATGTTTGTGTGGCCGGCCACCCGATACTCCAACACCACGTCCAAGGCGCGATGGCCGAGGCCGGCTACGAGGTCCGGCCGGCCCTTATCCGCCTCTACTACGGCTTTCGCGGCGGTGATCGGCCCAAAAATGCCGAGGCCGAATTCCCCGAGGTCTGCGTCAGCCCGAAAGGCGCTTACGAACCCTGGATGCTCTTCCGCAAGCCCAGTGACGCAAGGACCGTCGCCGAAAACCTGCGGCGGTGGAAGACCGGCGGCTTGCGCCGGCTCTCGACTAATAGACCGCTGCCGGACGCCATTCCGAGCAGCCGTACACCCAAGCGCGAGGAGGCCATTTCCGACCACCCCTGCCTCAAGCCGCAGCATTTCATGCGCATCCTCGTGCGGGCCCTGCTTCCGCTGGGGGAAGGGGCCATTCTCGACCCCTTCATGGGTTCCGGTTCGACCATCGCCGCAGCCAAGGCCGTCGGTTACGCCGCAACCGGGTTGGAAATTGACGCCGAATACTTCCACCTCGCGGAAAGGGCGATTCCCCGGCTCGCCGCCCTCTACCCCGATTTCAAGGGCCAGACCATTGAGATCGAACTGAACGGAAATGTGGAGGCGGAAGCCCCGGAGCACCAATTGGCTCTGAGTCTGGCCGAAAGGCCGCCGGCTTACGGCAGGCCGGATGGCGCGGGAAGAAAATGATCGGCGCTTGACGCCTCCTATCGAAGTCTGGCCATTTCATTGATGCGCGACGAGATTCCTGGCCGGATGTTGTTCGCCCGCGTCACCACTCCGCCAGGCCTGTCACCTTGGCCGCCTCCGGCGTAGGGTTCTCCGGATGCGGCAACGGCACAAGCCGCACGGCAAGCCTGCAGCCGGTGACGCCTGCCAGGTGGATCGCCAGCTTCCTGATTCCCTGGTTCCTGGCCTGGCCCTCCGGATGAGGCGAGCCGGGCAGCGGCTGCGCATCGCGGACCTCAAAGCCGGCCTCTGGGGGCGAGAGGACTTCAGCGCGCAGTTGGACGCCGGCCTGCCGCAGGATGGCGGCGCGTCCGTTGTTCTCGAGGACGATGCTCGCGGGGGTATGTATGAACCACCAAAGCTCGGCCGGTTTGACGGCCTCAACCTCGTCCTGGATGACGAGTTGATTGCGGTCCAGCAACGCGATGCCGCGCCAGACCCTGCTCGCGCTCTTATCGTATGCCGAAGTCAGGTCGGCTATCGCGAAGGCCCTGGCCGGGTTCGACTCGAACCGAATCAGCGGAGCGGCGGCGGAAGGGTTCTGGTCCGGCCCCGAGCCGGGGTTGAGCACCAGGGTGTTCTGGCCCTCGGCGCGCAGTCGGTAGTACTGCCATCGCTGGCCCCCAAAATAGCCCGTCAGGTTGTAATCGTCGGCTCCGAGGTTCACAACCCACCGCGCCCCCAGGGCGTCGAACACGAACCCGCCCAGGTCCAGGTGGCTGTGATTGGCTTGGTTGTCGCCCCCTTTGAATCCGACGAACAGCGCCTTCGGGTTCTCCCACTCGCTGCGCAAGACAGCGACCTCGGCGCCGCGGAACCGCTTGTCCAGTGGCAGTCCGGCCGCGGCGGGTCCGGCGGCGCCAGACTCGCCCCAGAGCAGGTCCAATGCGGCGGGCGAGGCATCGCGGCTCTCGAACCACGCCTCCACCGGCTGCCCGAACCGCCGCGCCAGCCAGAACATCTGCGGGGCGCGAATGGCCCCGTCACCCCCGTCGGCATAGTTGAATGTGCGCCCCAACGGACCGGTCAGGTAAATCGGAAACAAACCCGTCTGGTCGAACCCGCCGAACCGCGACAACCCGAAATCGGTGCCCAGAGCGGTTTGGAGGCCGGCAAGAAACACCACGTTGTAGAAGGTGGCATAGTCCCAGTAGCCTGGGCCTTCCTTCCACGCGCCGTCCGGCGCGAACTCAGCCATGGCCAGTTGCAGGGATTTGAGCCCCGATTCCAGTATCTCGCCCGCCAACTCCGGCTCCTCCTCCCCCAGGGCCAGCGCCCCCATCCCGATGCCTCCGTTGCAGACCTGGTTCCAATTATGGCGCGCCTGTGTCCACCAACCCCTGGTCCGATAGAGTCCGAGAGCCGGCTTGAGCCCCTTCTCGACCATGGCTTGGCGCAACACCGCGCGCTGTTCGGGAGTCCAGGCCTCGTAAAACCAGTCATACGCCACCGCGAATGCGTGGGTCATCTCGGCGGTGTCCAGAAAGTGACGCGGGTTCCAATCGGGGAAGCGCGCCGCGGCGTCCAACTCCCGCCAGGCGCGCTGAGCGTAGGCCGGCTTGCCTTCGAGGCGGTAGAGCAGCCCCAGGACATAGACCCGGTCGACCACCCGGCGGCTTGTCGCCAGGAGCCGCAAGCCATCCGGAATCTCGTAGCGCGAAGGCGCCGCGCCCGTGATCTCCCGCGCCCGCTGCCGCAGCTTCGCCTGCCAGGATTCGAGCGCCGGGTCGGCGGCGATGCGCCGCGTCAATTGGGCAAAATCGTTCGAGGAGGCCAGCAGCCGCGGATGACCCTTCTGCAGCCGCGCCAAAAGCTCTATTGCCGGCGGAATCGGCACCGGCGGCTGAGCGTCTTGTCCCGCCGGCACGGCCGGCGCGGAGCACAGGAGCGGCAGCAGGGGCAGGACCCTCAAACAGTGTGATTGAATCGTCTTGAGAACCAGCATAAGGGTTGGATTGTTTTTCGCCATTATGCATGACGCCACCGTCCTTTGTCCATTCGCGCTGGCCCGGGGAGGATGGACGGGAGGAAACCGGGGAACCCGAAGACCTGTATCTCCGCTCCTTCCTGGTCCTCCTGTTTTGGAATAAAGTCTCTATTTTATTGACAGCCTGCCGCGCAAAAGAGCAAAAAGGAGCGCACTGTGACATGTACAGGGACACATGGCGCCCCTTTGCGGCCCACTTTAACGCGGTCTTGCGCGTCGCCCGCCTCAACGGCGCTGGCGGAGCCCACCCTGTTGCTCGGATCCCATTACCCGTAACTCCCGAAAGGAACACCCACTCATGAAACACAATCAGCAGCCCCGCTGGCGGTTCAACCTGGCTTGGGCCTCCTTGACCGCTCTTGGGCTCGCGCTGGCTGCGCCCTCTTACTCGCAGACCGCCGACTCGTTCAACCCGGGAGCCAACAGCAACGTATGGGCTCTGGCCGTCCAAACTAATGGGTATGTCCTGGTGGGCGGCGACTTCACCACCGTCGCCTCCCAAGGAACCAACTATCTCGCCCGCCTGAACTCCACCGGCACCGACGACACCCGGTTCGGCGGAACGGCGGACGGCGAAATCCAATGCATCGCTGTCCAGCCCGATGGCAAAATACTGGTCGGCGGCTCCTTCAACACCCTCGCCGGCGTGGCCTGCACCAATATCGGACGGCTCAACATGAACGGCTCTTTCGACACCAACTTCGTCGCGGGCGCCAATGGCGCCGTCCAATGTCTGGCAGTCCTGGAGGATGGCTCGATCCTCTGCGCCGGCGCTTTCACCTCGCTCAACGGTCAACCCTACGCCAGCCTGGGCCGGCTCTTGTCCAACGGCGTGCTGGACGCCAACTTTGCTCCCAATCCCGACCAAGGCGTCAGCGCCCTGGCGGTGCAACCCGATGGCAAGATACTGGTGGGCGGCTCTTTCTCCGTCCTGGCCGGGCAGAGTTCCCCCTGGCTTGGCAGAATCACCTCGGACGGATTCCCCGATGCCTCCTTCACCTCGAGCGTCAACGCTCCCGTAACCGCGCTGGCGGTCCAGGCCGATGGCAAAATCCTCCTCGGCGGCTCCTTTACCACGCTCGACGGTCTGCCCTGGCGTAACCTCGGACGCCTCAATGCCGACGGAAGCCTGGACACCTCCTTCAATCCTAACCCGGATTCTCCCCCCACCAGTCTGGTCTTGCAGGCGGACGGCAGCATCGTCGTAGGAGGGAGTTTCCGGAACCTCGGCGGGATGTCTTGCAGGTACATCGGCCGCTTGACCACCGCCGGCGTCCTGGACACCAGTTTCCTCCCGAGCGCGAATGCCCCCGTCGGCGCCCTCGCCATTCAGAGCGACGGTAAAATCCTTGTTGGAGGCGCTTTCTCGGTCCTGGCCGGACAGCCCCGCGCTTTCCTGGGCCGCCTCACGAACACCAACACGCCCACCCAGAGCCTCTCTTCGGATGGTTCGAGCATTACCTGGCTCCGGGGAGGCGGCAATCCGGAAGTCTGGCGTACGACTTTCGAGGTCTCCCCCGACGGCCTGAATTGGACTAACCTGGGCGCCGGCGCCCGCACCGTCGGCGGCTGGATGTTGACGAACGTCACTGTCCCGCCTAAGTCCATGCTCCGCGCCCGCGGCCTCGTTCCTGGCGGACTCTTCAATGGCTCAGGCTGGTTTGTGGAGTCTGATTCAGCCTCGCCAGTGCTGGTCAAGTCGCCAGTCAGCTCGACCAATCTCGCCGGGACCTCGGTGGTCTTTTCCGTGCAGGCCTCGGGCACACCCGTCTTGTCTTACACCTGGCGCAGAACGACCATAAAAGGCACCTTCACCTTGACCGATGGCGGAAATGTTTCCGGCTCCGCCACCGCGACCCTCTCGCTGACCAACCTATCCGGGCTGGACAGCGGCGCTTATACGGCCCTCATCAGCAGTCCCTTCGGCGCCGTAACCAGCGCCGTCGCCACCCTCACTGTCCTGGACCCGTACATCTCCAAGCAGCCCGTCGGCAGCACCAACGTCGCCGGCAGTCCGGTCTCGTTCAGCGTCTCAGCCGCCGGCGCTTCGCCTATCACCTATCAGTGGCTCAAGAACGGGACCAACCTGGTGCAGGGCACCAACCTCTCCGGCGCCACATCCTCGACAATGACCTTGAAGAGTGTCCTCGGCGGCGATGCGGGGGCCTATACGGTTCTCGTGACCGACCCCTACGGTCAAGTGCTCAGCGCCGCCGCCAACCTGGTGGTCGTGGACCCCGTCATCACCAATCAGCCTGTCAGTCTCCAAGTCAACGCCGGCCAACTCGCCGTGTTTAATGTGGGCGTCGCCGGGACGGCCCCCATCGCCTACCAGTGGCGCCAGAACGGCACAAACATCGTAGGCGCAACCGCGGCCGCCCTCTCCATCCCCAGCCCTCAGCGAACCGATATAGGCAATTATGACGTCGTCGTCACCAACCACTTCGGTAAGACGACCAGTTCCCTGGCTTCCCTTACCGTTAACCTGGTCCTGGTTGATTCCTGGAACCCAGGCGCAGACAATTCCGTCTCGGCCATCATCCAGCAGAGCGACGGCAAACTCCTGGTCGGGGGCGACTTCGGGTCTGTGAGCGGCCAGCCGCGACTTGGCCTCGCGCGCCTCAACACGGATGGCTCCCTCGACGGCTCGTTCAATCCGGGCGCCGACAACAGCGTCAGTGCCCTGGCATTGCAAACCGACGACAGAATACTCGTCGGAGGCCAGTTCGCCAACCTGGCCGGCCAGCCCTGCGGTTTCCTCGGACGCCTCAACACGGACGCCACGCTCGATTCCACGTTCACGCCCGCCCTCAACGGCAGGGTGCTGTCCTTGTCCATCCAACCGGACGGAAAGATTCTCGTTGGCGGCGAGTTTACGACCGTCGGCGGGCAACCCTACCCTTACCTCGCACGCCTCAATTCCGACGGCACCCTCGACACCGCCTTCGCTCCCGCGCCCGATAATGCCGTGCTGGCCCTGGCTATTCAGCCCGATGGCAAGGTGCTGGTGGGCGGCGTCTTCACCGGCCTGGGCGGACAGTCCTGCTCTTACATCGGCCGGCTCAACACGGACGGTACGCTCGATTCTTCCTTCACTTCCAGCGCAAACAGTTGGGTTTACAGCCTCGCGTTGCAACCGGATGGAAATATCCTGGCGGGCGGCGTCTTCACGGTCCTCGACGGACAGACCCGTTGGTGCATCGGACGTCTGAAAACGGATGGCAGCCTGGACGCCACCTTCAATCCCAACGCCCACGTCTCACTCTCGCCTTACCTCGTTTACTGCGTCGGCTTGCAGGCGGACGGAAAGGTGTTGGTGGGGGGGAATTTCACCACCCTCGGCCGCGAAACGCGCAAGTACCTCGGCCGGCTGAACCCCGACGGCTCCCTGGACGACACCTTCAATCCGGGAGCCGATGGCCAGGTCTCCGCCCTCGCCCTCCAGTCCGATGGCTCCGTCGTCGCCGGCGGCTCCTTCGCCACCCTGGGCGGCCAACCCCGCTCCCAGGTCGGACGCTTGCTCCCGACCGATCCGGCCATCAACTTCCTTTCCTTCGATGGCTCCACGATTACCTGGCAGCGCGGCGGCACCAGCCCCGAAGTCTGGCTGCCGACCTTCCAGACTTACATAGACGGCACGGGTTGGATCGATCTTGGCGCCCCTTCGGGCTCCGCATTTCGGACCATCTCCTTT
>CAZZFF010000123.1:0-19211 GCA_964653485.1 uncultured Verrucomicrobiota bacterium | reverse complement strand
GTCCAGGCAAAGCAGGTTTCCTTCGGCGCCCAGCGCATACACACGGCCCTCGCTGACAAGGGGCGCCACTCGAGGTCCGGCGGAGTAGCTCATGGTGTAAGGGCATTCATAAGCGTGCTGCCAGAGGATGGCCCCGTCCGCTTCATTCAAGCAGAGCACCCGTTCCTTGCCGAGGACCGGGCCGTGAGGAGGCTGGCCTGCGGGGGTGGCGGTCTCGGCGGGAAGCTGGCGGTCGGTCACATAGACCCGCCCGCCCGCGACGATCGGTCCGGAGTAACCCGCCCCGATAGGGGTCCGCCAACAGACCGGCGGGCCGCCGTCGGGCAACTTCTCGACGATGCCGGTCTCGCGCCAGACGGCGTCGCGGCCAGGACCCAGCCACTGCGGCCAATCTTCGGCGACCAAGCTGCCGCCGGCCAGGAGCAAGAGAATGCAGGCCCATCGCACCCCGGTGTCGCGAAAGTTCAAAATCATTGTTTCTTTTTGCCGCAGGCCCCCAGTTTCCGGAACTCGTCGCACGTGGCGGTAACGAGCATCCGGCGGGTTTGGACGGAGAAACCAAGCCGCTGGCTGATCTCGTTTTCCAGTTGGGCTAACTTCTCGCTCTCGAACTCGAATATCTTCTCGCATTGCAGGCAGATGATGTGGTTGTGGTGCGGGTGCTCGGCGTAGTTGGGGTCGTAGTACTTGCGGTCTTTGCCAAAATCCATTTCGCCGACCAGTCCGCTTTTGATTAGCAGGGGCAAGGTCCGATAGACAGTGGCGCGGGAAACCGACTTGTCCCTGCGGTGAGACCACCGCAGGAGTTGCTCCGCGGTGAAGTGCTGGTTCGTGCCGAACGCGGTGTCAACGATGACCTGCCGCTGAGAGGTCAGGCGCAGCCGTTTTTCCGAAAGATATTCGGCAAACCGCTCTCTGGCAGACTTCTTGCCGGCCTCGTCCATGCCTGGAGTATAAGGCGGCGCGGGCCGCGGAGTCAAACAAGGGCGGAAGAAGCGAAGGCTTCGGGCGGTCGCACCTCTTCGGCGCAGCTTGCAGATAGCGGGCGTGGTGGCGGAGTTTTGACAGGGCGACGGACTGGATGCGGTGGATTCCCTGGCGGCCGTAACCGAGCAACCGGCCCACCTCCGCGAGCGTGCGATGGCAACCGTCGTCCAGGCCGAACCGGAGGCGAATGACTTTCTGCTCGGCGGGAGAGAGCACGGCGATGAGGCGATCCACAAAGTCACGGTCGCTATGGAGGGCGGCCTCGCGGTCCGGTGCCGGGGAGGTCTCGTCGGGGATGACCTCGGCCAGGGTCAGATCGGTTTCGTTGCCGGGCCAGGGGCTTTCCAGGGGCACGAACGAGGGGGGCGGGCTCGAGCGCGAGCGGCGCCAGGAAAAATCCGCCGGCACGTTCAGCGGCCGCGCCTGGTAGCTGAGGGCGCGCTGCATCCGCACGCGAATCCACGGCTTGGCGTAACAGGCGAACGCGACGTTGCGGACAGGGTCGAACAGCTCGGCCGCCCGCATCAGGCCGATGTTGCCCTCGCCGATAAGGTCGCCCAGGGGCAGGCCCAGGCCCTGATAATCGAATGCGATGCGCACGACCCGAGGCAGATGGCCGAGCACAAGCTGTTGCCGGCCTGTCTCGTCGAGCCTGCCCGGCTCCGCAGCCCACGACTCTCGAGCCGGTGCGGCCCTCGATGTGCTCGATATGTCGCGCAGATACAGCCGAAGCACGAAGTCGCTCTCCATACGCTGCCTCACTTTGTTCCAGTCCCCTTCTCCAAGCTCCAGTCATCCCCAAGAGGCCGGAGGGCTTGGATGTCGACCAATTTGGGTGGGGCGCTGGCCGGTTCGCCCGGCAGGCGCCAGCACAAGGCGATCCTCTCGGGACCGATGCCTTCATGCCAAATCTCGATGTAATATCGCCGGCCCTGGACCAGTCTTTGCAGGGCCGACTTTTGACTTGGGAACCTCTGTGCATCGGCCTGAAGGGCGGAGGTTGGCCCGCGGCTGCGCCCGGCCCCGCCCTGGCGGGACGGACCTGTGCCTTTTGCGGCCGTTGAAGGCGGCTCCAGGTAAGCGATACGGCGCTCGCGGGCGGGATCCCCATCGGGGCTGAGCCAAAGCTCGGCCGGGGTTTCGCCGTTGGGAGAAGCTATCCAGAAAGTGTAGTCGCCCGAAACCGGGGCCAACAGATAGCCGCGCAGCCGTTCCACCACGTTGGCGGGGACGCCGGAAAGGCCCGCTTGGCTCAACAATGTGCCCCGAGCCGGGGCGTCGGCAAAGGCGGTGCCAGACGGGACGGTCCAGACATCGCTGGACAAAGACCCGGTGATCGGTTGGGCTTCAAGGTCCACATCCGGGGCCGCGGTGGCGGCCTCGCCTGCGTGGACGAGGACTTCCGCGTTGCCGTGCAGCGAGGCCAGCAGGCTCTTGCGCAAGCGAACAATCCCATCCAGGACCTCGATGTGCGTGCGGGCGGCGGTCGCTGAGAGAGAAAAGTGTGTGCCCACGACTTTGGCCTCCGCCTGAGGCGTGGCGATCATCATGGGGCGCCAGAGGGGCTGGGGGGCGACGGAGGCATCGAGCGCGCCGGCGTCCAGCCAAAGCCGCTTGCCCCACATCGGGTTGAACAGCCGCAATTCCGCCCCAGGGGCCAGCTCCAGGCGGGTCGCTTCCCCAGCCCAAGTCACAGACGCCGCCCCCCCGGCCGGCACGCGAACGATATCCCCCGGATAGAGCATCCGCCCTGAAACGGCAGGGTGCCTCGTCCCGTTGCGTTCGACGGTCACTTCGGCGCGCACCTCCGCGAGGCCTCCCACGGCTGCGTGCTGAAAATAAGAGTGAACTCCCACCAGGACGAGGCAGGCCGCGGTCGCAACCCCGAACGCCCAACCCACCCTGAAACGCACTTCATGCCAGACCAGCCAGGGCAGACGGCGGGGCCGCGCGCGGAAGGGCCTGGCTGCCTGCCGGGCCTGCGCGTGCGAAAGCCGCGCGGGAGCTGCCGCCACCCCCTCCGCGGGCTGCGAGTGGAGCGTGTCGTAGATCGTCTCGTCCAGCAGCCAATTCCCAACCAACTCGGCGCGGGCCTCGGACGTCGCCAGCAGTTGCTTGAGCTCTGCCAACTCGGCGGGGGACAGGTCGCCCGCTTCCCATTTGGCCAGCAGTTGCTCCAGGTTATTCATGTTCCCAACCCTTGCAGCCTGAGCTTCTTCTCCGCGCAATCCCGCAACGCACGGCGCAGGCGCGAGAGCGACATCAGCACGGCGGCGCTCGTTTGCCGGAGCCGGCCTGCCACTTCGTTGGCGGGCAATCCATGCTCGTATTTCAGCCGAAGCAGGCTTTGCGCCCGCTCCGGCAACTCATGAATGCACTCGGTCAGCGCCTCCTGCCGGGCGCGCCAGGAGTCCTGGTTGGCCGACTGCTCGGCGAACGCCAACTCGGCCAGGTCCAGCAATTGCTCGTCAGCCGGCACGGCGTCCCTCCGGCGGTCGCGCCAATAGTGCAGGATGAGGTTGCGGGCCGTGCCGCGGCACCATTTGGCCTGGTCCCGAATCTCGACCCCCTCGGCCAGCGCGCGAGAGAAACGGACCCACACCTCCTGGAAAATGTCCTCCGAGTCGTGCGGGTTGCGGACGAACCCCTGGACAAAAGCGAAGAGGTTGTGGCGCCCGGCCACAAACTCAGCCATCAACTCTTGCTGTCGTTCCATAACGTCGTCGGCCGCCCCTTTTCCCCCCGGCGGCAAGGAAACAGGCCGTGCTTTGACTTTCACCTACTCTGTTCCAGGAACCGGGAGAATATAACAAGAAAAATGGCGGTGGGCGCGTCCGCGCCCCGGTGGGCATCCGCGTCACGCCAGGAAGCCGTGAACATCGAACGTGTGCTCCCTCAACCGCAACGCGGTTGTGTCTCAAAGCCCAGGGTTAGACCGAAGGGACAACCCTGGGCTTTGCTACACAACTCCGTTGGGGTTGAAGCGGGGAGGCTTCAGATCGACCTGGCACTCCGACGCTCTACGCTCTCGACGCGCCCCCCGCGACGCGCAGGCTCACTTGCGAGAGGCTTGAATGCGGGCCTTGGCTTCGTCGAGGGACAACAGTTCCGCCTTAGGTTCGCGGCGCGGTTTGAATTCGACTTTGCCCTGCTCGATGGTGCGCTTGCTGATAGTGATCCGGGCGGGGATGCCGATAAGGTCGGCGTCGCTGAACTTCTCGCCGGCGCGCGCCGGGCGGTCGTCGAAAAGGACCGTCAGGCCATCCTTCTCGAGTTGCTGGTAAATCTGCTCAGCCTGGGCCGAGACGGCCGGGTCTTCGAGGTTAAGCCCGATCAGGTGGACATCGAAGGGGGCGATGGCGGGCGACCAGAGGATGCCCTTGTCGTCGTGGTTCTGTTCGATCCAGGCGGCGGCCATGCGCGAGACACCGATGCCGTAGCAGCCCATGATGACGGCCCGGCTCTTGCCCTGGGCGTCCAGATAGCGGCAATTCATCGCCTCCGAGTACTTGGCGCCGAGCTTGAAGATGTGGCCGACCTCGATGCCGCGCGCGGCCTGGAGATGCCCTTCGCAACGAGGGCAGCCCTCGCTCTGCCTGGCCAGCTTGAAATCCCCGAACTCCGGCAGCGGGAGGTCCCGGCCGAAATTGACGTTGATGTTGTGGTAGTTGGTTTGGTTGGCGCCGCACTCGAAGTTGACGCGGTTGCCGGCGTAATGGTCGGCAATGACTCGCACCGAAGCGGGCAGCCCCATCGGCCCCGCATAGCCGACCTCGGCGCCGGTCAGTTCCCTAATCCTCTCCGCCGAGGCCAGCCGAAGGACCTTGCAGCCCAGGAAGTTGGCCACCTTGACTTCGTTCACCTCGCAATCGCCGCGCACCACCACCGCCACCACGCGGTCGTCGGCCTGGTAAATCAGGGTCTTGGTGGTCTTCCAGACGGGTATCTGGAGGAACTGTGCCAGCTTTTCAACGCCGATCATGCCTTCGCCCAGGACCGCCTGCATCGGTTTGGGTTCGGGGTCACCGGGGAATTCCTGCAGACGAGACTGCGCGCGCTCCTGGTTGGCCGCGTAGTCGCAACGGTCGCAGAACAGGATCGTGTCCTCGCCCGTGTCGGCCAGGACCATGAACTCCTGGCTGCCGCTGCCGCCGATGGCGCCGGGGTCCGCTTCCACGGCCCGGTAGCGGAAGCCGATACGCTCGCAAATCCGGTGATAAGCCCGCCGCATGGCCTCGTAGGAGACCTCCAGCCCCGCGTCGTCGGCATCGAAGCTGTAGGCGTCTTTCATGATGAACTCGCGCGCGCGCATCAAGCCGAAACGCGGCCGGATTTCGTCGCGAAACTTCGTTTGAATCTGAAAGGCGCACTTGGGCAAGTCCTTGTAGGACTTGATCTCGCGGCGGAGGATGTCGGTGATGACCTCTTCGTGCGTCGGCCCCAGGCAGGCGGTGGCGCCACGGCGGTCCTTGAAGGCGAACATGATGCCGTCCACGGCGGTGTATCGCTCCCAGCGGCCGGATTCCTCCCACAATTCACGCGGCTGGAGCGCGGGCATGAGCAACTCGACGGCGCCGGCGGCCTCCATCTCTTCGCGCACGATTTGCGACAGTTTGGCCAGCGACCGGTAGAGCAGCGGCATATAGACATAAACGCCGGCGGAGAGTTGCTCGATGCAGCCGGCCCGCAGCATCAGGGCATGTGCGGCGGTCTGCGCGTCCTTCGGCGGCTCGCGCAGCGTCTTACCCAAAAGTCTGGTCTGTTTCATTTGCGCCTATCCAGTGCCTTAAACCGCGTCCCGCCGCAAGGACAGAGTTTAAAGCCCTGAGCGGAGGCCAGGGCGGTGGACAAAGTGGTATTGTGGAATGCGCCGGCAAAGCGAAGCGTCCCGACGAGTCGGGATTTCGGCCGCGCGGGACATCCAGCATGCCAGACGCCGCCCGAACCAAAGCGGTGTCGCGCTCCGCTTGCCAGGGCACTCCTAAACGGCAATCCGGCCGCGGTGGGAGAGCCAAACCCTACAACCTGGAAATCCGAAGACCTAATGCTTTTCGCTCAAGAGGGCCGGGTCGACCAGGCGCGTCCAGCGGTCTTGTTCGGAAATAGGGATGAGGCCGCGTTGGACTTTGAACCAGGCCATCTCGCGGAGAGAACGCCAGCCGAGCCGGCGGGCGGCATGGCGCAACTCTTCCGTGCGCAAGCCGGGCCGGATGAGGTCGGACAGGGCCTCGTTGAGAAGGAAGAAGTCGTAGATGGCGATGCGTCCGCGGTAGCCCCTTTGATTGCACTCGACGCAGCCGCGGCCCGTCCAGGCCCTGACTTCTTCGGGCGCAATGGCCAGCGCGGCCGCCATTTCTTGTCGTGTGCCGTCGGGAATGGCCGTATCGGGTTGGGCGCAGTGGCGGCAGATGCGGCGGGCCAGCCTCTGGGAAATGCTGCACACCAGCGAGGAGGCGATGAGGTAAGGCTCAATGCGCATTTCGAGCAGGCGGGTGACGGCGCCGATGCTGTCGTTGGTGTGAAGGGTCGAGAAGACCAGGTGGCCCGTCTGCGCGGCGCGCACGGCAATTTCGGCGGTCTCAAAGTCCCGAATTTCACCGATGAGCACGACGTCGGGGTCGTGGCGCAGAACGGAGCGAAGGCCGGTGGCGAAAGTCAGGCCGATTTGCTCGCGCACCTGTATCTGGACGGCGCCTTCGAGTTGGTATTCGATAGGGTCCTCGAATGTGATGAGCTTGCGGTTTTCATCGTTGGCCTG
Source organism: uncultured Verrucomicrobiota bacterium (assembly GCA_964653485.1). Taxonomy (GTDB): domain Bacteria; phylum Verrucomicrobiota; class Verrucomicrobiia; order Limisphaerales; family UBA8199; genus CAVQND01. The sequence goes on along the minus strand of CAZZFF010000123.1, from coordinate 12,466 downwards.
CGCCAAGGCGGTATAAAGGGTGGTGGTCTTGCCGCTGCCGGTAGGGCCGGTCAGCAGGACCATGCCCTGGGGCAGCCGAGTCAACTGGGCGAAGACCGCTTCCTGGTTAGGCTCCATGCCCAGTTGGCTCAAGTCCAGGAAGAGGCTCTGGCGGCCCAGGATGCGAAGGCAGACCGCCTCGCCATATTTGGTGGGCACGACCGAGACGCGGAGGTCATATTCTTCATCGCCGGTCTTCATAGCGATGCGGCCGTCATGGGGCAGGCGCTTTTCGGCGATGTTCAGGCCTGCCATGATCTTGAGCCTCGAGACCACCGCCGAATGGAGATGGCGCATGTCGGCCGGCAGCGGGACGGTCTCGAGCATGCCGTCCACGCGGTAGCGCAGACGGATGGAATTGGCGTAAGGCTCGATATGGATGTCGGTCGCCCGGAGCCGGAGGGCTTCCTGGAGGACCTGGTCCACGAACGCGGACACGGTCGCTTCGAGGGCGGAGTCGGGTTCCTTGCCTTGGACATCAAAGACGATTTCCTGGTTCAGCTCGCCGGGGCCGCGTTCCTGGCGGAGTTTTTCGATGGTCTCGGCCCCAAGCCCAAAGTGCTTTTTGGTGACGGCATGAATCGAACTCGGGGCAGCCAGGACCGCGCGGAACCGTTTGCCCAGGACCAGGCGCAGGGCCGGCTCGACCTGCCGCGGCGGTTCGCTGAAGGCGAGGATCAGTCCATCCGGCTCGACGCCCACCGGGAGGAGGTGGTAGTGGAGGATGAATTTGATGGGAACCAGGTCGAGGGTCTCGCGGCTCAAGTTCAGGGCGACGGGGTCGACGAATTCCAGATGGTTCACAGCCGCCAGGGCCCGCCAGGTGTCTTCCTCGGAGGCGAAGTTCAGGTCAACAATCGCGCGGTGCTGGGGCAGGTTGAGCCGCCGTTGGCGCCGCCGGACTTGTTCGAGTTGCTGTTCGGTGAGCTTGCCTTGGGCCAGAAGGAGGTCGCCGGCTTCTCTTTGCAGCGGCGGCGGGGTGGCGTTCATTGAATGGGCACTTTCAGTTGCGTCTTGGCGTTCAAAGGGAGCAAATTGGTTTGCGCGGCGGGGTTAGTCAAGGTCAGCGTGCGCATCGCGGCGTCGGCAACAAACAGGTTGGCGGTGGCATTCGAGCCGACCTGGGCCACGAGGATGGCATCGCCCAGCTTGAACATCGCCCGCCTGGGCCCGTCGCCCGTTTGGTAATAGCCCAGGTAAGTCACCTCGATGTCCCGAGTCGTGGGAGGCGCGGCCGGGGCCTTGATTGGGTTAAAATACTGCGTGAAGAAGGGGTCGAGCGAATTGGTTTGGACGGGAGTTTTTGGCCAGGCATCGGCGGCAAAGAGCCGCTGGAGACGGGCGGCGGGCAGCAAGCTCTGCGGCGAGGCGGACCGGGATTGGGTTTGGAGGAAAGCCGGGGCCTTGCCGCCCAGGCCCGTGAGCGCCAGGTAAACGAGCAGCCACAGGCCGCAATGAACCACGATAACGAAGGAGCGGCTCCGCAAGGTTTGAACTCCGGCGGGTTTCATGCTCACTCCTGGAAGACAAAGCCAACGAGGCGCAGGCCGACGCGAATTTCGTCAGGTTTATCCGGGGATTGCTTCTTGATGATGAGCCTGTCGAGCAAGAGAGGCAGTTTGCCGGGAGGGGCATTGGTGAAGCCGGCGGCGCGGAGCTCCTCCCCGCGCAGGGGCAGGTCTTGGACCAGGCGCAGCACGTTGGTCACGGGTCCAACGACCTCGATTTGCAAGGGGATTTGAGCCACACGGCCCGCGCCATCCGATGGAGGCGCATTGGTGAAGACCAGGGGCGATTCCAGCGCGCAGATGGCCGTAACCTTGCATTGGACAGCCGTGACTAAAAGCCCATCCACCATGGACAGGGCCGGCCAGAGCAGGGCCGGCTGCTGGACATCAGAAGTGTATTCGGGAAAGCCGTCCAGCACCGCGGGTTCGAGAACGACCTGAAGCTGTTTTGCCAGGCTGGTCAGATCGTCCTTTTTGCGGCCGCGGTCTTTCTCGAACTCGACGTTTTGAAACGGCGATTTCATTTTTGCGCGCAGGCCGGGACCGAGTTCAAAACGGACGGCCGCTTGTTTCCTGGCCTCGCGCAATTGGGCGAGGGCCTGGCGTGTTGCCTGGAGTTGGTTGGTAATGCGCTGAAAATCGAGAGCGACGGCGTTGGTCTGGTCCAGCACGTTGGTGAGTTGGCCCCAATGCCGCGTCAGGCTTTCGCCGATGGCATCGGCCCGGTGGGCCACCGGCAGGAACACCAGCAGGTAATAACCCGCCAGGACCAGCCCGGCAAGCGGGACGACTGCGCCGCGTTGGTATTCCCGGAATGGCCTCATGGATGCGTTCCTGTCTTGGCGGGCGTGGAGGACCCTCGGCGACCCGGCGGTTTTTTGAGCGGCAGCGCCTGCTCGAACTCGGTCGCCGCAAGGTCCAATTCCAGCGCAAAGTGTCTGTCGGGGATAATCACCTTGGGGTCGGCCAGGCTGCGGCGCTGGTCGTCCGGGAGCAGGTCCACCCTCGCGAAGAGGGGCTGCTGGTTCAAGGCGCTCACTAATTCGCTGAGAATGCCGCGGGCCGTCTCCGGGTCTTCGGGCACGCATAATTCGGCGATGAATCCGCGCGTTCCGGGCGGAACGTTGGTCAGGGCGACCGGGACAGGCCCGGAGGCAAATCCTGCCAAGAGCTCTTTGGCGAAGAGGTTGGTGCCGGCCGCTTTGTTGGTTGAGGAGAGGATGGGGGCTCGAAAGTAGGTCTGCTGGTCGGCGAACAGAGCGTACCAGAAACTGCGGTTGCCACGGGATTGCTGGAGCAGGGCGAGCGTGTTCAGCGCGTCCAGGGTGAACTGCTGCCGGGCCAGGAGCGGCCGGAGGTCATCATATTGAGCCAGCAGTTGCGCGCTCAGCACGTTGTTGGTCCGGACGCTCTCCTCGCTGGCCTGGACCTTGGCATCCAGGGCCTGTCGATCAAGGGCGCCCCGTATGTTCTGCCAGGTGCCGAAGGCCAGGAGGAGGAAGCAGGCCATGGCCAGGACGACGCTGGCCGACTCGATGCGCTGGCGCGCCAGGCGCTTTTGCCAGTTGGCACGGTAATCCTCGGGCAACAGGGAAATGGGCTGCGTGCTTTGGCCGAGGGCTTGCAGAGCCGTGCCGAAGGCCACCTCGAATCGTTTGGAAGGGCAGACCGCCTCGGACTGGCTGGGCCTCGGCCAAGGGTGGAATTTAAGCCCCGCCTCGGTTTCGAGATACTCGAGCATCCCGGGCTGATCAAAGCCGCCTCCGCTGGCGACCAACTCAAAGGAAGCCACCTCGGAGACGAGCGGAGGATTGTGTTCGAACCAGTCGTTCAACTGGCGTTTCAGCTCGGCCACCCAGCCGTCCAGGACCACGGCGAATTCCGGGCAGGCCTCTTCCCCCTTAAGAACGTTCCGGTCGCGTTTTATGGACTCCGCCCTCTCTTCGGGACAGGCCAGGACGCGGGCCAGGGAGCGGGTCAGGAAATCGCCGCCCATCTGGAAGCTGGTTACGAAAGCGGCCTGGCCCGCCAGGAGGATAACCAGGACCGTGGACTGCGCGCCAAGATGCACCAGAATGGCCCGCGATGAAGACGGTCTCATGGCGCGGTAGGCGTTGACCAGGGCGCCGGCAGTCGTAGTCACCTCGCAGAGGTCTTCCTGCTCGATCCCCAGCCGCAGGATGCGGTCTCGGACATCGCCTTCCTGACAGAGCGTCACCCAGAACTGCTGCCGGTTGTTGGCCACTGTCTGCGTCCGCACAAAGTCATAAACGATGCGGGTGTCGCTGACGCCGCTGAGCTTGACGATTTCATCGTGGATGAGGTTCTTGACCTCACCTTCGGCCGCCTGAGCCAACTCGACCGTCTGGGAGATGGACATGTGCTGGGGCAGGACCAGGGCCACGGGCGGACGGCCCCAATCTCCCAGGGTCTCCTGAAGATGGGCCTTGGTCTCATCCGCTGAGACCAGCCCCTCGGCCTGCAAATCGATGAGTTCCTCCTTGAGGATGCGCAGCCGGCCAAAGTCGCTTTCCGCCAGCAACAGCTTGAGGGAGCGGCTGCCGGCATCCAGCGCCAGCACCCGCCGAATCGGCGGCTTGACCCGGCCGAGCTTTAATCTGGATAGGAGGTTGGGCACAGGCTCGAAAGGCAAGCGGCTTGGACGCGTCTATTTCGACGGCCCCAGGGCATTGGTGCCCGGCGTGGCCGGAGACGCCGGGGTGGCGGGGACGGCGTTGGTCGACGCCGGGCCGGCGGGCGGCGCCTTCGCGGGAGGCGCATTGGTCGGCCCCGGGCCGGTGGACGGCACCTTCGCGGGAGGCGCGTTGGTCGACGCCGGACCGGTGGGCGGAGCAGTCGTGGGAGGCGCGTTGGTCGACACCGGATTAGCGGGCGGCAGGCCCGCGGGGGGCGCATTGCTCAGCACCAGAATCGGCCGGGTCAAACTCGCCGGCGGCTCACCGGTTGGCAGCGGGTTGACCGGGGGCGGGCTGGTCGGAAAGGGATTGATCGTGAGCGAGCTTGGCGAGATGCCGGCCTCATCATAGACCAGGAACTCGCCGGTGTCTTTGACGATCGTGGCAGTGACGAAGATCAAAAGGTAGCGCGGGGTGTCCACCTCGGTGCGGCGGCGGAAGAGGATGCCCACCAGCGGCAGGTCGCCCAGGACGGGCACCGACTCCACGTAAGTCGAACGCTCGCGCTCCAACACGCCGCCCATCACCACGGTTTCGCCCGATTTGACCACCATGCGCGTGGCAAGCTCCTCAGTCCGGTATTGCGGGAGGCTGATGTTGAATTCACTCTGCACTTGGCCGGAAGTATTGAGTTGGCTGAGCGTGGCGTAGTTGACGAGCTGGACGTCCGTATTCACGCGCGGGTTGAGCGCCAGGAGGATGCTCTTGCCGTCCCCGCTGATGCTGGCCAACACGTTCAGCTCGGCCCCGGCGACAATCTGCGTCGGTTTGCCGCTGGGCACAAAGGACGATGAAGTGTAGTACTGTTGAACGATGGGCAGGACCTGGTATTCCTCGTAGTAGTACTGGACCAGGCCGTTGCTGATGCGGGAGGGGCGGTTGTTCAGGACAGTCAGGCGCGGGGCGCTGAGGGTCTGGCTCTCGCCGCTTTGCTCGAGGGCGCTGATCGTCGCGCTCAGATCCCCGGCCCCAAAGACCTTGGCGAAAGTCTCCTGGATGCCGATTCCCACCGCCGGCGTGGCGGCCCCGCCCACCGCTATCGTCTGCGGGAAGTTCTGGCTGTCCACTATGCCGGTGAAGTCCTGGGGCAACCCCGTTTGTTGCGCACTGCGGCCCGTCTCCCACAGGACGCCCAATTGCATGAAGGCCGGCTTCGAGACCGTCACGAACCGCGCCTCGATCAACACCTGTTGGACGGGCTGATCGAATTCGCGGATGACCCTCTCCAGCATCTCAAGGTCTTCGGGCGTCCCTCGCGCCATCACGAGGTTCCGCTCAAAATCGATCATGTATTTCAGCCCGTTGGTGCCCGCCACGACCAAGTCCTTGATGGCCTTCTCCAACGAGGGCACTTCCGGGGCCTGGTCGTTGACGAAGCTCTGAAGGCTCGTGGTGTCCACCACATTGGTCTGCTTGGGGTCCTTGGTTACGGTATGGGTGAGGTCCTTGGCGCCAAACTGGGCCGGGAGGATGAAGCCCTTGCGGAGCCGATAGAACCGGGTCTCCTGCATGATATGCTTGGGGTCTTTGCCGTCCACCACCCATACCAGGTCCGGGCCGGTCTGGAACTGGAGATCGTAATTCCTGGAGATATACCGGAAAAACTCGCTCAGCTTCACCTTTTCCAAATGGACTGTCAGGATTTGCTTCAGGGCCGGGAGCGATTTGTCGGCCACGATATTGACACCGGCGTCATTGCCCAGGCGCACCAGGAGGGTTTCCAGCGGGACGTTGTCCAATTGAACCGTGACCTCCTTCTCGAGGGCCTTGACCATGCGTCCCTTGGCGCTCTCAAAATCGAACGCGGGCGCCTGAGCGTGGACGGTCGTGCCGTAGGTGTCGGGGAAATAAGGCGTGTTTTCGATACGATCGATCGCATCGCGAACGTCTTTGCGGGGCGGCAAGCCGCGGTCCTTCTGTTCCGTCAACAGGCTCTTGAATGTGGGATTGAAGACGGAGTTCTTGGCGTCTATTTCGCGGATCTTGTCTTCGAGGGCTTGCGACCGGCGCAACTGGGCCTGCTGGTCCACCCAAACATGCACCCGCATCACAATCGGATTCTTGGGGTCCTGCTGAAACAGCAAATTGGCCTTCGTCTGCGCCTCTTCCCATCGTTCCTGGCGCGCCAGGTCCATGATCTCCTTGATCTTCAAGTCGTGGCTCTCGCTGAAAACCACCTTGGGCGGCTGGGGCGGGGGTTGAGGCGGCGGTGTGTGCTGGCAACCGCTCATTCCGACTAGCGTGAGCAAGATCGCCGTCGCCGCTTTCGACGGATTGGTCAGCCGGTTTTGTGAAAGCATGAGATCGTACTTTACCTTACCTGACGCCAGCTTAGACCGGACGATTCACGCGCGGAAGCAAAATAAATGGCCGGGCAAGCGAGTCCTGAAGAAAGGTTGTCTCGGCGCAAGTTTGCGGGCAAACTCGGAGCGTCGCATGAATACCGATGCTCTTACGTTGAAGTCACTGTTGGCCGGCGGGGTTCTGCTGGCTGGAGGCGCCGTCGGCCTGGCCGGAGAATGGCCGCAGTATCGAGGCCCGCAAACGGCGGGTCTGTCCACGGAGAAGATTACCTGGTCCGCCCAGGCCCCCAAGTGCCTCTGGCGGGTGCCGGCGCCCGCGGGGTTCAGTTCCTTCGCGCTGTCCCAAGGCAGGGCCTTTACCATCGTCTCTCGGGATCAGGGCGGCGCGCTCTCCGAAGTCTGTGTGGCGCTGGAGGCCGGTTCCGGCAAGGAGCTTTGGGCCACGGCCACGGGCCTTGCCACTTACCCGGGCGGCGGCGACAGCGGAACGGACCAAAACAAAGGCGGCGACGGGCCGCGTTCCACGCCCGCCGTCAATGACGGGCGCGTGTTCGTCTATTCGTCGGACCTGGTGTTGCAGTGCCTTGATGCGGCCAGCGGCAAGCCGTTGTGGAAGAAGGACATTGTCGCCGAGTTCGGAGGCAAGAACATTGATTGGAAGAGCGCCATGTCGCCCCTGCTGGATGGCGGCCTGCTCTACGTTGCGGGCGGAGGCGCCGGCCAATCGTTGCTCGCCTTCGACCAGGCCACGGGGGCTGTCGCCTGGAAAACCGGCGGCGACGCCATTACCCACGCCACTCCCGTCCTGGCGACCATCCATGGCGTGCGGCAGGTCGTCTTTATGATGCAAAGCGGTTTGGTTTCCGTGGAAGCCGCCACCGGCAAGCCGCTCTGGACATTCGCCTTTCCTTACCGCACCTGCACCGGGTGCTCGCCGGTGGTTGAGGGCGACGTGGTCTTCTGCACGGCCGGCTACGGCATTGGCGGGGCGGCCTGCCAAATCGTCAAGAACGCCGATGGCTTCCAGGCCAAGGAACTTTGGCGCATCAAAGGAGACAATGCCGTGGCCAGCCTTTGGAGCACCCCGGTCTGCAAGGACGGTTACCTCTACGGGATGATCAGCTTCAAGAAATTCGGCCGCGGCCCCTTGAAGTGCGTTGACCTCAAGACCGGCGATGTCAAGTGGGAGCAGCCCGGCTTCGGCGCCGGACAAGTGCTGCTGGCCGGCGGCAAGCTGCTGGCACTGGCCGACGACGGCCAGCTGGCGCTGGTCGAGCCTTCGCCCGATGCCTACAAGGAAATTGCCCGGACCAAAGCCGTCGCCGGCAAATGCTGGAGCACCCCGGCGTTGACCCACGGCCGCCTCTTCATCCATAGCACCAAGGAAAGCGCCTGCTTCGACTTGTCGCCGGCAACGGAGTAGAGGCCTATTCCGAAATCGGGCGCCGGGCCGCCTGTTCTCCTTGCTGGTGATCGGCCGGCCGTATCGCGCCCTGGTTCATGCGCACGTCCTCCCTCGTCTTGACGGGGAGACCCCTCTGACAGCCAGCCCTGATTCACCCTGTCCAGGAACAGGACAGAACATGGACAGTGCTTGCCAAGAATTGGACACACGCCTGGAGGATTCCTGCTGAAAGCCGGTTGGCATGGTGAATGCCTGCTGAACACTGGTTCGACGGTGGGCAGGCTATGAAAAACAGGCAATATTCAGATTCGCATGAGATCACGCCGGGTGCGGCGCAGTTGCTGGAGGTTGTTGCCGAACCGGTCTTTGTCGACGCGATGCGCGGTTCGAGGTCGGGGTACCGGCACAGAAGCCGGGGCGACGTCGCTCAGCGGCTGCACGACGATGCGCGGGTTGCCTTGATCGTTAGTTTGGTCTCGTTTCTCTTTCCGCTGGCGTTGCCGGTTGGGATGTTCCTGGGCTGGCGCGTGCGCACAGAAGCCAGGCGCTCGATGCCGGGGCTTGTCGAGTGGGTTTCGCTTCCATTTTATGTCGCCTCGCTCGGTCTGTGGGTTGGGGCGGCGGCATCGCTCTTTGGGTTGTCGGTGGTTTCGCTGATGTGGTTTCGGTGAGACTTCGCCCTTGAACCGGCCGGCCATTGCCGGTAGGAAGAAGGGATGCACGAGCGCGGGAATCTCGACGGAACGACGACCTGCGGGCCGTCGTTGGTCGTTCTGGCTGCGGGCATAGGCAGCCGTTACGGTGGTTTGAAACAGGTGGACCCGGTCGGACCGAGCGGGGAGACCATCATGGATTATTCGATCTATGATGCGTTGCGCGCCGGTTTCGGCAGGCTGGTCTTTGTCATCCGCCGCGACATCGAGCAAGCATTCAGACAGACCATCGGCGCCCGCTTCGATCGGCGGGTCCCGGTGGAGTACGTTTTTCAGGAACTCGACAAGCTCCCGGAAGGGTTTGTTGCCCCGCCCAATCGCCTCAAGCCCTGGGGCACCGGCCATGCCATTCTCATGGCCCAGGAAGCCATTGGCGGGCCTTTCGGCGTCATCAACGCCGACGATTTCTACGGCCGCCATTCGTGCGAGCTGCTGGCCCGGCATCTGCAATCCGCCAGCGGCGACTACGCGATGGTCGGTTTTGTCCTGAGAAACACCCTCTCTGAATTCGGTTTCGTTGCGCGCGGCGTCTGCCGGACCACCCCGGACGATTTTCTGGAGAATGTCGTCGAGCTGACCCGTGTCGAGCGCCAGGGCGACGCCGTCCGTTACACCGACCCCGCCGGCGCCGTTCGTGCCCTCACGGGCGCGGAGACGGTTTCTCTCAACATGTGGGGATTCACGCCGACGATCTTCACCCATCTGCGCCGCGAGTTGGCCTTGTTCCTTGAGGCCCATCGCCACGACGAGAAGGCCGAGTTTTTCATCCCAACCGTCGTGAACACCCTTGTGAACCGGGGCCAGGAACGGCTCAAGGTGCTGCGGACGCCAGACTCATGGTTTGGCATCACCTACCGCCAGGACCGGCCCCGGGTGATGGAGAGCATCCGCCGCCTCATCGCACAGGGGGAGTATCCTGACAAACTCTGGCAATGACCCGGAGGTCCCGAACATTCAGGCCGATATGAAATCCGCCCCAACCCACCGCCGGCGGCTGGCCGCCGCATTCTCGATCTGCATCCTGGGCCTGTTCGTCCGCGCGAACCACGGAGCCGCAGCCACGCTTGCCATCGAAAACGAAACACTCCTGGCTCAATTCGACGATGCCGCCCTCACCTTCTCGGTTATCGAGAAGGCGTCCGGACGGGCGTTCGTCGCCAAAGGCCAGCTCGACGGGGCCGCAGCCGGGGCGAAGGTCGAGCAAGCCCAAAGCCCCGTGTTCGGCCCCGGCAAGCGCATCGTGGCACGGCGCGCCGACGGCGGCGCTGTTTGGCTGGAGCTCTATCCCGGCCTGACGTTCCTTCTCCTTGGCGGGGAGCTTCGCAACGGCAGCCTTGCGCCGGCGGACATCAACCGCGTAAGGGTGGCCACCCTGCCGCTCGATTTAGGCAAACCCGCCGGCCAGTTGCGAACCATGGGGACGGCGGGTCTGACCCCGCCGGACCGGAACCCCGGCAGCTATCTCTTCCTGACGCTTGTGGAGCCGCCCACGCGCCGGGGCGTGGTGGCCGGCTGGCTCACGAGCGACCGAGGCAGCGGCGCGCTCTTCTCCGAGGTGGGGGAGGACGGGGTCCGTTTCGAGGCCCGGCTCGATTACGGCCATCTCTGGCTCCAGGCCGGCGAGTCCGCCGCCCTGGAGACGCTGGCCATCGGCGTATTCGACGACGCCCGCATCGGGCAGGAACTCTTTGCCGCCGCCGTCGCCCGGCAGTACCGCATCCATCTCCGGCCCCAGCCAGCCGGCTACTGCACCTGGTACTCCAACCCGCACGGCGGCGCCGCCGACGAAGAGTCGATCGTCGAGTTGGCCTCCTTTGCGGCCAAACAGCTCAAGCCTTACGGGTTTTCCTTCGTCCAGATCGACGACAAATGGCAGGACGGGCAGGAGCGGAACGGACCGGCCCGCCGTTTCATGAGCGCCAAACCCGACGGTCCCTATCCCCATGGGATGAAGCCCGTTGCCGATCGGTTCCGGCAACTCGGCCTGGTGCCGGGTATCTGGTTCCTGCCCTTCGCGAGCGATTGCGAGGACCCCGAGTTCAAGGATCGGCAGGACTGGTTTGTAAGGCGCGCCGATGGCAGGCCCTTTGAGACACCGTGGGGCAACACCTCGCTTGACCTGACCCGGCCGGAGGTCCAGGCATACCTGACCGAGATGGTCCGGACCATCCACGGCTGGGGTTTCAACTATTTCAAAATGGACGGCCTGTGGACCGGCACCGCGACCGAGCAGATCTACGTCAACGACGGCTACCGGGATGACCATATCGGCAGCAACGCTCCGCTGCATAATCCGAGGAAGACCAACCTGGAGGCCTTTCGCGACGGCTTGAAACTGCTGCGTGAGGCGGCGGGTCCCGATGTGTTTTTCTCCGGGTGCAACGTGAGCCAGAACATGCGCACCTTGGGCGGCTGCCTCGGCCTGGTGGACTCGATGCGCATCGGACCGGACAACGGCCACGACTGGGGTGATTACCGCCAGGAGATCGCCCGCAACGGCTCCGGTTCGATCATCACCGGCCCGGTCCGGGGCACTCGGCTCTATTTCCTGAACGGCCGGGTGTGGTGGAACGACCCCGATCCAACCTATGTCCGAGCTTCGATCCCGCTCTCCCATGCGCGGCTGATCACCTCATGGGTCGCGCTGAGCGGCCAGTTCTACCTGAACAGCGACTGGATTCCCCAACTGCCGCCCGAGCGCCTGGACCTGATCAAGCGCACGATGCCCCCCCACGGCGGCGTCGCGCGGCCAGTGGACTATTTCGACACCGTTATGCCTCGGATATGGCTGCTCACCGACACGCGCCAGAGCAAACGCCGCGACGTGCTTGGCCTCTTCAACTGGGAAAGCCAGGACCAAGCCATCGGCTGCGCCGCTGCGAGGGCGGGCCTGGACCCCGCGAAGACCTACTTTGCGTTCGATTTCTGGGCCAACGCCCCTGCCAGGGCCTTCTCGTCGAAATTCAATTATGAGGTGCCTGCGCAATCCTGCCGAATCATCGCCCTCCGCGCCGCCGCGGGCCATCCGGTCCTGGTGAGCACCTCGATGCACGTGTCCCAGGGCATCCTGGAGGTGAGCGGCGAGGATTGGAACGTAGCGGCCGCCACGCTTTCCGGCACGAGCCGCGTCATCGGCAACGACCCTTATGAGCTTCGCATCGCGGGCCTGGAAGACGGCGGCAGGAAGTGGAAGCTCGCCTCGGCCACCGTCTCCGCCGCGGATACGTCGGCCGGGGTCACAATCCAGCCCGGGCCTCTTGCCGCCGGGGAAGAGGGTTGGCTGCGAGTGCGCGTCAAATCGGCGGAGACCCGTTCAGTAACGTGGTCTCTCAAGTTTGAAGTCACGCCCAAACCAATATGATCGCGCCGCTCACGATGAGCGTTCCTCCGACGTAATGGTGCCAGTTCAGCTTCTCTCCAAGCACGGCCGCCGCCAGCAGAATGGCGAACACCACGCTGAGCTTGTCGACGGGCGCCACACGGGATGCCTGGCCCAGTTGGAGGGCGCGAAAATAACAAAGCCAGGACAGTCCCGTGGCGATGCCGGAAAGAGTCAGAAACAGCATCGTACGCCGCGACAACTGGTGCAAGGAGACCGCCGGGTTCGTGGCGAGCGCAATGGCCCACGTGAACACAAGAACCACCGTGGTCCGCACGGCCGTCGCCAGGTTTGAATCCACTCCGGCCACGCCGATCTTGGCAAGGATGGCGGTGACCCCGGCGAAGAGCGCGGACAGCAAGGCCCAACTAACCTGACTTCCCCACGACTCTCGCGTAAGTCCTTGATTTGCAAGGATCGATC
>CAZZFF010000122.1:0-19344 GCA_964653485.1 uncultured Verrucomicrobiota bacterium | reverse complement strand
AACAGAGAGCAAGAGAGAAAAACAGCAGAAGGAGGAGGAGGACGGAGGACGGAGGGCGGAGGACGGAGGACGGAGGACGGAGGGCGGAGGACGGAGGACGGAGGACGGCAACCTCGGTCCTCCTCGCGCGAGCCTGGCGGCCTCTTGCTTGATGAAGACGCGCCCGTCAGCGTTGAAGAGATGGATGCGCGAGTCGGCGAGGTTTTGGGGCAGGTGCTTGCGGCCCATCTCGAGGATGAGCGGGTCCAGTTCGACGTAATCGACACCGCTGACTGGGTATTTGAGGAGTTCGCGGGCGGTCCCGGAGACGCCGCCTGAGACGAGCAACACCCGGCGGGCATCGGGGCGCTGGGCCATCGCGTAATGGACCGTCTCCTCGATGCGCTGATCATCGCGGGTCGAAATCAAAGGAACGCCGTTCTCGATGAAATCGAGCTGACTTTCGGATTGGACGAGGAGGAGTTTGCCGTAGGGCGAATTGGCCCGCTCGACAACGCGCTGCCGCGGGTATTGGAGGCGGGTCGAGAGGCCGTCCGGGTCCAGGACAACCACCGTCGCCAGGAGCGCGAGGGCCAGTCCGCCTGCCGCGAGGGAGAGTTTGCGATGCAGCACGGCGACCGCCGCCAAACTCAGCAGGGCCGGGCAAAGAAGAATAGCGACGTGGTCCCAGGAGCGAACAAGCACAAGGCTGAAGAGCAATCCCCCTGCAAGGCTGCCGGCGCTGTCGGCAACGTAGCCGCGTCCGATGCCCGAGGCCCCCTGACTGCGGGAGAGGATGGCGCAGCCCAGGCTCAGGGCGCAGCCCGCCGCAAGGCAATACGGAAGCAAAAGAACGAACGCGGCCCCGAGCGTCTCAGTGACGCCAACCGCGGCGCCGCGGACAAAAACGACGTTCCGCAAAGTGCGCGCCAGGAATACTTGGACCGGAGGCAGGATGGCCGTCGCGGCCAGAAGACCCGCCAGTGCGGCGGCGGGATGAGGCAGTTTTGCCGAGACCCCCCCAAGCCAGGCCCCGATGCCCATGAGCAGCAGCCACAGACCGAGGACGATGCCCAGGACCATTTCATTGCCTGAGAAGGCGGCCAGCAATTCGCGCATGAGCGCCAATTGGGTCATCACGCACGAAAAGCCCAGCGCGAAAAGCGCGAACAATGCGGCGCCGGCCTGGGGCTGACGCGCCGGACGCGATGAGGCCGGGAATGACGGCGACGCCGCGGCAGGCCCCCTCCCGAGCAGCCAATGCGAAATCACTTGGTCAGTATGTCCGGCTTATTTTGCGTCGGCGACACCATTCTCCTCGAAGCACTCCACGTGATAAATGGAAACCGAGGTCTCCTTGCCCCGCCAAGCGCCGGGCGGGCAGCCGGCCTTTTCCGAGAGGTGGTCGAGGAACTGGACCTTGTCGGGGAGTTGCTCCCAGACCTGGGGGAGGAACGTGGCCCCGCGCTCGCCGATACGGAGCAGCACGCCATCCTGATGCGGCTTCAGCTTGTTGAGGAGGTCGTCGGGTGAATCAAACGCCAGTGGCTGGGGTTCGGTGAGCACGCTAATCTCGATCTTGATCTGCCCCACTTCATCGGGGCGGACGGCGTCGAAGCGCGGATCGAGCAGGGCCGCGTTCCGGGCATTGTCGATGACGGCCTGGCAAAGGGCTTCCTTGGGCAGGATATGGCCGATGCACCCGCGCAAAACGCCGGCCTTGGTGAGCGTGACGAAGCAGGCTTTTTTTTTCGCGAGCTTCGGTGAGACGCTCTTGAGGTCCAGTTCGGGACCCGTGGATGCGGGATTGGCGGCGACGGTTGTCAGGGTGCGGCGGGCCAATTCGAGCAGGAACTTTCGGTCTGACGCCGTGGTGCTCTCGGCCGCGGGTTCGATGAAGGCAACCGAACAGTAGCCCACGACGCGGTCTTTCTCGCCGGTGGCATCGCCGCTGTTGCGGCAATCCAGGAGTTGCGCCTTCCACCCTTTGATTTTGGCCAGGTGCATTAGCGCCAGGATGGGCGTCTTGCCGCAGGCCTCCTGACCTTTCATGTCGTCAGTGTTCATAGAGCAAATGGCCTGGATACACCGGCTATCCAGCTCTTTGGCCGCATCGTAGGTGTGATAATGGCTCAAATCCGAGCTGGCGACAACAATTGTTTTGTCATCCAGCACGGCTGCCAGCGCCTTGGCAACCCGTTCGGGGTCCACTTCCCCGAGCACGACGGGGAGGAGCTTGGCGTGCCCGGCAACCCGCTGGAGGAACGGGACCTGAACTTCCACCGAGTGTTCCCAGGTCTCGGGTGTGTCCTGCCCGCGTTCGGGCGCGGGCTTGGGCCCCTGCGCCCACCAGGCCGGGCGCTGCACCGGGCATGGCTTCTCCAGTCCAAAAGGGGGTGTCCTGGCCAGGCCTTGGGCCTTTTCGGAGATGGGCATCAGTCCGAGGGGGGTTCGATATGCCTGGGCATCGGGGATGCAAGCGCCTTCCAGGAAGGCATAGTGGCTCGGGCCCATGACGATCACGGTCTGAATCTCGCGTCCGACGAGGGTCTTGTAGCCGATCGCGGCGGTTTGGCCTGAAAAGGCGTAGCCTGCGTGGGGACAAACCAGCCCTCTAAGCCGCGAGAAACGATGGGCCGGGGCGCGCTCCAGCAGGGCATCCACGGCCTTGGCCAAGGCCTGCTCTTCGCCCGGATAGAACAGGCCCGCGACTGCCGGCTCGCGCACCCGGCGCGGAGGTTCGGGGCGCGAGGTCTCGGTTCGGGCGTTACATGCGCCGGCTGACAACAGGAGCGCCATGAGCGCCGCCCGCGCCAGGATCGGCAGGAATGCGGGACACGTTGCCACGTTTCAAGGGCATACTCTTTTGGGGCGAAATGTCAAGCCCGGCGGGGCCAAGGACCAGAGGCTGGGCAGGGCGGTGGACGAAGTGGCATTTTGGAGTGCGTCGGCAAAGCGAAGCGTCCCGACGAGTCGGGGTTTCGGCCGCGCGACGCATCCAACAGGCCAGACGCTGCCTGAGCCAAAGCGGTGTCGCGCTTCGCTTGCCACCGCACTCCCAAACAAGAAGATTCATCCAGGCCGGCCTTTCGCGGAGGCACTCAGGGCTTGGAGAACACAAAGTACATCCCCTGGCGCAGGCTGGGCGGGAGCAGGTTGGATGCCGCCCACAAGCCCCGGTTGAACATCCCCGGGCGGTGCATGTGAGACTTGGCATAGTGGGCCTCAAGCTTGAAGCCGGTCTTTTCCGCCCAATACAGAACCTCGCTCTTGGTGTATTCACGGAAGTGCGACCCCCATTTCGGGTCCAGCCCGATCATCTCGAAGGGATGGACCCCGGCCAGCAGGGTGAGGCGGCGTCGGATGTTGGCGGCGTTCGGGGTGGTGAGGATCAGCTTGCCGCCGGGCACGAGCAGGTGGTGGAAAAACCCCAGCCAATGCTGCGGATGCACATAGAGGTGTTCCACGACCTCGGCCGAGATCACCGTTCCATAAGGCGCGATGGCCGGCCAGGGGGGGCGGCAGGCCTCGTGCAAATCGTACTCGTGATGGGTTTCCCCGTTCCTCGGCCGGATGAGCTCCTCGTACGCGGGGACCTTGAAGCCCAGCGTATCGATTCGGCTCGAAAACTCATGACGCAAGATGGCTGTGAAGATGTGCGGGCCGATGTCCAGGGCGGTCCCTTGGATATGCCGCCTCACCAGGTCGAGAGTAAAGGCAAACCGCGACTCGTGAACCGCCAGGTACTCCGCGAGTCCCGGCGTGAGCCTGGGCTGCAAATATTGAAATGAGGTCGTCATGTCAGGATTGCCCGCCGATTCGGTGGCGCGAGCCTGGGCGTCATCTTGCAGGCCGACCGCCCCCCCGTCAAGCTTGAGTGTCTCGCCCGGAAGCCGGTCGAGATCCTCGAAGCGGAATTCAGCCTCCAGGACCGGATTCCCGTGCCAGCCACCAGGGCAGCACGACGAGCGCTCCGAATATCAGGCCGCAGAGCAGATTGCTGGCCGCTTTCTGGGCCAGGCCGGGCACCACCGCCAACCCGGCCCCGAAGAGCAGCCCGCTCAGGAACCCGCCCAGGTGCGCGACGACGTCGGTTCCCGGCCCCAAGCCGAGCAGAACGAAGAGCATCACGCCGGCCAGGACGCCGCTCCCGAACAGCCTCGACGCTCGCGCGTCGCTCGCCCGCGGAGAAAACGCCTGCGCCGCAAGCAGGCCCAGGCTCCCGAGCACCATTCCGGACGCGCCGAGGCTGCGGTGCGGTCCGGGCGCCAGGAGCCATGCGCCGACGTTGCCCGCCACACCGGTCATATAGGCCGCCAGCAACCCCACCCCGGAACCGTAGCGGCCCATGACAAGGCCCAGGAGCACAAAGCCCAGCGTCGCGTTGGCGGCCAGGTGCCCCACGTCGGCATGAAGCCAGACGGCGGTGAACAGGCGCCACCATTGTCCCTGCGCCACCCGGCTGCTGACCATCATGCCGGCCGGGCGCAGGCCCGGCCTGGCCTCCAGCCAGAAGAAGAGGACGACCAGCAGCACCCAGACAAGGCTGCCCCAATCAAAGGGGTATCCCTGCTCCGAGACCGCCTGCATCGAGGGCCAACCCCGGTTTTCAAGCCGATACTGGCTGATCGCTCCCACCGCCTCCTCATAATCCCGGGCCGCAACCGCCACTCCCCACGACCCCTCGCCTTCCGGGCCTTCGATCACGGCCTCAATCCCCTGGCTTGCCAGCACCAACCCCCAGTCCATTGCCTCCTGCCGGGAGTGCGCGGCGATGCTGGCAGTTTCAGATTCCATTGTGGAACTCAACCTATCCGAGCAAAATATGTTAAGCAAATGCCAAAGCCGGTGAAGTCGCCGGCCCGGCTTCATCGCACACTGTCAGAGGTGCATGAGGGGTTGTACAAGAAACCTCTTTCGCGCCGGATTGTTCCTGTTACACTGGTTATTCCTGTTAGACCGGATTTAAAAACTTAACCGATTTTATTCCATGCAGACCCCAACACCCAATGCCGCCACACAGCGCGCCGAACCGGCGCACGACATTCTGCGCCAGGTACGCCGCCACCCGCTGGATTCGATCTTTGCCCCCAAGGTCGTTGCCGTCATCGGGGCGACGGAGAACAAGGGCAGCGTCGGCCGGACCGTGTTTCAGAACATGGGCCGCGGCGGATTCGGCGGCACAGTTTATCCCGTCAACCCGAAGCGATCGAGTGTCCTGTGCGTGAAGGCGTACCCGACGATCAGCGCCGTGCCCGAGAAGGTGGACCTCGCGGTGCTCACCACCCCAGCGGCGACGGTCCCCGGCCTCATCCGGGAGTGCGCGGACGCGGGCGTGCGCGCGGCGGTCATTATCTCCGCCGGCTTCAAGGAGACAGGCCCGGCGGGCGTCGCACTCGAGCACAAGGTGATGGAAGAGGCCCGGCGAGGCAAGATGCGCATCATCGGCCCGAACTGCCTGGGCGTGATGGTCCCTCAAAACGGGCTTAACGCGACCTTTGCCAGCACGATCGCCCTGCCCGGCAGCCTGGGCTTCATCAGCCAAAGCGGCGCCCTCTGCACGGCCATCCTCGACTGGTCCTTGCAGGAGAAGGTCGGTTTCAGCGCATTTGTCTCCATCGGATCGATGCTCGACGTCAACTGGGGCGACCTTATCTATTACCTGGGCGACGACCCCAACACCAAGAGCATCATCCTTTACATGGAATCCATCGGCGATGCCCGGGCCTTCCTGTCCGCCGCGCGCGAAGTCGCGCTCACGAAGCCCATTATCGTGATCAAGGTCGGCCGCACGGAGGCCGCGGCGAAGGCCGCCGCCTCGCATACCGGCTCCCTCACCGGGAGCGATGAAGTGCTCCAGGCCGCCTTCCGCCGTGTCGGCGTCCTCCGGGTCGAGACCATCGCCGAACTCTTCCACATGGCGGAGGTCCTCGCCAAGCAACCGCGCCCCGCGGGTCCTCGTCTGACGATCGTGACCAACGCCGGCGGGCCTGGCGTCCTGGCCACGGACATGCTCATCGGCAGCGGCGGCCGCCTGGCCGAACCGTCCGCCAAGACCATGGAAGAGTTCAACAAACTCCTGCCTCCGGCCTGGAGCCATAATAACCCGATCGACATTCTCGGCGATGCCAGCGCCGACCGCTACGCCAAGGCGGTGCAAATCGCCGCCGCCGATCCGGGCAGCGACGGCATGCTGGTCATCCTCACCCCGCAGGCCATGTCCGATCCGAGCGGCACCGCCCAGCAATTGAAGCCTTACGCCAAGGTGGGGAGCAAGCCTCTCCTGGCTTGCTGGATGGGCGGCAGGGAGGTCGCTCCGGGCGAAGACATCCTCAACGAAGCGGGCATTCCGACCTTCAAGTACCCCGATACGGCGGCGCGCGCCTTCCAGTACATGTACCGCTACAGTTACAACCTGCGCGCCCTCTACGAGACCCCCGCCCTGGTGGCGGATCAGAGCGCCGATGCCGCCGGACGCGCCAAGGCCACGGCCCTCATCCAGAATGTCCGCGGCCAGGGCAGGACCATCCTCACCGAGTTCGAGTCCAAGCAACTCCTCAGCGCCTACGGCATTCCCACCGTCGATACCCGCGTCGCCAGGACCGAGGAGGAGGCCGCCAGACTGGCTGAGGAAATCGGCTACCCGGTTGTCCTCAAACTCTACTCGGAGACCATCACCCATAAGACCGACGTCGGCGGCGTGCAACTCAACCTGCGCAACGCGGCGGCAGTGCGCCGCGCCTGGAACGCCATCGCCTCTTCAGTCGAGAAGAAGGTCGGCAAAGAGCATTTCCTGGGCGTCACCGTCCAGCCAATGATCGACCTCAACGGCTACGAACTGATTATTGGCAGCAGCCCGGACACCCAATTCGGCCCTGTCCTCCTCTTCGGCGCCGGCGGGCAACTGGTGGAGGTATTCAAAGACAGCTCCCTGGCCTTGCCTCCGCTCAATGCCACCCTGGCCCGGCGGTTGATGGAACAAACCCACATCTACAAGGCCCTCAAGGGTGTGCGTGGCCGCAAACCGGTCAACCTCGCGGCCCTCGAAGAACTGCTCGTCCGGTTCAGCCAGCTCGTCGTCGAGCAGCCCTGGATCTCCGAGATCGATATCAACCCGCTCCTGGCCTCCCCAGAGCACCTCATCGCCCTCGACGCCCGCGTCGTCATCTATGGCAAGGACATGACCCAGGACAAACTGCCAACCTCGGCCATCCGCTCCTACCCGACCCAATACGTCGCCCCTTGGACCTTGAAGAGCGGCACCAGCGTTGTCATCCGGCCCATCCGCCCCGAAGACGAGCCGATTATGGTCAAATTCCATGAGACCCTCTCGGAAGAAAGCGTCTATTACCGTTATTTCTCCCAACTGAAACTCGACCAGCGGGTCGCCCATGAGCGCCTGATCCGCATGTGCTTTACCGACTACGACCGGGAGATCCCTCTGGTCGCCGAGCACAGCGACCCCAAGACAGGAAATATCGAGGTTCTCGGGGTGGGCAGGCTCAGCAAACTGCGGGGCCTCAACGAGGCCGAGTTCGCCCTCATCATCAGCGACCGTTGGCAGCGGCAGGGTCTGGGCACCGAACTCCTCAAGCGCCTTGTCGATATCGGGCGCCAGGAGAAGCTCGAGCGCATCCGCGCCACGATACTCAAGGAAAACCACGCCATGCAAAATGTCGCCAAACGCGTCGGTTTCACCCTCAACCGCCCCGCGTCCGACGCCGACTTCAGCGCCGAAATCGCCCTGTAACTCGCACCTTTAACACACACAATCCTACCGTATATGTCCGCCAAGCCTGCAACCGCCTCCCAAGCCCATTCCAATCCGGCGTCCAACGGGGTCAAGTTCAAGACCCTGGATGGCAACGAAGCCGTCGCGTTCGTCGCCTATCGCTGCAATGAAGTGATGGGCATCTATCCAATTACCCCCTCTTCCAACATGGGCGAGTGGTGTGATCAGTGGGCCTCCGAGGGGGTGCGCAACCTCTGGGGCACGATCCCCCAGGTCGTGGAGATGCAAAGCGAAGGCGGCGCCGCGGGCGCCGTCCATGGCGCCCTCCAGACCGGCGCTCTGACCTGCACGTTCACCGCCTCTCAGGGCCTCCTGCTCAAAATCCCGAACATGTTCAAGATTGCCGGCGAACTCACGCCCACCGTCTTCCACATCTCCGCCCGCACGCTGGCCACGCACTGCTTGTCAATCTTCGGCGACCATAGCGACGTGATGGCGGCCCGCGCGACCGGGTTCGCCATGCTCAGTTCCGCCAGCGTGCAGGAGGCAATGGACTTTGCCCTCATCGCCCAGGCCGCCACCCTCGAATCCCGCATCCCCTTCGTCCACTTCTTTGAT
The DNA here is from genome assembly GCA_964653485.1 of uncultured Verrucomicrobiota bacterium. Taxonomy (GTDB): domain Bacteria; phylum Verrucomicrobiota; class Verrucomicrobiia; order Limisphaerales; family UBA8199; genus CAVQND01. The sequence goes on along the minus strand of CAZZFF010000122.1, from coordinate 11,015 downwards.
GGATTTCGCACCTCCCACGAGGTCTCCAAGATCGCGATGGTCAGCGAAGACACGATGCGCAAGATGATCAACGAGGACTTTGTCATCGCCCACCGCCAGCGGGCCATGAACCCCGAGCGTCCCATCCTGCGCGGCACCGCCCAGAACCCCGACGTCTTCTTCCAGGCCCGCGAGTCCTGCAACCCCTTCTACGCGAAGTGCCCCGCGATCGTCGAGCAGGCGATGGATCGCTTCGCTGCCCTTACCGGCCGCCAATACAAGCCGTTCGAATACGTGGGCGATCCCAACGCCCAGCATGTGGTCGTCCTGATGGGATCGGGCTGCGAAGCGGCTCACGAAACCGTGGACTACCTCAACAAGCGAGGCGCCAAACTGGGCCTCCTCAAGGTCCGCCTCTTTCGCCCCTTCGACCCTCGCCGCCTCATCGAGGCCCTTCCGGCCACCGTCACGGCGGTCGCCGTCCTGGACCGCACCAAGGAACCCGGGGCCCAGGGGGAACCGCTCTACATGGACATCGTGGCCGGCCTTAACGAAGGCATCGCCTCCGGTTGGGGCCGCCTCCGCTCGATGCCGAAGGTCCTCGGCGGACGCTACGGCTTGTCTTCCAAGGAGTTCACCCCGGCCATGGTCAAGGCCGTATTCGATAACCTCGCCGCCGCCACTCCCAAGAACCACTTCACCGTCGGCATCCGCGACGATGTCTCCCAGGCCAGCCTCCCGTACGACCCCGAATTCTCGACCGAGCCGGACCAGGTCGTTCGCGCCCTGTTCTACGGGCTGGGTTCCGACGGCACCGTCGGCGCCAACAAGAACTCCATCAAGATCATCGGTGAAAACACCAACAATTACGCCCAGGGCTATTTCGTTTATGATTCCAAGAAGGCGGGCGCGGTCACGCTCTCGCACCTGCGCTTCGGGCCGGCCCCGATCCGCTCCACTTACCTGGTGTCCCGCGCGAATTTCGTGGCCTGCCATCAGCCTATCTTCCTGGATCGCTACGACATGCTCGAATCCCTCGTGCCGGGCGGCATTTTCCTCCTGAATACCCGTCATGGGCACGACGAGATCTGGGATAGCCTGCCTCGGCCGGTGCAGGAGGGCCTCATCAAGAAGAAGGTCAGGTTTTACATCATCGATGCGTTGAGCGTCGCCAAAGCCACGGGCATGGGTTCGCGCATCAACACGATCATGCAGACCTGCTTTTTCGCTCTGTCGGGCGTCCTGCCCCGCCAGGAAGCCATTGATCAAATCAAGTACACCATCAAGAAGACTTACGGCCGCAAGGGCGAGGAAGTGGTGCGCAAGAATATTGCCGCCGTGGACCAGACGCTGGCCAACCTCGTCGAGGTCACGGTTCCGTCGCAGGTCACCAGCCGCCGCGAACTGCCCCCGCCCTTCACCACCGATGCCCCCGCTGAGATAGCCGAGACTCTGGGCCTCATCTACGGCAACCGCGGCGAAGAACTGCCGGTCAGCGCGTTCCGTCCCGATGGCACTTTCCCCACCGGCACCTCCCGCTACGAAAAGCGGAATCTCGCGGTCGAAATCCCGGTGTGGGACGAGAAGACCTGCATCCAGTGCTGCAAGTGCGTGGCCATCTGCCCGCACGCGACCATCCGGGCGAAAGTTTACGAGCCGGCGAGCCTCCAAGGCGCCCCCGCGACCTTCAAGAGCACCGATGCCCGCGCGCCGGAATGGAAGGGCCTGAAGTGGACCCTCCAGATCGCCCCCGAGGACTGCACCGGCTGCTGCCTCTGCGTCGAAGTCTGCCCCGCCAAGAACAAGACCGAAGCCAAGCTCAAGGCCATCAACATGCGCCCCCAGGAGCCCTTGCGCCTGCCCGAGCGGGACAACTTCAACTTCTTCCTCGGCCTGCCGGAATTCGATCGCCGGAAGGTCAAAACCACGCAGCTCCGCCAACAGCAAATCATGCAGCCGCTCTTCGAATTCAGCGGCGCTTGCGCCGGCTGCGGCGAGACCCCTTACCTCAAGCTCCTCAGCCAGCTCTTCGGCGACCGCGTCGTCGCTGGCAATGCCACCGGTTGCTCCTCCATCTACAGCGGCAACCTTCCCACTACCCCCTACGCCAAAAACAACGACGGACGCGGCCCGACCTGGAACAATTCGCTCTTCGAGGACAACGCCGAGTTCGGCCTCGGTTTCCGAGCCTCCATTGACAAGCAGCGGGAGTTTGCCGCCGAACTGCTCAAGAAACTCGCGTCCAAGGTCGGTGACGACCTTGCCTCCGGCATCATCAACGCCGTTCAGACGGACGAGACGGGCATCTATGACCAGCGCCAGCGCGTTGCCGCTCTCAAGCAGAAACTCGCCGGCGACCCCTCCTCCGAGGCCAAGATGCTGCTCTCGGTGGCCGACAACCTCCTCCGGCGCAGCGTCTGGATTATCGGCGGCGACGGCTGGGCTTATGACATCGGCTACGGCGGCCTCGACCATGTCCTGGCCAGCGGCCGCGACGTCAATGTGCTGGTGATGGATACCGAGGTGTATTCCAACACCGGCGGACAGTGCTCGAAGTCAACCCCGCGCGGCGCGGTGGCCAAGTTCGCCGCCGGGGGCAAGTCGCTCCGCAAGAAGGACCTGGGCCTCATCGCCATGAGCTATGGCGACGTCTATGTCGCCAGCGTTGCCATGGGCGCCAAGGACGAGCAAACTCTCAAGGCCTTCGTCGAAGCCGAATCCTACCCCGGCCCCTCTCTCATCATCGCCTACAGCCATTGCATCGCCCATGGCATCGATGTTGACCGCGGCGTCGGCGCCCGGCAGCAACGCATGGCCGTCGAATCCGGCCAATGGCTCCTCTATCGGTTCGACCCGCGCCGGACCGCGCGAGGCGAAAATCCTCTCCAGATCGATTCCGCGCCCCCGAAGGGCAAGGTATTGGACTTCCTCCTGTCGGAAAACCGGTTCAAGATGCTCACCCAGAGCAAGCCGGAGGACGCCAAGAGGTTCTTCGCCCAGGCCCAGCAAGACGCCGACCGCCGCTGGCTCGCTTACCAGTACATGGCTAGCCGCGACCTTAAGACCACCGGCCCGGCTCCCGCCAAACCCCAGGCGTCCATCGACCAGCAACCGTAAAACCACTCAGCCAAGACATCCAAGTCAAATTTACCGCTATGGACCTCTCCACAACCTATCTCGGCCTCAAACTGCGCACACCGCTGGTCTCCTCAGCCTCACCGCTCTCGGAAGAGGTCGACACCATCAAGACGATGGAAGATGCCGGCGCCTCCGCGGTGGTTCTCCACTCGCTGTTCGAGGAACAGTTGCGCCAGGACAGCGCGGAACTGAACCATCACCTGGAACACGGCACCTACAGCTTTGCGGAAGCCCTGACCTATTTCCCGGAGCCTGAGTCCTTCCGCCAGGGACCCGAGGAATACCTCGAGCACATCGCCAAAGCCAAGAAGGCCGTCCACATCCCGGTCATCGCGAGCCTCAACGGGTCCTCCGCCGGGGGCTGGACTGCCTACGCCAAGGCCATTCAGCAAGCCGGGGCCGATGCCCTCGAGCTCAACATCTACTACATCCCCACGGATGCGAACCTCTCCTCCGCCCAGATCGAGCAGACCTACCTCGACATCCTCAAGGCGGTCAAATCCGTCGTCACCATCCCCGTGGCGGTCAAGCTCAGCCCGTTCTTTACGAACTTCGCCAACATGGCCGGGCAACTCGACAAGGCCGGCGCCAACGGTCTCGTCCTCTTCAACCGGTTCTACCAGCCCGACATCGACCTCGAGTCCCTTGAAGTCAAACCCAACATCCTCCTGAGCACCCCCATGGCCCTGCGCGTGCCCTTGCGCTGGATCGCCCTCCTCTACGGCAGAATCCGTCCCAGCCTCGCCGCGACCAGCGGCATTCATCGCGCCACGGATGTCCTCAAAGTCCTGATGGCCGGCGCCGACATCGCTATGCTCTGCTCCGCCCTCATCCGCCACGGCCCACGCCAGTTCGGCGTCGTCGAACGCGACCTCGTCGCCTGGATGGAAGAGCACGAATACCAATCCGTGTCCCAGCTCAAGGGCAGCCTGAGCCAGAAGAACTGCGCGGACCCCAGCGCCTTCGAGCGGGCTCAATACATGAAGGCCATCTCCCAATACACCACGGCCTCCTGACCGTGCCCTGGCAGCGGGACCTTTCACCGCGAGCCAACGTCCCCGTCGAATCTCCTCCAACCGCCCGGCCCCCATCGAGCCGGGCGGTTTCACACTCTGCCCGAAGAACCCGGAGCCGGGTTTTTTTTCGGACGCTCTTCCTTCTTGACCGCCCTCGGCGGATATGCTACGGATACACCACCACCGCGGGCACGCCACACTGGGTCAATTCTGTTAACGCCGCGCCTGCGGCTGTTCTCAACGCTCACAGGAGAACGGACCTGAGGCCGGTTTCTCTTCCCCGGAAGGGAGAGCCGGCGCGAGGTCCTGCCCGGTTCGTCAGAGCATGGGGCTGAGGGGCTCTTACGGGAGCGAGGGCAGGATTGTGTCGGTAGCAGTTGAATGAACCAGCACCATCAACATTATGAAGCGATCATTCCTCGTGTTGCGCCCCGTCATGGCCCTCTTCGCATTATTTGCCCTTTGCGCCGGCGCCCCGGCTCAGAACATTAATTGGAGCGAGGGGGCGGCCCCAAATATCAAATGGTCCGCCCCCATGAATTGGACCGGCGGCGTAGTGCCCGGCCCCACCAACACGGCGACTCTCGTCCAGTCCGGGACCTCCGCCTCCTCGACGGCGGGCGCGGACAACATCGTGGACATCAACATCCAGGTGCGCGCCTTGTTCTACCGCCAGACCAACAATCAATGGCACAACACGGTTATCAACCCGGGTGTCACGCTGACGCTTCTCGATACCAACACGACCATAATGCTCGACTCCGGGAGCCTGAGCGATCCGGCCGGCGGCCTCACGCACTGTTACAATACCATCAGTGGCGCCGGTGGGGCTTTGGTCGTGAGCAACACCAACGTTGCCTCAATCATCAACGTCGAACAAGGCAGCGCCACTTACGCGGGCGCCGTCGATCAGTGGGCCATTCTGGATATGTCGGGCCTGGATAGCTTCAATGCCACGGTCGGCCGTTTGTTTGTCGGGGTCGAGGGTGTCGGCCCGACCGCGGGCCAAGTGAACCTGTTCAACAACTCCCGTGCCACCGGGGTTCTGTGGCTGGCCAAAACCAACATCATCAACCTTACGCAGGTGGGCAACATCCAGGGAACCGGCAACGCCGCTGCCGCCGGACCGGCGCTCGTCCTGCTGGACACTTACGAGAATTTTGACGACTTCAGCAGCTATATTTATCTGGGACAATCCAATGCCATCTCCGCCGACACGATAACGATCGGCAGGCACGAGGCCTATCACACGGCGGTTTTCGAGTTCAATCCCAATTTCACAGCCCCCACGCTTTACCTTCGCGGCGCCAGCTCGAATCGAGTGTCAGAGTTCGTGGTCGCCGATAACACAATAAACGGGAACACCGGAAATGCCGGCGTTGCTCCCGGAGCGGGCATCGGCAACCCAACGGCCGCCCAAAACCCTGGCGCCGCCAGTGCCGGCTGCGCCGGCCTGGTGGACCTAAGCCAAGGGACCTCGGATATTATGATAGACACCCTTTACGTAGGTAAGGGCCACAATGCCGCCGGCGGCGGTTATACGGAAGCCGTCTTCAGGATGGGGGCCGGCTCTTTGGATGTAAACACGCTGCAACTGGGAGTCATGTCGGCCGCCGCCGGGACAACGCCCGTGCTCGGGACGCTCAGCGTGAAATCCGGCCACGTCCTGGTCCATTCGAACAACGTGGCGCTGGGGGTCAAGCTGGGCACCTCCAAAGGCGCGGTTGCCGCGGGGTACTTGACCCTCACCGACGGCGCGACCCTCAACGTGGCCAATGGCCTTTATGGCGTCATTGACAGCGGCCAATCGGCCAGCAGCGTGACCATCGCCAACTCCACCGTTACCGCCGCCAACATCGGTTCGGCCGCGGCGCCCATCGGCAGCATGACCCTCGGCGACTCGACGCTCAATATCGCGGTGAACGGCCTGACAGGGGCCATCGTCGCCGACAATTTGACGACCGACAGTGACACCAATGCCGTTATTATCAATGTCTCTTCGATCTCGCAGCTCGCTGGCGTGTCGCCCGTCATTACACTCGTTTCCTCCGGCAATGCCATCGGAGGCAACGGCGCTGCTGACTTCAGGCTCGGCACCTTGCCCGCGGGCTTTGTCGGAACACTCCAGACAACGGCCTCCTCCGTCCAACTGGCGCTCACCCAAAGCCCTTACCTGCCCATCAACTGGACAGGCGCCGACCTGGCCAATTCAGCCAACTGGTCTGACGGGCTCAATTGGTCAACCCACGCTGAACCAGGCCCCGGCAACCCCGCGGTCTTCAATAACACGGGGTCTGTGACGTCTCCGTCCAAGATCAGCAACATCGTGGACGGCAACATCACGGTCTTCGAACTGACCTACGCCAACACGGGCGGGACCTATCAAAACACCTCTATTGCAACCAATGAGGCATTGACGGTGACGTTGGGCGGCCTGACCGTCGGCAGCGCTGTGCTCGATCTTGGCAATACAACCGGCAACGTCACGGTGAGCGGCCGCGGCGGCGCGCTAAACGTCACCAATGGCAGCGTTTACGTCGGTCTGGGCCACAGCGATCCATCCTCCGCCGCGAAGGCCACCCTGGACATGTCCGGACTCGGCACCTTCAACGCCACCGTGCCGAACTTCCTCGTGGGCGTGGGTGCCGTGGGTCCCACCACCGTCCTTCAGCCGGCCGGCACGGTCTATCTGGCGCAGACCAACACCATCGTGGCGTCCTCCGGCACCGGCTCCGGCGACTCTTCCCTGGTCGCTCTCGACGTTGGTGACGCCGGCGACGCGGAAACCACGGCAGGTTATGGCAACAATGTGCCTTCGTCCCTTTACCTGGGCCAGATCAACGCTATTTTCGCAGACTACATTTCCGTCGGCCGCCAATGGGCCAGCGGCGGCATATTCTTCAACCCTGCTCTCACCAATGCGAATCCCACCGTTTATATCGGCGGCGTCAGCTCGGGCATGGTGGCCAGTTGGAATATTGGAGACGGGGTGGCAAGCGCCTTGAGCTCAGGCGCGGGTGCAGGCACAAATGATTTTACCGGCGGCATCGTCAACGCTTCGGTGGATACGCTGCAGATTGGCAAAGCCTCGCCCAACAGCTTGAACACGGGAGCCCCGGTGACCGGCACCCTGACTTTCAGCGCGGGGACCATCACCGCCAATACCGTCAACCTGAGCTTTAACCCCGCTTACTCCGACGGCAACGTTTACAACTACGCTGTGGGAACGCTCAACGTGAACGGCACGGGCACCCTGATCGTTAACGACACTCTCAACCTCGCCTTTGCCGGCGGCCCCGTCCTCGGCGCCCCGCTCGCCACACTCAACATCAACGGCGGTTCAGTGTTCGCCAACAACGTCCTGCCGAGCACCCAGCCCGCTTCCTCACCCGCCGCCGCCGGCGGCGGCACCAGCATCATCAGCATAACAGGCGGTTCCTTGACAGTGACCAATGGCATTGGCACGGCCGCGGTTCCCTTGACCTCATTGAACCTCACGAACGGGACGATCAATGTCAGTCCCACGGCCTTCACCCCCTCGTACATTTACGCCCAGAATGTCAGCGCGAGCGGGACCAACACGATCAACCTGTTGTCCCTGCCGCCCGTCGAGTCCTATCCCGCCACCGTAACCGTCCTCCAGTCCGCCGGCGCCATCGTGGGAGGCGCCGCCAACTTCCGGGTCGGCGCCCCCGCGGGGTTTGTCGTCCAAAAGGTGACGGAAAGCGCGGACTCGATGTCCATTCTCGCGACGTTCAGCAGCGGCCCGATCGTTCCCCGGGGGAACGTCTTTTGGAATGGCCCCGATGTCGCCAATGCCAATAACATCAACTGGTCCGATGGGGCTAATTGGCTGTTGCCGCCAACCCCGGCGAGCTATGACACGGCATTTTTTGATAACACCGGCGAGTCGATCTCCGCAACCGCGGGCCCGGACAATATCGTGGACGCCGACGTGACGGTCGGCGGGTTGTGGTACGCCGCCACCAACGGCAGCGCCTACGGCAACGAGGTCTATGCCCACAACACGCTTATCAACCCCGGTGTGACGCTCACGCTTTTCAACACCAATGTCAGCATCATGCTTAGTTGCGGGACGGACACCGATACAGGCGGCTACGGCACCTGTTACAATACGATCAGCGGCCCCGGAGGGACCCTGATCGTCAACAACACGAACGCCGGGTCATCCATATATGTCTCGGAAGGCAGCAGCACCTACCAAGCCGGCCAGAGCGACTTGTATGCTTCCCTGGACATGTCGGGGCTGGACACGTTCGATGCCACCGTCGGCCGTTTTCTGATCGGCATCCAGGGAAACGGCCCCACCCCCGGCCAGCCAACCTATGTCAATGCCGGCCGGGAGGATGGCATTGTGTACCTCGCCAAAACGAACGTCATAAACCTGACCCAGGTGGGGAATATCCAGGGGACGGGTTACGCGGCGACCGCCGGGCCGGCGCTTGTCCTGAACGACCTCGCCGGGTTCGGTGACTACGGGGATTATTTGAACCTTGGACAAGCCAATGCCATTTACGCGGACACGATCACCATCGGCAGGGAACAATGTAATCGGACCGCGGTTTTCCAGTTCAACCCGGATTTCACCCCGCCGTCACAGCTTTACCTTCGCGGAGCGAGTCTGACTCGGGTGATGGAGTTCATTGTCGCGGACAACACACAAAACCCCGGTTATTGCAATGCTCCTCCGGGTTCAGGCATCGTCGTGCCTCCGGGAGGCTTTCAGGTTGCCAGCGCCGGCCTGGTGGACCTGAGCCAGGGCGCGTCCGATCTGATGATAGACACCCTGATAGTGGGCAAGGGCTTTAATGGCGCCGGCGGCGGGTATTCGGCGGGGATTTTCAACATGGGGGCCGGCACTTTGGACGTCAACAACCTGCAACTCGGCGTCATGTCCTCCGCCGCCGGGAGCACTCCCGTCACCGGCACGTTCACGGTCAATCCCGGTGGCGCCGTCGTGGTGAATAATCAACTTGCATTGGGTCAGGCCTTTGGCGGGGGCGTGTCGGCTTTCGCCTACGGCAGCTTGAATGTCGGCGGCACGCTGGCTGCCGGCTCTATTGTCAGCGGCGGGGCCAGTTCCATTGTCGTGACCAACGGCACCCTGAGCCTGACCTCCGTCGCCGGCTCGATCGGCACGACGGCGGCGCCTATCGGCAGCGTCACTCTCGGCAACTCGACGTTGAACCTGGCGGTTGGCGGACCGGGCGCGCCAATGGTCACCAGCAACTTGACCATCGTCGGCGCCAGCGATACCATCAACGTGACTGAAATGCCTTTGGTTGCCAGTGTTCCAAGCACAGTGACGCTCATCCAGTCGCTCACGCCGATGAGCGGCGCCTACGATTTTGTTCTGGGCACCCTCCCGGCCGGCTACAAGGCGACTCTCCAGAAAAGCGCCGACGCCACCGCGGTCCAGCTCGCGGTTACTGCCGCCCCCCCATTCCCCACCACCGGGACGAGAATTACCGCTGTCGGCTTTCAGCCGGCGACGGGCGGTTTGGTCATCACCGGCACCAAGGGCGTGCCCAACGGCGTCTATTATGTGTTGACCTCCACCAACGCGGCGCTCCCTGTCACCCAGTGGACGCTCTTTGGGGTCAACGCGTTCGATAGCCATGGCAATTTCACACTGACCCTCCCCTATTCGCCCGGCGACCGCGAACGCTTCTACTCGATCGAATCTCAATAGCAGCCATGGAACAATCTCTCAAACCGCCTTATCTGGCCAAGGATGGCCAGCGCGGCGACTTCCAGGTCTGGATCGTCGACGGCGCTTACATCCGGGGACACACCGATGAGGAGTTCACCAACTTTGGCCAGCATTACCGCTATCCCTATATCCCTGAAAAGGAATTCTGGCTGGACCAGGAGGCCGAGCACGACGAGCGCCGCTTCTTCATCGATCATCTGCTGGTCGAACATAAGCTGATGGCGAAGGGCCTTCCCTACGTCGATGCCTTGACCCAGGCCGACCAGGCCGAACGGAAGGAACGCCGCAGGGCAGGGGACCTGGGCAAAGTGACCAATCACGGTCGCTCCCTGCCGGACCCTGCCGTCGTCCTGGAACGCCTCTGGAAGAGGCTCGAGAGCGGCGTCACCGTCTGGATCGTCAACGGGCGCTTGGTGCGCAGCGCCTTCGACATCGACTTCACCGCCGGGGGGCACGACCACGTTTACGAGTTCATACCCGCCGCCACGGTCTGGATAGACGATGCCATCGAGGAGGCCGAGCGCGGTTTCGTCCTGCTTCATGAACTCCATGAGCGCAACCAGATGGCGAAGGGCATGCCTTACAGCACGGCCCACGCCGAGTCGAGCCGACTCGAGTTCCGGTGCCGCCACCATCCCGATGAACTCCACGACGCCCTGGCGGCCGAAGGCTGGGCGTAGAACAACGCCGGACAGACAAACGTTCCGCCCGATTTGACGAACGCGGTGGGCATCGCCGGAGGTTACATGCACAGCTTGGCGTTGCGGGCTGATGGCATGGTGGCGGTGTGGGGGGGGGACAACAGTTTCAGCCAAACGAATGTCCCTGGCGGCCTGAGCAATGTGATGGCCATCTCGACCAGATGGGATTACAACCTCGCGCTACGGGCTGACGGTACTCTGGCGGTGTGGGGGGACAACTCGGTCGGCCAGACCAATGCGCCTGTCGCGCTGAATAACGTGGTGGTTTGCAGGATATGACCAATTGGGACAGGTTTGAAGAGGCCTGAGCGGCCACGATCCCAGAAATCAATCGCCGGCTGTCTTGGAGATGGCACGTTTGGCACATTATTGGCACGTTTCATGGAGCGAAGTTGCGCCGTGCGCCAAAAGTAACTGTTACCCGGGAACGGGTATCGTTGTGCCAAA
>CAZZFF010000121.1:0-19658 GCA_964653485.1 uncultured Verrucomicrobiota bacterium | reverse complement strand
CCGGTTTTCGGGGTGGGGAATCCTTGTCGCCCTGCTCCAGGCCCTGCCCGGGACGAGCAGCACGCCCCAACTGCGGACCAACTACCTGCAGCCTTTCTTTTTCCTCAGCCATCCCAACCAGATGTGGCCCGACAAGGCCTGGGCCGGGATCGGGTATTACGTGGTGCCGGACGTCAGCGGCGTCGGTATCGGGACCCTCTACCGATACGCCGGGACCAACGCGACCCCGCCTGCCCAACCCTCGGCCGCCCTGCCGCCTCCCACCCCGGATTATCTCCTGCCGCCGAGCTGTTTCATGCAGACCCATTACCCGAACTCCTTCGCCAGCGCGCTCGTCAACCTGCGCACCGACACGTCTCTGGTGCCTTGGGCCGCGCCCGTTTCAACGGTGACGCGCGTCGCCGACGGCGTCATTCATCTGAGCGTGCGGCTCTTTGCCACCAACGGCTTCCCCATCATGAGCGACCTCAACCCGCAGTTGTATAACTACACGGCCTTTTGGGCCGGCTATTGGACCAATGTCAATAATGTCGCCACCTACCTCGAGTACGCGCAGCCGATCCTTCAGGCGAGCAATCATATCAATCTTACGTGTCCGGATTATTATGACAGTTGCTGGTTCATGAGCAATGCGATGCCCGCGTCCGTGGAGGTGGAGTTGGGCATTCTCGAATCGCAGACGTATCAGCGTTACCAGGCCATCGTTTCGGCGAACCCGGCGGCCGGGGCGGCGTTCCTTTCCAATCACGTCGCCCAAGTCCACGTCTTCCGGCAGCGTGTCCCCATTCACAACGTCGATCCCTCCGCTTACTGATGAAAAAGGCACCCTTCCCAGTTTACGTCGTGCCGCCGGGTCTCCGGACTTCGGCGATGGGCCGGCGTCCCGCGCCGGGCATCGCGCTCGTGGTCACGCTGCTCATGCTGGCCGTCATTACTTTCATGGCGGTCACGTTCCTGGTCTTGAGCCACCGGCAGCGGGATGCGGTGGCCACGAGCACGGAACAGGCCGCCGCCCTGCGGGCCGCCGAAACGGGGGCGCAACGCGCCCTGGTCGAGACCATGGCGCCCATCAAGGCCACGACCAACCAGTACAACTTTGACCTGCGCGTTTCGACCAACTACATCAACCCGTACGGATTCGTCCACGGCCTCGCGAATTACACCAACGTCAGCTATGCTTACCCCAACGGCGCCCCCGTGACCGGCAACGACTTCCTCCGGAACCTGGCCAACCTTCTCTACAGCCCCCGTCCGCCGGTGTATGTGAACGGCGATTTTCGTTACTACCTGGACCTCAACCGCAACGGGATTTACGACACGAACGGCTTTCTGAGCCGTATCATCAACAATGTGCAGGTCCCCATGGGCTTCTATGTCGGCGATCCCGAATGGATCGGAATCCTGGAACGGCCCGAGTATCCGCACTCCGGCACCAACCCGTTCGTGGGGCGCTTCGCCTACGTCGTGATCCCGGCCAGCAAGACCCTCGACCAGAATTACGTCCACAACTATGCGAAGGGGAACCTCCCCGCGAGCCTGCTTCCGAACATGATCGGCCCGGATGGCTTCTCGCGAAACCAGGGAGTCGGTCCGTGGGAGGTCAACCTTGCGGCGTTTCTGGTCGATCTCAACACAAACATGTGGCCCCTCTATCCCGTCGACACCCTGGTCAACGGCATCCAACATCAAGGCTATCAGTACTATCCGTACGTCAATCCGAGCGTGCAGCCTACCCTCAACACCGGCGAGGCCTTCGACAATGCGCTCTATCTGTTGCGTTACCGCTACGGGAGCCAGTACGGCAACCTGCAGGCCGTCGTGCGGCTCCTTGGCCTCCGTGGGGCGGTTGAGTTCGAGAACGATGGCATCGATAATTTCGGAAGCGGCCCGATCATGACCAATGCGGGTCCGATCGCCTACGCCCTTGACCCCGATATTCACCGGATGAACACCCCGTACCCCGGCGCCTACAATCCGTACCGTTTCTTCACGCCGCAGGATTACTTCGATCCGACCAAGACCGGCATTCCCAACAACCCGCACAACCTGACGACCAACCTGCTCGCGGCCGGCATGGCCACCAACGTGCCTCCGGCCCGCGCCAATGCGAGCTACGATGCGACCGAGTACTACAACCGCTACACGTTCTACCGCCTGCTGCAACAGCTTGGCACCGATTCCGCCCCCGAGCCGCCCACCCGGCTCCACCTCAATTACGCGAACGTGGACGCGTGGAACCATATCGTGCCCAACATGGCGACCAATTTCATCCCCTGGATTCCCGTTCAGTTCTTCACGAACGCCGCGGCTCGGTTGATTGCCAACGCCGGGTACGCCGCCGGGGCCGGCCCGAACCCCAACCCGAACAGTCTCGTTTACACGAACACCTACGGCTCGCTCCAGCTCCACATCCAGGTTTGGCCCACCAACTATTACACTCCGAGCGTCCATCGCCTGCTCCAGCTCGCCGCCAACATCTACGACGCGACCATAAGCAATACGGTCGCGTATCCCTCCCCGGCGCTGCCGTCGGTGTTCCGCCCGATATTCGGCACCATGCCCGGGGTCGCGGCGGGCAGCCCAAACGGGATTTACATCATCGGATACCAGGAAGTCGTGAATGCGAGCATGGCCGGCCTCGGGGGCGGAGTGACTCCGATCATGCGGGACTTAAACCGGCCGCAGGACCGCGCGCTCATCGGCGCCAACCCCAATGACATGGTGTGGGGCGTTCCGGTGGTGGTTGCCGCCAGGAAAGGACTGCCCAACTTCAACGAGTTCTCGATGGAAACAATGATACAGCTCACGCGCAAGCTCGAGTTCCGCCGTCCGGATGGGAACCCGGGCGCGCCAGTCAACCAGACCAACCAGATGCTGCTGCTCTGCATCTCGAACGTATTCGGCATGGAGGCCTGGAATTCCTACCAGGCCGCGTATCCGCGCCCCCTGCAGGTGTTTGCAACCGTGCTGCCGACGGTTACGGTGACTGCGACCAACGAGCATGGCCTGTTCACGACCAGCGTGAGCAACGCACCGATTTTCGCGGCGCCCTCGCCAATGGTGTTCCCCGCCAACTCCTGGTATGGCTACACGGCCGGTGGCGCATTCAAACTGCCGCTCAACCCCGCCACCAACAATTACATTGTCCTCAACGGGGCGTACGTTCAGAGCACGGGCCAGTTTACGAACGCAGCCACGATTTTTGAGAGGGGCCTCGGCTTTTCAGTCCCGCACTTTTGGCTCTCCCTGCGCACGCGCGTCCTGTTCATCCTGGCGGACACCGGCGTCAGCCCTAATCGCATCATTGACTATGTCAACCTGGACGCGACCGAACCGCCCCTGGATATCACCCTCATGGCGCAGACAAACGGCTTGTGCGAGACCACCTACATCCCCGACGGCGGCCCCGGGAGCCTGTGGTGTACCAATCGCCACGGGGCGAACGTGGACGCCTCGCCCCCCTACGGCGTGCTCAATCAAATCGGCATCTGCCTGGGGAGCATCCAGCCTGACGTGAACGCAGGCCGATGGAACAATGCGGCAAACGGGGTCAACGGCGCCACCACTGACGCCATCAACTACTTCCGCGGCCAGATTTTCAATAACGCCTTGACGCAAACCAACAAGTTCTACGCCCCTTACGAGCCGACGCGGACGATGTTCTATGAGACGTCCTGGCAGGCGAACGACCCGCTGGTGCATTATACGGTCGCGGACCTCATCAGCCCGGCGCAGGCGACGAATTGTGTGCAGCTTGATTCGAGGGGGCTTGCCTCGACCATGAACAACCTTGGCAGGATAAATGGCCGCTACCAGCCGTGGGGCACTCCGCCGGGACAGACGATTTCAGGCAACGTCCAGGACACCTACAACCTGGCCCTCAAAGACCCCTTGGTCACCAGGTCCGACGATTGGAGTTTCCCGGCCTACAAACTGCCCAATCCCGGCTGGCTGGGGCGCGTCCACCGCGGCACCCCGTGGCAGACCATCTACCTCAAGTCTCCTGCGGTCGATTATCCTCACTGGCGGCAATGGTCCGGCGACATCCAGATCGTCACGAACTGGGGCCAGATTTCCACCAGCCTGGTGAACCTGTTCCCTGGCACGAACGCGCCGATCGTCGCCCAGTTGAACGCCATGACCTACGACGCCCTCTTCACCCATCCGACCAACGATTACTACCTGATGGACATGTTCACGACGGCCCTGAGCGACACGCTCTCCCGCGGGCAGATGTCGGTCAACCAGGCCGGCCTTGCCGCTTGGTCCGCCGTCTTGAGCGGGGTGCATGTGCTGACCAATAGCACGGGCGGCACGTTCATCCAGCCGGCCGGCGCTTATCTGCCGCTCCCGGCCCCGCAGCCGCCGCTCGTGACGATCGTCAACGCCATCGACAACGTTCGCGCCACCAATTTCGTCACCGGCGCCTTCCCCCGCCTGGGCGACATCCTCAGAGTGCCCGAGTTGACGGTCAACTCGCCCTTCCTAGTCCGTAACGCGAGCGGGTTTGTGCTGACCAACCAACTTAACGACGCGGCCTTCGAGCGCATTCCGCAGCAGGTCCTGGGCCTGCTCAAGGGCGGCGAACAACCGCGTTTCGTCATCTACTCTTACGGCCAGTCCCTGAAGCCTGCCAACAATTCCACCACGACGAGCAGCGGACTTTACTACGGCCTCTGCACCAATTACCAAATCACCGCCGAAGCGGCCACGCGCACTGTCGTGCGCATCGACGGCGCTCCTTCCAATCCTCGGGCCGTCGTCGAGAGCTTTGACGTTCTGCCGCCGGATAATTAGGGAGCAGGATGAGTTATGAGTTTTGAAGGATGAAGGGTGAGCGGGCATTTCAGGTTTTTCGATCTGGGTCCTTTTCGGAGGAAGTTGATCGAGAATGGATCATTCCGACCGATTGCGTTTTGAATTGATAAGCTGATAACATTTATGCGACGCCGTCCTGTGTTTTGGTTTACGGTGAGCCTGGTGTGCTTTATTGGCGCGTACTGTGCCTGGCAGTTTGGGGATGAGTGGGCGGCCAGAAAGGGCGCGAGACCCGGCGGCCCGGGCAATCGGTCCAAGCCCGCCGCGCCCGTTCAGCCCGGTCCCATGGGCCTGCTCTCCCAGCCCCGTCCTCCGGCCCCCTGGGCCATCACGAACCTGACCCCTAAAGCCCGGCTCGCCTACCGTCTTAGCAACACCGACCAGCCGTACAGCCGGTTGATTCGCAACCCGCGGGCGATCGTGCTGGAGAACGCCCTGCTGGACACCACCCAGCCTCTCAACCTGGCCATCCCCGCTTCCCTGCGGGCTCACGGCGACCCCGGCACATATCTGGTGCAGGCTCGAGGACCGCTGGATGATGCGTTTCGGGCGCTGCTCAAGGCGGCGGGGGCGAGCATCGTCTCCTACATCCCCAACAACGCCTACTTGGTGCGGGCCTCCGAAGCGGTGGCCCAGCAGTTGGAAGCGGCCCCGGCGACCGAGGCCGTGGTCCCCTACGAGCCTTACTACAAGCTCAAGGCCTGGCTGCTCAAGGCGGCGATGGAGCAGACCCCCTTGCCCGCGGACAGCACCCTGCGGCTGTTGGTTTTTCCCGATGCCCGGGACGAGACGCTGAACCAATTGGGGCAGTTGGGGATGCAGGTGCTGAGCGAGCAGCCCTCGACCTTTGGGCCGATCATCGAAGTGGCCCTGCCGCAGGCCCAGCCGTCGGCGGGCCAGGGTGTGCTGCCGGAGTTGGCGCAACTGGCCGGGGTGCATGAAGTGGAGTTGGCCCGGCGGCGGGTGCCGGCCAATGACCTGAGCCGGGCGACAACCGGGGTGGCGGTCGATTCGGTGACGCTGACCAACTACCTGAACCTGAGTGGCAGCAATGTGCTGGTGGCCCTGGCTGACAGCGGGGTGGACGCCACGCATCCGGACCTGGCGAACCGGATTTTGGGGGATTCGACCAACAGCATGGTGGACACGTCGGGGCACGGCACGCACGTGGCCGGCATCATCGCCGGGGACGGCACCGAGTCCATGACCGTGACCAACGCGCAAGGCTCGGTGATGCCCGCGACCAACGGCCAGTTCCGGGGCAAGGCGCCGGGGGCAAAGCTCTTCTCGATGACGGCCGGCTCGGACTATTACCTGCAGCAGACGGCGGCCAGGACGAACGCGTTGATCTCGAACAACAGTTGGACCTACGGGAACAACGAGTATGACCTGGCCGCGGCCAGCTATGATGCGGCGGTGCGCGATGCCTTGCCCGACGTGCCCGGCTCCCAACCGGTCCTGTTCGTCTTCGCCACGGGCAACAACGGGACGATCAATGTCTATGACGACGGCTCTGACGACAACGGCCAGGGCGGGTCCGCGGACACAGTTTTCTCTCCCGGCACGGCCAAGAACGTCATTACGGTGGGGGCCATCGAGCAGTTGCGGAATATCACCAACCAGGTTTCGGTGTGCCTGGCGGACCCGACCTCGACCAATGGAGTGGATTGCAGCACGAACCAGCCGTGGCTGCCGTCGTCGGATTCGGGCACGGCGGACGTTGGCTTCCAGGTCGCCAAAGGTTCCGGACTGGGGAATGTGGGCCTGTTTGTCGAAGGGGATTCCGGACGGTTCAAGCCGGATGTGGTGGCCCCGGGCACGTTTGTGCTGTCAACGCGTTCGAGCCAGTGGGACCAGGCGGCGTACTACAACCCGACCAGCTACCTGTCGAGCGTCTTCACCGACGCGGTCGCGGACCCCGGCGGCACGAACCTGTGGCTTAACGCCCTGTATGTCCCCGCCACCGCGGTCCAGGTCACAGTCACGCTGATCCCGGACCCAGGCTCGCCGGTGCCGTTTCCGAACCTGCCCATCTTCGTGAACTCGACGGCCTTTCCGACCCCGACCAACAACTACCAATATGTGGGGACAAACCAGGTCTCGCTGCCGCCGAATCTGCCGCTCAACCCTGTGGACGCCACATGGTATTACGGGGTAGGCAACACCACCACCCAGTCAGTCCAGTTCGACGTTCAGACGGTCATCACGGTGACCAACTACAACGGGAACTTTTTCCAGGTCCTGAGCAACATGAACGATGAGCTGGGGACCGCCCCTTATTACCGGTACGAGTCAGGGACGAGCATGTCGGCGGCGGACGTGTCGGGGATGCTGGCGTTGATGCAGGAGTTTTTCCAGCAGCGGCTCGGACGCACCAACAGTCCGGCGCTGATGAAGGCGCTGGTGATCAACGGCGCTCGTTCGCTGGGAGTTCCTTACGATTTCGGAGTGACGAACGCCCCGAATTTCCAGGGGTGGGGCCTGGTGAATCTGCCCACCACCCTCCAGGGCGCGCTGACCAACCCGGCGGCCCCGGCCACCTCGATGCTTCTCTTCGACCAAAGCCCCACCAACGCCCTGGCCACAGGCCAGAGTTCCACGCGGTTCTTTACCGTCTCTTCCAATGCCCAGAACGCGGGCGTCTCGATGCGGCTGACGCTGGTGTGGACCGACCCGCCGGGCGACCCGGTGGCGGGCGTCAAGCTGGTCAACAACCTGAACCTCATCGTGACGAACATGGACACGGGGGACGTTTTCTTCGGCAATGACATCCTGGCGGGCAACACGGCCAACCTGGCCTGGGCGACCAACACGGTTCCGAACATAGACGTGGTGAACAACGTCCAGAACGTCTATCTGGGCGCTCCGTTAGGCACCAATTACTCAGTGACCGTGGTGGGCCAGCATGTGAATGTCAACGCGGTGAGCGCCAGCCTCGACAACGTGGTGCAGGATTACGCCCTGGTCATTTCCTGCGGCGACGGCGATGTGACCAACGCCCTCACGCTGACCCAGACCGCGCCTGTGGCCTCGTCCAATGTGCCGTACGTGACCCCGGTCGCCAACGCGTTCACCAACACCCCCGGCTTCGAGGGGGGCCTGCTGCTGGGCCAGCACGTGGGCGCCAGCAGCCCCATCGTCGGCACCAATACCGTTTCCTACCCCGTCGAGGGCAACGCCGTCATCACCCTGGGCGTCACCAACCAATGGCACTTCTACACGGTGACCAACGACCAAGGCTATACGAACGCCGCTTTCATGACCTTCAACTCGCTGACCCTCACGCTGCCGCGCATGGGCGTCACCAATACCTTCAACCCCACCAACGCCACCGAGCCCGGCGCGAACATAGACCTTTACCTCTCGGCCGATCCCACCCTCACCAACCTCAACCCGGCGGCGGTCTCGAACGCGTTCAAATCGGTCGTGCAGGGCGGAGACCAGACCATTACCCTGACCAACGCCGTCAAGGGCGTCTATTACGCAGGCGTCAAGAGCGAGGACCAACTCTCCGCCGAATACGGCTTTATGGGCGTCTTCAGCCTCAACCCGCTGAGCAGCGGCCAGAACGGGAACCAGCTCCTCCAGGGATTCCCAATCCAAGCCGCCATCCCGGACGGCACGCCCGAGAATCCGGGCGTGGCGCTCGTCTTTGCCGTCTGCCCGGCTCCCATCACGGTCCACCGGGTCATCGTGACCAACACGATCACGCACGAATTGGTCGGGGACCTCCTGGGCACCCTGACCCACAACGGCGCCTTTGTGGTGCTCAACAACCACGACACCAACCTGACCGTGCTCAACTGGGTGAGCATTTATGACGACAGCGGCGAACGCAACGTCCCGTTCGCGCGGCATACGGACGGCCCCGGCAGCCTGATGACGTTCGCCGGCAAGTCCGGCTCCGGCCAGTGGGTCTTGAGCGAGGTGGATAATGCTGCCACGCACGTGGGCACGAACAATTCGCTGCAGATATTCCTCGAGAAACAACTCGACCTGACCGCCGGCATCTATGTGAACCTGGAACCGGGGGCGTGCGACAACGAATACGTGGACGTGCCGACCGATGCCACAAGCCTGATTGTGACGGCGACGGTCGTGTCCAACATCGGGCCGGTCAACGTCTCGATGAAGCTTTGCCCCCTGGACTCGACCGGCAACGGGTGCAAGAGCGCCCTCATCACCAACCAGTCGCCCACGACGCTCTCGATCGATCAGTTCGATGCTCCGCCCCTGACCGCCGGCACCTACTACGTGGGCCTGTGCAACAACGGGGTGGGGGACATCACCCTCTTCGTCAAAGCCACCATCGTCAGGAACACCGGCGCCGTGGCCGTTTCCGTTCCCGCCTCGGCCGGCCCTGTTACCATCCAGGACGACTCCGTCACCTACGCGCAGATCGACGTGACCAACCACATGACCATTTCCGACCTCAACGTCGGTCTCCTTATCAACGACCCGCGCGTCTCGGGCCTTGCGATCACGCTCATAGGCCCCAACGGCACACGGGTCATCCTCTTCCAGAACCGCGGGGGGACCTCCACCAACGGCCTGGGCACGTTCGACTCCGGCGTCAGTGCGTTTGGCCTGCCCAATTTCGCCTACACCAATTTCGTGCCGTTCTGGACCAACAACTTCAATTCCGCCTCGGTCGGACCCTACGCGACGGGTGCGGTCTTTGACGGGTGGACCGTGATTAGCAACCAGGTCACTGTCTTCCCCGACTACAGCGTCCCCTGGCTCCAGAATAACTATCTCATTCTCGGCGAGGGCGTGGTCTCGAACTCGCTGCCGACGACCAATTCGGCGCAGTACCAGATCACGTTCCGCGCAACCCACGCGCCCTACCTGGTGGGCATGGTGAGTTGGTGGCCGCTGGACGGAGATGCCAGCGACATCTTCGGCGGCCTCAACGGCCTGCTCTATGGCGACGTGACATTCACGAACGGCGAGGTCGGCCAGGCCTTTTATGGAGACGGGGTTGCCACCAGGGTCGTCGTGCCGGCCAGTCCGAACATGAACCTCCAGCGCGCTGCCGGCCTGAGCCTGGAAGGCTGGATCAACCCTGCCAATGTTACCAATCTCGGTCCGCTGGTCGAGTGGTATGACCCGTCCGCGAACAACCCCAGCCCCCTGGGCGTGCAGTTCTGGCTCGGTAATCTGTCGTCGAACGCCCTCAGCCCCGGCACTCTCTCCGCCGCCCTATGGGACACCAACTCGCAGGCGCATTACGTGGCCACTGGACCGCTGGTGATCACCAATGGCGGCTGGCAGCACGTGGCGTTGACCTACGATGCCTCGGCGCTGGTGGCCAGCCTCTATACCAACGGCCAACTCGCCGCCGCGCAAACCCTGCCCGCAGGGACCGTGGTCCGGACCAAGGGCGACCTTTACCTGGGGTTCGACCCGACGTACGTGGGGTTTGCCCCGAACGTGGCCACGTTCAACTATCCCAACTTCGCGACGGTCGCGGGGCTGAAGTTGCTGGGTAACGCGGCGCAGGCCGGCGACGTGCTGAGGCTGACTCCCGCGGGGTCGGACATGAACGGCGCGGCCTGGTACTCCGAGAAGTTGCTCTGCTCCGGCGGTTTCAACACCACCTTCACGTTCCAAATCACCGGTCAGAACAGTGAGCCCGGGTCGCCGCAGGATTTCCCGAGGGGCTTCTCCTTCCTGGTGCAGAACCAGGGGCTTGCCTACCAACCCACGTGGTGGGCCAGCAGCTCCCAGGCCGATTGGGGATGGGGAGTTGACACCAATGCAATCACCGTCGCGTTCATGGTCAACTCGGACGGCGAAGGCGTCGATAACTCCGTCAATGTTCGGGCGTACTATTCCACTCCGTCCGAGAATAACCTCCTTGCCTGGACGGTTGAGCGGGCTCTCCCACCCTCAATCACTTTGAGCGACGGCAGCGTGCATGAGGCGCAGATCAATTTCAACGGAGACACCTTGAATGTCATCCTCGACAATCATCCGGTCATTACCGACTTTACAATGCCCTCCGGCCAATGCAGGGCCTTCGATGCGGACGGCTATTGCTGGGCGGGCTTCAGCGCCGGCACAAGCCTGGTTTGGGAGAATCATGATATCCTGAGCTGGGCCTTCAACGCGCGGGAAGGCATCTCTTACGCGGGCGCCCTCGATGAGGTCAGCCTCTATTCCCGCGCCCTTTCGGCGCAGGAAATCCAGGCGATTTACAAAACCGGGGCCAACGGGAAGTACGGCACCAACGCCCTGACCTGCCCGGTTGCCGTCAAAGTCTCCCTCGCCACAGGTCCGGGCGACGTCACCTCCACCAGTTACATTTTCACCAACGGCCTCTCCTGGGCCACCAACGGCCTGAGCTGGGAAACCAACACGATCTATTTCACCAATATTCTCCAGTTCACCTCGACCAACGGCCCGGCCACCAATTTCGCTCCGATAACACTGACCCCGCTCGACCCGAACGTCACGGTTGACGATTTTGTGCTGTCCGCCCTGACGACCAACTACGAGAACGGGCTGATGTACTTCACTGACAACACCAACGCCGCCACCACGCCCATCAAGTTCGCCCCCGCGCCTTACGTGCTGTCCAATAACCCTCCCACCCTGGTCTTCTCGAATGGGTTCCCGCTCTCGACCGCCGCGGTCTTTGCTGTCGGCGGCACCATTACTGGGGTTTCCAACACCGTTATCGGCATCCGGGACTGGACCGTCGTTCAAGGTCCCGTGACCGTGGTCAGCAATGCCCTGGTGGATGCCATGAGCACGAACTTCCTGGCCCTGGCCACCGGCACGGTGCAGACGACCTTGCCGACGGTCCCCGGGCAGCGATACCAGCTCAACTACACGTTCCGCGGTCCCGGGGCCGTGAGTTGGTGGAACGGGGCAATCAACCCGCTGGAGGGCCGTCTCCAGGACTTGCTCGGCGGCAACGACGGGGCGCTCATCAACGGCGCGGCCAGCGTCGCCCCCCCGGCGAGCTTCGTCGGCGACCAAGGCCTGTTCCTGCCGGGGATGATTACCAATGGCGTGGACGGGGACCCTTACTTCGCCAGCACCATCCAACTGGGCGACCCCGAGAACCTGCGCCTGACCAACGGCTTCACCATCGAGGGGTGGATCAATCCGCTGGACCAGACCAACAAATACGTGAACACCCTCGACGCGGGGGCCTTCATGGAGCAGATCGTGTATCGGGGGGATTCGCGCGAGTGCGCCCAGCCTTACTATCTTGGCCTGCGGCGCTTCGGCGCCGGCGGGGCGACTCCGGAACAATACGACCTGGTCTTCCACATCAACAACGGCCTCAACGGCGGTTGCGGGGTCAGCCTCCAGACCACCGGCCACCCGATTACCACGTCCAACTGGTGGCACATCGCCGCTGTTTTCGACTGCAACTATCCGTGGGCGGCCAAGCCCTCCTGGCCCACGAACATGCTCCGCCTCTATCTCAACGGCGCCTATTACACCAACGTCTCCCTGCAAGAGGCAACGGGCCAAACCGTCCAGACTTCTTACACCGGCCAGTTCCCGTTGCGCGACCTCGACCCGTCCTACAGTCCGGGGGTGGCCATCGGCAACGCGAGCCGCGCTGATGAGTCGCAACCGTTCCGCGGCTTCATGGATGAACTCTCCGTCTATGGCCGCGCGCTCACCGACCCGGAAATCAGCGCCATCTACACCGCCGGGACCACCGGCAAGGCGGACTTCCTCGTCGCCCCCGCCCAGAGCCTGGCCAAGCTCAGCGTTTCGCTCGATGGCGCACTGATGGACGTGGAAAATGGCGACAACGGCCAGTGGGACACTGGTGGCCTCCTCTTCACCGCCTCTCACACCAATACCGTGCTCACCCTGCAGGGCATGCTGCCGGGCACTCTCGTGGACGGCGTGACGCTGGTGGATGTTCCTGCGCAACTGTATTACCAGCCCGAGGACTCTCTGGCCCCGCTTCTGGGCACGGATGCCTTTGGCACGTGGACACTCGAGATTCAGGACACCGACTACGGGGCCGGGTCGGCGACGAACCTCGCCCAACTGCTGACCTGGCAGCTCGATTTTCAACTCGTGCCGAGCAACCCGCCGCCCGTCATCGAGTTGTCTCACGGCATGCCCTACACCAACACCCTGGTCGGTTTCGGCGCGCAGAACTTTATCGTCCAGGTCCCTCTCTGGGCCACGAATGCCACCAACGTCCTGCTCTCAGCCACCGACCTCCAGGGGAATCCGCGGCTCATGGGCGTGCTCTACGGCACCAATACTTTCCCAACCACTACCGCCAACGCCCTCGTCTGGCCGCCCGCCCCCGCGCCCCAGACCGAGACAATCTCCACCAACGCCGCCAGCAACCCGGTCCTGATGCGGGGCGCACCCTATTTCCTGACCGTCACCAATCCCAACGCAACCGCCGTCCAGTTTGCCGTCGGAGTGTGGTTCGACATCCTGACCCTCACCAATTGCCAGACGATGACCAACGCAGTGGTTGGCCCGGCGGGCATCCCCAGGTACTTCCAGTTCGACGTGCCGACCAATGGCGCTCCTCCGGGGCTGCCCCAGGACGTCGCCTTCTGGCTGGGCAATGCGACCACGAACGTGACCGTGGTGCTGAGCCAGCACTTGCCGCTGCCAAACCTGGGCCAATACGATTACATCAGCCGGCAACCGGGCCCCAACGCCGAAATCGTGATGGTCGTGGACAACGCAGTATCCAGCCTGGGCACCTACGTCATCGGCACAAACTCGACCCCCTGGCCCATCGAGACCAACCGGTGGTACGTGGGCGTATTCAACGCGGCTCAAACCAACATCGTCTTTGCGGCCGAGGCCTGTTACTCGACCAACTTCCCGGCCATCGTCCCTCTCGCCAACGGCGTGCCCTATACCGCCACCTTCAGGAACCCATTCGTCGCCGCGCCCGGAGCGCCGCGGGCCGCGTTCTTCAGCTTCCAAATCACCAATGCGGTCGAGGGCGTCCTCTTCGAGCTTTACAACATGTCCGGCAATGCCGACCTGGTCCTTCAGCGCGACGCGCTGCCGACGATGGCCCCTTACTACGCAAGCAGCTTCCAGCCCGGCCTCATGCCGGAACAGATCGTGCTCCGAACCAGCGCCGCCGTGCCCGACCTGCGCGGCAATTGGTATCTGGGGGTCTATAACAACGAACTCAAGACGAACGTCTCTTACACCATCCGGGCGACCCTGCCTTCGGGCGGCATGCTTCTCAGCGCGCTGCCTACGGTGGTCACGAACAATGCCTATACCTCCGGCTCGATCCTCCTTTCCTGGTACTCGATTGTCGGGGAGTGGTACACGGTCAGTTTCACGGACGGCATCTCTATCACCAACGCCCTCACCAACGTGTTGGCCACAACTCCGGTGACGACCTGGCTGGTGCCCGTGCGCACGTATGGTTCTTATTTCGTGACCCAGGTCGCCGGCCCCGCCCAGACCCGGCCCGCCCTTGCCGTCCAACTATGGACTAACAACAACGTGCGTATCTCCTGGCCTACGAACTTCCAGGGCTTCACCCTCCAGTACTCCCTCAGCGTCTCGCCGCCCACCTGGGTCAACCTCAGTCCCCCCGGCCCCGTGGGGGTCGAAGGTGGCGACTACGTCGTCTATGACGCCGTGACCACCAAGCCGAGGTACTACCGGCTCATCCAGTGACTTCGACTGGGGCGCAGCCGAAATCCCGACTCGTCGGGACGCGTCGCTCCGCCGGCGCACCATAGGGCGCCCTCGCATGGAGTGCGGTGGCAAGCGGCCCGCCGCGCCGAAGCTCGCGTCCTCGCGAGCGAAGGCGGGAGCGCGACACCGCACCATGATTGCTCTTGACCCCGCGGTTGACGCGGGGCTTAATCGAGGCATTCAGGTTTTTATGCAAGGGCCTTACCGGGAATTGGACTCGGCCGACAGCGTGGGATATCCCAGGATGTTCGCGCGGCGCCCGGCTTTTACGCTGATCGAACTTCTCGTTGTCATCGCCATCATCGCCATCCTGGCATCGATACTTCTTCCCGCTCTGAGTCGCGCAAAATCGGCGGCGGATTCGGCGGGGTGCAAAAGCAACCTGCGGCAGATCATGTTGGGGATGAACATGTACGTGCAGCAGGGAGGGACCTTCCCGGACCAGAATATTCTCTTTGCGAGCGAGCTTCGGCCTTATGTCGGGGCTCCGTGGCCCGGGAACAATTACAGCAACCTCAACGGGGTGGCCAATGCGTACCTTGGCCCCCCGCAAAGTGTTTGGGCTTGTCCCGGCTATAATCGCGTGCAGGGCCAGTTCCTGAGCATAAGCAACTTGACCACCCCCGTTGCCGGAAGCTACGGGTATAATACCCAGGGAATTCCCGCCTCCCCGTTCGGGGAGCGGGCCCTGCCCTGGGGAGGTCTCGGGTGCTCCGCGGACGGTTCACTCGGCCCGCCAATCCGTGAGAATGACGTCGTCTGCACGAGCGACATGATAGCCATGGCCGACGCGGAGCTTTGGCCGACCGGCGAACTGGCGGATGGTGGCTACTCAGGAGCCCCCAGCGGCTCGGTGGCCTTGAGCGTCGCTTTCACCTACTACCAGATCTATAACGAGATCATGAACGGGGTGCCGGCCGGTGATCGGATCGTTCAGGCATACCCGCACCGCCACGGCGGGCGATGGAACGTGGGATTTGTGGATGGACACGTCGAGAACCTGCGACCGAAGAGCCTCTTTGACAAAAACAATCCTGTTGTGGCCCGGCGGTGGTACAGGGACGACCAGTCGCATCCCAATCCATAAAATGAAGATTCCTCTTGCTCTATTCCTTCTCCTGGGTTGCCTGGCCTCCGGCCGGGCGCAGTCCTCCAATTCAATCCCGCTCTGGCCCGATGGGGCCCCGGGCGCCTTGGGCAAGGCGGCCAAAGATATCCCTACGCTCACCCCCTGGCTGGCGGACCCGGAGAAAGCCACCGGCGCCGCCATCGTTATCTGCCCCGGCGGCGGCTACGGCGGCCTTGCCAACCACGAGGGCGACGACTACGCCCGCTGGTTCAATGAAATGGGTATAGCGGGATTTGTGTTGAGGTATCGCCTCGGCCCTTCCGGTTACCGTCACCCGGCCATGTTGCAGGACGCCGCCCGGGCCGTGCGCACCGTGCGCGCGCGTGCCGGTGAATGGAAGCTCGACCCCACCCATGTCGGCATCATCGGCTCCTCCGCCGGCGGCCACCTCGCCTCCACGCTCCTCACCCATTTCGACGGCGGCAAACCTGACGCCGCGGATATTGTGGAGCGGCAAAGCTCCCGCCCCGACCTGGGGATTCTGTGTTACGCCGTCATCACGATGGGCGAATTCACCCATAAAGGCTCGAGGTACAACCTGCTCGGACCCAACCCCTCCCCCGAACTCATTCGGGATTTATCCAACGAACTCCAGGTCACTAAGAACACGCCCCCCTGCTTCATTTGGCACACCTTCGAGGACAAAGCCGTGCCGGTCGAGAACAGCCTCCAGTTTGCCGAAGCTCTCCGCAAGGCGGGAGTGCGCTTCGACCTCCACATTTACGAAAAGGGCGACCACGGTCTCGGCTTGGGCAGCGCCCGGTGGGACCCGGCCCACCGCCATCCCTGGACCGCCGACTGCGCCTTTTGGCTCAAGGCGCACGGGTTTGCCAAGTGAACGTCGGAGCGTCGAAGCGTGACGGCATCGCGGCGCCCGCCGCGCTCTCACGCTCTCCACGCTCCTCACGTCTCCCCAGCCCCTCAGTGCATCGCCACGTCGCACGTCCCGATTCCCCCGCGATAATAGTTGAATTGGACGTTGGGGTGTTCGGCCAGGAGCGACATGGGCACCGCCGTGTCCACGATGCGCTTTGAAATCATGTAGGCGGTCAGCCGCTGTCCGAACGGATTGTCGTGGTTGCCGGCGTGCCAGATGGAGACCTTCTCCGCTTTCCATGTCTCGATCGGGCCGACGCTGATCGCCTCGGTGGGGACCAGCGAGATGTTGCCTCCGCCGCTGGTGCGGGCGTTTTGGGCCACTGTCAGCGGATGGAGCCGGACCACGCGCGTGCAAAGCCGGCGATACTCCTCCGGCGTCGGGGGAGTGTCCTTGTGCGCGCCTTTGCGCTGGGGCGGGTCGTTGAACGCCCAATGCTTCACGTCGCCCTGGCCTCCCTGCATCACGGCGCAGCGCACCCCCGCATCCCAAGTCCGCCGATATGGGGCGGTGTCGGCCTTGGGGAAATGCAGGTGCGCCTCCGCCGGACGGAGGCTCTTTTCGATGCGGTTGAAGCAGAGCTCGCGGTCGCATCGCTCGAAACTCAACGGGTGGGTCAGCGGCGCTTCCTTGCCGTCGATGCACCATTCATCCATCCCCCAGAAATGCCCCGAGCGCGCATCGAGACCCAGGGCATTGACGACGCGGGCCACCAAGGGGAGCTGTTCCGTCGGCCCTATGGGGCCGCAGACGCCCACGGGGTTGTCGTCCGTGCTCTGGCGCCAGGCCTGAACGTACTCCAAGGCTTCGGCAAGGTAGAATTCCTCGAGCGTGTCGTAAAACAACACCTTGAAACCCGGACGCGAGAGCCTCTCCATCTCCCGCGGCGTCAGCCGGGCCGCCGCTTCGATCACGTCCCCGGCCAAGGTTGTGTAATCCCACCAATCGGCCGCAATGGCGCTCAGTCGTCGAGTCATATACTTGTTTAAGAGGTTAGTTCACTTTCTCCGTCTCGAGGAGTTGCTTGAGGTTGTAATGGGTGAACCGGGCGTGGGCGGCGACGTTCTGCGAATCTGCGTTGGCGACCCAGAAGTCGAGCGATTCGGGGGCGAAGAGCGCGCAATGGAGGTTCGAGGTCATGCAGACCGGGCGGCGCATGAGCCGGAGGGCGCCTTGGACGTCGAGCTTTCCGTACTCGGCCTGCACGCGGCGCGCCAGTTCCTCGTAGCGGTCGCCGGCGGACATCAGCACCGCATCGGGGATCGGGTGCGGGAG
Source organism: uncultured Verrucomicrobiota bacterium (assembly GCA_964653485.1). Lineage (GTDB taxonomy): Bacteria > Verrucomicrobiota > Verrucomicrobiia > Limisphaerales > UBA8199 > CAVQND01. The sequence goes on along the minus strand of CAZZFF010000121.1, from coordinate 1,884 downwards.
CAGGGGATGGCCCTGGCCGGGCCCGATGGTCTCGAACTTGTCCGGGGTGGCGGCGATGCCGACGGCTTGCTTGGTCTTGGCGTCCGAAACGACGTAGTAGTACTCGCACGTGCGGGGGCCTTTACGCAAGATGGCCACGGCGTCATCGAGGGTGTTGGCCTTTTCCATCACTTCCCTGAGCAACTCGGCCATCGGTTTGCCGTCCCATCGCCCTTGGCCGCGCCCCCCCATTTCGCCGATGGCCACCTGCTTCTCGTTCATGGCCGTGACCGTGCCGATCATCCCCGCGTAGCTGATGTTCACCCATGCGTTGCCCTGGTCGGGTTGAACGACCATCACCACGGCGTTTTGCTCAAGGCCGAAGCCGCGCATGTAATCCAGGACGCGTCCGTGATAGAGCCGGCCCTCCTCCGTGGCGCGGCCGAACAGCGCGAAGCCGCTGCAGTGGAAGAGTTCAGGAAAGAAATTCGACAACCGCACCTCCTCGCGGGCGAGACCGGCGGCGGACGCCATCGCGTCCATCTCCCGGAGATACCGCTCGTCCATGAATGGCGTCAACCGCCCCTGGGCCGACTCGATCTCGCCGAAAAACCAGCGCCCCTTCTCGAAGGAACTCCCCACGCCCACCCCGTAGAGGACGTGGTCCACCAACTCGCGAATCTCCTTTTTCAACAGCACACCCTGCTGCCGGCCCATTTCCTCGGGCGTCCCTTTTAGAAAGAGCACCCGCGTCCCGTCGATCATCTCCAGGCGCCCGTTGCCCTCGCGGGCGACGACACGCCTCTCTCCCGTGGCGGGACCCAGGACGGGCACTTTCTCCGCGGCCATCTTCAGGGCCGCATCCAGGAAGCGCGTCACGTGCGAGCGGGCGACCGTCTCGATGAGGTCGCCGTCCCGGGGCTGGAGCTTCCATTTCGGGCCGGCCCACGGCTCCTCGAACTGGGGATGGACCAACTCCAGCTCCACATCCGTCCCCTTGGCTTCGCGGTAGTCCGCCCGCAAGGGCAGGCAGTCGCCCTTCCGCAGCCAAAGCCGCAGGGTCGCGCGCGGCAGGCCAAAACCGGTGATCGCTTCGGCCTTCGGCGTTACCGTGAGCACGCGGCACTGGGCGCCGCCAACCTCCTCGTCCGGCTGCGACACCACGTCCGTCAGCGCCGGCAGGACCATCAGCAACTCCGTCGGGACAGGCAGCTTCAGCGGACCGAGAGATGCGGTCTCCTTGCGGTCCGGCGTCGTCGAGAACGGCGCGACCGCCGGCGATCCGATGAGCCCGAATTTCCTCTCGGGCGCGTAAAGCCAAACCTCCTGGCCGTCGCGGCCGAGCAAGAAGTTATCGCGGCTCCATGTTGCCTTGAGACGCAGGTGATCCGGGGCCTGGAAGGCCAGCTCCAATTCGCGCCCGGCGAAGTCCGCGGGCAGACCTTCCGCCCGCGCGATCCTGACCGTGGTCGTAAAGGTGCGGGCGGGTTCCCCCGCCGGCGGTTGGAGCACTCCAGCCACCTTGGCGAGGGCCGCAGAAAGCACTTCAGCCGGCGGAGTCGAGTCGGTGGCCTGGGCGAAAACCGGTTGCTGAAGGGATAGCGCGATGCACAACAGCCAGAGGATATGACGCGTGGCTTTCATATTCGCCGGCACGCTAACCTATCTGGAGGGCGATGTCACTCAAGAAGTCCCAAGAGAAAATCCGAAATCCGAAAACCGAAATCCGAAGGAAATCCGAAAACCGAAATCCGAAGTCTGAAACCCGAAGTCTGAGGTCTGAGGTCTGAGGTCTGAAATTTGAAATCCTTCGGCCATTGGCTCCGCCCTGAATGTTGGCCCGTCGTTTTTTTTCGGATTTCGGATTTCGGATTTCCTTCGGATTTCGGATTTCGGATTTCGGAT
>CAZZFF010000120.1:0-19707 GCA_964653485.1 uncultured Verrucomicrobiota bacterium | reverse complement strand
CTTCATCGCGTTGGCGGGTCTATGGCTATCGGGTCTCATGGCTGCCGAAACACCTTCATCCGTGGAAAAGCAAATCACGTCCGCCCCGCGCGGGCACATCCTCACCAACACCGGCGCATGGTCGCCGGATGGGCGGTGGATTGTCTATGACACGCGGAGCGACGCGGCGGGGGAGCGATTCGACGGGGAGACGATCGAGGTCGTGAATGTGGACAGCGGAGAGGTGCGCGAGTTGTACCGGGCGGCGAACGGCGCGCACTGCGGCGCGGCCACGTTCCACCCGCTCCAGCCCCGGGTGGTGTTCATCCTCGGCCCGGAGCATCCGACGCCCGACTGGAGCTACTGCCCCTGGCACCGGCAGGGTGTGGTGGTGGAAATGGAAAGGCCGGGCATCGCGCGCAACCTCGACGCGCGGGACCTCACCCCGCCGTTCACGCCGGGGGCGCTGCGCGGCGGCACTCATCTTCATGTCTGGGACGGCGCGGGCCAGTGGGTCAGCTTCACGTACGAGGACCATCCGCTGGCTCAGTTCACCGCCGCGAGCGCGACCAACGACCTCAACCAGCGCAATATCGGCGTGAGCGTTCCGGGACGCCCGGTGCGGGTGCATCAGGACCATCCGCGCAACCACGACGGCGATTTCTTTTCCGTACTGGTCACCCGCACGGCGGCCAATCCCCGCCCCGGCTCGGATGAGATCAAGCGCGCCTGCGAGGAGGCGTGGGTGGGCGTGGAAGGCTATGCGCGCCCGGACGGCACGCGGCAGCGCCGCGCGCTGGCCTTCCAAGGCTCGGTGGTGACGGCGGGGGGCGAGACCATCGCGGAGGTGTTCGTGGCAGACCTGCCGGCAGACCTCTCCGGGGAGGACCGCGGCCCCCTGTGCGGGACCCTCACCCGGGCGCCCTGCCCGCCGCGCGGCGTGGTCCAGCGCCGCCTCACCTTCACCGACCGACGAGAATTCCCGGGGCTGCAAGGGCCGCGCCATTGGCTCCGCAGCTCGCCGGACGGCGCGCGCATCGCCTTTTTGATGAAAGACGACCACGGCGCGGCCCAGCTCTGGACCGTCTCGCCGCTGGGGGGCCAGCCCCGGCAACTCACCCGCAACCCCTGGCCCGTTGCCAGCGCGTTCAGTTGGAGTCGGGACGGACGGAGCCTCGCCCACGTGATGGACAACTCGGTTTGCGTGACCGACGCGGGGAGCGGGCAAACCTCGCGCCTGACCCAGCGGAGCAGCGACGCCGCGGCTCCCCGGCCCGAGGCTTGTGTTTTTTCGCCCGACGGCAACAAGATCGCCTTCGTGCGGCGCGTCAACACCGGCGGCTTCGAAGCCAATCAGGTCTGCGTGGTTTTCCTGAAGACGGACGCCCCGGCCAGATGAACCCGACGGGGGACTGGCTCACGCGGCGCCCACTAATCGCGGGGCTTGCGCCCACTTTAGGGGGAACCAGGCGTGGACTTCGGTGCCTTGTCCCGGAATGGCGTGGTACTGGAGGCCGCCGCCGGCCTGCGACGCGCGCTCTTCCATGCTCAGGAGGCCCAGACTGACTCCGCGCACCGCTTGCTCTCGAACGCTGGCGACATCGAAGCCGACGCCATCGTCTCGGACGGACAGGTGGAGCTGCTCGTCGTTCCGGGCCAGTTCCACGGTCACGGTGCGCGCGTTGGCGTGTTTCACCGCGTTGTTGAGCGCCTCCTGGGCGATGCGAAAGCACCCGGTTTCGATCAAGGGGTCCAGCCTTTGTGCCAGGCACTCCACCCGGACCTGGACCTTCAAGCCGACCAGCGCGGCCTGCCGTTTGGCGTACCAGCGCAATGTCGCCTCCAGCCCCAGGTCGTCGAGCATGGAGGGGCGGAGGTTCAGCGAGAGGTCATGAACCTGCTCCTGCACGCACTCAACCACCTGGAGACTCTCTTTGAGGCGGGACGCCATCGCTTCGTTGCCCGGCAGAGCCAAGAGCGCCTGCAGGTTCAATTCTGTGACGGTCAGGGATTGGCCGATTTCATCGTGGAGCTCGCGCGCGATGTTCCGGCGTTCGGTCTCTTCGGCCCAAACCAACCGGCGGGAGAGCGCCACAAGCTCGCGGTCGTATTCCGCGCGCGTGGCCTCGGCCCGTTTCCGCTCCGTGATGTCCCGCGCAATTTTTGTGGCGCCGACGATCGCGCCGTCCGCATCGCGGATGGGCGCGACGGTCAGCGAAACGGGGATGCGCCGGCCGTCCCTGGCAATGCGGGCGGTTTCAAAGTGGTCGAGCGGCTCCCCGTGGCGGACGCGGTCCATGATGATTAGCTGCTCAGCCTGGAAGTCCGGCGGGATGATGCGGTTGACGGACTCGCCGATGACCTCGCCGGCGCGGTAGCCGAAGAGGCGTTCGGCGGCGGCATTCCAACTGACGACCAGGCCGCCGAGGTCCTCGCCGATGATCGCGTCATCGGAAGCTTCAACGATGGCCGCCAGTTTGCTCCGGGCCTCATCGAGCTGCTTGCGCCTGGTGACATCCCGAATGTTGCACTGAAGGACCTTGCCGCCGCTGACTTCATACGCGCTGCTCACAAATTCCACAGAGATCACCCGGCCGTCCCTGGTTGTCAGGGACAGGTCCTCGCACCGGACATAGCTGGCGCACTGCAAGCCCTCGAACGCAGACCTGCATGCCTTGCTGTTCTTGAAGGGGCCGATCTCCCAGAGCTTGTTGCCGAGCAACTCCTGGCGGCTGTAGCCCAGCAGATTGACCAGGAACGGGTTGACATCCTCGACCTGGCCAGTCTGGGCGTTGAGAATCAAAATGCCCTCCTGGGCGCTTTCAAAGAGCCTGCGATAGCGCATCTCGGTGCTCTGGAGCCTCGAATCCACCGAGCCGCGCTTCACTCGCCGGGCTTGGGTCAACGCGGACTGGACGGGCAGGAATCCCAGCAACGAGCGGAACCACAAGTGCGCAAAATTCAAGTTCATTAGCGGCTCTGTATCTACTTCAACAGCTTCTTCATTTCGCATTAATGCACGAACTATGCCAAGCGAGCGATTTGAGGTCCGTGGTTTGCCCCAGGTATTTCCCAGGCCCCGCTGTTTAATCATAATATATTACGGCGCAATGTGTTGGAGATTAAACAGAGCCCCTGTTGTACGGCGAGTCCGCGCGGGGCTGGACCGAAACGAGCCCGCCTCCACAGGGGCGGCAGACTCAACCGGGAATAATTTCCCACAGCGTGGGGCGTATTCCCCAACCTAAAGAAGGCTTTGACAGAGGCCCTCGCACCTCGGAGCATGGGCAACCGCTCCGTCAGGAGCGCCGTGCCGAAGCAACCATGCGAACCGCCGATTTTGACTTCGATTTGCCGCCGGAGCTGATCGCTCAGCAACCGGCGGGCGAGCGCGATCAGTCGCGGCTGCTGGTGCTGCACCGGGCCGGGGGTCGGGTGGAGCATAGGCAGTTTCGATGTTTTCCGGAGTACGTCCGGTGTGGAGACATTCTGGTTTTGAACGATTCACGGGTGATACCGGCAAGGCTCCGGGCAATCAATCGCCAGACCGGCGGGCACTTCGAGCTTCTGTTGTTGGAGGAGAACGGGGTCAACGATTGGTGGGTGCTGCTGCGTCCCGGCAAGCGGGCGCCGGTGGGGACGCAAATGGCACTGTGCGACAGGACCGGACGACCCGCCGGAGCGGCGGCCACGGTCGTGCAAACCAACGACCAGGGGCATCGACGCCTCAGCTTTTCGGGCGTGGCCGACATTATCCAAGAACTCGATGCCTTGGGCGAGGTCCCGCTGCCGCCTTACATCCGCCGTCCGGGCGCGGGTCCTTCGCAAGAGGATCGGGCGAGGTATCAGACGGTCTTCGCGCGGGCGCCGGGTTCGGTGGCGGCCCCGACGGCCGGGCTGCATTTCACCCAACCGCTGCTCGATGCCGTGCGCTCCCGCGGGGCGCTGGTGTGCTTCGTCACATTGCATGTCGGTCTGGGCACGTTCGCGCCTGTAAAGGCCGAGGAACTCGCCGGCCACAAGATGCACGAGGAGCGTTACGAGCTAAGCGCGGAAACCGCCCGCCTCGTCACCGAGGCCAAACGGGCCGGCGGCCGGGTCATCGCGGTAGGCACCACCACGGTCCGCGTCCTGGAGAGCGTCGCGGCGAGCAACCAGGGCCGGCTTCAGCCCGGCCCGGGGCGGACCCGGATTTTCATCTACCCGCCCTGGGAATTCAGGGTCGTGGATGCGCTCCTGACCAACTTCCATCTGCCGCGTTCGACGCTGCTGATGCTGGCCGGCGCCTTTGCGGCGCCGATGAAGACATGCGGGCGCGAGGTCATCTTGTCCGCATACGCCTCCGCGGTGCGGGAGCGATACCGGTTTTTCAGCTATGGCGACGCGATGCTCATCCTCTAGGCCGTTCGTATTCTTGAATGTGGCGATGACGGCCGACGGGAAGATAGCGACCGCGAATCGGCGGGTCTCCTCCTTCGGCAGCCGGCGGGACCGGGCGCACCTGATGGAACTGAGGGCGGAGGCGGACGCGGTAATGGCGGGCGCGCGCACGGTGGATTTGAACGTGATCACGCTGGGCGCGGGCTCAGCCAAGTACCGGCGGCGCCGGCTGCGGCGCGGATTGGCTGGGCACAACCTGCGGGTGGTCGTCAGCGGGGCCGGCACGGTCGATCCGGGGGCGGCCATTTTCCGGGCGCGGGTTTCTCCGTTGATCATCCTGACCAGCGGCCGCGCCAGCCAGCGCCGGCTCGCACGATTGCGCGGGCTGGCCGACGAGGTGAAGGTGTGCGGCGAGCGGGAGTTGGATTTTGTCGAGGCATTGGAGTGGCTGCGCCAGACCTGGGGAGTCAAGCGCCTCCTTTGCGAGGGGGGAGGCGCGCTCAACGACGCCCTGTTCCGGGCAGGGGTGGTCGATGAACTGCATCTGACCGTTTGCCCGAAGATTTTTGGCGGCAAGCAAGCGCCCACGATTGCGGACGGCCTGGGGATGGGGAGCCTTGACAAGGCGGTGCGGTTGCGGCTGAAGTCGGCCAAACGCTCGGGAGGCGAGCTATTTTTGGTTTATCGCGTTTTTGGTTCCGCGCTCCGTGCCAGGAGCCAGAGCAAATCGGAAAGACGATTGAGATAGACGATGATTTCCGGGTTCGGCAGCTCGCCTGCCTGTTGCAGCGAGCAGACGCGCCGTTCAGCACGGCGGCAGACTGTGCGGGCGAGGTCCAGCGCCGCCGAGTGCAGGCTGGCGCCCGGCATGACCCAGTCTCCGGGGGAGACGCAGGCGGCCTCGAGGGACCGCGCTGCCTGCTCCAGGCGCGCCGTCGCGGCCGGCGTCACCAGAGGGCGATCCTCGGCCGCATACCGCGCCGCGTCTTCCGCCGCGGTGGCCAGTTCGCCCATGAGGGCCACAAGGTCCCTTTGGATGCGCGACAACAACTCCGCGGGTCCATCCGCCGGGGCGGTGGCGCGGGCAAGGCCCAGGGCCGCGTTCAACTCGTCCACCGTCCCGCAAGCCTCCGTTCGCGGATGACATTTCGGCACCCGCCGCCGATACATCAGCCCCGTGGTTCCGTCATCTCCGGTTTTGGTTGTGATGCTCATGGTGAGAGTTGTTGCGGCCCTTGCGCGAATCTCTTTGCCTTGCCTGTCCGAATTCACTATCGTCGCCGCATTCAGTCTATGAATGCGAAACTGTTGCTCAAGATGCTTTTGCTGCTCGCGATCCTGCTGCTGCTGGTCATCATGGGGATGAACAACCCGCAGAACGTCGCCCTGAAGCTGCCGCCAGTCCTGCCCAAAGCCCGGACGCTGGCCGCCCCTGCGGCGCTGATGTACTTTGGCTTCTTTGCCGTCGGGCTGCTCAGCGGCGCGGTCTTGACGGCCGGCAAAAAGGGCGGCGGCAGCGGCAGTAGCTCGCGAGGCAAAGGGGACAGGTAGCCTCGACCGGCGCGCGGAGCGGATTGACCTGAGAGCGCATTGCGTGAGAGCGTGACCAATGCCACGATGCGCGCCCCCTGCGCTCCACGCCTTCCGGACGCTGGAATGTCTCACCGCTGGGCTGTCTTAATGTCGGCGCCAGGCTCGACCCTGTGTTTGTAAGAAAGAACGCCCTCGACGATGGCGCGGGCGATCTCCCGCCGGTACGCCGGGTCCAATATCTTGCGGCCTTCGGCGGGGTGCGACAGGAAGCCGGCCTCGATCAAAATGGCGGGCATGACGGCCTCACGCAGGACGACGAAGCGGGCGCGCCGCACGCCGCGATCCTCGGTGTCGAGGTTCCGGGTGAGCGACTTTTGCATCTGGTAGGCCAGGAGGAGGTTCTTTTCGTTCAGCCGGTTGCCGGCGCACCATGCCACATCGCCCCCCTCCCCCCGCGCGTTGGTCGAGAAGGCCCCCGCGGGCGTCACGCAGTAAACCTCGGTGCCGTGGACGGACTCAGGTGCGTTTGACGCGGCATTGAAATGGATGCTCACAAAGAGATCGGCCTTGCGGCGTTTGGCCAACTCCGGACGTGAAGGGAGGTCCACGGCTGAGTCGGAGTCGCGCGTCAGCGCCACTTTGAAACCGGCGTGAACGAGTTGTTCGCGAAGTTCCTCCGCCAGGAGGAGGGTGTACTTTGCCTCTTTGTTCCCGCCCACACAGTAACCGGGGTCTGCGCCGCCGTGGCCTGGGTCCAGGCAAATGGTCTTGATCGCCGCGGCGTGCTTCTCATGCCCTGCGGGCGAAAGCAAGGGCTTGAGGGTGGACTGCACATCCTGCTGGGCTATATAGACCATGCCGTTGCGATGGGCCACAGGCGATAGAAGCCACACTGTAGTCCCGTTGAAGCGGGCTTCGCAGGAATCCACATTCAGGAACAGCCGGGCGGACCGTCCGGTAAGCTGGAGTGTCTCGTCCTTCTTGAGCCAGCGGACCTCCAGGTCGTTGTTCTCGGACCAATCCGTCAGCCGCACGTACTCCTTGCCGGCAATTTGGACCTGTTCCATAGAATGCGGCGCCCCGCGGGCGCAGGCCAGGCTGACGACCAGCGCCAGCGCGAAATAGAAAGCCGACTTCATTCTTGTAGCGCATATCTTGCCCGCCTGCGGCAGGGATTTCAAGCCCGTTTTTCGCTCCGCTCGGGACATCCACCACGCCAGACGCTGCCCGAACCAAAGCGGTGTCGCGCTCCGCTTGCCACCGCACTCAAAAACAGGCCCTTCGGACGGACTTTGTCACCGGCCCTGCCTGGCGGGGGCGCTTCCGGCCACCGCCCCCAGCCGAAACGCCATACGGATTAGGGGGCGTGGCCCGGCCCGGACTGTTCCTCTGGCCTGGCCAGCCAACGGCGCTGGGCGTCTCCATCCAGGAAGATGAGTTCCTTATGGCCGTTGACTTCGGCCAGGAAACAGCTTCCGGGGGGAAAGGAGGCGAGGAGTTGCGCGTCGGTCAGGAATGACGACCGCGCGAGGGCGCCGGGGGGCTGGCTTGGATTCTGAACGAGGCTCATGCGGGGCGGCAGCGGACTGCCAGCCCAATAAACAAGGCACGTGATCGCGGCGGCCGCGGCGGCAACACCGGCGGCCCACCGGGTTAAGCGGCGGAGGCTCTGGCGGGCACGGAACGCGGCGAGCACTTGGGCCTTGAGAGCGGCCCCGCCGGGCGGCCCGGTTTTGTCACCCAGCACGTTTTTCAGGAGGCGGTCCTCTCCTTCAGGATCGAGATTCGTGTTCATGGCTCAAAAGGTGGAGGAGTTTTTCCCGGAGTTTTTGGCGCAGACGGCCCAGCCTGGATTCGATTGCTTTATATGTCAGTCGGGAAGCATCGGCCAGCTCCCGCAGGGGCCGCTCATCCACATAAGCCGCTTGCAGGAGTTCACGGTCTTCCGGGGCAAGGCTGGCGAGCGCGTCGCGCACGAGTTCGGAGAGCCGGTGTTCCGCGGTATCAGCGGTGTCCGGACCGAGTGGCGCGGCCTCGGTCGGGAGGGCCTGGTCGCGGCGCCGCCGGGCGCGGCAGTGGTCCAGGAAGGCATTCCTGGCCACCGCGCGAACCCAGGCCCACAACTGCTCTTCGTCTTCAAGCATCCGGAACCGCTTCGCCAGCTTTATGAGGACAAGCTGGCAGACCTCCTGGGCCTCGTGTTCGTCCCCGCGAGCCAGGACCAGGAGGTATTTGTATATCCGGAAGCTATAGAGATCGTAAAAGCGGGAGAAGGCAGCCGCATCGCCGCGTTGGATGGCCCGGGTCCAGTCGCGGACGCTTTCCTCGCCTGGCGGCGCGTGCTGGCGCGTATTCATGGCCTTTGGCCAAAAGGCGGCCGGAGCGAACCCTTGCCCGAGGGGCGGCGCCCCGGCGGGGGCGGCTTTGGCCTCATCAGACGAGCGCATTTTGGCCCGCCCTTACAGTTTCTTTTCCGCGGCCGGTCCGGGCGCGGGCCGGCGATTCGCGTTGAAGGCGTTGATGAAGGACTCCACCAACTGGAGGTAAACCTCGGAGCCGTAGGCAACGAGCAAGCACGTCTCGGGATGGATGGAGGCGGAGGCGCCCTCAAAGCCGGTTCGGTCGTTGCCCGAACCCCGACGCCATTCCAGGATGTGCAACTTGGCCTGGTCGGTTGCTTCCATGAGCTCCTTGTGCAGCTTGCCCCAGTCTTCCTTGGGAATGCCGGCAAGCGGAAAGGCGCGGACTTTCATGTCAGGGGGGCTTGAGTTGGTTCTGGGGATGAACATCACCACCGACGGCGCCGGGAGATAGCCCTCGATGAACAATCTATCCAACCGGGGATCATTCTCCGCGACATGATTGTAAAGAGTCAGCAACTCATTGAGCCACGAGCCAAGGCGGGCCTCAGCCAGAATGCCGGTTTCGGCGCGTTGGGTCAGGCGCAGTTTCGGGACGCGCAGATTCATCGAGTCCTCCGAGGCGGTCAGGACGCTGAACCAATCCACATGGTAGTGCTTTTCGATGGCCTTTACAAAGTCCCGGACCGGACCGCCCTCGAACAGGAAGGTGGGACTCACTGTGAACGTTTCTTCCGCGCCCTTTACAGTGCGGCGAAACGTCGTTCCGGCAGGTTCAGCGGCGGGCTTTGGTTCTTCCGCGGCTTGCGCGCCGAGGCCCCACAGGGCCAGGAGCGCCAACCCGCCGAGCGACGGAAACCTCAGGAAGCATGGCATTCTTGTTTGCATGATGGCGTTGTTCTTTCGTGATCTTCTCTGGTCTTGCCCTGAGACGCAACGCCATTTCGGCATTGCGCTCACTTCACTAAGATAAACGCCCCGCTCCCCGAAATTCCCTCGGATTTCCCCGCGAAACTGGAATGGCTAAGAGCAACGCGGCGGCGGGGTTGCGGAAATCTGACCGCCGACGCGCTGCTGAGGCTTGGTAAATTGGGCTCTTAAACAACCAGCACCGAATTGGTGCTGCCGAAGTCGTTGCGGACAGATTCCTTCGCGTTAGGGTCGCTGATCCACTGGCCGTCCACTACAAACCGGTACTGATGCCGGCCCGGCGCTAAAGAGACCGTCGTCTTCCAGACATTGCCGGACTCTTTGCGCATTGGTGTTTGCTTCGCGTTCCAGTTGTTGAAAGTACCCGCGACAGCCGCCGAGCGGGCCTGGGGCATGTTGAGGATAAACTCGACGCGCCTTTCGGCCGGCGTATCGGACGTTGGGCTGGCCGGGCGGGCGCCGGGCCGCGCGGGAGCCAGCGTGGTTTGCGTGTGTCTATTCTGCATAACGAATGCTCTCCTCCTCGCGCGAACGCTGAAACGGTTGATTGATATAATCCATGCGCCTTTGTTTATCTCTAATCGCGCCGGCCGGCACCATGGGGTGTTCACCCCGGTCCTGGATGCGAAAAAGCCACGCGGATGCGTGGCTCCCCAGTTTTAGATTGGGATTTGAAGCGAAAGCCTTCTCACGCCGGTTGTCCCGACACCCACTGGTCCGGTTGGAGATAGCCCCGGACCTTCCTGCGCTCGTAGCGATGCTTTTGGGGTTTCTTGGGCTGATTCTCCACCTTGCGGAAGGGGTGTTTGGGATTATGGATCACCTCATTGATGACTTCCAACGTTTTGGTCATAGCTTGCTGTCCTTTGTTGAAGTTTAGCCTGGCGAAGAGGATTTCGACCAGGAATGAAGGATGCCCTGCGGGGTCTTTCCCTGCGCCCTTCCCCCAGTGCTTTGGCTTTGGCATCCGCTGCTTCAAGCATCTTTAGTATAAGACAGTCCAGAAGGAAGTCCATTCAAAAACAAAAAGCACCCGAACGCCACTGCGCCGCGGCTCGGCTGGCGGCGGGTTTGAGACCGGCGGCCACAAAGGCTTGCTGGACTGCCGGGAACTCGGTTTTGAGGATGCCTGCGAGGACCAGCACGCCGCGCGAGTCAAGCTGGGAAATGAGCCGCTCCCGGTGCGCCAGGAGCAGGTCCGCGCTCAGGTTGGCGCATACGACAAGGTGTTTCCTGGCGGGGCTTAACGGCAAGCGGGCCGCGTCTTGTAACCGGAACCGGATACGGACGCGGTTCCGGCGGGCATTGGCGGTGGCGACGCGAACGGCCTCGGGGTCCGTGTCCAGGGCTTCGATCGGGGCATAGCCCAGCTTGGCGGCGGCAATGGCGAGAATCCCGGAGCCAAAGCCCACATCGAGGAACGACTGCCTCTCGCGCGGGCGACGCCGCGCGACCAGTTGCTCGAGGCAAAATGCGGTCGTGGGATGGTGGCCGGTGCCGAAACTCAAGCCCGGATCAAGGACAATCACCGACTGGCCCTTCCGAGGCCGGCGCCGGCTCCAACTCGGCTTGAGCAGCAGGGCACGGCCGATCGTCATCGGCAAGAAATGTCGTTTCCACGATTCAGCCCAGTTTTGGCGGCGGAGTTTGAAGAGGCGGAGCCGGCCAAGGCCGATGTCCAGCCCGCAGCCCCGGATTTGCCTCAGGCCTCCGGCCAACTCCCGGCGGCGGGCGAGTGACCAAACGGGCCTTTCCCCCAGCCAGACCGTCACGGTAGTCACGCCGGTCCGGACATCCGTATAAGAAGAAGCGGGCTGGCCAAACGTGCTCTCCAGCCACGCCGACACCGCCTCTTGCGCCTCCATCGAGGTGGCAACCGACACTTGCCAGAGGGCCCGCGGCTTCATCAGCAGCCTGCAAGCACCTCTTGTTGCGCCCGGAGGAGTTGCTCAATACCGGTCTTTCCCAGGCCCATCATCGCATCGAGTTGGCCCTGCGTAAACGTGGCCTCCTCGCCCGAGCCTTGCAGTTCGATGAACTCCCCGGCGCCGTTCATCACCAGGTTCATATCCACCGCCGCCTCCGCGTCTTCGGTGTAGCAAAGGTCCAGCAGCGGCCGATCGGCAACGATGCCGACGCTAACGGCGGCGACAGGCTTTAGGAGCGGGTTTTCCGTCAACTTGCCTTCGGCAAGCATCTTCCGGATGGCGAGCGTCAGGGCGACGAAGCCGCCGGTGATTGCCGCCGTGCGGGTCCCGCCGTCGGCCTGCAACACGTCGCAATCCACCCAAAGCGTGCGGGCGCCGAGTTTGGCCAAATCGATGGCGGCCCGCATGGCGCGGCCAATGAGGCGCTGGATTTCCTGGGAGCGGCCATCGATCTTGCCCCGGGTACTGTCGCGCTGTTTTCGTTGCAAGGTCGAGTAAGGGAGCATCGAGTACTCGGCCGTCAGCCAACCGCCGCCCAAATTCTGTTCCTTGAGCCAGCGCGGGACCGACTCCTCGACGGTGACACCGCAGATGACGCGCGTTTGACCGCACTGGATCAGGGTCGAACCGGTGGCGTAAGGGGCAACCTGGTTGTGAAATTCCACCGGGCGAAGCTGGCCGGGCAGCCGACCGTCGGCGCGGGCGGCTGGGAGGATGGATGCTGATTCGTTCTGAGGCATAGCGTTGTGATTTTTTGGAAGAACCTGATTTCAATTATTGATAACCCCGAACCCCTCAGGACACAGGCGCGCGCGGCGCATCGAAGATCTCCGAAAGTGCCTGGGGTGCGGCGAGTTCTTCCTTTTTGGGATTGAGGACCTGCCGCAGATAGGCAAGGGCGTCGGGGATGGTTTTGACCGAGCGCGGCAAGGTGGCGGCGCTGGCGTTGGCATGGCCGCCGCCCTGGAGGGTCTCGGCCACCTTGAGCGCCTCGCCGTTCCGGCTGCGCACGCTCGCGATAATGACGCCGTTGGCGCGCCGAAAAAGGGTCAGCAGCACCGGGTAGTTCGACACCCGCTGTTCAAGCAAATGGTGAACGATCAGGTTATTGTTGCCTATGACCGTATTGACAAAGCCGGTCGTCGGGCTGACTGGGACGATATTCTCCCGGCTCCAGGCGAGGCCGATGGGGTCTTCGATGCGGCGTTTGACGGCCATGACCTCGAGCAGCGGATGGTCCAGCAAACTCTCCAGGCGGCCCTGGATGAGGGCGTGCAAATTCCAAAACTGGTAAATCTTGACCAGGTTGGCGTAATCGCTGGCGAGCATAAAGTCCGGGTCGTCCTCCAGGAAGAGGTCGGCGACGTTGCTGAGGTGGACGAGGCGGTCCAGGGCCGGAGAACCGAGGCCGTGCTGGCAGCATATCTCGTAGCAGAGGAGCCCGGCCGACTTGCCGATATCGTGGATCAGCACGGCGTGCCGGGCCGGCAGATCGGTCGCGTGGTGGTCGATGACGGCCCAGTTGGGCCTGTCGAGGCGCGGTTCGAAGGTCAGGTCCGTCACCCAGGCCGATGGCTCGCGCAACTCGCGCTGCCGCCAGGTGTGATAGTGATAGGCCTCCAGCCGCGTCTCGGCGTTGAAGAGCTTCTGCGCCAAGCGCCTCAACAACACCCCGGCCACCAACCCGTCAAGATCGCTCTCATGCGTAATGATCACATCCGGTCTGGGCAAACAACTTGTCATCGAACCCACTGTAGTGGAACCTGACCGGACTGGCCAGAACCGAAAACGCGAAAGGTGAAATCAGAAGCGCCAAATCCCCATCAATCTCATGCCAAGGCCGAAGACCTTGCCCGGAACGGATTTCTTTCGTAGTAATGAACAATGGAAATGAAAGACGGCCTCAAATCGCATGTGGAGCGCGCCCTCGAGGCGACTCGAGAAACCCGTTCGCTGGAGCTGGGTTCCGGCGTCCTGGCCAAGACCCCGGAGGTGTTCGCCCGCGAGCTGGGCGATAAGCCGGCCCTCATCGTCGCGGACGAAACCACGTTCGACGTCGCGGGGCGGACGGTCCTGGAGGCGTTCCGCCGCGCCAAGCGCCCGGTGGAGGAACCTTACATATACCGGGACCCCCATCTGTATGCCGAGAACCGGTTCGTCCTCGCGCTGGAGGAGCACTTGCGAGCCCGGCCCGAGGCCATCCCGGTCGCGGTCGGCTCGGGGACAATCAACGATTTGAGCAAACTGGCGGCCCACCGCACGGGCCGGCGCTACATCGCCGTGGGGACTGCCGCCTCGATGGACGGCTACACCGCCTACGGGGCCTCGATCACATACAACGGCGCGAAACAGACCTTCCCCTGCCCCGCCCCAATCGCGGTGATCGCGGACCTCGATGTGATGCGCGCCGCGCCGGCCGAACTTAATGCCGCGGGCTACGCCGACCTCATGGCCAAGACCGTCGCAGGGGCCGATTGGCTGCTGGCCGACGCGGCGGGAACCGACCCCATCAACCCGGGCGCGTGGGACATCATCCAGGGCCGTTTGCGCGAGGTGCTCGCAAACCCGGCCGGCGTGCGCACCGGGGACCTCGACACCCTCAACCGCCTGGCGCAAGGGTTAATGCTCGGAGGCCTCGCCATGGTCTGGGCCAGGTCCAGCCGCGTCGCCTCCGGGGCGGAACACCTCTTCAGCCATATATGGGATATGCAGCACCACACGCACAACGGCAAGATACCGTGGCACGGATTCAAGGTGGGCATAGGCACCCTGGCCGTCACCGCCCTCTACGAGCACCTGTTCTCCCTGCCGCTGGAGCAAATGGACTTGGACCGTTGCTGCGCCCAGTGGCCGGACGACGCGGCCCGCGAAAAGCAGATATTCGATCTGTTCGACCAAGGGGATACCCGGAACGTCGCCCTTGTCGAAAGCCGTGCCAAGGCGGTGGACCGCGCTCAACTCCGTCAGCAACTCGAAAAGTTGCGCAGCGCCTGGCCGGCCTTGAGCCAAAGGCTCCGCCAGCAGTTGATTCCCTTCGATGAGTTGAAAGCGATGCTGCAGGCCGCCGGCGCGCCGGTCCAACCCGAGGACATCGGCATCTCGCGCCAACGCCTTCGCCGCACCTATTCCCAGGCCCTGTTCCTGCGCCGCCGTTTCACGGTCCTGGACCTGGCCGCGCGAACCGCCACCCTGGATGCGGCGCTCGACAAGCTGTTCGCGCCGGGAGGCCGATGGGCGACGGCGTAGGGAAATCCGAAACTCAGCGGCTTTCCCGCAGGGCCTTGAAGAGGGCCTCGAGGTTTTCGACCGGGATGTTGCCCTGGAGGTTATGCACCGAGTTGAAGACGAAGCCGCCTCCCGCGTTGAAAAGTGAAATCCGCTCCCGGACCTCGCGATAGACTTGGTCCGGCGAGCCGAAGGCCATCGTTTTCTGCGTGTCCACTCCACCGCCCCAGAACACGACTTCCCTGCCAAACTGGTTCTTGAGGCGGGCGGCGTCCATCTGGGCGGCCGAGCATTGGACCGGATTGAGGATATCGAACCCGGCATCGATGAAATCGGGAATGAGTTGGTAGATGGAGCCGCACGAGTGGATGAAGGTCTTCCATTTGGAGCGCCGGTGGACCAGGTCCGTGACCTGCTTGTGAAACGGCTTGAACAGGTCGCGATAGGCCTGCACGGACATAAAGGGACCGCGCTGCGTGCCGAAATCCGTGCCGGTAATCCACGCAACCTGGACCAGGTCGCCGAACAGGTCGATCAGTGTCCGGATGTTCTCAAGGGCAACGGCGCATTGGCGCTCGAAAACGGCATAGACATAATCCCGGCGGGTCTTGGTGGAGATGTACCACTCCGTGATGTCGCGGATGCCCTTGGGATGTTTGAGCCAGGGGGCCGGCACCTGGGCGATGTCGCCAAACCCGGCGCCGGGGATTGTGAGGATGCAGCCGAAATCAGCCCGCTCTTGCACCCATTGCTTTTGCCGGCGGAAGTAAGCGAGGTCGGCTTCGCCCAGCAGTCCGAACTCCTCCGTATTGTCCTGGACATTCAGCTTGGCGTCGTCGATGGGTTCCTGCTCGACGAGCGTGTCGCAGAAATAGCCGCCCTGCGGCATGTGCCCTCTGGGGGGGGCGCTGGTGTCGCCTTCCGGGTAAATGAACCAGCCGCCGTCCGGGGCGGGCGTCACATTGAAATCCCCCGGCACCAGGCACTCGGTCCCGTCAAAAAGCGTAAAGGGCTTCCAGTCCTTGGATTCAGTGCCGAACATCGACTTTCGGGGCGCCACTCCGACGACATCGATGCCCAGGGCCTCGCGCAGCGCGTCATCGATCTCGCCGAGCATCTGGTAAGGCTCGATGACACGCACCCGGTAGTCCGGGTCGCCCAGCAGACGACGGCGCAGGCGCGTAACGGCTGAAACGTGAATGCCGGTCACAGCCGTGCCGCCGAAGTCGGCCGGCACGCAGTCCGGTTGCTCGTGGTCGAGGGCGGCCTGGATTCGTTTGCGCCGCGTCCAATGTGGAGTGCTCATGGTTGCCAAGGGCTCGCGCGCCAAACCCGGCGCGCGCTTCGCCCCTGTGTTACAGCCTCCACCCCGTTCAGTCAATGCGGGAAAAACTCTCAACTGGACAGCGCCCGGCCTGACGTATACATTACGACACAATGTCAGTCCTCCTGGACATGCCCGAAGTTCGCCAGCGGCTCTCGCGCCTCTCCGTCGAGGAATACCGCCGGCTCGGGGAGTTCAACGGCAGAGGCCGCCGCACGGAGTTGATTCGCGGTCTTGTGATTGAGAAAATGTCCAAATCTCCCTTGCACAGCGCCATGGCAAAGCGGCTCTACGATCTAATCGCCTCGATGCTCCCGCCCGGCTTCGTGGTGCGCCGCGAGGACCCCATCACCTTCGCTGACTCGGAACCGGAGCCAGACATCGCGATCGTGCGGGGGGCCGAGGCGGCTTTTTTCCAAGCCCATCCCACGACCGCCGAATTGGTGGCCGAGGTCGCGGTCTCCAGCCCGGCTCTCGACCGGGAGAACGCCACACTCTACGCCGAAGGCGGAGTGCGGGAGTATTGGATTGTGCTTTGCTCGGACCGGCGCGTCGAGGTATACCGCCAACCCGAGAACGGGCGCTACCGGGAGACGCGCCTGTATGGGTCGGGCGACCTGCTCGCCTGTGCGAGTGTCCCGGCCGTCCAAATTCACGTTTCCGAGCTCTTCGGCACCGCCGCAAGATAATGTGGAGACCTCCCGGAGCGAGCCTGTGCCGGCCCTGTCATGTCTTTGGAACCCGTCCGCCGGCCTCGAGTTAGTCTTTGAAGGCCGCCGCTCTGCTCCATTCAGGCTGGCTCCTTGACAATCGCTCCCGATGAGGGGGAGTATCGTCCGCGATGCAATCGCCGCAGGACAGCAAAGAATCGCAATGGACCCGCCCTGATGTTTCGCCTGTGCCGGATGCTGGAGATTCGATAACGGTTTACCATTGGCTCGTGGTCATCCTGGCAAGCTGCGGTTGGTTTTTCGACTGCATGGGACAGCGGATTTTCGTGATCTCCCGCGAACCGGCGCTCAGGGAACTGCTCGGGGCAACGGTGTCGGATGACACAGTCCGGCGTTGGGGCGGCCTGGCCACATCGATGATGATGGTCGGATGGGCGACCGGAGGCATCCTATTTGGGCTGATGAGCGATCGCTGGGGACGCGTCAAGGCGATGGTCAGCACGCTGTTGGCGTACACGGTGTTCTCGGGGGTGGCGGGTTTTGCCCGCACTGGCACCGAGTTCCTGGTGTATCGATTTCTGTTTGGCCTGGGCGTGGGAGGCATGTTTGGCTCCGCCACGACACTGGTGGCGGAGAGCGTGCCGCAACGGGCTCGCACGCTCGCCCTGGGGCTGATGCAATCGCTTTCGGCGGGCGGCACCATGCTCGGCTCGGCCTTGAGCCTGGGCATCACCCCCGGGCAGGAGAATTTCTGGGGCCATTTTAGCGGGTGGCAGGTCTTGTGTTTCGCCGGCGTATGCCCGGCCCTCCTTGCCGTGCCGATGGGCCTGCTCCTCAAAGAACCCGAGCCCTGGAAGAAGGCCAAAGCTCTGGCCGCCACCGAGGGGCGAGCCAAGTCCGTTGGCTCGATGGCGGACCTGTTTACACACCCGCGCTGGCGCAGAGGGATGCTGGTGGGCGTATGCCTCGGCCTGGCCGGAATGGTTGGCTTGTGGGGCATCGCGTTTTTCTCGCCGGAGCTGATCACGACGGCCTTGAAAAACCGCCCGTTACAGACCGCGGAAATCGTAAAGCCGGCCGAGGTATGCGCCGCCCTGATCACGCCCTCCAACCCTGCCATCGCCCGCTTGAAGGGAGACTTGTCTCCGGAGGCAATCGGCCAGTTGCAGGCGCTGCGGGGCGCGGCGGAGATTCCGGCCGGCGCCATCGAGGTCCTGCGGCGGGAGTTGAACCGGGTGATCCAGGGCGGCCCAATTTACGAGGCGCAAGCCTTTCAATCGGTGCCCCTCAAGAAGGCGACCCGGAACCTGGTAAGGCTGGTCGAGAAGAACGGCGGCCGGGAGAACCAGGTATTCCTGAATCGACAGTTGGTGGAGCAACTCTTTCCGGGCGCCATCGTGGAGTTGCAAAAGACGATTGACCAGATGCGGAGCAAGGGGACGATGTTGCAGGACGTTGGGGCAGTGCTGGGGATGCTCGCCTTCACGTTCGCAGCTTCTTATCTCAACCGGCGCACGGCCTTCCTGGGCGCGTTCCTCTTTTGCCTCGGTGCGGTTGCCTTCGTTTTCTATTCGCTCAGGTCGGCGGCGGACATCTGCTGGATGCTGCCGCTGATGGGGTTCGGCACCCTGTCGGTGTTCGCCGGCTATTCGATCTACTTCCCGGAGCTGTTTCCCACACGCCTGCGAGGCACCGGGGTCGGCTTGTGCTACAACACGGTCCGCTACCTGACGGCGCCGTTTCCCTTCCTGTTGGGCTGGCTTAGCACCCTGCTGCCCTTCCGCACGGTGGCCGTGATGATGTGCTCGATCTACCTTTTAGGCATCATTGCCCTGGCGTGGGCGCCGGAGACCAAAGGACAGCCTTTGCCGGAGGATTGACCCGGCCGCATCCCGCGGTGATTCCACATCGAATTTCGACGCCGGCACTTCCCTGCCGGGTCTGCGACCCGGTTGTCACCGTTCCGTCACGGTAAAGTAACCGTCCCCATCTTGACCCATCGTGCGGGCCAAACCTAGGGTAAGCCTGCAAAAAACGGGGAGCCAATTTCAACCCGACATTGGCGCACCCTGTTATCGGGCAACTCAGCAATAACCGCACAAATAAAACGTATGAGACCAAGAATCAAACCGGTCGCCTGGCTTGCGCTGGCGGCCGCCATAGGGTTCCTCCAACCAACTCCGGAACTCTCCGCAACCAGCGTCACCAACGGCTTGGTGGCTCACCTCAAATTCGACGGAAATCTCCTCGATGCCACCACAAACCAGATCAACGGAACGAGCGTGTCTCTCGGGACGGTCGGCACCAACGGGGTGACCTTTGCCCCCGGGTTGCTCGGCCAGGCAGTGCATATCCTCGTCACGAAAGACGGCACGACCAATGACTTCGTGTCTCTGGGCTATCCCGCCCTGTTGCACTTTGGCAGCGATGCCACCGGCGATACCACCGACTTCTCCGTCGCCCTGTGGCTCAAGGTTTCTTCCTCCAGCGCCGACGAGCCGTTGATCTCGAATAAGAACTGGGACAGCGGCGGCAATCTGGGCTGGGTTATCTCGAATGAAAGCGACGGAACGCGAGTCAACCTCAAAGACGACATCAACTCCAGAAAGGACGAAGTGGGCCATGCAGGACCTCAGTTGGAAGACCATAACTGGCATCATTTGGCCGTGACATTCGTGCGCACCAACGTCGCCAGCATCTATGTCGATGGCGTGCTGCTCCAAACCCTTTCCATTGCTCCCGACGCCGGCAATGCCGTGGGCAGCCTGGACACGGACGCCCTGGGCAATCCGCCGCGCGGCGTCCCCGGGCCGGATTGGGCGATTAACCTGGGCGAGGATGGCACGGGCCTCTACGCCACCAACAACGGCGCCGGCCTCGACTGCTTGATGGATGACGTCGGCATTTGGCGGCGCGCCTTGGAGGCGAGCGAAGTGCTGGAAATCTACACCAAAGGGGCTGTGGGCGGACAGACCCTCGACCAGCAACCCGGCCCGGCATTCTCGACCGTCATCCCGGTCTCCTACGCGATGCCTGCCGGGTCCGTGAATACCAATAATCCAGGGTTCCGCGTTCGTCCTTACGAAACGGCGGCCACCGGAGGCGGCACGATCGCCTGGAACGAAGGCCAGCAGGCCGGACTCTACGGCCCCAACCTGGCAGACCTCTCCGGCGCGGATGCCAATGGGTATTACACCGTAAGTACCGTAGTCAACTGGGGCAGCGAGATGGCCGATAGTTTCCCAGCGCCCGGCCCGTTCCCCGGCATCGGGAACAGCGGGAACAATTTTTCCGAGGAACTCCTGACCTACATTAATTTCCCGGCGCCCGGAACATACGTTCTTGGAGTGAACAGCGACGATGGCTTCGCGGCCACC
>CAZZFF010000119.1:9784-19800 GCA_964653485.1 uncultured Verrucomicrobiota bacterium | reverse complement strand
TGCGCGCCTTCAGCGCGGGCGCCATGGGCAGCCGGGGCATAACACGAATGTCTAAACGAGGCTGGATGACAGAAATTGCGCGTAAGGTGCAGGCCGCTTGCCACCGCGCTCCCAAACGGCCCACCCGGGACCTTCCGACGGACTTTGTCACGGGCCCTGCGAGGTCAGCAAGGCGGCTTGAATTAGGGTTTGGTGCCGCAGGCGAATGCCGGTAGATTAGTCCTATGAATTCGGAGCTTCTTCTCGCGCGAATCGAGGCCCTGCCGGAAGAGTCCCGTCGATTGGTGTTGGTGCTGCTGGACCTCCTGGCCGAAAAGGCGGACGCCGCCCCACTCCTCGAGCAGAAGCACGTGTTCAAGTTCGATTGGGAAGTCGGCCTCGCCGACGCTTTCGCCCGAATCACCTCCTTTGAATTGCAACATCGGGCTAACGAGCGGCGGTGAACTGTCTGGTTGACACGAACATCTTCCTGGAAATCCTGCTGGGCCAGCCCAACTTTCGATGACGCGTATCAATTTGCCCTCGCCCAAAACCATGGCCTGACTGGGCAGGTTCATTCCCCCCAAAAGGACGCCGCCTAATTCCGCCTGGACTGCGCCCCCCCCGACAAGGACAGGGGAAGCGGCTCCAAGCAAGCGAACCCTGGCCCCCTCGCCCTGCTAGCGGACACGCCAGCTAACCTCGGCCCCGGCTCGCTCGGGAGTTTCTGCAAGCCGAGAGCGCAACGGAGTGTTTGGCCTGGCCGTCCGCGTTAGGGGACAGGGGCGCGGATCAGCGGCCGGGACAAAAAGCGCAGTGAAGCGGCGGCGAAAGAAAGCTCACGAGGGAGCCTCGGCGGGGGGAGCCAAGTCTTGGCGTGTTTCGCGAAGCGGGGTGGGGGGGAGCGCGAAAGCCGGCAAGTCTTGGCGACGGGGGCGGCATCGGTTGGCCGATTGTGCGGCTACCCGGACGGCGCTTGCCGCGCCGTCGGTTCGCTCAATCAGTTGCTCCGGTGTCAAGAATGCCACGCGCCTCCTGTCAGGGCGCGGCGTTCTCAAAGCGATCAAGCGCGCCGGACCTCCATTTTTCGACGGTGTCGTGGTTGTGCTCCCAAATCCCACCCACCGTGTCTTGTCCGGCGTCTGGATTCCTTGGTGTCGTCCACGCCTTGTCAAGGTTTTCAAGTGGGTCGAAGGACGGAGTTGGGATCGAGGCGCCAGCACTGCACTGCAAGATCCTGCAAGCGACAAATTCCGCAACCTCGAGGAGCGCCCGATGACAGCCAGCGAGCCGCCGAAGGGTCACCCCGAGTTGCCCGGCAGTGAGCTTGGACCGGCTCGAAGGGTCGGCGGCATGGGCAATGAACTTGTTCGTAAAAATGCGAACATTCTCACAGTCCTTAATCCTTGAGGCGAGCCGGTCTAACCATCTGGCAGAAACAAGGTCCCCCTTCGACCGGGCGGTTCCGGGCTTCTCCGAAAGCTTGTCGAATCGTGCATGTGCCCTTTTGGCCTCCGACCAAGCCTCCGGGCCTTCCGTGTCCATGCCCCGAAAGGCAACATCGGCGGGGGCGTTTGCCATCGCTCGGAAGTGCGCCTCCTTCGCCTGCTCGAAGTCATAGGGCAGATTACGGCAGGCCAAGTAGTTCTCCCGGGTCAACAAGGAGTGAGAGTGCCTAATATCGTCCACCAGTCTCCCCAGCGAAATAACGTCCTTCCCGCGATCCACTAATCTGCGAACGCCACTCGCCTGCGTGGCAACAAAACCCGCATCCAAAAGGCACAGGACTTGCGGATTGAACCCAACCCCCTCCGTGGGCTTTCGGTCGGCCTCCTCGCGCAGTTCGTTCAATGTCTGGAAAAAGGCGTAATCCCAAAGGAGCTGCGCGATCTGCCTCCAGATGGCATGCAAGTCCTCACCGGCGAGCCATGAAATCCAGATGTCACGCTTTTCTCGAAAGTTCATAAAAGCTGACGGTTCGACTGCTCATTGGTATTCGTGGCGCGGACACACAAACGGCGGGCCGGCAAGACAATCCGTCAAATCGACATCCTGGCCGCCTACAATGAGGCAGTAGCGACCAGCGCGGCGCGCAACCTTGAATTTCGTCTGGTTATACTGGCTCGAAACGGACAGCCGCGTTTGGTGGGTCTCAACGAAACCTTTGGGAAGGAGAATCGGCTGGACCTTGCTGTCGTTCGTCTCGCAAAGCAAAACAGCCTCCTGGAATTCCCCCGCTGGCAAGCCCAGAAACCACTCGTTCTTTCTTTCCTTTGCATAGGCGATGCCCACAATCACCCCGCTTGGATTCTTATACAGGGCTCCTCTGACCCGGAGCAGGGTCTGTCCAGCCGCCGTTTGCTGAGCAATGTATGCCGAACGGCACTCTCTACCGCGTGCCTTTCCACCATCAATGGCCGCGCTCTCCCCCGAGGATGCCTGGGGACCAGCGATGAGCTCCTGTGGCTGGGTCGGATTGGCTGGGGTCAATAGTCCCGTCCCTTTCTGCAACTGTTCAGCAACTTCTCTGCGGATGATTTCCAGCCTGCGCCGTAGATCGTATGTCCGTTCAATCCATCGCGCGGCTTCCGTAAGCTTGGGTGGGGGATAGCCGTGAACCTCCTCGCGAAGCTTGTCCTCGATTCTCCTCAACTCGCTCCATTCGTCGTGTTCGGTTGGTCCATTCATATTGTAACTATACCTTAGTTTAATTTAGTATCTTAATGAGAATATACCCTACCTGGTTTGATTTGTCAACTGGCCAGTGGTGGATCGTCAAAGGCGGTAGCGACTATACGCCGACCCCTGGGGGTCAAGGCGTGAGCGCCAGACTGGGGAGAGCCAAATCGTGCCCTATTCCGGTGGCGCGGAAGTGGCGGGGAAGCGAAAGCCGACAAGTCTTGGCGATGGGGATGCCCGCTTTCAAAAGCGCCGGAAGCGCCATTTGGCACCGCACGGCGTCTGGAGGGGATGGGGATCAGCTTCCAGAGCGCTTCCACCTTCGCTTCCGTTTCCGTGAGTAGTGTCGTTGGCGCGCTCTTTCGACAAGTTCGCCGTGCCCGTAATACCCTGTCTCTCGTGGCACCGCCTGCACAGGGTTATGAGGTTTTGAAGGCTGTGGCTTCCTCCGCACGAGACAGGTTTCACGTGGTGAACGTGTAACCGTTTCTCAGATGCGCACAGGCGGCACCTTTCCCCATCGCGCCGGGGCGACACTCCTCACTGCGCTGGTCCCAATCTGGGGGATAACCGCTTTCAAAACTGACCCACTCGGGATTGCCGTCCAACTGGCATGTGCCATCAATGACCACGCTCGGTTTGCCAGACAGAGCACCGTAATGGGGGGCGGGGCTTGGGCGGGGGACCAGGGCACGGCAAGCGCCTCTCGAACCAGGCAAAAATAAAAGCGGGAACACACGAGGCGGCAACCAGCCCCAGGGCTAGCAACAGGAATAGAGGGATGCCGAGCCCTTCCGCTAGCTTTCGGCCGAATATCAAGAAGACATAAACGGAGCAACACCCCAGGCCCATGATCCCCCTGCCTGTATAGTCGAAGCCCCGCAGTGTCCACCAATGTGCCCCATGCCTCGCCTTCCATTCAGCATGCCGCTGTGGGTAGGTGTGGGAGTCGCGGTCGAAGGCTTCGCCGCCACCAAGATCGAGCCTGTATCGGCAGGGAAAGCACAAAAGGGCTCCTGGGATCGCTCCCTCCAGCGCAGGCTCGTTTGTTATGTCCGCGCCGCATTTGTAGCACTTACGCATACTCCATGCTTCGGCCACCAGTTCTAAACCAAAGTGGTGCCGCTTGCGAGTTCTTATTCCGACCTCCGAGCCGCCTTCGGGCGCATGGCTGTGCTGTCCGGGTCCCCGGCCCGGAACCGTTGAAGGGCTCCTCGCGCACTTGCATCTCCCAGGACATCGGCTCTCCTAGCGTGCTGGTGGTTGTGTTGGTTATCGCTCTCTGCTTTTCACGATGTTGCTTCCTGTTTCAACTCGGCAGTGGAGAACTGGAGTTGTTCAGGAAACCCCAATAAAAACGGGCCTGAAACGCTCGTTTCAGGCCCGTAAATTGGTTGCGGGGGCTGGATTTGAACCAGCTACCTTCAGGTTATGAGCCTAAATAGTTTCCAGGCCAAAAGCGCAACATTAAGCCTATAAACACAGGATACTTTGCACATTATAACAGAAACCTGTTGACTTGCTGGAAAGATTCTGGATAAAATGGCCGCCATGAAAAAGAAAGCAATTTCGGGTGTCGGGATATTCAAAGACGGCGATGGCAAGGGCAATGAGTTTTGGCGCGTCCGACTGGGCAAACGCTTTACCGGCGGCAAGGTGATAAAGAAGAGCTTCCACACGCACAAGGCCGCTACCGCATGGGTTGAAGAACAGCAGAAACCGAAGACCGAGAATGGTGCGCATTATTTCGAGCTATCCCCCTCCCAGGTGGCCGAAGCGGTGGACGCCTACAAGCGTATCACGAAAAAGGCATCCCTAACCGAAATTATTGACTACTGGTTTAAGCACGCCTGCCCCGTTGGCGGGACCCGTCTCTTTGAAGCCGTCGCCGACGAATTCCTAAAATCTCGCGAGGCGATGAACTGCAAAAGCACCACCATGCGGAACTACCGTAGTTCGGCAAAAATCCTCAAAGAGGAATTCGGCGAGGTTGAAATCCACGACATCCGCAAAGCCGACATTGAAGACTGGATTTCTGAATCAGACTGGGAACCGCGAACGAGAAAGAATTATATCGTCACCCTCACCACAGTTTTCAACTACGCCATTGATAGCGATTACTGCGTTGTCAATCCGGCGGAGCGCGTTCCGAGGCCCATTCTGGATGACAAACCACCGGGGATTTTGACCCCGGCGCAAGCTCTCGCTTTGTTGAAAGCCGCCGCAGGCTGTGTGCCCGAAATCCTTCCCGGCATCGCCATCGGCTTGTTTGCGGGCCTCAGACGGTCAGAGGTTTGCGCCCTCGATTGGTCAGAGATTGACCTAACGGCCAAAACCATCGAAATAAAGGCCGCGAAAGCCAAGACGCGGCAACGGCGAATTGTCACCGTGCAGGATAATCTCTGTGAGTGGTTGAACAACCATCACCGCGCAAAGGGACCAGTCGCACCGGACGTTGACGTTTTCGGCGAGCGGTTGAAGCATCTGGTCAAGGGACGGAAGGCGACCGACGATGACCCAGGCAGGCCCGCAGTCGTGCAGGAATGGCCCCACAACGCGCTTAGACACTCGTTTGGCAGTTACTACTATGGGAAGTCTAAGAACGAGAATCTGACGGCGGCTGAGATGGGAAACAGCCCCGCCGTGGTGTTCAAGCACTACCGCGCCCTGGTCAAGGCGGAGGACGTTACGGCCTACTGGGCAATCCGGCCTGAGCATTTGGCCGGGACGGAAGCGCCAGTTGGAAAGTGCTGACCCGCCCCGTCGCGCAGACTGAGCCGGTTTATTCCCCCTAAAGGACGCCGCCTAAACCGTCTCAGACTGCGCTCCCCCCGAAGAGGCTCCGTCGTGAGCTTTCTTGACGCCGCCACTTCGCTACGCTTTTTGACCTAGCCGCTTATCCGCTCCCTTGTCCCCTTGCGCGGGCGGCTAGGTCAGACGCTCCGCTCCGCTCTCGGCTTCCAGAAACTCCCGACCGAGCCGGGGAATCACGGCTGCCGCACGTTGACGAACGTTACCAGAGGCGTCAGGTCTTTCTTGTTCAGAATGGCCTGAATCGCCCGTTCCGGCTCGACATCATCACGCAATGTTAATTCGACCACCAACCCGGCGTCGAGCCACACGTTGAACGTGCTGATTTGCTGTCCCATCACCGCTATTCGGTCCACCGGAAAGCGCCATGTTCCCGCCTTTAGCCAATCCCCGAATTGTTCGGAGCCGGATACGCCGACCGTTGTAGATGACGCTGGTGATTTCGCCGCGCCGATTGACGCGGCCAACTTTGATTTGTCCCATTGTGACAAGTTCATTGATTCTCTCGCTTTCCATTTCCGCTAGTTTCGTTGCATCCAACGACGCCGCCAGCGGATATGGGGCATCACTGAATTCGGGGCAATGTCGGCCCGCCCCCCGGCCAGATTCGATTCCAAAAGCCTGTTTCGTTTCCGGGGAAACCCAGTCCATGCTTTGCATCACGCGCAGTGTAGCTTTAGCCCACCCCAACGCCGCGCCTAACGCGCTTTCGTTTCGTATCGCCAGGTGCAAGTGCATGTGTTCCCGGTCATCATGAACAACGCCGAGGTAACACCCGCCAGGAACGAACTGCCTAACCCATTCTCGCCCCATTTGAAGCAAAGCCTTCACCTGCTTTCTCCGTTCTTCCAAATCGCGGCAATCATCAGCGGAGATGATGACGTGACGGTATTCGCCGCGACCACTCAACCCCCAGCCCAAGGCGCTCGCGTCCAGTTTGGGAACGAGCGTCATTCCGCCAGCCATGCCGTTGATAACACCAGCCACGCGGCCCCCATCCTTTTGAAGCGCCTCGACTTCGCGTGGTGTGCGCCCCTTTCCCTTATAGACGTGCGCCAGTAATCGCCGAAGCGAACCGCCGCTACGTTTTATTTTGATGATGCACTTCATTTCACCACCCGCCTTAGCATCCCCACCAATTGACTCGCGGCCTGCGCATCCACCGTGCGGCCCCAACTCGTTCTAAGGCTCTGGTTCACCAGGTTGCTCGTGTTCACGACCACCTGCCGAACCTTGAGCAGTTCTTGCAGGTTCAGGCCGCACGCCCAGGCTCCGAGGATCAGCGATACCGCTTGTCCTCGTGCCCTGGGTGGTAGCGCCTCAAATTGCGCGGCAATTTGAGGGCTAACCCGGATGCGGAGTTGCTTCGTCTTCATGGTGGTGGCTTCTGCGGTGTGGTGGTGCGAGCTAAAGGCCCTGTCTCACTTCGTTCGCAGGGCCTTGCTCGCCAGGTGGAGAAACTGTCGTTTCTCCCCTGGACCCCTCTTTACTTTCCCGACCACCGGCGGCGAAGATTCGCGCAATCTTCTTGTTGGTTATCTCTCGCGCCCCCAACTGGCGGAGCTTAGATTCCGCCTTGGTCGTGAAGTCCTTTGCCAGCCGTTCGGTTACCCAAGGGGGCAACCGCTCAGCGTTCAGGCGCGCAAGACCGGTTCTTAGGACCTGGGTCAGAATGTCGGTTTCTCTCATACTTTAACGTTAACGTATATTTCGGTAATGTCAACCTTTGTAGTTGCTTCCGCGACGGGGAGTTGTCATGATTGCATCAATTTTCTGGTGCGTCGAGAACTGTGGCGAGTCGCAAGGCAACGTGCGGGTGGTCTTCGCCGAGGGACGGGCACCAATCAGCGACCATTTGATTATGATAACGATTGAACGAGCCGTATTTCAGCAACTCGCCGCTCAAGTCCACGCCGGCTTACCCGGTGTCGCGGCGCAGATTTCGGAAAACAACAAAATACAAGTCATCGAAGCCGGCCGGGTAGTGGAGGAGTTCTCCACAGCGGAGGACTTCTGCAATGCTCTGCTCCGAGGCGAGCAAGTTCCTGTGCCAGCGCAGGCTGACTGCGAAAAAATGGCAAAGAACGCAGGTATCAAGAAACCCGCAAAAACTCCCAGCACTGAGAGCGGGGAAAAAGGAAAAGCGTGAGCCAAGGACTCTGCCCCAGTTGCGGTGCGGTGGTGAGCTTCGCCACTGGCCAGACCGAAGTTAGGTGCAGGTATTGCGACTCGTTGGCAACTTCCGAGCGGGCCGAAGCTCAGTTTAGCCAGGTTAAGAACAGCAAATTTGGCGGCACGCTGCTTATCGCTGAAACAGCGCAGGAAGGAGGCAGTTACGAAGAAGCGCTCAATTACTTTAATAAGGTAATCGAGCAACAACCGGACTTCGCGGATGCTTGGCTCAACAAAGGTATCTGCACCGTCCGTATGTCGAAGATTGGCGACTTGAAAATCCCGGAAGCCATCAGCTCATGGAAAGCCGCCATGAAGTTTGCGAAGCAACCGGACGCGATGAAGAAGCGTGTCGCGTTGGAGATTAACAATGTGGTGACCGACTTCTACCCGGTTCTGGAGAGGCACTATCTGGAGTTCCACAACCTAGACAATTCGCTACAAGAGCATGGAAGCCGGTTCATGTTGCTCGAATCCGCTTTGTCTTTTGCTATGGACCTAAACCCCACGGCGACCATTGCAAAAAATGGGGTCTCGCTGTGTGACCGATTTGTCGCGTCTATAAAAACGGCTGCTCGTTCGGACGCCAACGACGCCGGGGCCAAATTGTTCCTCCAGAAGGATTGGAAGGGGGCTTTGGGGAGCGCACTGACAGCGGGTTCCAAAGAGAAGCTTGCAAGCGACCTAGCAACGAGCCTGCAAAGGACGAAGGACAGATACACCCAGGCCGCTGTCAAGGTTGACCCAGCTTTCGCGAGGGAGGTCGATCTGAAAGCCGAAGTCGAAAGACAGAAGACCGCGAAGAACAACATGGACGCAAACCAAGGCTGCCTCATTATCGCGATTGGCCTCTGTTTCATATCTGGTTGTTCTGCGGTGGTGAGGACGTTGAAGGCAAATGGCCTTATGGAGACTACCCAAAACCCTTCGGAACATGTCGGTCCAGCGGTTTTCTTTGGCCTTTGCTCGGTCATTCTCCTCGGGGTAGTAGTTTATGCCGCCTCTAAGGTCAGCAAGGACAAGAAACAGAAAGGAAGAGATGTCCATGCATCTGTTCAGCACTCGGACCATGGCAAGTATGCCCTGATGCTAAAGGAGGTCCCCGCCGACAAGAAGATTCAAGCGATAAGTGCTTGCCGCGAAATTCGCCCAGGGTTGAGCTTGAGCGACGCAAAGAAGCTCGTGGAGAGTGTCCCGCAAGTGCTGATTCGCTCAGATGACCGTGAGGGGTTGGAACGCGCCCTAGTTCAAATCGGCGTATTGGGCGCGGAGGCTGAAATTGAAACGACTAGCGAGACCAAGGAACTTTCCTCTACAATCGCATGAGCCACCAAAAATCAAACGCAGACAAGGCGGGCAAGCAGCTGATTCCGAATAAGGGCGAACCGAGGCCAGGGCAGAAGCAACTTGACTCTAACCCGGACAAAGAGGCCAAGAAGAAGATTCTCCCGACGAAGCGTGATGACGATGGCCGGGAATTGCTTCATGGTTAAATCAACCGCATCATTAAATGGCCCTCATTGACATCGTTCAGTTCCACGGTAACGACCAGGAATTTGTCTGGAAATTCCCGTCAGAGAACTTGCGGCTAGGCACCCAGCTAGTAGTCAAGCCAGCGCAAGTCGCGCTGTTTGTCCATCGCGGAAAAATCTGCGACGAAGTCAAGGAAGGAACGATTACCCTTCAAACGGGCAACATCCCGCTATTAACATCGTTGACCAGCCTGCCCTTTGGTGGCGACTCGCCATTTCAGGCCGAGGTGTGGTTTGTCAATCTCATCAGTAAGCTCAACAATCTCTGGGGCACCATCCGGCCCATTCAACTGGAGGACCCAAAGTATGGTCTGGTCGTGTCGATTCGTGCCTTTGGACAGTTCGGGTTCCGAGTATCCGAACCACGCAAGTTTTTTGAGAAAATTGTGGGCACAGCCAAGGTGTTCACGGCGGAGCAAGTGGTGAACTATTTTAAGGGTGTGCTGTTGCAGAGTGTGAACGTCAATCTCGGCAAAGCTTTCATGCAGGAGCGTGTTTCGGTGCTGGAGGCCGCGATGCATCTCGACCCGCTGGCGCGGCATTGCGGCGACGCCATCCAGACCGAGTTTGCCCGGTTCGGCATTGAGTTGGTCAATTTCTTCTTTCATTCAATCAACATCCCGGACGAAGACCCCAGCTATCAGAGGTTGAAGAACATCAAGGAACGGGCGGCAGAACTCAATGTGCTGGGCAGGGATATTTACCAATACGACCGGAGCATGGAAGTGCTAAAGACTGCGGCGGCAAATGAAGGCGGCGGCGGCCTGGGATTGATGCAGGCGGGCGTAGGGCTGGCGGTGGGGACCGGAATCGGCCAGCAGATGGCACAGCAGGCGGCGCGGC
>CAZZFF010000119.1:0-9774 GCA_964653485.1 uncultured Verrucomicrobiota bacterium | reverse complement strand
CAAGCTGCCGGAAACCGGAACTCCCCCGGCACCGCCAGCAGTGCAATTTCACGTCGCGCTAAACGGACAACCAACCGGCCCCTTTCCCGAAGCTGTTCTAAAGCAGATGGTGACCGCCAGGACCTTAACGGCTACGACGATGGTGTGGCGTCCAGGTATGGCCGGCTGGCAAGCCGCAAGCACCGTGCCGGAATTGGCCGGTCTATTTGGCACAATGCCGCCGACACCGCCAACGCCTCCGCCGGTGCCGCCGACAAGTTGACCCCATGAAGACCATCTTGATAGTAGTTTACGGATTGGCCGTTGCTCTTGTGTTCGTGTGCGGGTGGCTCTATCCCACGCTCGCAGGCTGGTCGCACCTTGCTGGTGCGGGTTGCGCCCTATATGCGATTCTTTCGCTTATCGTCGCCGGACGGCCCATCGCCGACGCGGGGAAGATCGCGGCTTGGTGCTGGCACGGGCTGAGCACTCTGGGGACAATCGGGCTACTGCTGGCCTATGCTTTCCGGCAGGAAGGCATCTGGCTCTTGGGAGCAACCGCGCTGGCGTTCTTTGCCATCGTGGTGACGCTGGCTTTCTGTTTGGTCTTGAGGCCAGGCGCGGGCGTGGTGGATGCCAAGTAGCAGATTAGGCCCCGGTAGGTTACGCGAGACCGCCAGCGCCGCTGTCGCCAGTCGTTGCTTGGGCATTGAGTTGCCGACTTCCATTTTCTCCATCGGCGAGCAACGTGACACCATTCGCCTTGGCAAGCGCCGCCTTCTCTTTATCAACCAGCAACGAATACAGGGCCTCTGCGGCGGGCATGGTCTTTAGCTGGCGATACATGAACATCAGCACGTGACGCGGCTCCAGCTTGTCACCGAACTTCAACCGCAGTCCTTCTGCTCGGCGCAACAGGTCTTGCAGGTCCGCATATTCCTTTTCATCGAGGATTTTCCGCAGGTCCGCAACGTGTAGCATCGCCAGGCGAAAGGCCCAATTCACATCTTCTTTGTCAATCTCGTTGCTCGCCTTGCCCAGGAGCCAGTGATAAACGAGGGCGTATTTGAAGATTCGGAACTCGATACGCCGAACGAAGTCCTGGGTTATGCCCTGCTTTCCCATTAACACCCATGCGTCGCCGATGGCGCTACGCGCATCAGAGGTTAGCCGGTAATCGGTATGCACCGGGGTTTGGTTCGCCTTCCGAAATGCGGCGGTGATGCGTTCGAGGTTGATACCATCCAGGATGGCAAACTCGCGGTTGAAAGGGTTACGCTCAGGGTCCGTGTCCTTTGGGGCGAACACAAAGGCTATGCGCTGGCACAATCCCGAAGCCCAATCTTCTGCCGTCAGTTTCTCATGGATGGTTTTTGCCACCGTAACCCCAAGCAACGACATGCATGGGTCCTTGATTTCGAGTTGGCTGTTCTTCAACCGCTTCGTAATCGTGGAGTGGTCATAGGCCATCAGCAAAACCCTGGGCGTGCGCTGATGCACCTCGGTCTTGGTCTGTTCCCAGAACTTACCAAACTCATCCAATAGCCAGATGACCTGTTTCCCTTGGTTCTCTTGCAGTCCTTCCTCAAGACCGGCGGTGCTGCCGGCATCATCCAACTCGTTGGGTTGCCAACCGCCCATCTCAAATGCTTTCAGCAGTTTCCCGAGTGACCAGGTTTTCATCTCCCCGGAGTCGGCCAGCAGGACGGTGTATAAATCGGGCCTTATTTTCTGGCCGTCATTCATCACAAGCGCCGCCCCACGCTCGCACAACATCTGGGCGATAAGGCATACGCACGACATGAACGGCAACTCGGCGGCAACAGGAGTCGCACGCATGAACTCGGCAAGGACCACTTCCAGCAGGCTCGCCGGGGGCGTAGCCACAACGCCGCGCCACACGTCGCGCTCTTGAGCAAACAGGATGGCCTTTAGAACACTGCCCGTTTCCTTGCACGTAAGCATACGCGCCAGGAGCACACGCACCTTATCATCCTTCACCAGGCGCTTCTGATGCTTCTTGGGGGTCCGCTTAGTTGTCGCTTTCTTCGCCATTTTCCGCTGTCCTTCTGTCAATCGTCAACAAACTCACCAACCAACGTTCATTTCGGCCTGTATTTACTGGGGTTTTGATGCTGACGCGCCGCTGACAAATACTGTCAACAGCGCGTCAACAAACTGTGCTTTAGAACGGGGTGTCATCTGGTGGCGCTGTCACCGTTACCGTGTTGTCATTGGCGCTGAATTCCTTTGCCGGAGCGGCAAAGCCCGTTACGCTGTCGCGGGTCTGACCGTCCATCCCGACCCAGGGCGAAACGCGAACCCGGATTTGCTTCCCGACCAGCTTCGCGGCATCTGGCAGGGGACTGGCGTCCGGGACGCCGAGTGCTTGCTTGAGTGACCGCACGAGGGCCTTGGCTCGCGGACTATCGCCAAGGGGCACGTGCCCATACACGACGGCACCAGAGGCGGCGGCGTCGGTGATTACGAAACGGACAACCAGCTTGGGCTGTCCACTACGCGCAGTCCGTTCGGATGCGCTGTCGATTACTGCATCCCGCCACCCATACACCGGGTCGGCTGGCGGGGTTTTTATGGTAGCTGTTTCCATTACTTATTCAGCGGCGCCGTTACCGGCTTCCGAGCCGGCCATAGTTCCCGCCGTGGCGCACTGGCGGCGGGAAAGCTTTTGGGAGGGAACTTGCGAAGGAAGAAGGGGAGGAAACTCGCCGCGCAGAATGCGGGAGTAAGACTGCTCGACAGATGCCCGGTCAACGAGGACCTCGACGCCGGGAGAGCCAGGACGAACTACCTTGAGCCAACCGGCATCCGGGGTTTTGGTGGAAACATGAAGAAGTTGGTCCACCAGTTTGGTGGACCCGCCGAAGGCGGTTATCATGGTCCGCTTGTTTACTACCAGCGGCCTGACACCGTTCACCACGATTTCGATTTTTCCAGAGCTACCGTGGCTCTCGCTCTGGTCTTGCTTATCAGAGGGCGTCTGCACTCACCCGCCATTCGCAAAGCGAACAGCTTGGGACGGACTGCTTACCGTCCATGCTTACATCCCGGCTGTACGGGCCGGCATACCCGCCTAGTTTCGAGCGTCTCCTTGCCGCTCTGCCGAATTAGTGGCCTCAGCTACTATCTCTGACTTATTGTATGACCTTTTTATTCAGAATTCAATGAAAGAGTTCTAAATGATTCTGGAAACTTTCTGGAAAGAAAAAGCCCCTTTGCTCAACGTTGCCATACGTTGCCAAACGAAACCGGCAAGACTTCAAACCAACAAAAAACCCCTGATTTCTCAGGGGCTTTCTCATTTTAAGATGGTTGCGGGGGCTGGATTTGAACCAGCGACCTTCAGGTTATGAGCCTGACGAGCTACCGGGCTGCTCCACCCCGCGATTCGCTTCGGAACACTCCCTTGAATAATGCCCGCACCTTGGCGAAGTGCAAGAGAATTCTTTTGCGGAGAATTCTCCAATTCTCCGAGCCAGGTTAGGAGCCGTCAACAAATGACCGTTACAACTTGACTTGTTATTTTGGCGGCTGGCGGCGTTGCTCGCTCGTCACAAATCCATGCGGATAAGCTCCTCGCTCGCGCCTCGCCAGCCGCCAAAATCCCAGCGTCACCTTGTAAAGGTCATTTCTTGACGGCTTCTTATTGTGCATCGGCTCCCAAATGCCGATGCAGGAAGTCGAAGGTGCCGACGCCGTTGATGGTGTGGCCTCCGTCGAAGAACTCGATGGCGGTGCGGTCGCCGATTCCCAGCCGCCCGTAGAAGGCGCTCACCTTGGCATACTCGGCGGCGACCCATTCGTCCACACCCACGCCGTCGGCGTGGCCGCGCTCGACCATGAACGGACGCGGGGCAATCATCGCCGCCATTTCGGCGTGGCTGAAGGAGTGCCCCAGGTCGAACTCGGGCATCTCGTACTCCCCGTGGAACATGTAACTGGCCGGGAAATCGGTCGAGACATTCTTCCTGACCCAATCGTTGAAATTCCCCGAGCAGATCGAGAGCGAGTACCCCTCGAGCACGGCCGGCACGCGCAGGGCGGTGCCTCCGCCGTAGGACAGTCCGTAGAAACCGATGCGGCCCGCATCAACAAACGGCAAGCCCCCCAGCCAATCCAGCAGGCGGCTGTGCTGTGCGAGAATGAACGAGAACAGCGACAACTTGAGCGGATTGGCCTTGCGTTGCAGCGGGCGGAACTGCTCGCCGTCGCGGTATGGATTCTGCGGGGCGAAGACCACAAAGCCCCGGTCCGCCAGCCGGGCGGCAAACCCCTTGTAATATCTGAAAGCCGGGCTTTGAGGGTCCTCGTTGATCGTATCCTCGGGACCCGAAGAGAGGCCGTGCTGGCAGACGACCACGGGCCGCCGCTCGCCCGCCTTGAGGTCCTTCGGGACAAGCAGGTAGCCGTAGGCGAACACATCCGGATACACGTCCAGCCTCACTTCGTAGCCCGTCCAATGCCGCGCCCCCGCCTGGCCGGCGGCGGGGGGCAACTCCAGGAGGCGCGAGCGCGGGTTGGCGGCGATGACCGGGGCCGGCAACCGGCCGAGCACTTCCTCCCAAAACAGGTTCCTGAAATGGACGCGCTGGGTCTCCCATTGCCCGGGCGAAGCGGCATCGGCGTTGGTCCAAAAGAATTCCGCGCGGGCGTGCTCGCATTCGCGGCTCATCCTCTGCGTGTAGGCCCGCAGTTCCTCGATCTGCCGCTTTTGGCGGCCGGCCGGGTCGCCCGGTTCGCCCAAGCTCAAAGGGGCCGGGCCGGGGCCTTTGACCTGCTCCAGTGAACTGCCCAGAGAATTGAGCAGCGCCGTCAGGGCGCGGTCGGAGCCCGGCCCGCACGTCATGCCTTCCGTGCCGCAGATGAGGGTTGGCGGGGCGAATCCTTTGGCGTGGCCGGGCGCCAGAACCGCCTGCGCCCTCTCGCATTCGGTCTCGACCGAGTCGTACTCCGGGGTGGTGATTTTTCCGGGCGCGGCGCCCTCGCGGCCGGGGCGAGGTTCAGGGGGGCCGTTGATTTCCGGGGCGGGACTGTGCTCGATGATAAGCGTGCGCGGCGCGATGAGGCTGGCGATTTCCGCATCGCCAAATTCCCGGAGCAGCCCGAACACATTGCGGTAAATCGGCTCCTCCCACACCCGTTGGCGCGAATCGAAGTAGCCGCTGACCAGGGCCGCCTCGATGCGCGTGTCGAGGGCCGCGCTGTAGAAGGCTATCAAGCCGCCTTCCGCGTATCCCATCACTCCAATCCTGGCGCCCTGGCCCTCGGCCTTCGGGCTTTGGGCTTGAAAGAAATCCACGGCCGCCATCACCTTTTCCACTTCATACCCAATGATGTGCCGGCCCAGCTCGAATGCCTGGCGATAAATCCACTCCCTGTGGGGCTGGTTGGTGAAGCGATCCAATTGGCGGTTTCCAGATTCTGTGTCCCGGCGATCGACCAGGACCGGCACAAGCACCTCGCAGCCGTTCTCGGCCAAACGTCGCGCGAATTGCCGTTCGGCGGCAAGTCCGGACGACAGCCCGGCCACCATTTCGGGGGTCTGGTCGGCGTCGGGGATAGCGACGATCCGAGCCACAGCGGCGCCCCTGGGCTGGAGCAAAAGCCCTTCGGCAAAGACCTCCGGAAAAACCGGCCACCGCGCCTTCCGGACAGTGAAAGCATCGCTGCGGGCGATGATGACCGCGTCTGTGCCCGCTTCCGCCGAAGTCGCCGCCGTCCGGGCGTCCACCGCCCCGATCATCCGGCGCAGCCGCTCGCGGTTCGGCCGGACGGATTTTTCGTATGCGGCGGCCGAAGAAAAATCGCGGTTCCAGAACCTGGACCGCACGCCGACGGATCGGTCCAGTTCCCGCGTCAGGAACTTATCGATGCCGGCCGTCATTTCGGCGGCGGCGTTCGTGCCGGGGGACAGTGGGGCCGTGCCGGGCACCAGGTCCGGGGGGGCTTGTGCCGGCGCAATGCGCTCCGCGGCCGGCAGGAGCAGCAGCCATATCACCATGGGCAGTTGTTTAATCATCCTCTGGTTGCCTCCTGGAGTTGAAGAAGGGGAGCTTGACGGTCTTGCCCAGGAGACTCGACAAGAAACCCCGTTTGGGTTTTTCACCGGCGATGGGCTGGCACTTGTGACTGCACAGAGGGCACAGCTTGAGCATCTTGCCCCCGCGGCGGCGCAGGCGGTGGACGCATTCATCGCACATGACTTCGCGGCAATGGGTGCATTGGTGGGTCACGCGCGCCTTGGGATGCCGCGGACAAAGCATCGAGCCGTCCCTCAGCACGACGGGCGGGGCCGGCCGAGGAGTGTCGAACTTGGGAATGGCGACCGTCACCTCGGCGGTCTCGACCAGGAACTCCACCGCGCCCAGGCGCAGGGTCTGCCCGCTCGAGAGCGTGGCCTCCTGGACCGGGCGGCCTTCGAGGAATGTGCCGTTGGTTGAGCCACGGTCCCGCACCATGATGCCCTCCCCCCCGATCAGGATTTCGCAATGATTGGCCGAGACAGTGGCATGCTCAATCCGGAAGTCGTTTCCGGGGCCTCGCCCAAAACGATTGACGCCCAGCCTCAGTTCAATCAGCCGTTCGCCGAACCCTTCGGATTTGATTAGCAACGTTGCCATCTGCTCCCCTTATCGCCAGCGTAGTTACCGCGCCGTGGCGGGGTTGTCGAGGAGATTCTTCCCGGGGCATTTGCGGCGAGCGTCGTCTGGGTTAGATTGAATCAACGTTAAGCGATGGCAACACTGGCTGACAGAGAGTGCGTCCCCTGCAAGGGTGGGACGCCGGCGTTAAAGGGACAGGCACTGGCCGAACTGGCCGCGCAATTAGGCGGCGGCTGGAAGATCGTGGCGGAGCACCACATCGAGAAGGAATACCCGCTCAAGAACTTCCGGGAAGCCTTGGACCTTGCCAACCGGATCGGCGAACTCGCCGAAGCGCAGGGCCATCATCCTGACCTGTACGTCGCCTGGGGCAGGGTGAAGGTCACCATTTGGACCCACAAAGTGGACGGGTTGACCGAAAGCGATTTCGTCCTTGCGGCCAAGGTGGACGCGCTCCGGTGAGTCGCCGTAAAGAAATCACCTTTACAACCTGCCTTGGTCTTTTGGCGCCCAGCTTCGTTCCGCGTAAGGCCGAGGCCCTTTCACCGCTTGCGGTTGTAGGCCGGGAGGGCGAATTTTGCGGCGGCGAGTTCAAGCGCGCGCTTTTGGAGGGGCGGGTCCGGGGAGAACTCGACCCATTGGACCGGTGGGTCGAACGGCGCGGTAGCGCGCATCGCGTGATGCCAGTTGGCCCTGGCCAGGCCAACAGGGGGCGGCTGGACGGAGCCTTGGATGAGGAGACCGTCGCGGGTGCGACGCTGTGCGGCGCCCGCTATCTTGCGTCCCCGCCAGAGCAAGTCGGACTTTTCGTAACCGATGAAGCACTGGCCGGCCTGAGACTTGCAGCGGCACGGGGCCAATTCCGCGGCGACACCCAGGCGGGCGAAGGACGCCTGGAGCCAGGAATGCGCGCCACGGTAGCTCTCGGCGGCGCGGAGCGCATACCAGGGATGGTTGGCCGGAAAGACCAGGCTGTAAGTCCAATCGGCATCATGCGGGACGATGCCCCCGGCGGTGGGGCGGCGGACCAGGGGGCGCAGGGGCGTGAGCGCCTCGACCTGGGCGTAGCTTTGGAAATAGCCGAAGGAGGCGGCGGGCTCGGTCCAGCCGTAAAAGCGCAGGACGGCGCGGCCCAGGAACGGCGCCGTCTCGAGCAATGCCTCGTCGAGGGCCATATTGTAGGCTGCGGTCCCTGGCCCTGAATCAAGGAGCAAGGTGGTGCTCATGACGCTTTCGACGCTGCAATGCCTTTGACGCCGAGCCTGGGGCAGAGCGGTTTGACCTCGCACTGGGCGCAGTCCGGTTTGCGGGCATAACAGCGGCGGCGTCCATGCCAGATGAGCCAGTGACTGAACAAGGTCCACTGGTCCTGGGGGACAAGGGCCATCAGGTCCTGCTCGATCTTGACGGGGTCCTTCTCAGCGCTCAGGCCGAGGCGGTAGGCCAGGCGGGCGACGTGTGTATCCACCACCACTCCGCAATTGAGGTTGAAGGCGTTGCCGAGCACGACGTTGGCGGTCTTTCGCCCCACCCCGTCCAGGGCGGTGAGTTCGTCCATGGTGGCTGGGACCCGCCCGCCGTGCTTTTCGACGAGGGCCTGGCAGCAGGATTTGATGTTCCTCGCCTTGTTGCGGAAAAAGCCGGTGGATTTGACGGCCTCCTCCAGGTCGGCGATGGGGGCCTGGGCAAAGTCGGCGGCGGTGCGGTAGCGGGCGAACAACTGCGCCGTGACGATGTTGACGCGCTCGTCGGTGCATTGAGCGGAGAGGATGGTCGAGATGAGGAGTTGGAGCGGGTCGGCGTGGTTGAGCTCGCAATGGGCGTTCGGATAGGTCTCGCGGAACCGGGCGATGAGCCGTTTGACCCGTTCGGCTTTTGCAACGTTGGATTCGCGAGGCATGGTCGCGTGCTTATTGATGGTTTTCGGGCAGCATCGAAAGTGGATATTAATTAACATTGACCAATTTTCAATTCCCAACTGTCGATTCAGATCCGGAAGGGTGCCAGACAAAATAGTTACCATTAGACGTGCTCATTTCCGCGTATTCCGCATATTCCGCGGTTCATTCGTCTTTGGAGCTTTGCTAGCCTCGACAGCCATGAAAACCATTCTCATTTACGAGGCGCAATCCTATCAGATTATCGGCGCGTGCTTCGAGGTTTACCGCGAGAAGGGTTGCGGCTTCCTGGAGCCGGTTTATCAGGAATGCATGGAGATTGAGTTACGGCTGAGGGGAGTCCCTTTCGTCCCCCAGAAGCCCCTGGCATTGGAGTACAAAGGCTCTCCGCTTCGGGCCAAGTACGAGCCGGACTTCATATGCCATGATAAGATCATTCTGGAACTTAAGGCCGTGAGCGAGTTGGCGGACGAGCATCGGGCACAGGTTCAAAACTACCTCAAGGCGACCAAGTTCAAGCTCGGGCTGCTGGTCAACTTCGGCCATTATCCCAAGGTCCAAATGGAGCGCATCGTGGCCGAGCGGGGCCGATACGGCTATGGCAACTGAGGGGAACCGCGGAATACTCGGAATACGCGGAAGATGTTTTCCGACACCCCATTTCGAACAACCCGAGACACGGACGCGCATTTCCGCTCGGCATTCAAGCTTTTTCCGCGCCCCCAGCCGCGCGGTTCCACCCGTCGGAGAGAGCCTTCGCGGCGGCTTGGATTCGCTCCCAGGCGCCCCGGACGTGGGCGGCCTCAGTGTGGGTCTGCCCCACGCAGAAGCGCAAGGTATAGCGGCCGTTGAGGACGGTATGGGTCATGTAGAGGCGGCCCTCGGCGTTGAGGCGGTCGAGGAGGAGGCGATTGAACTCGTCGCCCGCCCGATGGGCGAAGCAAACCAGATTCAAGGGCGCCGGGGCGAGGAGTTGGAAATCGGGTGAGGCGGCGACCCAGGAGGCGAATTGGCGGGCCAGTTCGACATGGCGGCGGATATGGTATTGCAGGCCCTGGAGGCCGTAGTGGCGGATGACGAACCAGAGCTTGAGGGCGCGGAAACGGCGGCCCAACGGCACCTGCCAGTCGCGATAATCGATGACGGCGCCCGAGTCGGTGGCCTGATTCCGCAGGTACTCGGGCAGGACGCTCAGGGTCTTGATGAGCGCGGCGCGGTCGGCCACGTAGAAGCAGTCGCAGTCGAAATTGGTGAACATCCACTTGTGCGGATTG
>CAZZFF010000118.1:0-19844 GCA_964653485.1 uncultured Verrucomicrobiota bacterium | reverse complement strand
TTTGATTCTCCTAATCTTCCTTGCATCCGAAGGTCATTAGGCGAGGATTTGGGGAGGGTGAAATCCGAAATCCGAAGGAAACCCGAAAACCGAAATCCGAAGGGGGCGTCCGGAGCCGCATTAGTCGGCGGCGCTCTGGCGAGACGCCGCTACGCGGGATGGATGGATTGGAGGATTTGGTCGGGCGTTGAAGCGGCAGTCAGGCGGTCCAAACGCCCTTCGGTGTCGGGTGTGAGTTGGCGACCGAGCTGCTCGAAGAAGTCGTTTTTGGCGGCGACAGTGTCGAAGGTCTTTCTTGTCCAGGGGCTCAGGTAGCCCAGGCCGGCCTGGCGTTGCAGGACGGAATGGGCATAGACAATGTGGGCGCCGCGCAGGAAGAGGGGGAGCAGGGGCGCCAGCTCGGCCGTTTGGAAGGAATCCACGAATTTGTTGCCCGGCGCGTTCATCTCCGTGCCGACGATAATCGGGAACTGGCGCCGCTGGGCCATTTCGACGACCTGGCGGAGGTTCTCCAGCTTCTGGTCTTTGAGGCCGGGTGTGTAGTTGCGGTCGGGGATGATGTTGAGGGCGGCTGCGCCGGAGGCGGCGGCGACCGCGAAGAGTTCGTCGAGGGACTTCTCGCCCTCGCTGGTGCCATCGAGCCAGGTGAGCGTGGGAATGGCGCCGGCTTCGAGCACGAACCGGTTCATGTCGGCCATGAGCGGGAAGGACCCTTCACCGGGCTGGACGTAGCCTGGTCCGCCTCGCTTCATCGTCCGGGCGCGAATCAGGTTTTGGAGTTTGGCCCCGGCGAGCGGGGCGTCGCCGAGTTTTTCTTTCCAGAAGGCGGCACGGTGCTCAGGCTGGGGAAAGAGCTGAGCGGCCTTGCGCTCGAAGGCCTGGCAGAGGTGTCGCTCGGTGGCATTGCCGCTGGGTGTCAATGGGAGCACGTCCGCTTCGTAGTCCAGTTCAAGCGGGCGCATGAAGGCGTTGACGCGGAGGAGCACGTCGCGCGTGCGCTGCCGGGCCGCGGCGCTCATGCGCGCCAGGAACGGGTGGCGCGCCGCGCGGGGAAAGCCGACGCCCATGTGATAGGAGATGCCCGGCTCGCCCGGCGAGTTGATGACACGGGCGGCGAACTCCGGGACAAAGACGCGCGACTCGAGGCTGACGCAGGTTTTAAGCCCGACAAGCCGCCCCGCCTCGAGGAACTCCTCCAGCCCGTCGAGCACGTCGAAGTCGACGAGACCGGCGGCGGCCAAGCCGGCTTTGCGGGCCAGCCACGCGAATTTCGAGGGGGAGTAGCCGTAGGCGTTGTAGGAGAAGAAGGAATGCGCGTGGAGGTTGACCTCGAGGCTGGGAGGGGGCAACCGGACGGCCCCATCGCGGACCTGGCGGCATAAAGCGGCCAGGGCCTGGCGCCGCAGGTCCGGGTCAAAACTGTCGAGCTGCTTTTCAAGTGGCTCATTCATGGTCTGATAGTTCATTTCATTACCTCGAAGAGGCTGGTGAAGTCGTCTGTCCAGAGGTGGACTTTGCCCGGGGTGACCTGGGCGGGCCTGGTGGCCCGGCGGATGGGAGGAGCATCGAAGAATTGACGGTTGCGCGAGAGCAGCACCCAGGTGGAGGCGCTCAGCCACCAGGTCTCGCCGGTGGGGCTGGATTGGGCGACGACCGGGTCCCAGGGATTTGCCTCGGTAACAACGAAGTCGAGATTGAGTTCGCGGGCGACGGTGACCACGACCGATTCGAGGTCGAGGTATTTATTGGAGATGTTGACGGCGATGACGCCGTTGGTGTTGAGGTGGCGCTCGTAACACTGGAAGGCCTCTTTGGTCAGGAGATGGACCGGGGGCGAGTCCCCGGCGAAGGCATCCAGGGCAAGCAGGTCATACCGCTGAGGGGGCTCGCGTTCGAGCACGAGCCGGGCGTCACCGAGCTTGCAGAGCTTGGTGGCGCGGCAATTGGTCAGGTAAGTGAAGCCGGTATCGGCCATCCGGAGGGCTTCGGGATTGATCTCATAAAAGCAGAAGTAATCGTTGGTGCGCCCGTAAGCGGCGAGTGTGCCGACGCCCAGACCGGCGACGGCGACGCGCCGGGGGCTTTTGGGCAAGGCGCGGAGGGCCAGTCCAACTCCGCTCATCTCGTTGTAGTAAGTTGTGGGCCAGGTGGCGCCGATTGGGTCCAGCATCTGAAGCCCATGGAGGATTTGGCCGTGCAACAGCTCGCGGTTGTGGTGCCTGGGGTCGTCGCGGCCATCCTCGATCATGGTGAGAACGCCATAGAAATTGCGGGTTTGTTCCACGACAAGACTGGCCATTTGGTGGGCCTCCTGCCACAGCCCGACGGCGAGGACGAGCAGCCCGGCCCCCAGCCAGGCGCAGGCCAGGCGGGGCCAATGATCGGGTTGGCTGGGACGCTTTCGAGCGGCCCAAGGCACAAATGCGCTGACCAGGGCGGGCCAGAGCCGTGCTCCAGGCCGATCGAGGGCGCGGCTTTCGAGGCCAACATAAGCCAATTGCAGCAGGAACGCTCCTTGGGCGATACGGAGGACCACCAGCCCACTCTTGAAGTTTTCGCCCCAGTGGTTTGCGGCATGAGCCAATAAACGGTCCAGGGCAACCAGCACCACCAGGGGGAGCATCCAGGCCAGCCAACGGGATTGCCGGAGGCCCTGGGGGGTGCGGTCGCGCGCGCACGCCACGAGGACCAACAACCCGCAGAGGAGCGCGCCCAAGTGCAGCTCGTAGTAATCGTTGAAGACCAGCGGCGCTACCACGGCCACGAGCACTCCGCCCAGCGCGCCACCCGCCGCTATCATCAGGTAGAAGGTGGTGAGGTGCTCCGGCTCGGGCCTGAGTCTGTAGAGTTCTCCGTGGCATACCATGCAGCAGATGAAGAGCGCCGTCGAATAGACGGCCAGCAGCAGGACGAGGGCCGTCTCGCTGCCCCGGGGAATTGCCCAATACAGGGCGCCGAGGGCGGCGACCAACAACACCCGGAAGGGAGCCCGCTCGTACCACTGCGGGCTGTCAAAGCAGATGATGAAGCTGAGAAGATAGATGGACAAGGGCGCCACCCAAAGAAAGGGCATCACCGCCACGTCCTGGCAGAGCTTGTTGGTGGTCGCCAGCAACATGACCGAGGCGCAAGCGGGCAGGACCAGCCATAAGAGAAGGGTGAGAGGCCGCACGGTGGCAGTCGAGCCGCGGTTTGCCAGGCTTGGCGCTGGGCGTTCAACGCCGTCCTCCGCGCTTGGGCCTTGGGCCTTGGCCCTGAGTCCTTCCGCCGCCGCCTTCGTGCCGGCGGTCTTCCAAAGGACGAGGGCGCAGCCGGCGCAAAAGAGCCCGAACAACACCAAGCCGCAGCCCCAGAGCCAGGCCTGTGTCTTGCGG
The DNA here is from genome assembly GCA_964653485.1 of uncultured Verrucomicrobiota bacterium. Taxonomy (GTDB): domain Bacteria; phylum Verrucomicrobiota; class Verrucomicrobiia; order Limisphaerales; family UBA8199; genus CAVQND01. Next base: position 16,470 of record CAZZFF010000118.1, on the reverse strand, counting down.
GTGAAGTGGGTTTCGAAGAAAAACGGGTAGCTGACCAGGGCCAAAAGCGAGCCGGCGTTCGAGAGGGCGTAAAGACGGTATGGCGAACGGCCCGGGTTGGAGAGGCTGAACCACTGCTGCATGAGCGGGCCGGTGGAGGAGAGCACGAAATAAGGCAGGCCCAGGCTGGCGGCGAGCAACAGGAGGATTCGCCCCGTAGGGTCCTGGGCGCCGGTGGGTTTCCAGGCGTCGCCCGGGGTAATGGGCAGCAGGGCCACGGCGGCCGCCAGGAGGATGAGATGGACGATGGCCTGAGCGCGGGGTTTCAACCACTTGGAGGTGCAATGGGCGTAGGCATAGCCTCCGAGCAAGAGCACCTGGAAGAAGAGCATGCACACTGTCCAGACGCCCGGCCCGCCGCCGAACCAGGGCAGGATGTACTTGGCGATGAGGGGCTGGACCTGGAACAGCAGGAAAGCCCCGGTGAATATCGTCAGCGCGAAAACGAGCATTACCTGATTCTGCCGGGGTTGGCCCCCGTTCGCCAGAGCAAAGTTGGGGGCCGCACTTCACCATGGGCATCTCACGGGGGAGATTGTCGAGAATTGAAGATTTTGTCCGTGCCATCCCTGCTATCCGTGATACACCTCTGCGTGTGGTTGCCATTCCAAAGGTCATGCGCGCGGTGGTGTATCGCGGCCCGAACGACCTCCGGCTCGAGAGCGTGCCGGTGCCCCGCATCGGGCCGCGCGAACTCCTGGTGAAGGTCGCCGTCTGCGGCGTCTGCCCGACCGACATCAAGAAAATCCAGTACGGCACGGTGCCGCCGCCGCGCATTTTCGGCCATGAGACCGCCGGCACGATTGTCCGGGCCGGGGCGGACGCGGGCAATTTCAAGGTGGGCGACCGAGTGGCGCTGCACCATCATGTGCCGTGCCTCGAATGCCATGCCTGCCGCCACCGCGCATTCGCCCAGTGCGCCCAATACAAGCGCACGGGCATTACCGCCGGATTCGAGCCATCCGGCGGCGGCTACGCCGAGTATGTTCGAGTCATGCCGTTTGTGCTGCCCGGGGTGGTGAAGATTCCCGTGGACAACTCCTTTTTGGAGGGCGCGATGCTCGAACCGGTCAACACCGTCCTCAAGGCCGTCAGACGCCTGGCGCTCCTGCCCAGCGACGCGGTGCTTGTGGCCGGCCAGGGGCCGATAGGGCTGATGTTTACCCGATTGCTGGCGCTCCAGGGCGTCACCGTCGTGGCGACGGACCTCCTGCGATCCCGTCTAGACCTGGCCCGTCAATTCGGCGCGCGCCATGTTTATGCGGCCAGTGGCCCTCCCGCGGCCGAGGAGGAAGGGCGAACGGCGACGGACGAAGGGCGGAGTGGGAAGGAGCCGGCGGGCGCGGGAGTTGCGCGCCGGGCGGCGGGTCCGCGGTCGCTGGCTGAGTTGGTTGGGCGGGTGACCGCGGGCCGCGGCCTGGATGCCGCCGTTATCGCGGTGCCTTTGGATGCGGTGGTGAGCGAGGCCCAGGCGCTGGTCCGGGGTGGGGGCCAAGTGCTCCTCTTCTCCCATACCCGCCGCGGGGGGGCGGCCAGCCTGGATCTGGCCACGGTTTGCGTCGATGAAAAGGACCTGATCGGCAGTTACTCCTCGGACTTCCTGCTGCAGGCCGAGGTAGCGGACTTGGTCTTTTCCGGCCGGCTCGATGCGCGCCGGCTGATCACGCACGAGTTCCCTCTGGAGCAAACTGCCGACGCCATCGCCCTGGCCTCTCATCCGACCGCCGGCTCCCTGAAAACGGTTGTCAATCCCGGCTAATTTTTGTACAAGCCTGCAAGTTATGCGAATCAGACCCGTAGTGCTTGGATTACTGGCAGCCGCGTTGGCCGGTGTCAGTTGCGAGGGCCAGTCGCCTGCGACGTCGGTTCGGCCCCTCGGCCGGCTCCACTGGCTCGGCAAGAACGGCCTTGCCGCCCAGACCAATGCGGCCGGCCTGATGACGGTCTGGAACCTGCCCCAGAGCGCCAAACTCGAGGCCCAGACCCTGGACAAGCTTGCCGCCGCCCTCTCTCATTCCTTTGCCACAAACCGAACCAAACCCCTCAGCGCTCAGCTCTCGACGTCTCTGGTGCGGCCTTTGCTGGAGGACCTGCTTAACCGTGAGTCCTATGTTGAAGTCCGCCAGGCCGGCGCTCAGCAGTGCGATTGGGCTTTGGCTATCCGGCTTGACCCTCGGCGCGCCGCGCTGTGGGAAACCAATCTCCAGACATCGGGCCTCACTGATCGGCTCTCGCTCAGACATGCGGGTGACTGGACCCTTCTGGGCCCGGCCTCGAACGCCGACCCGCTCCTCAATGAGTTCCTTGCGCGCATTCAGCGCGACCACGCCCCATCCCAGGCCCTCCCCGGCGATGACTGGCTCGAGGCCCAGTTCAACCCGGGGCGCCTTGCGGCCGCGCTCGGCCTCGACTGGCCGCTTCCTGAAGGTCTCGAACAAGCCTCCCTTTTAGTCGGCGGCGACGGCGCCACCGTCCACGAACGCGGGCAGTTGAGTTTCGCCAAACCCCTCGATCTCAGGCTTGAACCGTGGACGCTGCCGACTCCCCTCATCGCGGGGCAGGTGACCAGCTTCACCGCCGTCCGGGGTATCGCGCCGTGGCTCGCTTCGCTCAAGGCCTGGAGGGACCTGAACGTGGGCAGCCCGCCAAACCAGGCTTATTTCTGGGCGCTCCAGGGTCCTCCGGGGCTGAGTTTCTGGGCCGCGCCCCATTCCGATGCCAGCAACCAGGTTTCCCGGATGGCGGACTTGTTGCTGCAAAAATGCGCTCCGTGGTTTTCCACCAATCCGGTCGCCAAGCTCCAGAAGGCCAAAGACTACAACGGGGTGGAATGGAAGGGGATTCCCGTCATTCACCCGTTTCTGAAGTCGGTTGGGCTTGGGAAGAACTCGTTTGTCTTTGGCGGGTTGTTTCCTCCTCCGAGCGGCACCAACGCAAACCGGCCTCTGCCTCGTGACCTGATCAAGCACCTGGAGGGCCAAGAGCACCTGGTGGCCTACAGTTGGGAGTTGACGGCCCTGCGGACGGAGGCGTGGCTTCCCATCGGGCAGACCTTGCGCCTGGTGGCCCAAAAGGCGCAGATGCCTCCGGGTTCCGCCTCCCTGGCCTGGCTGAGGGCAGCCGGCCCGAAGCTGTGGCCCTCGGTGACGGAGGTCTCCCAGACCGGTCCCGGCCAACTCTCCTTCGAGCGCAGGTCCAACCTTGGCTTCACAGCGGTCGAGTTGCACCTGATGGCTGACTGGCTCGAATCACCTGAGTTCCCACACGGGCTTCATACACTCCTGGCCTCGCCTTTCGAGGCCAGCCCGGCGCCGGCCCCCGCCTCGCCCCCCGGCGGCCAGAGGAAGCAGGGGACGATCAAGAAGCAGGGGTCTGGTCAGTGAAGCGTGAGAGCGCGGCGAGCGTCGCGATGCGCCGGCGCCCTAAGCTCCACCGGAAGCATGCGACTCTTGGGAATCCGGGTGCGAGAGCTTGGGCTTTGAGCTTCGGGCCGCATCCTCGGGGCCTTGGCTCTGCTCCGGACTTCGAGTGAAGCCGAGGAAGAGGAGCGACCCAAGGCCCACGGCAAGCCCCAGAACACTCACGCAGAAAGGGGCCAGGGGCGCGGAGAAACGAAATTCGATTTCGTGGTCTCCGGGCGGCACCCGCACGCCGCGCATGATGTAGTTGCAGCGGAGCAACTCCGCCGGCTTGCCGTCCAGCGTCACTTTCCAGCCCGGATCGAACCTGTCGTTCAGGAGCAGCACGGAAGGCGCGGCGGCTTTTGCGCGCAAGACGATTTGCTTCGGGGCGTAGCTGGCGACATCCACTGTGCCGGCGGGCTGATTGGCCTTGGCGGCGGCGGGCGGCGGCAGCGGGCTGGCCACAAGGACCTTTTGCGCGGGATCAAAGGCCGGGCTGGCCAATTGCTTGAGCGTTTCATCGTCATTGGTGGAGACCTGCCAATTCGTGTAGAGCCTGGCGCGCGGCAGGACGCCGCCGAATTCGTACAGGGCGCAGGGGCCGTCCTCGGTGAGAACGGCGGTCATTTGATCGTAGGTGACCGGCGGGCCGACCAGGTCCGGCTTGGGGACCACCGCGAAGTATTTCAGCAGCTTGAACGACTTCCGGACCGGGTCGAGGACTTGGTTGAGCTGGTCGGCGGGAATCCCGAACCCGAGCAGGTAGCGGGTGTTGGTCAACTCCCAATGCCGCAGCGGCACGGTGCAGAGGGCCGTCTCATAGTTGCTGTAATCGACGGGCATGCGCGGCATCTGGACGAAGTCGAGCGACTGGACGTTGAAGTATTGGAAAAGATGCTGCATCCACTCGCTGCCGTAGAGGTTGCACATGGTGCTATAATTCTGCACCAGTGGCGCCGCCTGGGGGGGGAACTTTTCGAGGTTGAAAAACTGTTCCACTCTCATGACGGACACGCGCTGCTCGTAGGGTTTCTCGCGCAGGAGATCGATGATCGGGTTGGAGACATAAGTCTCTTTCCAGTTATAAATGACGACCCACGGCAGGTTGGCCGCCGCCAGGTCCGCCGCCAGCAACAGCCCGACCAAGGCGGCTCCCCACTTGGCGCGTCCGTTCTTGAAATAGCCGCTGAGAATGACCGCGATCAGGCCCAGGGAGAGGATCAGGGCAAGGATAAACCACCCGACATGCCGGAGGCTGAACCCGGCTATTGCATTGCTGGTGGGCGCGTCGAAGCCGACCTCTCGGAGGTAGGCCACGAGGCCGCCGCGTTTGGTGGCGTATGCGAGCCAGGCTCCCAGGCTCGCTACCAGCGCGAGCACCGAGCACCTCACCCAATTCCTGTCCCAGGGTTGAGCCGTGGCCCACCAAGCCGACCAATGGGAGCGTAGGTTGGCCTGCGCCTCGGCCGGTCCCTCGAAGCAAAGCCGGCTTAGACCCTGGAGGCCGTAACCGAAGAGGATGATCAGGGCCCAGGAAAAGAGGTGGATGAACTTGGCCGGGCTGCGAATGATGGAGGCGTAGGGCAGCCCGTAGAAGAACTTGTAGAACGGCGCGAATCGGCCGTAAGCCATCAGCAATGCGGCCAAGGCCCCTGCCAGCCAGAACCAGATAAACCGGCGCTCCTGCAGGGAAAAAACGCCATTGGTTCTGCGGAGGGATTGCACGATTCCCCAGAGGGCGACCACCACGACCAACACCCCCGCGTAACACCCCCCGCCCGTGAAGCGCGGCAATGAGCCTGGCGGCGGCGGGGTCGCCTCTTTGCCGGCTTTCTTGGCCTCCAAATAGCGGTCGTAAGCCGGGTCCTGCGCCACCGCCCCCCAATAGGCGCCGCCTTTTGGCGTGTCCATCCGGAATCCGAACAAGCCTGGAACCACGACCCCGAGCGTCTCCTTTTTGGGGAAGCTCCAAAGCGTCGCTTCATTCCATCGCCGGGCCTTGCTGGCGGCATCCTGCCCCATGCCGACGACGCCTTGCACCTGGGTGCCGATCATCGTGGTGAGGGTGCTGGTGGCCACCAGGACGGCAAACCCGGCCAGGACCGCGAGGCGCGCCAGCCCTTGGACACAGTTTGCCGGGGTCCGGGTGGGCTGTGGGGGGGCCGACTCCTGGGGAGCCTCGGTGTTGAGGGCCTGAAAGATGACAAAAGCCGCCACGAACAGGCTGAAGAGCGCGCCGATGTCCGCCGCGTCGGTGACGGCCATCCCGACGGCCGTTCCCGCCAGTACCACGCGGATCCAGCGTCTGGGGCCGGATTGGTCCGCCAACGCGGCCAAGGCCAGGAAATCCAGGCCGAAGGACAGGGGCTGCGACGCGACGCCCCAGCAGGCGGTCGAGAAGAAGTCCGAGTTCAGCGCCGCCGCCAAACCGCCCAGCACGCAGACCGCCGGGGAGAACTTCCACTGCCGGAAAAAGAACCAGGCGCTCAGGCCCAGAAAAAGTATCGCAAACGGGGCGTAGAACTTGGAGAACATCAAATGGCCAAAGAGCGTGTTGAACATGACGGCAACGCTGGGCATGCCGCTGGGCTGCGCGCCGCCGAGCCATTCCAGGTCCTCCCAGACAGCGAATATCCCGCTGGGCAGGTCGGAGAAGCGGGCGCTGATCCGGCCCAGGGGACCGTCGTTGGAGAAGAGGGTATAGTCCGGCCAGAGGTCCTTCCAGAACAGCAGCACGAGCGCCCCAATCAACAGGCCGGCCATCAGCGCGAACTGAAGGACGCCCGAGGGCCGCGGCGTTCCCTGCGACGGCGGCTCAACAGTGGGATTGGGTGGTTTCATATTGTCAAATGTCGGAATGCGATCGTCATGTCTCGGTTGCCCGCCGATACGCTGTCGAAAATCTGGAGGCCATTCTGACGCGGCGCTTCCGGCCCGTCAAGGGGGTTGTCATCGGGCGGAGGGGGACGGAGGAAAATGCGTTGAAATTGCGCGAGGTTGTCCGCATCCTCAAGGGGTGAGTCATTTAGTCCACGCACGGAAGGTGTTTGACATCGAATTGGCCGCGCTGAAGGCAGTGCGGGCCCAACTCGATGAGTCGTTTGACGAAGCGGTCGATCTGATAGTGGCTACCCTTGGCCACCGCGGCAAGCTGGTGGTCGTGGGCATCGGCAAGTCGGGGATCATCGGCCACAAGATAGCGGCGACGCTGACGAGCACCGGTTCGACGAGCGTGGTGCTCAACAGCGTTGACGCGCTGCACGGGGATTTGGGGTTGGTGAGCGACGGCGACATGGTGCTGGCGCTGAGCTATTCGGGGGAATCGGAGGAGTTGCTGGACCTGATGCCGCCGCTGAAGCGGTTTTTGGTGAAGGTCATCGGGATTACAGGGGCTCCGAAGTCCTCACTGGCGCGCTTGAGCGACATCGTGCTGAAGGCGCGAGTGCCGCGGGAGGCCTGCCCGTTCAATTTGGCGCCGACCGCCAGCACGACGGCCATGCTGGCGCTGGGCGACGCGCTGGCCATGGCGGTGCTGCAGGCCCGGGGGTTCCGACGGCAGGACTTCGCGAAGTTTCATCCCTCCGGGGCGATTGGGCGGGCCATTCTCACTCGGGCGCGCGACATTATGCGCAGCGGGACGCGCAACGCCGTCGCGGAACAGACCCTGCTCGTCAGGGAGGCGCTGGTGCTCATGACGCAGTCCAAATCCGGGAGCGTCAGCGTTGTGGACAAGCGCGGCAAACTGGTCGGGGTCTTCACCGACGGGGATTTTCGCCGGCGCATGGCGGAGGACGGGGACCCGCTGTCACGCCCGCTGACAGGGGTCATGACGCGGCATCCGGTCTGCATCCATGATGACGCCCTGGCGGTCGAGGCCCTGAAGATTTTCGACCAGCGCGACATCGACGACCTCATCGTGGTCAATGCCAGGCACGAGCCAGTGGGGTTGATCGATTCGCAGGATTTGCCAAAGCTCAAAATCATGTGATGGATGACTTCGTGATTGACTCCCCGCACCTCCTCCATTCTACTGCGCGGCGTGCAGAGAACCGGCAGCAAGAGATCGCGGGCATTTCCAGCGGCATCGAGTCGCTGGCAAAGGAGCTTGACGTTCCGGTGATCGAGCTCCGCCAACTGGACCGGGATAGCGGGCCGACCGGGGAGGTCGAGCCGACTCTCGCGCGGTCTTGCACCCGGTTCGAAGGCAAAGCGAACGTCAGCGATCAGGACGCGCCAAACTAACCTTGCAATGAGACAAGTCTCGTTACGCCTTTGCGTGTTGCTGTTGCTCTGGGCCTGGGTGCCGGCCAGCACGGCACAGACTCCCACGAAGGTCACCGAGGTCAAGATCGAGCACGTCGGCCCCGTCTCGGTCAGCGACGAACTCATCCGGGCCCATATCCGGGTGAAGCCGGGGGACCTTTACTTGCCCGGGGCATCCACGGACGACATTCACAGTCTTTACGGCACCGGCTTTTTCTACAACATCCGCGTTGCCGACGAGCGCACGCCGAACGGCGTGGTCGTCACCTACATTGTCCAGGGCAAACCGCGGCTGGCGGAGGTCTTTTTCAAGGGCAACAAGAAGTACAGCGTGGCCAAGCTCACCAAGAAGCTGAGCTCGAAAGTCGGGGAGCCGCTGGACGAGCGGAAGGTGTTCACCGACCAGCAGGAGATTTTCAAGCTTTATCAGAAGGCCGGCTATCCGCGGACCGTAGTCAAGGGGACGCCCACCATCTATGAAAACCGGGGGCAGGCGACGGTGACCTTCGAGATCACGGAAAGCCCCAAGGTCAAGATCATCGATGTGCAGTTTGTCGCGGCCAAGGCATTCAGCCAGCGCAAACTCCGAGGCGGCTTCCTGGTCAGCGGGGGCGCTTTCAAGAAGACGCGCCGGCACTGGATGTTCTCCTGGATTACGAGCCACGGGTTTCTGAAGGAGGAGGATTTCGAGGATGATAAGGACCGGCTGACCGAGTTTTATCACGACCACGGGTTCATCGACTTCGAGATCAAGGACGTCAAGTTCGTGAACCCGACGCCCAGGACGATGATCGTGCAACTGGTCCTGTATGAGGGCCGGCAGTACAGGATCGGGTCGGTGAAGTTCAGCGGGAACAAGATTTTCAGCACGCCGCAGATCATCGCGGGCATGCGGCATCTGCACCAGACCAAGGGGGGCAAGAGCAAGGTGGGACCCAACGGGCTGCCGATGGACGTGGGCGACATCTTCAAACCCAAGGACTATGCTCGCGACGTCGAGGCGGTCGAGGATTTCTACGGCTCGCACGGGTATATCGACGTGACGACAACGCCGGGCAACGCGCCGGGCAGCCTCAAGGTCGTACGGGTTCCGAATACGGAGACGGGCACGATGGACCTGGAGTTCCAGATTGAAGAGGGCCAGCCATCGACGATCGAGCGCATCGAGATTCGCGGCAACACGATAACGAAGGACAAGGTGATTCGCCGGGAGCTGGCGGTGGCGCCCGGAGAGGTGTTCGACATGGTCCGCGTGCGGCGGAGCCGGATGCGGCTGGAGAACATGCAGTATTTCTCCAAGGTCGACGCGCGCCCGGAGCCGACCGAGATTCCGAACATGAAGAACCTGGTCATCGCCGTGGATGAGGGCCACACGGGCCACGTCACGGTGGGGGCGGGGTACAGCTCGCTGGAATCGCTGGTGGGTTTTGCGGAGTATTACCAGGGCAATTTCGACTTGTTCAACCCGCCGAAGTTCACGGGCGGCGGCCAGAAGTTCCGGCTGCACGTGGCGCTGGGCACTTTGCAGCAGGACTACACGATGTCCTTCATCGAGCCCTGGTTTCTCGGACGGAAGCTGACGCTGGGGGTGGACCTGTATTACCGGAACCTGGCTTACCAGAGCCTGAACAACGTATACGACGAAATCCGGGCCGGGGGGCGGGTCAGCCTGTCCCGGACGCTGCTCAACAACGACTTTATCATTGGGAGCGTGAGCTACACGCTGGAAGACGTGGGGATCGTGCTGAACCCTCCCTTCCACCAGTTTGTCAACGAAGGGAACAAACCCACACCGAAGTCCCCCGACGCTCCGGGGACCATCGGGGGATTGGGGTCTCCCGGGGGCCAGCCGGGCGGGGCGGTCAGACCGAATATCCCCAATGCGGTTCTCGACGAGGTGGGCTACCATGTGCTGTCGAAGGTGGGCGGGAGCCTGGCTTACGACACTCGAGGGGGCGGCCAGTTGCCGAACAAAGGCCAGCGCACCAGCCTGGCAACCGAGGTTGTGGGCGGCCCGCTTGGGTTTGACAAGGAGTTTTACAAGCTGGACCTCAATACGGCCTGGTATTTCAAGGGATTCGCGCCGGGCCACATTCTCGAGGTGGTGGGACGGACCGGGTCCGCCCATAGCCTCGAATCAGGGGACGTGCCCTTCTATGAGCGGTATTACCTGGGGGGCATGTATTCGTTGCGGGGGTTCAATTACCGCGGGATCAGCCCGCGCCAACCCGGTCTGAACGAGCCTATCGGCGGGGACACCTACTGGTTCGGGTCGGCGGAGTACTCCATTCCGATCATCGAGCAGGAGCACGGCCTGAGCCTGCGCTTCGCCATGTTTTACGATATTGGCGACGTGGATTCGAGGTCCTACGGCTATACAATGAGCAATTTCGATGACAACTGGGGTCTCGGCCTGCGCATCAACCTTCCGATTGCCCCGATTCGCCTGGATTACGGGATCCCCATTCACCACGACTACTACAACAGCGGCGGTGGCAAGTTCCAGTTCGGCGTCGGCTTCACCAGGGATTATTAGGAAGCATGAAGTATGAAGTATGAAGTTGAAAGCATTGCTGTCCTTCCACGAGCCACCGCTTCACGCCCGACGCTCCTGAGACTTCTCACGCTCTGGGCCGCTCTGGTTGGGCTGGGGCCGTGCGTGATGGGGCAAGGCGCCTATGGAGGCTTGTCCTCATCCCACGCCTTGCTGGCGCTGCCTCTGGCGTTCGAGCCGGTTGGCGGCCAGGGAGAGTTTCTGGCCCGGGGCCCGAGTTTCCAGTTCCATATCGAACCGGCCGGAGTTCAACTCGTCCTGGCCAGGGCGGCGGCGGTCCCGGGCGCGCCTTCGGCGGACCGGGGGCGGTCCCTCGCGCCACATTCAACGACGGCGCGGGCTTTGCGGATGGAGTTCGCCGGGGCCAATCCCCGGGCTCGGACTTCCGGGGACGGGGCGATGGCGGCGAAGATCAACTATTTGCTGGGCAGCGAGCCGGGGCGGTGGCGCACGGGCGTAGGGACGTACGCCAAGGTGCGGGTCGAGGAGTTGTATCCAGGGGTCGGCCTGGTTTATTACGGCAACCAGCAGCGGCTGGAGTACGATTTCAGCGTCGCGCCGGGGAGCGATCCCGGAGTGATAGCGATGCATTTTGAAGGCGTGGACCGGCTCGCCCTGGACGAGGCGGGCGACTTGGTGCTGGGCCTTGGCTCGGAGGAGATCCGCCAGCCTCGTCCTGTGATCTACCAGGACGCCGGTGGAGAACGCAGGCGCGTGTCCGGAGGGTATGTGCTCAAGGACGCGCGGACCGTCAGCTTCGCCGCGGGCCCGTATGACCATTCCATCCCGCTGGTGATTGACCCGACGATGATTTATTCGACCTATTTTGGCGGGAACGGGAACGACATTATCTGGTCGGTGAAGGTCAACCCGGCGGACCAGTCGGTGTATTTTGCGGGCCAGACGCTCTCGAGCCAATTTCCCATTACGCTCACCGGGGGCGGGGCGTATCCGACCAATGCGGGGGGCACGATCAACGGCGACGCCTTTGTGGCGCGGGTCGACAGCACGGGCACGAACCTGCTCTTTTTCACTTTCGTGGGGGGTAGCGGGGACGATGGGGCGCTGGACCTGGCGCTTGACAGCGCGGGCAATGCCTATATCACGGGTTTTACGGACTCGACCAACTTTCCATGCGCCCCCGCCGGAGGGGTGCCGGGGCTTGCGAATTCGACGAACATCAGCGGCACGATTACACCCGCGCATGTTTATTTCACCGACGGCTTCGTTGCGGAAGTGACCAGCGACGGGTCGGCTCTGGTCTTTTCGAGCTACCTGGGGGGGAGCGACCGGGACATGGGGCTGGGAATCGCCCTCGATCCGAACAGGTTCATCTATGTGACCGGGTACACCTACTCGACGAACTTCCCGACCACCAATGCGCTGGTAGTCCAGCCGCTGTATTCGTCGAAGGCGCTGAGTTTTGCCAACCTGTCCGGGAGCAACGACGTGTTTGTGACCAAGTTCGCTCCGGCGGGAGCGGGCGTGGTGTATTCCACCTACCTGGGCGGGACCAATTTCGACGTGGGCCAGGGCATCGCCGCCGACAGCGAAGGCAATGCGTACGTGACAGGCTATACCGCCTCGACCAATTTCCCGAATACGACCGTGCTGGCGCCGTTGCTGGGCCAGCTCAACGACACGACCAACGCGGTGCGGAAGTTCAGCGGCGGGGCGCAGCCGCGATACGACGCCTTCGTGGCGAAGATAGCCCCGGAGGGGGCGGAGTTGCTGTATTGCGCTTACCTGGGCGGCACTAACAACGATTCCGGGTTCCGGATTCGCCTGGATGACGCCGGAGGGGTGTATGTGGCCGGTTCTTCTTACTCGGCGGACTTCCCGATTGTCCCGCTTCTGACGACAAACATCGTGCCCCACGGCATGACGAACATCCATTATATCAACAGCGACGCGTTTCTGACGAAGATCGTGGCGACAGACAACGTGCCGGTCATTCAGTATTCGCTGCTTTTTGGCGGGCCGCTCGACGAGACGGCCTGGGATCTCGCCCTGGACCCGGTGACGACGAACATTTTCATCGTGGGCACGACCACCTCGACGAATTTTCCGGCGTTCCCGCTCTCGGCCACCAACGCGCCCTTCCTGCAGGCCACCAATTATACGCGCAGCAATGACGTGTTCGTGGCGGCGTTCAGACCTGTCACCTACGTGGGCACGAACTTCTTCCTGACCAATGCCGTCATCGGCGGCCGGACCGAGCCGGTCTATGTGGCGGTGGTCGTCACCAACGTGGTGCTTACAAATTTGTATGCGGTGATGTTTGGAGGGTTGTATGACGATTTTGGGCTGGGCATCGATGTGGACCGGTTCGGCAACGCGTTTGTGTGCGGCCAAACGCTCTCAGGCCAGTTTCCGGTCCTGAACCCCCTTCAACCGACGCTCGTCGGGCATAGCGCCGGTTTTCTGGCCAAGGTGCAATTTGCGGATGAGTTGGCGGCGGTGACGGTAGATACGGCGCCGCCCAATCTGCTGGTGGCGGTGGATGGGGTCACAAACGCGGCGCCCGTGCTGACGAACTGGGTTTTTGGGTCGGGGCATAACCTCTCGGCCATTCCGGTGGAGGGTGGCACTCTGGGCACGAGGTATGTTTGGACCTCGTGGAGCAACGGGGGTCTCATATCCAACCAGGTAAGCCCGTCCAGCCCGATCACCAACTATGTTGCGCGCTTCACGACGCAGTATTTGCTCACGATGGAGGCCGCCCCGGGCGGCGGAGTCAATCCGGGCAGCAGTTGGTATGACGCGGGCACGGTCGTCTCGATTGCCGCCACGCCCGGCGTGGGCTCGAGCTTTGCCGGGTGGAGCGGGACGGGCGCCGGGGCGTTCTCCGGCACGAGCAATCCCGCCGCGGTGACCATGAGCGGGCCGATTACCGAGGTAGCCGGCTTCACCGACACGAACGGCAGCGTCTTGCGAGTGGTGGTGAACGGCCCCGGGACGGTATCGCCGAATTTGGACGGCAAGAGCCTGCAGGTTGGGCAGCGTTACCAGATGACCGCCATACCCAACCCTGGGTACTTGTTCGCAGGCTGGAGCGGGGATGTGAGCACGAACTCACCCGCGCTGAGCTTCGTCATGGCCAGCGGCTTGGTGCTGGAGGCCAGTTTTGTCGCCAGCCCCTTTGCCGCGGCGGCCGGCACATACACGGGTTTGTTCTTCGACACCAACAACCTGGAGATCGAGAGTTCGGGTTTGTTCACCGCCACGCTGGCCGCGAACGGCGCCTGCAGCGCCTCTGTGCGGCCGGGCAACAAGGGCTATTCGCTCTCCCGCCAATTCTCCACCAACGGCAGTTTGTATGGGGTCATCGTCCGAAGCAGCGTGCTGAGCCCGCTCCAGGTTCAGCTCCAGCTCGATCCGAGCTCAACGAACCGGATGACCGGCCAGGTCAGCGACGGAAGATGGACGGCGGACATCGTGGCGTATCGTCCCGTTTATTCAACGGCCAACCCTGCGCCGGAGAAGGGCCGCAATTACATCCTGCGGATTCCTGGAAGCGACAATTCGCTGGCCGCGCCGGGCGGAGACGGCTTCGGGACCATCACGGTCGACGTGTCCGGCAATCTGCTCCTGGCCGGGACCCTGGGCGACGGCACGAAGGTCACGCAAAACAGCTTTGTCACCGGTTCGGGCGTGTGGCCGCTCTACGCATCCATCTATTCGGGGCGTGGTTTCATCCTGGGTTGGCTCTCCTTCACCGGCCCCGGGCTGGAAGCTATCAGCGGGCAAGTCACGTGGTTCAAATGGCCCAACCCCGGATGGAAGCGGCTCTATCCCGGCGGGTACACTTACCAGACCGAGGCCGTCGGCTCGGTGTATGCGTTCACCAATGGCACCCGGGCGCTTAACTTCAACCAGGGCCAGGTCGTGATTCAGAGCGGCGGTTTGCCCCACAATCTGAATCTGACCAACCAGGTGCTGCTCAGCGCGGCGAACACCGTCACCGACCTGACGCTTACCAACCACCTGACGCTGAGCATCAACCCGGCTACCGGACTGTTCCAGGGCAGCTTCTACAATTACTCCAATCGCCTGACCGTTCCCTTTTACGGCGCCCTGCTTCCCAGCCTGACGAACGGGACCGGTTATTTCGTGACCACCAATCAGAGCGGCAGGGTGTTTTTTGGGCCGTAGGGGCCGCGGGACGGGGGGAGCGTCGGAGTGTGTGGGGCGTTCACGGGTCAAACCGGGCTTGGGCCGCGAGGATGTCTTGGGCGATTTGGCGGCGCAGTTCTTCGAGGGAGGCAAACGGGCGTTCCTCCCGCAATTTCTCGACGAAAGTGATTTCGAGTTCCCGGCCGTACAAGTTCCCCTGGAAGCCGAGCAGATGCGCTTCGGCGCGCAGTTGGGGTTCCGGGCGGGCCAGGGTGGGGCGGGTGCCGATGTTGAGGACAGCGCGATAGGTTTGGCCGCCCGCGAGGGCTTGAACGGCATAGACCCCGCTGGGCGGGAGGACGAGGCCCCGGGCGTCAATGTTGGCCGTTGGGAAGCCCAACTGACGTCCAAGCCGGTCTCCCTGGATGACGGGGCCGGCGAGGGAGTAGGGGCGGCCGAGCATCTGGCTGGCAGCGTCCAGGTCCCCCGCGACGATGGCGGCGCGAATCCGGGTGCTGCTCACGGCCCGGCCTCCGAGGGAGACTGACGCCACGGCATGGACGGCAAACCGGAGCTCGGCGCCTAAGCGCTTCAACAACTCGACATTGCCGCCCCGCTTGTAGCCGAACACAAAACCGGTCCCAACACAGACGCTCAGGATTTGCCCCAGGTCGCGGGCCAACCCGCGGATGAAGCTCTCGCCGGTTTGGCGGCTGAATGGCTCGTCAAAGTGGAGCAACAACAGGGCGTCCACGCCCAGGGAGCCAATGGTCCGGACTTTCTGCGGCAGAGAGTAAATCAGAGGATGGACTCGCCCGGGAGCCACGACGGCGTTGGGGTGGAGATCGAAGGTGATGACCAAGGAGTGGGCTTCATGCTGGCGCGCATCGGCGATGGCCTGGCGGATGGTCTGCTGGTGCCCCAGATGGACCCCGTCGAAGAACCCGATCGCCAGCGACACCTTTCGTGTGCCCGGCTGGAACTCGCTGGCGGCGTGAATGAGCCTCATCTTGAAAGCGGATTCGGATCAGCCGCCTGCCAGTTTTAGGAAGGGGATGACCCGCTTTTCGAGGTCTCGGGCGCTCAGGGCGAGCACCTGGGCGAGCGGTACGGCCTGGGCCACGTCGAAGCGGCCGGAAGAGATGCGCCGGAGCGCGGCCAGATGGGCGCCGCACCCGACTTTTTGGCCCAACTCCTGGGCGATGCTGCGCACGTAGGTGCCTTTAGTGCAGGCAATCCGGAATTGCCCAAGCGGCTCCTGGTAGGAGGCGAAGCGGAAGCTGTAGATGTGGATCAGACGGGCTTCACGCTCGACCTCGATGCCCTTTCGGGCCAGTTTGTAGAGCGGCACGCCCCCTTTCTTGATGGCGGAGACCATCGGGGGCGTCTGCATCAGGTCGCCGACAAACTGGGCAGCGGTTTCGTTAAGCTGTTCCAAGGTCATCGGCATGACCGGCAATGAGGCGACCAGCCGGCCGTCCGCGTCATAGGAATCGGTGCTCTCACCGAACTTGATTGTCCCCTCGTAAACCTTGTCGTCCGCCATCAGTTTCTCGGAGAGTTTTGTGCCTCGACCCAGGAGCAGGACGAGCAAACCGGTCGCGCTCGGGTCCAGCGTGCCGCAATGCCCCACCTTTTTGATGGCAAAATGCCGGCGCACGGCATCTACCACGTCGTGGGAAGTTGGCCCGGACGGTTTATCGATCAGTATGGCCCCATCGAGGCCGGAAAACTCTTGCATCATGCTTTATTAAATCGCTTTTCGCCATGGTTGCAATTTGATAGAGTGATTTTAAAGTAAAAAACTGCATTGCCGCTTGCGGAAGCGGCCGGCAAAACCGAATGAAGAAGCAAATATCCGAAGGCCGAGGGATGGGGGGCGAAATCCGAAATCCGAAATCCGAAATCCGAAGGAAATCCGAAATCCGAAATCCGAAACTTGCGTCCGGTGGGTCATTCGGTGCGGTCGCTACGCGGCGCGGGAGCGTTTGCGGCAACGGCATCGAGTGCGGAGCCAATGCTCGCCGGCCTCAAGATTTCGTCCTTCGGATTTCGGATTTCGGATTTCCTTCGGATTTCGGATTTCGGATTTCGGAT
>CAZZFF010000117.1:0-20195 GCA_964653485.1 uncultured Verrucomicrobiota bacterium | reverse complement strand
ATAAAAGTGCCCCAGCAGTCGCGCGTGGCATCCTCGCGCCAGCGGGTGACGGCCAACTCGCGCCAGCGGCTGTACCCGCCTCCGGCGCTACTGACTACCACGTGATAGCGGCCGTTGGACAAGAGATGGACTTCGGGCGCGCGCAGATCGGGATTGGTGAAGAGGCGCATGAGACCTTCGCCGTCACCGGCAAACCTCCCGGATTTAACCAATTCATACTCCTGGGAGAGCACCTTCGCCGTGGTGTTGGGCACGCGCTCCTGCAAGAGCAGGTCCGCGGCCCTGAAAGAGGGGCATGAGAGGAAGCGCCGTTGCATGGGACAGTCCAGCAAGCGGTAGGCCAGGGCGAGCAGGCTCATCCCCTGATGATGGGCCATGAACGAGCGGATGGTGACGCTGGACTGGCCGGGAGGCAGACGCGAGGGGGTATAATCCACCGCCTCGTAAAACCCGTAAGGCCCTTCGCGTCCTTGGGTGGCGAGTTGTTCGAGGTTTTCGCACGCTTCGCGGGGCGCAACCATCAGCGCCATCGTCGTGGCATAAGGGGCAATCACCAGGTCCTCGGCCAAGCCCCGCATCAAACCCAGGCCCGGCACACCAAAGGCGCGGTATTGGTAATTCAGGTGTGCGTCGGTCCGGTTGTAGCCTGATTCGGAGACGCCCCACGGGACACCGCGCAATCGGCCGTACTCGATCTGCTGCCGGACCGCCCCTTTGTACGTTTGACCCAGGAGCGTGTTTTCATAATTCGGCATGACCAGCAGCGGCATCAGGTACTCGAACATCGACCCGCTCCAGGAAGCCAACACCGGATCGCCCCGCAACGCGACCAACAAACGGCCCAGCGAGAACCAGTGGTCTTGCGACACTTGTCCCTGGGCCACAACGACATAGCTGCACAGGCGAGCCTCGGACGCCAGCAGGTCATAAAAGCTGGCGTCACTGCGGCGTTCGGTGACGTTAAACCCGATGGAGAAAAGCTTGCGCGCGGGATCAAACAAGAAGCTGAAGTCCATCTGGGCCAATTCGGCACCCTGTCGAGCCAAAGTCTCGAGAGCGCCGATGCGCTGGCTGGCGCGGCTGCTGGCTTCCCGCAGGCAGCCCAACCATTGGGCAAGCCGCGCTTCCTCCACCGGCTTCCGCGATGAGGCGGGTTCCGTGGAAAGGGCTTGCAGAGCCGATTCGAGCAATGGGCAGAGTGACTGATCCAATTGAGACACCTGGCGCAAAGTGGGCTGCCGGTCGAGTTGGGCGAGCCTCGCATCAAGGCTCGTGGAAGTCAGAGCTTCCTCAGGTCGTCCGCTGCCGCTCGGGGGCGCCGAGGCCAGCCAAGGCGCCAGGAAGAGCAAATCCTCCGAATGCTCCCGGCAGTTTCGTTCCAGGGCCTGGGTCCACCACTTCATTTCCTCCCCCGCTCCCGCTTGGAGCGCGGCGGTCAACGCCTCCGCCCGCTCGGTCGCTCGCCGCAGCAAGGCAAATCCCTCGCGCAGGGTCGAGGGTGGCTGCGCCAAGTCCGTTTCGATGCGCTCCAACTCCGGACTTCCGCCGGTCAACTCGTGGAGAATGCCCACGGTGTCCGATAGACCCACGAAAACCTGGGGAGAAAGGATCGGTTGGGCCTGTAATTCCGCCAGGCCGGCGCCCAGTGTCAGCAGATGGCCGGCAAGGTTGCCGCTGTCCACGCTGGAAACATAGAGGGGCAGCAAGGGTTTGAGGGTTCGGGTGTCATACCAATTGAAGAAGTGGCCACGGTGCCGTTCGAGGCCTTGCATGGCGCCCAAGCTATCCTGTGTGCGCCGGATGAGTTGGCCGACCGGCAGGAAGCCAAAGTCGCACGCAGCCAGGTTGGCCAGCAGGGCCAAGCCCATATTCGTAGGCGAAGTGCGTGAAGCCACCACCGGAGCCGGCTCCTCCTGAAAATTATCCGGAGGCAGCCAGTGTTCTTGTGCCGTGACAAAGGTCTCGAAATAACGCCAGGTCTTGCGCGCCGTTCGCCGAAGGAAGGCGGATTGCCTGGGCTTCAGCTCCGGCGCCGTCGAAGGCTCGATGGGCTGGCTGATGCGCCAGGCTATCCAGGGAGAGGCCAGCCAGAGGGCCAGGAAAGGCGCGGCCAAGGGCAATTCAGAGGGCTGCATCAAGGCCAGGAAAGACCCACAGGCCAGAGAGACGACCGGCGCGATCCACATGGTCGCATAAAATCCCGCGGGACCGCTGCGGGCGGCGCGCTCCGCATCGCCGGCGGTTTGCCATTCCAGAAGCCGTTTGTGGGTAATGAGCGACCGCACCAGCGCGCGACCGATAGCATCGAGGCTGTTAAAGGCGTCGTAGGGCAGAAACACGAAGGTGAGCAGGGCCTGGCCGAGTTGGCGTCCGAACGAGCTGGCCAGCCCGCGCAGGTGCAACGTGAACGACACCTCCCGCGGCTTGCGGAAAAGTTCCACGGCCGCCGACAACCATGCCGGCAACGTAATGATCGAGAGGACCAACAGGGGTCCGGCGGCGCCGAAACCGGGCAGCAACATCCAGTTGCCCAGCAGCAGCGACAGCAAAGCAGCGGGGACCAGGCTGCGCCGGAGATTGTCGAGAATCTTCCATTGCGACAAACCGGAAAGGGGGTTGGCGATACGCCGGGCATCGGGCCCCGGAACGCGGGGCAACAGCCACTGGGCGATTTGCCAATCGCCGCGAATCCAACGGTGGCGCCGATTGATGTCGGTGTTGTAGCGGGACGGATATTCCTCGTACAGCTCGACGTCGCTGACCAGCGCCGAGCGGGCATGGCAGGCTTCGATCAAATCGTGGCTGAGGACCGTGTTTTCCGGGAAGCGGCCCGCAACGGCTTGTTGGAAGGCATCCACATCATAAATACCCTTGCCAATAAACGAGCCTTCCTGGAACACGTCCTGATAGACGTCCGAAACCGCGCGCGTGTAAGGGTCAATCCCGACGTCGCCGGCGAAGAGCTTGACAAACCAGGAACGGCCGGCGCTCGGCAGACTCACGCCCATGCGCGGCTGCAGGATGCCATAGCCTTCGGTCACCACGCCCTTGACCGGATCGAACTGCGGCCGGTTCAGCGGATGAGCAATCGTTCCCACGAGTCGGCGGGCGGCATCGCGAGAGAGCTGTGTGTCGGTATCCAGCGTGATAACGAACTTGATGGCGGGCAGGATCGAGGTGTCGCCGACAATCCGGGAAAAACAGTCACTGGACCCGCCGCGGAGCAGGGCGTTGAACTCGGTCAACTTGCCCCGCTTGCGCTCATAACCCATCCACAACCCCTCGACCGCGTTCCAGCGGCGTGGCCGGTGGAAGAGGAAGAAGATGTTCGGCCGGTCGGAGTGGTATTTGGCGTTGAGCATTTCGACGCCGGCCTGCGACAGCCGGAGCAGCGATTCGTCTTCCGGCCGGGTCTCCGCCGGCGAGTCCTGGAAATCGGTCAACAGAGCGAAATAGAGACGTTTGTCCCGGTTCCCCAGATAATGGATTTCCAGACTTTCGACCAGGCGGGCGACCGCCCCGGGACTGGTCAGCATGGTGGGCACAACCACCATGGTTTGGCACTCGAGCGCGATGCCGGCCGAGTAATCCAAGCGAGGCAGCAGGCGGGGTTTGACCAGGAAGGTGGAAAGCCAGTTCATTAACGCGACAGCCAGTTGACTGGAGCAAAGGAGGAACACGAGCGAGAAGAAGGCCAGCTTCCAGCCTCGCGCCTCGAGCGCCCGCGCTTGCTGGATCAACCCGAGAGTTCCCAACGCCGTGAGAAGCCCGACTCCGCCGGCATAGAATGCGAGCGGGAAACGGTGGATGCACCGTTCGGCGGCAGTTTGCCAGGGCCGGCGCATTTTAGCCGCGCGCTCCAGCGTAGCCATGCCTTTGTCGATCAGGTAAAAGCCAACATGAGCGGTCCGGTCGTGATTTCCTTTTTCCCTGGCGCTGGCCTCGGCCAGTTGGACGGCCTTTCGCGCCACCTCCGATTCCAGGACACGGCTGTGTTGGGAAATGGCCTCGACCGAATGGCGATAGCGATCGCGCGTGAAAAAGTCCATCTTCCCGTAAACCCCGGCGGGGTCCAGGCGCAACGTTTGCTCGACCTGGCTCATGGCCTCGACGAATTCGCGCCAATCCAAGGCGCCCAGGAAGCGCAGGCTGTTGATGGTGTGACTGACTGAGACCTGGTCGGCGGCCTGGTTCTGGCTGTCCAACTGAACCAGGTGCTCAATGGAAAGCCCTTGGTCCGTGAGCCGCTGTTCAAGCCAGGTCCGCGCCAGGTGCATGGCCGGGCTTTGGCGGAACAAGCATTGAGAGAACTCCGCCACGAACGCGCTGGACAGGGACAGGGTTGACTGCGCCATGTCGGCCACCACGACCACCAGGTGGGACGGTTTCTTCTCCGCCATCTCCTGCAACCGTTCGACCCATAGGTCCGCCAGGTCGCGATCGTGCCGGGCGATCATCAGGCGTGAGGTCACGCGTCGCAGGTTTTCGATCAAAGCCAGCCGGAGCATGATCGGAATGGCCCACAATTCGCCCAGTTTCAAGGCTGATACGGTTTGGTAGGCCGCGATGAAGCCGCGGAGCGGCTCGCCATCAATCTGCGCATCCACATGCGAAATCAATTCGAGCACCAGGTCATAGACGCGCGGAAGCCCGGCCGAAGGACCCGAGACGAGGCGAGGCAGTTCACGGCTGTACCCCCGGGGCAAATGGCGGCGGGCCATCTGGATTTGCTCCTCGATCAAGTAGAAATTATCGAGCAGCCATTCGGCCGCGTGGGTGACGCGCCGGGTTTGGTCCACAGCCTGAGTCGCGCGGTTGTAGGCCCGGAGTATCTGTTCATTTTCACCCAGCCGCGCCAGCAATCGGTTGGAGCCTCGCCGGGCAACGACCGGGTGGTTTTCGGCAAGGGCTTTGGCATGCTGGACCAATTGGTCGATGCTGAACACCTCCGCCCGCAACGGCGCCTCATTGGAAATCGCGCGCGTCCGCACATACTCAGCCACCCGGCTGAGCAATACCTCCAGACCGATCCCCTTCCCGGATAAGGGTTCCTTCATGCGCCTGGCGGCATATAGTGCCGACGCACTGTTTCCGAGATTTGGGGCTCCGTCATCTTGTCGCTCGTTTCGACGCATGTGACGCGCAGATCGAGCTTGTTTCTCTGAATCCGCTTCCTTAACTCGCCTTTAGCCTCGCCGGGACCGAACACCATGATCGCTTCCGCCGGGCGGAGGCACGAGATCACCTCGTCGTAGTAATTCGCGAGATGGCCCGTGTATTCTCGTTCCTGGGAGTCATCCGCCGAAACCATCTGAGGCTCGAAGGGAGCATTGGACGGCGAAAGGCCGGAGCGTCGGAGCTGCTTTTCCACATCGGATTTTATCCGCCTCGTCTCCTGGCCTCTGTCTGAGAGGATCACGATGACGGCCTCTCGGTGGTCAATCCACAAACCGGCTAAGGTTTTCATCATCTTCTCCTTGGTTGTTGAACCGGAGTTGGTTAAGCCTGAGGGGGTGTTGCAAGGCCTCCTCAGAATTGTCCGCGGCATGGCAACCGCATTTCTCCCGCTCCGGTCAGCTTTCCACAAAACGCACGACTCCGAATAGGGCGCGCACGGGCCATGATCTCGCCCTTGCGACCTTCAGGTGGGCCGGGGTTTGTTCCGGGCGGTTCTGCTCCAGCGCCTCATGACAGTGCGGACACGCGTCGGCGTAAAGAAAATCACCCAGTTTAACCCCACAGTGAGAGCATTTTTTGTCAAACATATCAATTGCCTTTCGCTTCATGAGCAGCACGTGAAATGCCGTCTTGGGTTCTGGAGGTTTAACTGCTTGGGATACAAACGCTTCCAGATTCGACTCAACTCGCAGGTGCTGTCTTTGGCACGGGGAATCATGCACATTGCCCGGCTTTGGCTCGATTCGTCATGCAATTTGCACAGAATCCAGCGCCCGGAGAGCGCACGCCCGGTCCTTTGACATCGATTGGCCTTTGAATCTCAGCGCGCCGGATGATGAAAAGCCCGCGGCACGCTTCAAGCTAATGCGAGGCGCATGGAACGACTCGATCCGGCCGATGAATTATGCATCTACTTAAACTCACCTGCCTGACCATCATTAACCTGGTCAAACAAGCTTGGCTGTTGCCACAAACGGTGGCGGCCACCCTTGCACAAAGGCGGCAGCAACTCGTCCGACGCCAGTTCGAAGTCGAACGGCTCGACCGGATACGCAATCCGTCGAAATACCTTGGACGATGAGCCAAGGGCTGAGAAAAGAAGCACGAAACTCCAGCGGAACTCAGTATTGACACATTATTTGCGGTTGCTTAACATGGGTTGGTTCGCCGTTTTTTGCAGGACAGGGCTGCGGAATTGAGTGAAGCGAAGACCTGATGGGCCAGTTTTACCATGAAGAAACAGCACAGGCCAACACGCAACGCCGGGAGAGTGGAGGGCGCCGTCCCGGGCAGGCCGGGGTCTGAAAAGAAATCGCCGCCCATCGTGGGCATTGGCGCGTCGGCGGGGGGACTGGAGGCCTTTACGCATCTCCTGAAACACCTGCCGGTGGATACCGGCATGGCATTTGTGCTGGTGCAGCATCTGGACCCGGTCCATGAGAGCGCGCTGACGGAGATTTTGGCTCGCACCACGGCGATGCCGGTGCGGGAGGTCACCGACAAGATGGCGGTCCGGCCTAACCAGGTTTATGTCATCCCGCCCGACAAGCGGCTGACTGTGGCGCGGGGCCACTTGAGACTTGAGCCGCGCGAGCAGACGGCCGGGCCGCAGCATTCCATAGACTTTTTTTTGCAATCGCTGGCCCAGGAGCAGCAGGAGCGGGCGATCGGGGTAATCCTCTCGGGGACGGCATCGGATGGCACGCTGGGGCTGGAGGCGATTAAGGCGGAGGGTGGGATTACGTTTGCGCAGGATGAATCGGCCAAATACGATTCGATGCCGCGGAACGCCGTGGCGGCGGGGTGCGTGGACCTTGTGCTGCCGCCGGAAGGCATCGCGCGGGAGTTGACGCGGATTGCGAAGCATCCGCATGTGACGGGAGGCGGCCTCGCGCCGACGGGCGAATCGACGGTCGAGGGCGGCACGCCGGAGGCCGGTCCTGCCGG
The DNA here is from genome assembly GCA_964653485.1 of uncultured Verrucomicrobiota bacterium. Lineage (GTDB taxonomy): Bacteria > Verrucomicrobiota > Verrucomicrobiia > Limisphaerales > UBA8199 > CAVQND01. The sequence continues at coordinate 13,070 of CAZZFF010000117.1, read as the reverse complement.
AGGGGATGCGGAGAGGGGGGGGACTGGACGACGGGTCGAGGAGAGTGGCTTCAGGAGGATTCTGCTGCTGCTGCGCAACCATTGCGGGGTCGATTTCTCGCTGTACAAGCCCAACACGATGCAGCGGCGCATTGCCCGGCGGATGGTGTTGAGCAAGTGCGAGACGCTGGAGGCATACGGGCGTTTTTTGCGGGGCAACGACCCGGAGCAGGACGCGCTCTACGCGGACATGCTGATCAACGTTACGAGTTTTTTCCGGAACCCGGAAGCGTTCGAGGCGCTCAAGGGCCAGGTGTTTGCAAAGCTGGTCCAGGCCCGGCGGCAGGAGGAGCCGGTGCGGGTATGGGTCGCGGGCTGTTCGACCGGCCAGGAGGCCTATTCCATAGCCATGGCTTACCAGGAGTTTTGCGAGAACCGCGCGCGCGCGCCACAACTCCAGATTTTCGCCACCGACCTCAACAATGCGCTGCTGGACAAGGCCCGACACGGGCTGTACCCCCGGAGCCTGGTGGATGGGGTCTCGCCCGCGCGGCTGCGGCGCTTCTTCGTCGAGGAGGAAGGCGGCTACCGGGTTAACAAGGGCCTGCGGGAACAGTGCATTTTCGCGCGGCAGAATCTTTTGAGCGACCCTCCCTTCTCGCGCCTGGACCTGATCAGTTGCCGTAATCTGCTGATTTACATCGAAACGGGTTCGCAACAGAGAATCCTGCTCGCCTTTCACTACGCGCTCAAGCCGAACGGGTTTCTATTTCTGGGGGCGTCCGAGTCCATTGTCGCATCCGCGGATCTGTTCGAGCCGTTGGACAAGAGGATGCGTCTCTTTTGCCGCCGGCCCGGGGTGACTCAGAGGTTGCCGCTGCCGGTTTCCAGGAGTCTTCGGGAAGGCGCGAAGCAAAGCGCGGCCGCCGGCAAGGGGCTCGAGCGGCGGCCTGGAGAGGTCGACGCGCTGCGCGAGGCCGAGCGATTCATGGCGAATCGATTCGCCCCGCCCGGGGTGTTCATCGACGCGAACCTGCGCATCCTGCAATCGCGGGGCGCGATCGGGGATTATCTGGGGCTGCCGCCGGGCAGAACGAGCTTGGACCTGCTGAAGATGGCTCGAGGCGACTTGATGCTGCCGTTGCGGGCGGCGATCAACAAGGCCAGGAAACAGGGGAAGGCCGTGCGCGCCGAGGGTGTGAGCCTGAGACATGACGGCGGGGGGCGGAAGGTGAATCTGGAGGTGATCCCGCTCAAGAACCTGAACGACCGGCACTACTTGATTTTCTTCGAGCCAGCCCCCGAAGGAAGGGGCGGGCGGGTTGGGCACAGTCCACCGTCCGGCGGCGTGCCGAGGACAACCCGCCCCGGCGGGGGGAAGGACGAAGGGCGGCGCGTCGCCGCACTGGAACTGGAGCTGCGGGAGACCCGCGAGTACCTGCAATCGGTGCAGGAGCAATACGAAGCGGCCAACGAGGAGCTCCAGGCCTCTTGCGAGGAAATGACCTCGGCCAACGAGGAACTCCAGAGCATGAACGAGGAACTGGAGACCTCCAAAGAGGAGCTGGAATCCTCCAACGAAGAGCTGACCACCGTCAGTGATGAGATGGCCGATCGGAACCGGGAACTAAGCCGGCTCAACAGCGACCTCAACAATCTGCAAGTCAGCATCAACACCCCGATTCTGGTGCTGGGCCGCGACCTGAGGATCCGCCGATTCACCCCGCCGGCGGAGAAGGTGTTCAACCTGCTGGCCGGCGACGTCGGGCGGCCCTTGAGCGACATCCGGCACAACCTGGTCTTCCCCGGGCTGGAGCAATTCATCGCCGAAGTGATCGGCGCGATCAGCGCGCGGGAGCGCGAGGTGCGGGACACGGCGGGGAATTGGTATCTGCTCCGCGTCCGGCCGTATCTGACGCTGGACAACAAGATTGACGGGGCGGTGTTGGTGCTGGTCGATGTCAATGCGCTGAAGGAGACGGAGCGGAAGATCGGCGAAGCGCGGGACTTTGCGCAGGCGGTGATTGAATCGGTGCCGCCCTTGGTCGTCCTGGAGCCGGACCTGCGGGTGCGCAGCGCCAACCAGGCGTTCTATGCCACTTTCGGCGTGACGGCCGAGCAGACAGAGGGGCGTTTGATCTACGAACTGGGAAACGGGCAGTGGAGTATTCCCGCGCTGCGCAAACTGCTGGAAGAGATTCTGCCGCGCAACCAGCTTTTCAAACAGTACGAGGTGACGCACAATTTTGAGGCCATTGGGCGGCGCACGATGCTCATCAGCGGTCGCCAGGTGGAGAGCAAGAGTTGCATCGTGTTGTCCATCGAGGATATCAGCGAGCGCAAGGCGGCGGAGGAGGCGCTGCGGGAGAGCGAGCGGCAATTCCGCACGCTGGCCGATACCATTCCCAACCTCGCCTGGTGGGCCAACGGCGATGGGTATGTCACGTGGTACAACCGGCGCTGGTATGAGTATACCGGGACCACCCCCGGGCAGATGGAGGGGTGGGGTTGGCAGAGCGCGCACGACCCGGAGATGCTGCCCAAGGTGCTGGAGCGGTGGCGGGGGGCGATAGGGACTGGCGAACCGCTTGATATGGAGTATCCGCTGCGGGGCGCGGACGGGCGGTTCCGGTGGTTTTTGACGAGGCTGTTGCCGCTGAAGGACGCCGAGGGCAAAGTGGTGCGCTGGTTTGGGACGAGCACCGATGTGAGCGAGCAGCGCGAGGCGCGGGAGGTGCTGGCGCAGAGCAAGGAGGACCTCGAGCGCCTGGTCGGGGAGCGGACGGCCAAGCTGGCGGAGTTGGTGGGCGAGTTGGAGCATTTCTCCTACTCCATCACGCACGATATGCGGGCGCCGCTGCGAGGGATGCGAGGATTCGCCGAAATGATGGTCGAGGCTTGCGCCGGGTGCCAGGAACATGAGCGGAAAGACCTTTTGCAACGCATTGTGAAGTCGGCGAACCGGATGGACTTGTTGATTACGGATGCGTTGAGTTATAGCAAGGCGGTCAAACAGGACCTGGCCGTGGGGCCGGTGGATGCGGGAGCCCTGCTGCGAGGGATTCTCGATTCGTACCCGGAACTGCAGCCGTCCAAAGCCCGGATTGAAATTCACGGGGAGATTCCCCGGGTGGTGGCCAACGAGGCGGGGCTGACGCAGTGTTTCTCGAACTTGCTGGACAACGCGGTGAAGTTCGTGAAACAGGGCGAACTGCCGCGAGTGGACATCCGCGCTGAACCACGGGAGGGATGGGTCCGGCTATGGTTTGAGGACAGCGGCATCGGGATTCCCAAGGAAATGCTGGCGCGTGTTTTTGACATGTTCTCCCGCGGGCATCAGAGCTATGAAGGCACCGGGATCGGCTTGGCGCTGGTGCGAAAGGTGATGGACAGCATGGGCGGCAAGGCGGGGGTGGAATCCTCGGAGGGGCAAGGGAGCCGATTTTGGCTCGACTTAAGGCCGGCAGGCGCGAGGGACGAACATGGCGGGCGTTAGGCGTCACGAAAAAATAACATGAACAATTATTGTTCACGTAACTTTTTCGTGACGCCTTGGCGTTTTATCTTTATCGGAGATGGGGAGGACTGACATACTGACATTCGTATGACAAAAACCCTTGGCGCCAAAGCCACCGTATTGTATGTGGAAGACGAGGAGAACGACGTGTTCTTCATGCAAATGGCCTTCCGGAAGGAGGGCCTGGACCACGCGCTGCGAACGGTGGGCAACGGTCGGGAGGCCATCGACTATCTCGCCGGCAATGCGGCGTATGCGGACCGTGAGCGGCATCCGCTGCCCTCAGTGGTGCTGCTGGATTTGAACCTGCCGCTGATTTCGGGTTTCGACGTGTTGCGGTGGCTCAGGGAACAGCCGGAGCTTCGGAATTTGCCAGTGGTGATCTTTTCGTCCTCGTCACGCAACGAGGACAAGGCGAAGGCGAGGGAGTTGGGCGCGCAAGCGTATGTGGAAAAGCCGAAGTCAGCGCTCGTCTTCCGCGAGGTGGTCGGGTTGTTGAGAAAATGGCTTGCTGATTGAGCCTCCCCCGCTCAGGCCGGACCCGCGTGGGGGGAGGGCGCGTCGTGCAGAGCGAAGCACCTCGGATTCATTGACTCTTCCTGCAAACCGCGTGGCTCGTCTGCCCGACGTGATGGCTCCTCACGCTCCCCTGCGCCCGGCAAAGAGCCTGAACACTATCATGACCAGCGCAATCACCAGCAGGAGATGGATTATCCCTCCCAGGGTGTAACTGGTGATAAGACCGAGCAGCCACAGAATGATCAGAACTGCCGCAATTGTGAATACCATATTCTTTCCTTTCCGTTTGTGTTGGAGCCGTTGCAGGCCGGCGCGTCCGCGCCGGCCAACAACGATTCACCGTTTATGGGTGACTGAGGTCCGTTAATTGGCGGTGCAGAGGAGCACCGCGACCCGGCGGTCCCGCGCGAGTTGTTTGTCGCCGAACGCGCCCAGTTGGATCTTGGAAGCCGGAACTCCGGCTTTGATCAGCGCGTCACGAATGGCGCTGACACGACGATCACTCAAGCCTTGGTTGCGTGGGTCGAGGCCGCGCGGATCCATCGAGCCGTCGAGTCCGATTTTCAGGGACGGGTTTGCCTTCATGTACCGCGCGATCTCGGACACCTTTTTCGCCTCGGAAGCCTGAAGGTCCGACCGGTTGTATTCGAACCGGAAGTCCCGATACAGTGTCCAGAGGCTCACCACACCAGCGGGGCCTGTGGCGCCCGTCGCTCCGACCGGGCCTTGAGGACCCGGCTCGCCGGGGAGGCCCACGGCGCCGGCCACACCGGCCTGGGTGCCGCCTTGAGTGCCCGTTGACCCGACTGGACCTTGCGGGCCGGCATCACCGGCACGGCCAACCGCGCCAACGACTCCGGTTGTGGTGCTGCCTTGTGCGCCCGTCGATCCTGCCATGCCTTGAGCGCCCGCGGCTCCGGTGCGGCCGGCGGGGCCGCTGGGACCGACCAGGGTCGGGCCTTGAGCGCCCGTGTCTCCGGTCACGCCTTGCGCGCCGGCGGCTCCGGCGGGGCCGGTGGGTCCCTTAGGACCAACCAGAGTCGCGCCTTGAGCGCCGGTGTACCCGGCAAGACCTTGTGCTCCGGCAGCACCGCCAGGGCCAACCGCGCCGGTGGAACCGGCCACGCTAGCGCCTTGAGCGCCCGTGTCTCCGGCGACGCCTTGGTCGCCCGCGCGGCCCTGGCTACCCACTTCGCCAGCGGGGCCGACTGCCACGGTGCCCGCGGGACCCGTCGCTCCCACTGCGCCTCGGATGCCCGCGGGACCCACGGGGCCTTGCTCGCCGGCAGGACCCGCCACGCTGGCGCCCTGAGCGCCCGTAGCTCCAACCGCGCCTTGCGTCCCGGTCGGTCCGACAGGACCCTGACCACCGGTCGCGCCAACGATGCCAGCGCCCGGGGCGCCCGTCGCTCCGACTGGACCTACCGCACCTTCAGCGCCGGCAGGGCCTTCCGGGCCCCGGGGACCGACCACGCTGGCGGTCTCCGTAGGGCTGCTGGACCATGAAGTGCCGGTGGGCCTTGCCGAGCTGCACCCGCTCAGTCCATAGATTAAGGGCAACGCGCCAACGCAGACAATTAATGCCAGCGTTGTCGGGGTCTTGCCCCTGTTTTCAGATGTCTTTGTCATTTTACTTCTTTTCTTTGATGATTGCTTGTTAACTGCACTTTTCCTTGTGGAATTGCCGCCGGCCGGCGCGCCTCCGCACCGGGCAGCGGCAACTTCACCAGGTCAATCGTAGGTGATGACCACGTTGCCGCCGGAGACGGTGATCCTCGTAATGGTAAGCACCGTGCCTGAGATGATACGATAGAACCGCACACCCTCCGACCCAGGAACCGTTATGGTTTTGGCCGCGGGATTCACTGATTGCCCCGGAGCATCCGTGTACGGGCCAGTGGCCACCGCTGCCGATGCCAGAGTCACCGTGCTTGTTATTGCGTTTGGAACCGTAATGGTATTGGACTGCAAAGTAACCGCAGTCTGTGCCAACGCCCTGCCCTCCAACGTTGCGCCGGTGGCCAGCGTCACTGAATCATGGGCCATGATCGTTCCCTCGAAGTTTGCGGTCGTCCCAAGTGCGGCGGAACTGGCTACCTGCCAGAAGATGTTGGAAGCCTGGGCGCCCCCGGCCAGGACGACACTCCTGCCATCAGCCACAGTGAGTGTGGATGCCATCTGAAATATCCAGACATCACCCGCGCCGCCCGTGAGCGTGAGGTCCGATCCCGATATCACAGCCCCGCTCGTAAACTTGTAAAGACCAGGAACGAGTGTCAGTCCGCCAACATTTCCGCTGCCGGGGTTCAAAAAGGTGCCCGTGGGCACCGGTGTTCGTCCGGCGGCATCGTTATACGCAGTGGTCAAATCGCCTTGGGCCTGGGTCAACATAACGGCGGTGGCGCCTCCATCGCTCGCCGCGTATATTGTCCCGGCCACTTCTGGCTGCGTTAATCCCGTTATGAAAGACAGGGCAGCCGGACTCAGTCCGACGTCTCCTGTAATATGAGACGCAGGGACGTCGGTGATCTCAGTCTCCGCCAAGACCGCAAAACGGCCAGTCGAGAGAAGGTTTACCGGCGCCGGGCCTGCCGCGGTCGCGGGGTGTGGGAGCATCGCGGCCGCTGTGAGGCCGATGATCAGTCCCCAGACGCTTGCATTTGCGCTCTTATTCATGCGTGTGTTTTTCACTATTCGCCTTGTTTGATGGTTGTTGGTCTGCGGGCCAATTGCCTCAGGGCGCGATCTTGTCGCTCACCCACTGGCGCGCTTGCTGGAAATCGTCCTTCAAGTCGCTGTAGGCCTTTTTGGTCCCCGCCTTGACATCGTCCCAGGTGGATTCGGTGGCGCTCTTGGCCTTGTCGAGCTGCTGGTTCAATTTGTCCGCCTGCTCCCGCAACGCCTGAAGTTTCGGTTTCGCCTCGGCTTTGGCGGCGTCGCCGGCCTTTTCAATCTTGCCGGCGAGTTGATCCAGCTCCCGGTTGATCTCGGTCATCTCGGCTTGCATTTTGTCCACGAACTCCGCTTTCTGCGCGTAGGTGTAGTCCTTCATCTCGTGCGCGGCCTCTTTGGTTTCGGTTTTGACCTTGTCGAGTTGCTTTGCCGTGGCCTCCCGATTTTCGGTTTCGGACTTTTCCGACTGTTGGCAGCCTATCCCAAAAGTGGAGACGGCGAAGAGAGCGAGAAGTAAGTTTTTATGCTTCATAATTGTAGTCTTGTTTTGATTGGGTGATTGGGTCAGGGACGGGAACTATGCTGCGACCGGGCAAGGTTGCAGGTTGGTGAGCGAGGGCTGATGATGGTCCACCGCCTCCGGGTTGGTGCGCTCGATGATCCGGCGGGCGTCGGCCGTTTCCTCCGGTGTTCCGTGGGCGATCAACACAAACTTGCCGGTCTTGAGCGCCGTTTCGTACCGCAGTACGCTGTCCTTGGGGATGCCGAGGCTGTACAGGCCGGCGCCGATCGCGGTCAAACCGCCCACCACAACCGCGCTTTGGAGCGCGCCGACGACTAAAGTGACCAGCGGCCCCGCCACCAGCAGCGGCCCGAGGCCCGGAATCCAAAAGAACGCCGAACCGAACAGCAACGCCCAAAGCCCGCCCCAAAAGGCGCCCTGCTTTCCCCAGTACCTCATCCGGTCGCCGGTAGTGTAGTAGCCGACCACGTGTTCCTCGGTGTGACAGTCGCGTCCGACAATCGATAGTTGTTCCATGTCGAAGCCTGAGCGTTGCAGTTCCTTAATGGCATTCTCAGCCTCGGGGTGCGATTTGTAGATCGCCACGACCGCGTTTTTTGAAGTGATATCGTTCATTGTGCGTGCCCTCTCGTTTCGTAATTTGTGTTGACTCTTTTACACAGCACACCAAGTCCCTTCCATCGGGGACCCATCTGTGCCTGTGCCACACCGTTAGCGTGTGGCGTGCCATCGGCGGCCCGGCCCGGCCCGGGCTGGAGCTTCAGCTCGCTGTGATCGCGTCCCGAACCCTTGCAACTGTCTCACCCGCAACAACCGCCAGCAGGCGCTTCCGGCGGGCAGGGTTCGACCAACGACCACCCAGACGATTTGCGAGAGGCCAACCGGGCATCTCGTCCGCTTTGCAAAGTGCATGGTGAGGCGGTGGTGCTCGTGCATTTCGCAACCTCGACGCGAGGCTCGGATTAGCTCCCAAGGCTGAATTCCCACTGAATTCCCAGCCCCGCTCATGCCAATGCGCCCCTGGCACACCTTACGCTAAAGGGTGGTACAGGCAGGAACGAGGCTCACGTCGAACGGGCTCGGGTCGCATACAACACCTCTGCTTGAAACGGTGACGCAAAATATGAAATCAAAGCAAAGCTTGCGCGGCAAACAGCGCTTCGTGAAAACCACAACCCCGCAGATGACGACTCCTTTGCTCATCTGGTCGGTCATTCTTCTGATGGCTGTCGTTGGCAGCGCTCAAACCATGCCATCCCAGTCCCCATCAGCCAAGCCCAGGCCGATGCCGGCGCAGACTGGCGCCGCCCAAGCCGCCTCGGCCCAAGTCAAGCCGGCCCAAGCGACGCCGACCCAGGCAGATGCCGCGAAGCCCTCCGCAGTGATCACGAACACCGCGCCCGGACAGGCCGAGAGACTGTTGCAAGTCCAGCCGCGCCCGCCGTTCCTGGGAGAAGTTCCAGAACTGGCGTTCAACGAATCCAAGGGGAACGAAGTGACATGGGGCCGGCACACCTATAGCGGCATCGTGATGCAGGTCATCAAGACAGACAAACGGCTCCAACTCCTTAACCCTCTTGCGCCATCCCGGTACGGCTCGGGATGGGACAATCTGGAGCGGTTTTCGCCCACTGGCAAGGGCTCCATGCTCAAGCTGTTCTCCATTGATTTCTGAGCGCGCCGGCGGGTGAGGACCTGGCGCGTTTGCAAAACGCACGACGCGGAGGCACCGCTCGTGCAATGTGCAACGGCTTTAGACTCCTCACCGCCCGCCAAGGCGGACGCCAAAACGCGCTAAGCAGCTTCGATGGAACACCTTAGAGCGCCGGGCGTCAGGCTGGCGGCGTATTTGCTACAGACGAACGAACTTGCGGAGACAAGCATGAACGGACCAACGAAAGAAAAAGCATGAACAAAAGCAACTCAATCGTGGCGATCTATCCATCGCACACGGCCGCTGAGGCGGCGATCAAAGAACTGCAGCAATCCGGTTTCGATATGAAGAAACTCTCGATTGTCGGACGCGACCAACACACGGATGAACACGTGATCGGCTACTACAATGCCGGGGACCGCATGAAATACTGGGGGAAGATGGGGGCCTTTTGGGGCGGTCTGTGGGGAATGTTGTTCGGTTCCGCGTTCTTTTTGGTTCCCGGCATCGGGCCGTTGCTGGTGGCGGGGCCGCTCGTTGGCTGGATTGTCGGGGCGCTCGAAGGCGCCGTCGCGGTGGGCGGTCTGAGTGCGGTTGGGGCCGGCTTGTACGGCCTGGGCATCCCGAAGGACAGCATATTGAAGTACGAGACGGCGCTCAAGACCGACAAGTTCGTCCTGATTGCCCACGGCTCGGCGGACGACACAACCCGTGCCAAGGAAATCCTCGAGCGCACCGACCCGGAGGCATTGGAACAGCATCAATGAACGCCTCGGCGATGCCGGAAGCTCCGGGCAACACAAAGAACCGCTCCTGTACGGGGGCACAACCGCGGAGATAAATCAAATGAGACAAAACAGATCGTTTGCACTATTGACCTTCATTGTAATTCTGGGCGGTGGGGCCGCATTGGCCTACGCCAGGTATAAAGTCGGGGCCAACGCCGAAGCCGCCGGGATTGGAATCGGTGCCTTCCTCCTCGCCCTGGTCGTCGCCTGCGCCATCCAAGTTGCCGATCAGTGGGATCGGGCGGTGATATTGCGTCTGGGTCACTTCCACGCTCTTAAGGGCCCAGGACTGTTTTTCATCATCCCGGTTGTCGATGCGATTCCATATTGGATCGACACCCGCGTGATCACGACGGGTTTCAAGGCGGAAAAAACCCTGACCAAAGACACGGTGCCGGTGGACGTGGATGCCGTGCTGTTTTGGAAGGTAGTGGACCCAAAGAAGGCCGCCCTCGACGTGGCGGACTATCGGAGCGCCATCAGTTGGGCCTCGCAAACCGCCCTGCGCGACGTGATCGGCAAGACCATGCTTTCGGATATGCTGGAAGGCCGGGACAAGATCAGCAACCTGCTGCAGAAGATCATTGATGAGCGCACCGAGCCATGGGGCATCAATGTTATTTCAGTCGAGGTGAAGGATGTTTTGATTCCCTCGGGTCTGGAAGATGCCATGTCCATGCAGGCGCAGGCGGAAAGAGAGCGCCAGGCCAGGGTAATCCTCGGTGACGCCGAGCGGCAAATAGCGGAGAAATTCACCGAAGCCGGCAAGAGCTACGAGCACAATCCGGTCGCCTTTCATTTGAGGGCCATGAACATGCTTTATGAGGGTTTGAAAAAGAACGCCACCATTGTAATCGTACCCAGCACAGCCGTGGAGAGCATGCAACTTGGGGGCCTTGCCGGAATGACCGCGCTGACCATGGGATTAGGCCAGGAACGCGGCAACGGCCACAAGGAAGCCGAACCTAAAGCACAAATGACCGACCCACCCCGTGCCAACGAAATCCTGAATCGCACCGAGCTGGAGACCTTGGAGCGCCATCCGTGAGCGCGCCAGCGCTGCGCCGACAAGATGTGTTCATATATGAAAACCAACCCATTGAAAGAAGGCAATATATCCGAGAATTCCGCCGGCCTCGGCACGGTGACCCCTAAGATGCTGCGGGAGCGCGCGGCCGAACTGGCGGTCATCAACGGCCGTACGGCTCAGGAAGTGTCAGAATCCGACCGGGAGCAGGCCAAACGGGAATTGACGGACGATTCGGATCCGGGCTCGAAAGAGGCTGTCATCGAATCAACGCCCGAATCCGAACGCTGGGATCCGGTGCCCGGCTCGGCCGGGCACAAAGTGCCGGAGGCTTCCGGGGACGATGAGGACGACGAGGGCCGGAGTGATAATGAGCGACTAGTAGATGAAGGTATTTCTGGGGCGGAACACGATCAGACGCGCCAAGCCGCCAGAGCAGCCACAGAAGAGTCTTTACCAAGACTCCAGCAACCACAGATCTGCCCGTCGGTCAGCTCACAGAAGCACACAGCGGGGATGAAAGGAATCCACCGCCACAAGAGACACGCACAAAAGTGAGGACCATTCGTGCATTGCTCTGCCTGCTCTTCCTTGCTTGCCTGGTTTTCCTGCTCTTTTGGGCAGATTCGATCCGACGGCCAGCCTCCGAGGTTCAGCTTGCATTGCGCTCTGGCGGTCGAAGCATCGAGGCTTGTGAACGTACCGCGGCTCGTCACGGCCTATTATACCGAGACTCCCGACCCGGCGGTGCCCGCGCAACGGGTGGCGTTCGGCACCTCAGGACATCGCGGTTCCGCGTTCGATAAGGCTTTCAATGAATGGCATATCCTCGCCATCAGCCAGGCCAATTGCCTCTACCGGGAGCGGAAGAAGATCGACGGCCCGCTGTTTCTCGCCATGGACACGCATGCCCTTTCCGTGCCGGCTCTTGCTGGCGCGCTGGAGGTGCTGGCGGCAAACGGGGTGGAACTTATGCTCGCGCAGGGAGATGAATATACGCCAACCCCCGCTGTTTCCCATGCGATTCTGACGTACAACCGTGGGCGCAAGAGCGGATGGTTCGCGGCGCGTCCGTCAGGGACCGAGAATATCTACAAGATTTATGCAGAGAGCTTCCGGGGCGCGGACCATCTGCGCCGCATCTTGGGGGAAGCCCAGAGGATTGTCAGCGATGCGCTGGCCGCGTCCCCACAGCAGCCACAGATTCCGTCCAAGCCAAAACTAAAGGAGAAAACATGAGCAAACAAACACCGGTCAGCCACCCGATATACAACCTCCTGCCCACGGACGTCGAGGGATTCGATTCGCTGGCGGAGCTGGCGCTGGATATGCGCTGGTCGTGGAATCATGCCACCGACAACGTGTGGCGGCAGCTTGATCCTGCGCTTTGGGACCTCACGCAGAACCCTTGGGTTGTTCTGCAGACGGTCTCGCGGGGCCAACTCGAGCGCCTGCTTGCCGATCCAGCCTACCGTAAGAACGTTGAAGACCTGCTGGGAGCCAGGCGTCAGGCGGCGGAGGCACCCGCGTGGTTTCAACAGCATCATCCGCAGGCTCCCTTGAGTTGCGTCGCGTATTTCAGCATGGAATTCATGTTGAGCGAAGCGCTGCCCATTTACTCCGGCGGGCTGGGCAACGTAGCGGGCGATCAACTCAAAGCCGCCAGCGATCTGGGCGTGCCGGTGGTGGGAGTGGGGCTGCTCTACCAACAAGGCTATTTTCGCCAGGTGATTGACAAAGACGGAGCGCAACAGGCCCTCTACCCCTATAACGACCCCGGACAGTTGCCGATCACGCCATTGCGCCAAGCGAACGGCGAGTGGTTGCGCTTGGAGATCGCCTTGCCTGGTTCCTCGGTCTGGCTGCGCGCCTGGCAGGTCCAAGTGGGCCGAGTCAAGCTCTTCCTGCTGGACAGCAATGACGCGGCGAACTTTCCCGCTCATCGCGGGATCACCAGCGAATTGTACGGCGGCGGGCCGGAATTGCGCCTCGTGCAAGAGATACTCCTCGGCATCGGCGGCTGGCGGTTACTCGCGGCACTCGGCTTACAACCGGAGGTCTGTCACCTAAACGAAGGGCATGCGGCCTTCGCCGTGTTGGAACGAGCCCGCAGTTTCATGCAAGAGACCGCGCAGCCGTTCGAGGTCGCGCTGGCCGTCACGCGAGCGGGGAACCTCTTCACCACCCACACGGCAGTGGCCGCCGGCTTTGACCGTTTCGAGCCGGCTCTCATCGAGCGATACCTCGGTGGCTATGCCGGGAAGAAGCTTGGCATTACACTCCATGACCTGCTGGCCCTGGGCCGCCAGAACCCGAACGACTCGTCGGAAAGTTTCAACATGGCCTATCTGGCCATCCGGGGCAGCGGGGCGGTCAATGGCGTGAGCCGC
>CAZZFF010000116.1:0-20220 GCA_964653485.1 uncultured Verrucomicrobiota bacterium | reverse complement strand
GACTCCGGCGGCATTCGCTACGGGCTGGCCGACGAGGCCGCCAAGATCAATGTCTATCGAGCTACGGAAGCCATGCTTGAGGCCCTGCCGAACATGACCGCACCCCTGGCGCAGGGTCTGCTCAGCGCCCTCGGCGGCGGCGCTCCCATAGCCGCCTCGGACACGAATCTGCGGACCGCCCCCGTTTCCGCTCCGGCCCCCGCTCCGGCTCCCTCTGCTTCCTCCGTCGCGCCCTCCAGTCCGGTCTCCGCTTCACCTTTCGCCCCGGCTTCCGCTCTGGTCGCATCGCCGGCAGGCAATGGCCAAAATCGGCCATGGACCTGCCTGGACGAGTTGTTGCAAATCAGCGGCTTCACCGTTCCCCTGGTTTACGGCAGTTACTCCAATTTGACGGGGCGCGCGGAGGTCCAGGGGGACGCCCTGGAGACGACATCGGCTTCGGACGCCCAGGAGATCGGGCCGGACGCGGGGTTGCGGCAGTTCCTGACGGTCTGCAGCTACGATCTGGACCAGGATAGCGAGGGGCGGCCCCGGGTGAACCTGAACCAGGACGATCTTTCCAGCCTGGGTTTGTCCAAGGGCACGGTGGACTACCTCATGGCGTTGCGCCAAAGCCACCAACCCCTGGCCCATCCGGTGGACCTGCTCGATGCCCCCGCCGCCAAGAACCCGCAAGGCAAACAAGTTCAACTCCCTTCGCAGATTACCAAGGAGGACTTGCCGATACTCCTGGACCGCTGCACGGCAACCAACCAGGACAAACTCATCGGGTTGGTGAACCTCAACACCGCCTCCACCCGGGTCCTGGCGGCGCTGCCCGGCCTGAGCCTGTCGCTGGCTCAAGCGATCGTTTCGGCCCGTGTGGGGCTAAGCCCGGAGGCGCGAACGACCCCGGCATGGCTCTACCAGGACGGATTGCTCAACGCGGACGCCTTCAAGCAAGCGGCCCCCTACCTGACAACTCGGAGCTACCAATTCCGATTTCGCGTTGCGGCGTACTCGATGCCGGCGGGCGGTTACTGCATCCTCGAGGCCGTGGTCGACGCCGCCGCCAAGCCGCCCTTCGTATCGTTGCTACGGGACGTGACCCTGCTCGGTCTGCCGTTCGTCCCCGCGCCGCCGCAGGAGGACGCAAGCGTGGCACTGGCCTCGGCTCAAAGATAAGCCGCAAATGATGTTTTGCACCGGCTCCTGAAAATGCCTAAACTCCAACTCACCAAACCAGCGGAACAACTCCAAGCCCGGTTCATGAAGCGCAGCGCATTCCCCATCAAGTCCCGGGGACCCATCATCGCGCTGGATTGGGACGGGCCGCTGGTGTGCGCGGCCCAGTCCGTCGAGCGCGGGGGCAAGGCGGAAATCGCCCGCTTCGCCGCGGCGCGAGTCCAAGGGTCGTCCGGGCTGGGCCAGCCGGAGCCGGACTTGCAAGCCGCCGGCGCGTGTCTGGCTCAGGCCTTGCGGGACCTGGACCTCAAGCCCGGCGCGGTGGTCATGGGCATACCAAGGGGGCTGGTTTTCCTGCGCACCCTTTCGCTGCCCAAGCCGGCAACGCCCGCGGAGCTGGCGGCGATGGTGCATTTCCAAATCAGCAAGGACCTTCCTTTCCCCCCGGAGCAGGCGGTCATTGATTTCCAGTCCAGCGACCGGCCCCCGTCCGCCGCGCCCGCGGCTCCACCGGCCAGCCCCGCCCAGGACCCGGCGGCGGGACCATCGCCGGCCGCGGAGAAGGTCGATGTGGTGGTGGCGGTGGTGAAGAAGGAGATCGTGCGGCAATGCCAACGCATCGCCGAGGCGGCTGGTGTCAAGCTGGTTGCCCTGGGCCTGAACCCGTGGGCCAACGCGCGCGGGCTGCAAGCCTGTGAGCCGGCAGCCGCCACGCGCACCGTCGCCTTGGTGACGCTCCGCCAGGAGGAGATCATCATCGACGTCATCGCCCGCGGGTCGTTGGTCTTTAGCCGCTCCGCCCCTTTGGCTCCCGGAGACGGCCCGGAGGCCAAGGCCCAGGCGAAGCCGGAGAACTCCGGCGGCGCGGAGACCGCGCTCGTCGCCGCCGTCACGATAGAAACGGTGCGCAGTCTGCATAATTACGAGGGCCTCGAACGCCACGAACCGATCGAGGAAATCCTCGTTGTCGGCGCCCAGGGCGGCGAAGCGGCCATCGTCAAGGCGCTGGGCGTCTCCTGCCAATTGCCCTGTCGGCGGGTGGACCCGGCCGGGGCGTTGGGTCCGGGCGTGGAGCATTCCGAGCATAGCCGCGGGGCGCTTACGGTCCTGGGCCTGGCCCTGAGCGCGCAAGACCAGACGCCCTGGCCGTTTGATTTCTTGCAGCCAAAGCGCCCCCCGGCGCCCCGCAATCGACGCCGAGCCATCCTGCTCCAGGCGGCCGCGGTGGCCGTCATCCTGCTTTGCGTTCTGTGGGGGCTTCGCGCGGTGTTGATTCACCGGCAACTCAAGACCAAGAACCAACTCCAGGCCCTCCTCGACCGGACGGCGAATAATCGCCAGGCCTTTCGCGAGGTGCGGTTGAAGGCCAAGACTCTGCGCGATTGGATGACGGACAAACGGGAGTGGCTGGACCATTACGCCTATCTCAACGCCCTGCTGCCGCCGTCCTCCGACGTCTATGTCACTTCCATCTCCGCCGGGGCGCGGGGCGTTCTGCATGTTTCCATCCAGGCGCGGAGCGGTGAAATCCTGGGCCAGATCGATAAGCGCCTGCGCGAGGCGGGCTATGAACTCAAGCCGCTTGCCGTGACGCCCTGTTCCGACAGGTATGGGTACTCGTTCCAGTCCAGCCTGGAAATCACTTTGCCGGCGAAGATGAAGATAGACCTGGCGGCTTTGAAAGCCCCCGAACGCCAGGCCGACGATGGTTCCCTGGACCCGCCCCACTCCCGATCAGGCGACTCCAAACGCGGGAGGAACCGGCCATGAAGAGACGCGAGATCATCCTCCTGGGCGTCGTGGGCTGCGTGTTCCTGCTGTTTATCGGCGCTTACGGCATCAGGACCGCCTTTGTCAAGCCGCTCAAAGAGTTGAAGAGTCAGATTGCCGCCTTGGGAGACAAGCTCCGGCAGTACAACCAGGAGAAGGAGGCCTATCTGGCGGCGGACAAGTACCTCAAGGAGATAGCCCCCCGGGTGTTCGGACACGATGCCGACACCGCCACGGCCGAGGCGGGCAAGATGCTGACGGATCAGATTCTGCGGCTGGGCCTGCAGGAGTCCCAGTTCAGCCGCATGCCCGCGGCTCCAAGGCGGTTGCGCGGCGCCCAGGAAGTGGGCTGGAGCGTGCAAGGCGAAGGCCCGCTGCCCAAGATCATAGACCTCATCTTCACCCTGGAGCAAACGCCGCAAGTCCATCGCATCGAAAACCTCGTGCTCTCCGCGGGGGACGGTCCGGGGCGCGTGAAAGCTCGTTTTCGCTACATCACTCTCGTGGTCGAGGTTGCGGGGATTAAGCCCAAGCTGGACCTCCAACCCAAGTTCGCGCTCGACAGCCCCCAGCGCCGCTTGTACGACGCTATCGTCCAGCGCGACCTGCTGCGTCCCTACGTCCCAAGGCCCCCAGGGGAAGCCACCGCGCGTTCCGAGTCCTCTCCTCTCGAAGCGCTCAGGGTGGTTTCTCTCTCCAACTGGGGCGGCGTCCCTGAGGTCCATGTTTGCGACACCAACAACATGAAAGTATCGGGCTTCAAGGCGGGCGACTCCCTGGCAGGCGGGCAGATCGTCATGATCGATTACCGGACCCTCCCGATGCCCTCCAAAGCCGGCCTTGTCTCCAACAGCCGAGTCATCATCCAGATTGGAACCACCTACTGGGCCGTCGAGCACGGCCAGCCCCTCTCGACCAAGTACCAGCTTGCCCCGGACCAACTGCCACCCGAATTGCGGGGACCAACCATTACTTATGAGCCACCACCTCACTGAAAACCCTCAATACACGTGCGGAGCGCGGAATGCGGAGCGCGGAATCTCCGCTCCGCTTGCCACCGCACTCCAAAGCCGCCCGCGTGGGACTTTGTCCACCGCCGCGGTCGCGGCGTTATGGCTGTTTCTAGGGGCCGCCATTGGAGCGGCGGCTGAAAACGGAGGTAGCGCGAGCGTCGTCAGCTCGAATTCGCCGCCCCAAACCAACGCGGTTGCGCCAGCCACAAACGCGGCCTCGCTCCTGCCCCCCGCCCACGCCAACGGCGTCTCCTCGAACGGCGTCAGCTCCGGCGCGCCCGCCGAGTTCAAGCCCACCGACCACAACATCCGCTTCCAATTCGACGGCTTGCCCTACTCGGAGGTGGTGACCCGGTTCGCCCAGATGGTCAACAAGCCCCTCATAGCAGACACGAACGTCGAGGGGAGCCTGACGTTCAACGATCCGCAGGCATACGCTTACCCCGAGGCGCTGGAGACGCTGAACCTCATTCTCTCCCTCAAGGGTGTGATGCTCATGGAATCGGGCCGTTACTTGCGGCTGGTTCCCTTCAAGGACCTCCAGCAGATGCCCATCCCCATCTTCCGGGGCCTGGACCACGCGGGCGCCGTGCAGCCGGACCAGGTGGTGACGGTGGTCTTGACTCTGCGGAACCTGGAGGCCTCCGAGATTGCCCAGTCCATCACTCCCATGCTCTCCAACGCCGGGACCATCGCCCCGCTGTCCCGGGCCCGGGGGCTGATCGTGACGGACCACCTGGCGAACATCCAGCGCGTCCGCGACTTGCTGGCCGAGGTGGATACCGCGTCGCCCACCCAGCGGGAGATGCGCAGTTTCACTCTTCGCAACGCTTCGGGGGCCGTGTTGATGGATATGATCAACCGCACTTTCGGCCTGGCTACCGCGCCGCGTCGCGTCGAGTTCAACCAGCAGACCAAGACCTACCACCAGCTCCCCGCCGACGCGAGCGACTACATCACGGCGGTGTTCGACGATGCCTCGCGAACGCTGGTCCTCTTCGGCCCGGCGGACCGCCTGGCCTTGGCGGAGTCCCTCATCAAACAGTTCGAGGACAAGAGCGGCGTGCAGGCGGGGGAAGTGAAGATATTCTATCCTCAGTCCTCCTCGGCGCAGGAGTTGGCGCGGATGCTTCGCCAGGCGATGCCCACGCTGGCAGCCGAGGGAGAGACCGGGCCGGCGGCCGCGACCAAGGCGCGACTGATCGTGGACGTAGGCAGCAACCGGCTGATCGCCACGGCCCCCGCCGCCGGACAGTTGGAGGAGATCGAGAAGCTGGTGGCGCAGATCGATGGCGGGGTGACCCACGCGAGCATTACCAACCGGTCCCAGGACGTGCAATTGCCTTACGGCCGCCAGCTCAAGGCCGTGACACTCAAGTTCACCTCGGCCAACTCGGTTGCCACCATGCTCATGCAGCTCTACGGACGGCAATTCCGGACCGAAGACCCGCGGCTGCGGGTGCTGGCCACCGCCTCCAATGACGACAAAACGCTCCTGCTGGAGGCCACCCCTGCGATGATCGAGCGCATCGAGGAGGCCATCCGGATACTGGATGTCGAGCCGACTCGAGGGCCGTTCGAGTTGCGCACCTACCAACTGGCCGAGGCCACCGCCGCGGATATGGCCCAGACTCTGGCCCGCCTCTTCGCAAACGGCCCCGGCCGGGGCGGCGACCGCCAGCCCCAGTTTGAATCCGACCCGGCGTCCAACTCCCTCATCGTGGCCGCAACCAAGGAGGAGTTCGAGCAGATCGACCAGTTGATCAAGGAACTCCGCGCCTCGGTCGAAGTCGCCACCGAGATTCGCACGTTCAGCCTGAAATACAGCGACCCGGGGCAGATGGTGGCGATTCTGACGACGATGCTCCACGAGCAGAACCCCGCCAACCAGTACCGCCGCTTCCGCAGTTCCCCTTACGGCGGCCCGATCGCCGAGGTCGGCACGCTGCGCATCGCCACCGCCCCGGCCCTCAACGCCGTCGTCCTCCAGGGGCCGCCGGACAAATTGCGGTTGGCCGAGTTGTTGATCAATACCCTCGACAAGGAGAGGACGGACCCCGCCTCGACCATCCGCACCGTGCGTCTGAAGAAGGCCCAGGCCCAAGCCACCGCGGAGGCCGTCGGCAGGATTCTGGACAGCCGAACCACTCCGGGCCAAACCCGGCGGACAACCATCATCCCGGTCAGCAGTTCCAACACGCTCCTTGTGGACGGACCCGACGCCCAGGTCGAGGAGATGCTCAAGGTCATTCAGCAACTCGATGACGAAAGCTCCGGGGGCAATTTGGAATTCCACATCTATCACCTCGAGAAGGGCAACGCGGCCGACATCTCCCGCGTGCTCACGCAGATGCTCGAATCGCTGGCTCGCAACCAGGCCCGCAACGGGCGGGTTGTCTCCGAGCCGCCGGTGACCATGGCGGTGGATGATCGCTCGAACAGCCTCATCATCTCCGCCACGGCGGACTCCTTCAAGGTCATTGACAACCTGCTCAAACAGCTCGACTCCAACCAGCCGGCGGAGCGCATGATGCACATCATCCCGGTCAGGTCCATGCCCGCCGCCGAACTGGCCACCAAAATCCGGCCGCTCTATATCGACCAGGCCAGGAGCCTCCCGGCGGCGGCGGGAGCGGAGGCGATGATCATTCCCGACGATTACAACGACCGCCTCATTGTCACCGCTTCGGCGTCCCAGCTCAAGCTGATCGAAGACCTCGCCAAGGAGTTGGATGTCGCTCCGGACCAATCCGACCGCCAGCTCAAGACGATCACCCTCAGCAACAGCTCCGCGAGTTGGGTCGCCACGCTGCTCCAGCAGCTTTACAGCCGCCAGTTCCGGGCCGAGAACCCAAGGCTCCGCGTCGTCGTGACCCCGGCGAGCAATGACCGGAACCTGATCCTCGAGGCCCCCACCAACATGATCGCCCGGATCGAAGAGGCTATCCAGACGCTCGATGCGGAGCCGGCCCGCAGCGCCTTCGAGGTCCGCACCTACCAACTGACCGGGGCTGTCGCCAGTGACATGGTCCAGAGCCTCACGCGGCTCTTCGCCGAGAGGCAGGACTGGCAGAAGCACGGACCCGGGTTGGTGACGCAGCCTCGATTCGAGGCCGACCCCGCATCCAACACCCTGATCGTGGCGGCCACCCGGGAGCAGTTCGTGCAAATCGATGAACTGATCAAGGAACTGCGCGCCTCCGTGGAGGTCGCGACGGAAATCCGCATCTTCAAACTCAAGTTCTGCGACCCCGATCAGATGGTGCAGTTGCTCGATACCATGCTCCATGAGGAGACGCCGCCCAACCCCAGCCGCGTCCGCGGCGCGTTTGTGAGCAACTTCGGAGCCGTCACCGATTACGGCAAGCTGCGCATCGCCACCGCCCCGGCCCTCAACGCCGTGGTCCTCCAAGGCCCGCCGGAGCGGCTCCGTCTGGCCGAACAACTCATTACGACGTTGGACAAGGAAAAGAGCGACCCGTCCTGTACGATTCGGACCGTGCATCTGAGCAAGGTCCGGCCCGAGGCGGTGGCCGAAGCGGTCAACAAGACCCTTGAGAGCCGGGGCACCCGCTACCAGGCCCGGCGCACCACTGTCACTCCGGTCGCCACCTCGAACAGCGTCATCATTGACGGCCCGCCCGCCGAGGTGGAAGAGGTGCTGAAGATTATTCAGGACCTGGACCGCGAGAGCTCGAACGGCAACATCGAGTTCCACATCTACCGTCTGGAGAACGGCAATCCCCAGGAGACCTCGCGCATTCTGAACCAGATGCTCCAGGCCTTGGCCCAAAGCGAGTCCCGGTTCGGCAAGGCGAGCCAGCAGGTGCCCGTGACCGTCGCGGTAGATGCCCGGTCGAACAGCCTCATCATCTCCGCCACGCCTGAGTCCTTCAAGGTGATCGATAAGCTTCTAGCCGCCCTGGACAAGGCCCCGAAGCGGCCCGACCGCAGCATGAACCTCTACACCCTGGAGAACGTCGACCCTTTCGAGTTGGCCTCCAAGTTGGAGGCCCTCTTCGCGGATCGGCCTAAGGACGAACAAGTCAGCGCCGAAGCGGACCCTTACTCCAATAGCCTCACGGTCATCGCTCCTCAGGAGGATTTCCCGGCCATCGAAGAGATGATTCGGCGCATGGACGAGGCCGCCATCGACCGCAGCATCCAGGTGCGGATGGTGGCTCTGTCAAAGATGCCCGCCGCCCAAATGGCCGCGATGCTCACGAACGTCTATTCACAGATTGGCTCCGGGCAGGTCAGGCTGGTCGATCGGCTGCCGCCGCACGCCAAGGAGCGGAACGCCATCAGGACGACGCCCATCTCGATGACCCGCAGCAACTCGTCGCCCTCTTTGACAAACCAAACCGCCGCGGCCGCCTTGCCCTCAACCAATCGCCCCCCCGCCGCCCTTTTTTTTCCTGAGGTGGTCATAGCGGTCGACAAGGCCTCGAATGCGCTGCTCTTGTCCGGGCCGGTCCATGAGCTGGACCAGATTCAAACGATTATCCGCGACCTGACCCGCGCCGCTGCCAGCAATGACACCGAGTTGCGATTGTTCTCGCTGCGCGAGGCCGACCCGGTTGTGGTCGCCCGCACGCTCAACGAGCTGTTCCGTCCCGACCAGGGCCAAGCGGGCCTGGGCGGCGGAGCCAATGCCGGCGGCGGAAGGTCGGGGCGAAGGTCTGCTGAGCAGCCCCAGCCCGGCCAGCCCCCGGTCGTGGTTCCGCCGGCCAGGATCGTCGTCGTGGCCGAGCCGCGCACCCGGAGCGTCATCATCCGCGCTCACCCAAACGACTTCGCGCTGGTCGAACCGCTGCTGACTCAGCTCGATGCGGCGGGCCTCAATGCCCAGCTTGGCTTCCGGCTCGTGCCGCTGCAAAACGTGCATCCGGACCACCTCCTGCCCCTGGTCAATCAGATGATGGCTGAGTTGCGCCTGGCCCGCCCGGGCGATCCCGTCACCGTGGCGGCCGATCCTCGCGGCCGCGCGCTCTTCGTGGTCGGACGCACTTCGGTGCTCGACCAGATCGAAGCGATGATTCACGAGCTGGACACCGCCGCCGATTTCGCCGAGGCCGAGATGCTGCTCTGGCCGCTCAAGAACGCCGATGCCCCCCAACTCGCCGCCATCCTCCAGGGCATGCTCAGGCCGGGAACCCAGGGCGAGGTGACCGTCCAAGCCCGGGAGTTGCAGGAACAGGTCCGCCGCTTGAAGATTCAGAATACTCAAGGCCGTCCGATCGTCCTGGACCTGACCAAGCCGATTAGAATCATGCCCGACCCCATTCAAGGCGTGCAGGGCGGCGCCAATCGTCTGGTTCTGATCTCGACCGCCGACAATCTCAAAGCCCTGAGTTCCCTCGTCGCAATGATGGACACGGTGCCTTCCACCGCCAACATCCGCATTTTTCCATTGCAGTATGCCGACGCTGCCACTCTCCAGGCAATGATCACCGAGCTGTATCAAGGACCCGGCTTTTCCAAAATGCGGCCTGAAGAGCGGCCCAATGTGGTGGTGGACGACCGGACCGACTCGCTGATTGTTTCGGGAAACGAGGCTGCGTTTTCCATGGTCACCAACCTCCTCGAGCAATTGGACAAAGAGGGCCAGTCCCTCGCGGGCCAGATTCGCTTGATCCCCCTCAAGCACGGCACCGCCCAGTCGCTCGCCCAAGCGCTGACGACTCTCTTCAATCAGCGCGCCCAGGCATCCCGTTCGCCTACCGCCCAGCGCACCCGCCCCGTCATCATTCCCGACCCCCGCAGCAACAGCCTTATCGTCTCCGCCGGTCTCGAGGACACCCGGGCGCTGGATGCCTTGCTCGAAAAGCTGGATCGGAAGCCGGAAAATGCCGCCGTCTCCATCACCGTCATCGGCCTGCGCAACAATGATTCGGCCCAGGTCGCCTCCATGCTCAGCACGGTGTTTGCCGCCCGCCGCAGGAGCACCACCCCCTCAGGCCAGGCTCCGGCCCCGCAGGACGAAGTGGACGTCGCCGCCGATCCCCTGGTCAACGCCCTCATCATCTCCGCCAGCCCCGAGAACCTGGAGCTGGCCAGGAACCTCATCAGCCAGGTCGATGCCGCGCCGGTCGTGCAGGAGGGCCTCATCCAGACCTTCACACTCAAGCAAGCCGACGCGCAGCGCGCCGCCACGATGCTTCGCTCGCTCATCGATCAGGGCATCTATCGCCCCGGCATCGCCGCGGCCGGCAACCGCCGCACCTCCCGCGATGCCATCGCCGTCACCGTAGATGCCCGCTCCAACACCCTCATCATCTCCGCCAGCCCGGAAAACCTGATGGTGGTCAAGGAGTTGATCAAACAGATCGATTCACAGAGTTCTTCCGATGTCGCCGATATTCGCTTGTTCCAACTCCGGCACGCCAAGGCCTCCCAGTTGGCAACGGTCCTCCAGCAGTTCTTCACCTCCAAACGTTCCGGAGAGACGGCCACCGGGACCACCGAGCGCAGCGTGCCCGTCACCGTCACGCCCGATGACCGGACGAGCACCCTGCTGGTCACCGGCGGACGGGAGGTCTTTGCGGCCGTCGAGCGCATGGTCGCCCAACTGGACGCCGAACAAGTGGTCGCCCGCACCAGCTTCAAGGTCTTCTCGCTCAAACAGGCCACCGCCGCAAAGCTGCAATCCACCTTGACCCAGTTGTTCGCCAAGCGTCCCACGACCGTGCGGGGCGAGCCGCCCGACCCGATCACCGTCGTCGAGGATAGCTGGGCCAACGCCCTCATTGTCGGCGCTTCCCCGGAAGACCTAATCATGGTCGAGTCGCTGATCGCGCAACTCGATAATGGACAGATGGAGGCCGGCATGGAGGTCCAGGTGATGCCCCTGGTCAAGGCCGACGCCCGCCAGGTGGCCACGACAATCACCACCCTATACCGCTCCGGCGGACCCGGGACCGTTTCTCCGGTCACCGCGAACGTGGACGAGCGCCTCAATGCCGTCATTGTCTCCGCCGGCCAGAGCGACATCAAACGGATCGCGGACCTGGTCAAGAAACTCGACACCGACCAGGTCACCCAAGTCAATGAAATCCATGTCTTCACGCTCACCAACGCCCGCGCCACGCAGTTGTCGGTCATCCTGACCTCGATTCTCAACTCGAAGCCAACTTCTTTGACCGGCCAAAGCCCCAGCCGGCAATCCCTCCTCCAGTTCATCGGCCAGACTCCGGAGGGCAAGGAACTGCTCACCACGGCCCTCAAGGAAGGCATCTTGATCGCGCCGGACGTGCGCGCCAACGCGATCGTTGTTTCGGCTCCAGTCGAATACATGAAATTGCTCCAACAGTTGATTGGGAGGTTGGATGCCACCTCGCCCCAGGTTGCCACCATCAGGGTGTTCCCCCTGAGAAACGCCGACGCCCGCCAGATGATGTCCGTCCTGACCAGCCTCTTTCACCTCCAGCCCTCCAGCCAGTACACCGGCCAGACCACGAGCCAGCCCGCCAGCAACAACCGAACGGTCAAATACAATCTTACCAGAGAGGTCCCCGACTTTGATCCTTTTGCTTCCGGCGCGGACGAAGTCACCGCCTCGGCCGTGCTTGGAACCGCGGAGGAAACGGCCCTGACCGTAAGTGTGGACATCCGCAGCAACAGCCTCATCGTCGGCGGTTCAGAACACTATGTGGGCCTGGCTTCCCAAATCATTGAGACTTTGGACTCCAGCCCGGCCCAGGAGCGCAAGTTCGAGGTTTATCATTTGAAGAACTCCCGCGCCTCCGAGATTCAGGCCTCGTTGCAGACCTTCCTCACTCAGGATACCCAGTTCCTCATCACCGCCGTCGGCCAGCAAGCCATGACTCAGGAACTGCTCGACCGCCAGGCCACTATCGTCGCGGACACCAACAGCAACACTCTCCTCATCTCCGCTACTCCCCGCAATTTCCCCCAGATCAGCAAACTCGTCGAGGAGTTGGACCAGCCTCAGCGCCAGGTCCTCATTCAGGTCCTCATCGCCGAGGTCACTCTCACCAAGGACGACGAACTGGGCGTGGAATGGACTTACCAGACGGGTGGCAATCCCAGCACCAAGACCGGGACCGACTTCGGCGTGGCCAACGCGCTCCAGAATACCGGTGGATTCGGTTCCGCGATTTCGGGCGACAGATTCAACTTCCTGTTCCGCGCCCTCCAGACCGAAGACCGCCTCCATGTCCTGAGCCGCCCGCAAATCCTGACCTCCGACAACCAGCAAGCCACCATTATGGTCGGCCAGGAAGTGCCGCTGGTCACCGGGAGCCAGGTCATCGGGTTGACGGGCAACAGCGTCAATACCTTCAATTACACGAACGTCGGCGTCACCCTGGCGGTCACCCCCAACATCAGCCCCGACGGGTTCGTCAGGATGGTCGTCGCCCCGCAGATCACCGAGTTGACCACCGAAACCGTCCAGGTGAGCACGGGCATCAATGCGCCCATCCTGAACCAGCGCACCGCCACCACCTCCGTGAGCGTCCAAAGCGGCCAATCCATCCTCATCGGCGGCCTCATCAGCACCAGCGATGAACTCACCAGCAAAAAGATGCCGGTTCTGGGCGACATTCCCCTCATGGGTCCCCTCTTCCGCAGCAACGTCAAGACCAGCACCCGCACCGAGTTGCTCATCCTCTTGACCCCGCAGGTCCTCATCAACGGCGAGGCGATGCCCACCACCAACTCCGCCCTCTCGGTCACGCGCCAGCAACTCGACACCTCCGCCATCAAGCACGATTACCAGACGGGTCCCCTCTATCGCCAGATGCTCGCGCCGCTGTACCCCGAGCCCGGCACCAACGCCCCGGCCGTCCTTCCCTCCGACGAGAAGTCCAAAACGGCGCCGCAGAAAAACCCCTGATGGACATTGCCCTATGGATGCCACGAAAACTCCATTTTGGCCGGTTTCTCGAATAGACCGTAGGCCGTCGTTCTTCGGCGGCCTCGCCGCCCTGCTCCTTTTGGCCTGCCCCGGATGCGTCACCTCCGGCCCGCGCGCAAAGCCCGCACATGACAACCCCGCCTCCGCGGCCCGGATCGATGAACTTAACCTCGTCACCATGCCCGTGGTCGTGAACCTGGAGTCCAAACTCGGAGTCAATGGCGTCCAGGTGAAAATCTACGCTGTGGATTTCAAGCGTCCCAAGACCCAGGCGATCAGGGAGGGGACCCTTGAAATCCTCATGTTCGACGGGTTGGTCGGGGAGTCCTTTGACCAGACCAACCGCTGCCGCCATCTCTGGTCGTTCCCCGCTCTGGACCTTCCCTCTTACGCGGCCACCACAACGGTGGGCACCGGCTACCTCTTTCCGTTGCCGTGGGGCAAAGACCGGCCCCGCGCCGACAAGATGACCCTGATCGCCAGATACCTGCCCACTCAAGGCCCGGCGATCTACTCTGCTCCCAGCTACATCGCCATCCCTCCGCCACCCTCCCTCCCGCCCCAAGTTCTGACCAAACCCGATCCTGCTCCCAAACCTAATCCTGCTCCGTCTTCCTCGCCGCCGCCCAAGCAATAACGTCCTTGTAAAAGCGGGCAGCCGGTAGTCCTCATGGCCAGGGCGTTTCCCACAAGTGGGACGAGCAATTCCCACGGGTGGACGCGGCCTGCGCTATTCCTTGTGGCGCCCACGTCATAAGCCACTCATTCCAAGCGGCTTACGAGTTTCGCGGCGATTGGCACTTCCTTTGCTTTTGGTTTTGTGACGACCTGGAAACCAATGAACGACTTTAGATTCGCTTTCCGCCAACTGGTCAGAAACCCCGGCTTCACCGCCGTGGCTGTGGTCACTCTCGCGCTGGGCATCGGGGCCAACATCGCGGTGTTCACGCTCGTCAACACCCTGGTCCTCAAACCCGTGTCCGGGCGCGATCCTGCCCAACTGGTCAGCCTCTACTCCCGAGATTCCACGAAGCCTGACCCTGACTACCGTGGTTTTTCTTACCCGGACTTTATGGACTTGCGCGCGAACGACAATCTGTTCGAGGGCATGCTCGCGATGCAGCCCAATCAGGTGGGTGTAACCGAAGGCGAGTTCACCCGCCGCACGTTCGCGCTGAACGTCAGCGCAAACTACTTCTCGGTGTTCGGGGCCAATCCCGCTCGCGGGCGGGCATTTTCGCCGGAGGAAGAACGGCAGTCGGCGCCGGTCGTCATCGTGAGCCACCGCTGGTGGCGGCGGCACGGCAGCGATGCGGAGCTCATCGGCCGCAGCGTCGAAATCAACGGCCGTCCCTTTACCATCGTCGGAATGACCCCGGAGGGGTTTACGGGAACCATGCCGATGTTCGTCCCCGACCTTTACCTTCCGCTCTCGTTTCCTTCGCTCGGCGCCGATGAACCGAGGACATCGTTGATGGACCGGACGAGGCACGATCTATTCCTGGTCGGGCGATTGAAGCACGGAATACCCCTGCCCGAAGCCAATTCCCGGCTGCGGGTCATCGGCGATCAATGGGCCAAGGCATACCCGGAGGCAAGTGGCCGCCAGGTCATCACGATCGGCCCAATGAACCGCCTTTCGATTTCAACAAATCCGCAAGGCGACCGCGCGATGCTTAATGTCCTGAGCCTGCTGATGCTCGCGATGTCGTGCGCGGTGCTGCTCATCGCGTGCCTGAATCTGGCGAACATGCTTCTGGCGCGCGGGGCTGTCCGTGCCAAGGAAATCGCCGTCCGAGTCGCCCTTGGCGCTTCCAGAAGCCGCATCGTCAGCCAGTTGCTCACGGAGGGGTTGTTGCTCTCCGCGTTGGGCGCCCTCGCGGGACTTTTCCTGGCTCTTTGGGCCATGGATTGGCTCTCCGTTTCCCTGGACCTCGTCGCTCCCATACCGACGACTTTCGATGTCCGCCCTTCCTGGGCTGTGCTCGGCGCTACCTTGGGCTGCTCCCTGGTGGCAACTGTCTGTTTTGGGCTCCTTCCAGCCTGGAGGCTCGCCCGACTTGATGTGAATGCCGATCTGAAGGGAAACACCGCCGGGACCACTCCCGGCGGACGGGGCGGACTCTTTGCCCTGCGAAACATGCTCGTCATGGGCCAGGTCGCCATGGCTTTCGCCTTATTGGTTGCCGCGGGTCTGTTCGGCCGGGCCGCGGTCAAGGCAATGAGGGTTGACGCGGGATTCCGTGCCGCTCAGGGCTTTTACCTGCAACTGGACGGCGGCCTCGTCGGGTACGGCCCCCTGAAGATGCGCCAGGCTCTTTCAGAACTGCTCGAACGCGTCCGCGCCCTGCCTGGCGTCCAGTCGGCCAGCCTCGCGGCAACCATCCCGTTTGGGGACCTCACTCTCACCGAGGGCGTGCAACAGGCGGGGGCGGTGGTCCCTCCGCCCCGCGACGCCACGTCGCCAGCCCTGGGCCAGGCCATCGGCGCCAACTACAACGTGGTTGGCAGCGACTACTTTCGGACGCTCGGGATGACTCTGCTCCAGGGACGCGATTTCAGCCGCGCCGAATGCGAGAACACAACCGGGGCGAGGGTGGCGATCCTCACCACGGCGCTCGCGCAAAAACTCTGGCCGGGCGAAAACCCGCTCGGCAAACGGGTCCAGTTGACCGGTCTGGGTGCTCCCGGCGGCGGTGTGGGACGCTCTCTAGCCAGCGGCGCCCGGCCGGACGTGGCGATGGAAATCGTGGGGATCGTCCCTTCGTGGAAGCCTCATCTGACGGACCCCACGGACGGGGCGGGGATTTTCGTGCCGTTCGCCCAGGACCCTCGATCCGAGATGTTACTGCATGTTTGTTCGTTGCCGGCGGTCAACGCGGACCCCTTGCTCCAACTCGTCCGGGGGGAAATCCGGCGAGTTGATTCAGCGCTCCCGGTGGTTTCCGCTAAGTCGCTTCGCTCGCATCTCAGAGGCAGCCTTGAAGTCTGGACGGTGCGCAGCGGCGCAACGCTGATCGCAGCACTCGGCGGCGCCGCGCTGCTGCTGGCGGTCGTTGGAGTTTATGGCGTGATGGCCTGCTCCGTGGCGCGACGGACGCGCGAGTTGGGAATCCGCATGGCGCTGGGCGCTGACCCGACGAGCATTCTGCGCCTCATCCTCCGCGATGGCGCCAAACCGGCGGCCATTGGAATGCTGCTCGGTTTGCCCTTGGCCCTTGCCTTGGCGAAGGGGATGGGTGGCTTCCTGTTCGAGGTTAAAGCCCTCGACCCTCTCGTCTTTTTCGCGGCGCCCGTCTTTCTGGTATTCGCCGCCCTGCTGGCCTGCTATGTCCCCGCGCGACGAGCCGCGAACGTCGACCCCATGATTGTCCTCAGGCAACAATAGGTCTGTAGATTCTCCTGGCCCGTTGCAAGCCCGGTAGAGTATTGATTGGTTCTAGTGGGACTCCCGAGGTTATGAAGAAACCGGCCTCAACTGGAATTCGCATCCTGATCGCGGATGATCAAGCCGATGTCCGGGAAGCCTTGGTGCTGCTTTTCAAGGCCGAGGGCTATCAGTCTGAAACGGCGGATTCACCCGGGCAGGCGCTGGAGTTGCTCCGCAAGGATGAATTCTCCTTGGTCTTGATGGACCTCAACTATACCCGGGACACGACCTCGGGGCAGGAGGGAATCGAGTTGCTCCCGCGCATCCAGGAACTGGACCCGGCTGTGCCGGTCGTGGTCATGACGGCCTGGGCCAATGTCGAGCTGGCCGTCGAGGCCATGCGCCGAGGGGCCCGGGATTTCGTCCAGAAGCCCTGGGACAATGTGCGGCTGCTGACGATTGTCCGAACGCAAATCGAATTCGGCCAAGCCCTGCGCAAGGGCAACCGGTTGGAAGCGGAAAACGAGGTGCTGCGCGGCCAGTCACGCCCCAACCTCATCGCCGATTCACCCGCCATGCGGCCTGTCCTGGAGTTGATCGACCGCGTCGGCCCCTCCGACGCCAACGTCCTCATCACCGGGGAGAGCGGCACCGGGAAAGGCTTGATCGCCGGCCTTCTCCACACAGTCTCAACCCGGGCCCAGAAGCCGCTGGTCACAGTCAATACCGGCGGGCTCTCGGAAGGCGTGTTTGAAAGCGAGGTCTTCGGCCACGTCAAAGGCGCCTTCACCGACGCCAAGACAGACCGCGTGGGCCGGTTCGAACTGGCGGATGGGGGGACGCTCTTCCTGGATGAAATCGCCAATGTCCCCCTCAAGCACCAGGCCAAGCTGCTCAGCGCCATCGAAACGGGCAAGTTCGAGAGGGTGGGTTCCTCCAAGACCCTCCAGGTGGATGTGCGCGTCATCTCCGCCACGAACGCCGACCTCAGAACCGAGATTGGCGCGGGCCGGTTCCGCGCTGATCTTCTCTTCCGCCTGAACACGGTCGAAATCCACTTGCCGCCGCTGCGGGACCGCCGTGAGGATATCCCGGCGCTGGCGGAGCTTTTCCTGAGGCAGCACTTGCAACGCTATCTCAAGCGCCTGGTGGGGTTTGACGAAGCGTCGCTGCGCGTTCTGGCCGCCCATCCGTGGCCGGGCAACATTCGGGAACTCAACCACGTCGTGGAACGCGCCGTCCTGATGGCCCAGGCCGATTCGGTGCGGGTCGAGGACCTGGGATTGCAGGAAGGCGCCGGTCCCGCCCGGGCGCTCGAGGAAATGAGCATGGAAGAGGTCGAGCGGCTGCTGATAAAGAAGACACTCCTTCGCTTCGAGGGGAACGCGCGCAACGCGGCGGAGTCCTTGGGCCTGAGCCGCAGCGCGTTTTACAGGCGCCTCGAGAAATATGGGTTGTGATGTACACGGCGCCTGTCCTCAAGGGACGTATGAGAATGGCCCAACGTACCAACGTTGGGTCCAGCCGCGCCACGGGATGAGTCCCGAAGGGCATCCGGGTCGCGCTAAGATGCAGCCTCCCCGCTCCAACCCCAACGGGGTTGTGCAGCAAAGCCCAGGGTTGGCGCGGCGCCAACCCTGGGTAATCGCGCGGCGATACGCCTCAACCCCAACGGGGTTGCGGCCCGGTGGCCGGGAGACCAGCCGCCTACGCTCTCCGCAGGCCGCAACCCCGTTTTCATGCGACTAAAGCACGAGCATCGGATTTTCTGGATCGCTTTCCTGGCGGGCCTGCCGGCGGTTGCGGCGGCCTTCGCTCTTCTTTGGGTGGGCGAGTATGGCGGCCAGACAAAGTGGACGGTGATGGCGCTGATTACGGCGATTTGGCTTGGCTGCTGTTTTTCGCTCATCGGGAAGGTCCGGTTCCCACTCCAGACACTTTCCAATCTGCTGGCGGCCATCCGGGAGGGCGATTACTCCATCCGGGCTAGAGGCGGCCGGCGCGAAGATGCGTTGGGGGAAGTCATCATCGAGGTGAACGCCCTCGGTGAGAACCTGCGCCAGCAGCGCCTGGCCGCATTGGAAGCCACCGCGTTGCTCAGCAAGGTGATGACCGAGATAGAGGTCGCGGTGTTCACTTTTGATGGCGCCCAAAAACTCCGGCTTGTCAACCGCGCCGGGGAAAAGCTGCTCGGCAAACCGGCCGAGCGATTGCTCAACGGCAGCGCCTCGGACCTGGGTCTCGCCGATTGTTTGCAGGAGGAGCCCTCGCGGACCATGGAGATCATGCTGCCGGGCGGGGCGGGCCGATGGGGACTCCGGCGGACCACCTTCCGGCAGCACGGCATGACGCATACCCTGGTGGTGCTGACCGATCTCAGCCGCGCCCTGCGCGAAGAAGAGCGCGCCGCCTGGCAGCGCCTGCTGCGCGTGCTGGCCCACGAACTCAACAACTCCCTGGCGCCCATCAAGTCGATCGCCGGGACCATGACCGGCCTCCTCAAGCGCCAACCGCGAATGGAGGATTGGGAACAGGATATGCAGCGTGGGTTGGAGGTCATCTCCAGCCGCGCCGAGGCCCTGAACCGGTTTGTCGGCGCTTACACCCAACTGGCGAGGCTGCCCCAGCCTCGATTGGGACCGGTGGACGTCGGCGTCTGGGTCCGAAGGGTGGTCGGCCTGGAGACAAGGCTCCAGGTTGCCCTCGCCGCCGGCCCGCCGTTGGTCATCGAGGCCGATGGGGACCTGCTGGACCAGTTGCTCATCAATCTGGTCCGCAACGCCGTCGATGCCTCTTTGGAAATCAAGGGCGTTGCCCCCGGGAGCGCCGCCTTGAGGCGGCAGGAGCGTGGCGCCGGTGCCGCGCCTTCGGGGTCCGAGGGTGGAGTCACGATCCGCTGGAGCCGAAACGTCTCGGGGCTGGAAGTCTTGGTCGAAGATGACGGCGCGGGCTTATCCAACCCGGCAAATTTATTTGTGCCGTTCTTCACCACCAAAAAGACCGGCTCCGGGATCGGCCTGGTCCTCAGCCGCCAAATCGCCGAGGCGCACGGTGGTTCTATCATGCTCGAAAACCGAACTGACCGCAAAGGCTGCCGCGCCCGGCTGCGGCTGCCGATCAAGTAGCCGGTCGGATGTGCCCGCTCGTTGGACAGGGTACCACTTGGGCTGGATTCCAAAGCCTGAAGAGGATTTACGCTGGTTTCTTGGTCTTAACAGGGACGGAGGCCACTTTGTGCCCGGAATCCTTCTGACGCTCCCGTGCTGCGGCGATGATGGTCCTCAGATCGTAATCGAGTCTTGCCGCCTGCTGCTCCCGCACCTCGCGTACCTGATTCACAATCTCGTCTTTCATCATGAGTCTATCCTCCCATTAATTCTTCCGGTGTGCAAATCACGGGGCACGCATGTCCACGAATTCGGCAGGCAGTCTCTATCGCCGCAAACATTTCCGCGTTGGCTATATGCGAGCAGTTCCAGGTCAGCAAGAAATGCATGCTGTGGACTGCCGCGACGGCGATGTGGGCCGCGTCGGTAGCGGCTTTCGCCGGGAGAGCCAATGCAACCTTCAGGTCAACCGCCAAATCCGCCACCTATTCTGTCAGGTCGAGCAGTGGGATGTCCCGGAGAACCTCGAGTCGTTCATGCGCTGCCTCCGCATTCCCAGCCCCAGCCTCATCCAGGACCAATTGGGAGATGAAGAGGTCGAAACCAACGCGGCGGGCCTGCCACCACTCTCTGGTGATCTGCTGATGGCTGGCGCGGATCGGGTCCCTGCTTGGCCACGAGGTGAGGTAGCTCGGCACAGTCGTCTCCAGGTAGAGCTTCGGTTTCATTTGAGGCAATACTGGTTACGCTCAGCCGGAAAGGCGAAACGAAAAAACGGCGGTCCTTTGGGGACCGCCGTTGCGAGAGACTGAAATGCCTCAGATGCCTTTGCCGATCATGTATTTCACCAGGTCGGCGACGCGGCAGCTATAGCCCCACTCGTTGTCGTACCAGCTCACGAGCTTGAAGAACCGC
>CAZZFF010000115.1:0-20317 GCA_964653485.1 uncultured Verrucomicrobiota bacterium | reverse complement strand
CGCTCTGTACGAGTTGATCACCCAGCGCCCCTGGCTCCTGCGCCCCGATCGTGGCCTGGAGGTGGACTGGGTCATGCGCCTCCTCGGCGACAAGGAACGCCGCAAGAAAGATATCGCGGAGATCGAGAAACTCATTGATGACACCTCAGACGACCCTCAGAGCGCCAAGGACCTCTTCTGGACTCTTTTCTCAAGAGAAGAAAAAACCTCCGAGGCTGCTGAGGCGCTGGAGATCAGGTTACGCCGCATCTCCAATTCGCGCTTCTTTGATGCTTACTTCCTGCTGGAGTCCGGTGAGGATACAAGTCGCCCGGAGCAAATAGACGCTTTGACCGCTGAACTGAATGCGGCACCCTCCCCGCAGGTCGCGCACGACCGCACGTCACAGGCCATGGAAGCGGCCCACACGGAGAAATGGATCTCAACCTGGATTGCTCTGATGGCCATCTTTGGCGAAGATCTGAAGCCCGAAACCATCCGCCCCATCGTTGACGCCATCCGCGAGTTCCACGACCGCCACCTCGACCCCAAGTCCCGCGAGTCCGGCGAACTCGTCCGCGCCCTGGCGGGCCTCAACGCCCAGCTTGTTGCTCACCTCCCCACAGATGCCGAAGCCACGGCCGTCGCCGCCGACCTGCTCACCAAGACCTCAGCCCTGGCTCTGGCTGGCAATTACGCGCATTTCCTGGCGCGTGATTCTTACGGCTACGGCAGGAAGAACCTCGACCTTAAACACCTTTGCGCTACCTTCGACGCCCGCCTCGAGAAGGAATTGATGAGCCTCGGCCCGGCTGTCTTCCAGCAGCCTGGTGCCCTTCTTAGCACCCTCATCTATTACTACTCGAACAAAACCAAACTGTGGGAGTTCATCACAACCGCAGCCGGTAATGACCCAACAAACTGTGCTAAATTCATAATGCAGTTCGTTCTCCTGTGGGAGCATGGCGCGCGCGAAGTGAATATAAAAGAGATACGCAAGGTGCCGCAGCCGCTCCTGCAACACGCTTTCGACATCCTCTCCAAGGCCGACATATCCAAATTCTCAAACTACGAGCAGCAAGCAGTTCAAACCTTTATCGAATCGTGGCCACACGTCAAAAGAGGCTAGCCTCCCCCACCGGCCGCCAATCCTAATCCATGAGCGTAGCGTGGTAGCAGGTAGCAGGGGTCAGCAATTAGGGCAGGGTGCAAGTGAAAAGCGTTGTACCTCCAGTTTTTTTAGCCGTTTTTGCCGCTACGTTCCAACCGCCCGCGGGCAACCCATAGCAGGGGTCAGCCATAGATAAATTCATTTCTAAGTTCACAGCCTGCCTTCTTGCGGCAAGACCTCCCCGCGTGCCTCGCAAACTGCGTCTTGAATGGCCAGGGTCCATGTAAAATGTCACTCATGGTCAGGCGGATGCATTGGTCCTGAGTTCGGCGGCGTTTCCGGTGTGTGCGGGCACGAATCGAAGAGCGGCCGGTTCACGCTACCTCGTTCTCTCCTGGTGGATGGGGTTGCCGGCGGGATCGATGATGGTCGGTGTGACGAAAATGAGGACGTCGGTGTTGGCGGTCCGGTTGGTCTGGTCGAGGAAGAGCCGGCCGACGAGGGGCACGTCGCCGCCGAAATTCGGTAGCCGGTTTGTCATAGCGGCGCCTTGGGTCCGGAAGCCGCCCAGGACGACGGTCTGGCCATCCTGAATCCCGGCCGAAGCGGCGAGCTGCCTCACGCGGAAGTGCGGCAAAGGCAAGGAGGCGCCGGCGGGTGCGGCGTTGCTGGCTGCTCCTGACGCAAGAGGACCCGGGTCGTCATAGCCAATGAACTCGACGACTTTCGCCGCCAGGTCCATTTCCACGCGGGCGCTATCGGACGTCAAATGAGGCATAATGTCCAACGTGAGGCTGGGTGTCAGTTTGTCCGGGTTGGGTTGACCTTGGGCCTCTCCGGGGATCGTCATCCCTGTGTCCACAACGCTGCCCTCCACTTGCCGCCCACTCAAGGTTGTGACTCGGAATTCGCCGAGGATGTTAGCGCCGCCCTTCGATTTCCAACGGTCGAGTTGAGCCGCGGCCTGGGAATGAGTGAGGGTGGCGGTTTTGGGGCTGCCGGCCGGGGGCGGTTGGTTGGTGGGGCCGGACTTTTCCCAAGACGCTTCCACTTCCTTCTCCCAAAACGCGTCCACCTCCGCCTTCGGCAATTTGATGAACAGGGCTTTGATTGTCAGTTGGCGAGGAGCGGCGTTCAAGACCTGAACCGCCCTTTCGATGACGTCCAAATCGTGAAGTGTAGCATAAATCAACAAACAGCCGTTGCTGTGGGTGTAGAACATGCTCTTCGGGGGAGAAAGGTCCACTCCGACCTCCGCAAAGAACTGGTGATACATTGCACGGAGGTTTTCAGCGGGATTGGCGCCGTCCGGCAGGCCCAGGAACTCCTGCATCCCCTTTTCGAAGGTGTCAGGGTCAAGTTTGATCGTGCGGAAACAGAGCGGCTGTGTTTCCTGGCCCTTGAACGAAAACGCCACTCCGTACGGCGTGTTTGTCGCCCGGAGGATGCCGGTATCATCCGCTTTCTTCAGAGCCTGGTTGAGGCGAGCTTCCCGGACCAGTTTCAAGTAGTAGCCCACGCTCTCGTTCCGTGGGTCTAAATCCCGGGCCTGTTTCAGCTTTGCCTCAGCCTCATCGAGCTTGCCCATTTCGTAGAGGAGCTTGCCGTCCTGCACGAGAACCTCGTCGCTGGTTCTCTGTGTTTCCGAGGCTGGGGTCGGAAGTGCGGGAGTGACGGCAGGGGCCGAAGCAGGTTCGGCGGCGGCGGGTTCGGGCTTTTGAGCCGGGGCGGGCGCCTGGCCCAATGGGAGGGCCAGCGCGGCGAAGGCCGCGACGGAGAGAACCGAGGCCAAAGTCAGCCCGGCCCTGCGCGGCGGGCGAAAGTCCAGCAACCGCTCGACGCGCTGGCGCAGGAAGCTGCGGGATTCCAGGATGCCCAGCAGGCCCAGGCTGATCGCCGGACGGGAAAGAGCGAGTCTGGCCACCCGGAGGAGGGTCGGCGGATAAGCCTCGGCCCTGGCCCCGAGGGTGAGCATGACGGCGTCGTCCACGGCCTCCTCGCGGGCGCGGCGGATGCGGGCATTGGCCGGCCAGAGCAACGGATGCCACCAATAGAGTGTCTGGAACAGCGATTGAGCGAAACCAAGCCAAAGGTCTCCGCGCCTGAGATGGAACAGTTCGTGCAACAGCACCGCCCGCAGTTGGTCGGGCGAAAGCTGCTCGGCCAACGCGCGAGGCAACAGGATGACCGGGGCAAACAAGCCGCAGACCGCCGGTGACATTGGCCGTTCGATCAGCCTGAGCCGCGCGGTCCTCCGCAGCCCGGCCGAGCGCCGCGCCTGGGCGAATAGCTCTTCGAGCCAGTCCGGGGCCGGGGCCGCGCGCCTGGCCTCGGCGGCCACCTGCCGCCAGCGAAGCAGCATCCACATCAGTAAACCGAGGCTGACCGCGCCCGAGGCCGCGAGACCCCAGGCCGTTGCGGACAATCGGGCCGGCGGGCGCGCCGCACGATCCGGGGCGAGTGACGGCAGGGGTTGCACGGAGCGGGCCGCCCCATAAGTGACTATGGTGGTGAATTGTCGAGGGCTGGAGGGCGCGGGCGCCGGGGGACGCAGCCACCAACCCAAGCCCGTGGGCAGCGCCAGCGAAGGTGGCGACGCCAGTTTGACGAGCACCATCAGCCAGAGCGCGTACCGCACCGAGGCGCGAAGCCGGCGGCGGAGGCCAAAATCCAGGGCGAACAGGAGTCCGATGAGCAAGCTGGACTGCCAGAGCATCGGCCAGGCAAGAGCCAAGGCCGGCTCCGCCCATCGGTTCAAGGCAAGGACGATCGAGTTCATGGCTGGGTTTGGCGGGCGGTCAGTCAGGGTGAGTGTCTCGAGGATTCGCCGAGGCCGACTTTTTCCTCGCTTTGATGAGAGCCTCCAGTTGGGCGAGCTCCCGGGCGGAGACCTCGCCCGTGTCCAGGAGGCATTGGACCATCGGGGTCAGGGCGCCGTTGAAGGCGTGCTTGAGGGCGTAGAGCAACTCGCTGCGTTGGGCCTGCTCGCGGGTGACGGCGGATCGAAAGAGCGTGAGATGCCGGACTTTCCCGGCGCTCAGAAGCCCCTTGGCGACCATCCGGTCCATGAGCGTCCGCACGGTCGAGTAGGTCCACGCGGTCTTGGAACGGAGTTTCTCCTGGATGTCCGGCGCGGAGCAGGGTTCGGCGGCCCAGACGGCCTTGATGATCGTCCACTCGGCTTCCGTGAGTTCAATGATGGGCTTTTTCATAAGATATGACCGGATTATATCTACAAGTGTAGAGGGTGTCAACAACAATCTTTACAAATGTAAAGGTCACGGTGAAATGCGCGCCGAGGCCCCCATGTTCTCTCCTTGCCAATGGCAGGGGTTCTGTTATTTGAAAGGCAATGAATCAAAAAACAGCGCTTTTGAAATCCCTGCTGGTGTTGCCGGTGCTGGGCCTCGCCCTTGTCAGCCGGGGGGAACAAGAACCTCGAGTCATCAACCCCGGACCGCCTCCTGAGGACGCGATTGTGCTCTTCGGGGGCGCCGACCTGTCTCAATGGCAGCGCGAGGGCGGGGGCAAAGCGCAGTGGGAGGTCAAAGACGGGGAGGCGACGGTGAACGGGACGGGGAGCATTGCCACGAAGCAGCCGTTCGGGGATTGCCAACTGCATATCGAGTGGGCGACGCCCGCCGAGGTCAAGGGCGAAGGCCAGGGGCGCGGGAACAGCGGAGTGATCTTTCAGGGGCGCTACGAGCTGCAGGTGCTGGACTCGTACCAGAACAAGACCTACTTCAACGGGCAGGCGGGCGCGGTGTACAGCCAATATGCGCCGCTGGTCAACGTCTCGCGCAAGCCCGGGGAGTGGCAGGCCTACGACGTTCTGTTTCACGCGCCGCGCTTCGATGCAGACGGCAAGCTGCTCAAGGCGGCGACGATCACGGTGCTGCACAACGGGGTCGTGGTCCAGGACCACGTGGAGATCAAGGGCCCGACTGCCCGCCAGCCAACCAAGTACGAAGCCCATCCGCTCAAGCAACCGCTGGTCTTGCAGGACCACGGGAACCCGGTCCGGTTCCGGAATATCTGGATACGGGAGCTATAATCGCGGCTATCTGGTCACTGCTTCTCGAGCCGGTAGAACTTGTCTCCGGGGGCCGGGTCGAAGGTGACGTGGAGGTCGTTGGGGCCTGTGACCGGGGCGACGGCCAGGTTTGACCAGGTCGATCCGGGCGCGGAAAGGGTTTGAGCCTGTTGCAGGGCGTAATTGGTTGCCCAGACGGGCCATGCGAGGGTGAGACCCTGGCCGGCGCGGGCGATGGACAGGCTTGGCGGCGGGAACGTGAGGCTCAGCGTGGCATTGGAACTGACCGTGAAATCAGTACCCATCAGGGAGACGGAATTGGTAAAGAGGAACGAGTACTGGCCCGCATTGGTCAACTGGACGTTGGTCAGGATGAGGGAATAGGTTCTCAACTGCGGAAAGCTCGCATTTGTGGAGACCGATGAAGTGTAGGCCGCGGCGGGGAGTTCGTTACCATTGAAGAGCCATTGGTATTGCAACGGCCACAAGAGGTTACCCTCGCCGACCAGGACGCTGAAGACCGCCGTGCCTCCCAGGACGACGGTTGTATCTTTCGGTTGCGAGGCGATAGCCGGCGGGCACAGGTCGGCGTACAAAAGCAGGTCTCTGCTTACGCCCCAAGCCAAGGGCGGGGGCACCGGCGGCGGCTTGTTCCCGGCGGGATACGAGGTTGGCTGCGGGAAGGCGATGATGCCGGCGCGGGCGTCGGCACCTGAGCTGTTGATAAACGCCGTGAAGCTCGGGGCGGCCGTGTTCCAGGCCACCAGCGCGAGCGTGACGGTGCCCCCGGCGGGGTGGACGTCCGGCATCAGGCAGGTGCCGAGCGTCATGGTCCCCTCCTTCATGGTCTGGCCAACGTAGGTGGCCTGCAGAAAAAACCCGTTTGACGACAAGAACCCGCCGTTGTCCAAGCCGACGCACCCGTAATTCAAGGCATCTATGAGGTCCTGGTTTGTGCCGTTGAGTGCCCACACTTCCACGCCATAGACGCCATTGTACCAGTTGCCCGGGGCGTCGACGGCGACCCCATTAGCGAGTTCCGAGTTGTCGAGGTCGAACCACCCCTGGCCAAGAGCGCCAAAGGCAAGGCCGGCCGCAATGAAGCCCGTGAGTAACACAGTTCGCATATTCCGCCTCCGTTGAGTGTGATCGTGTTCTTCACGGGCTGATGTATCAGAAAAGAGAATGATGTCAAGCTTCAAATAAGGCGCAGTGCTGGCCATTTTCCGATTGCTGGTGTTTTTCCCTTGTGCAAACAGGGATTTGAGGCTACCCATGGCGGAATTATGGCAAAAGCATTAACAAAATCTCAGATTGCAGCATCTCTGGCCGAGACTGTTGGGATCACGAAGAAACAGGCGACGGAGACGCTGGAAGCACTTGCGGCGCTGGCGTACAAAGGGGCGCGGAACAAGTTCACCATTCCCGGTTTGGGCAAGCTGGTGCTGGTGAATCGCAAGGCGCGCATGGGGCGGAATCCGGCGACGGGCGAGACGATCAAGATAGCGGCGAAGCGGGTGGTAAAGTTCCGCGTGGCCAAAGCGGCGAAAGACGCCATCCTCGGCGTTAAGTAACTCTAAACCTCCTGTTGGCCAGCCGGGAAGGCGACCGGCAAGAGGAGATTCCAAAGGTCTCGAACGGAGATGGCCACGAACCGGTCCGGTCCCGCGCAACCGCTAGTGTCCGTCATCGTGCCCACGCTCAACCGCGGGCGGTACGTGGAACGCTGCTTGCGCAGCATTCTGGACCAGACCTACCGGAACCTGGAATGCGTGGTGATGGACGGCAAGTCCCAGGACGACACGGTGGCCATCCTGGAGCGTCTTGCCGCCTCGGACCCGCGTCTGCGGTTCGTCTCGGAGGCTGATCGGGGAGAGGTCTATGCCACCAACAAGGGCATCGACCTTGCCCGCGGCGATATTATCGGCGTTCAGGCCAGCGATGATTATTACGTGGCGGACGCGGTCGAGAAGTCGGTCGAGTTCCTGCTGGCCCATCCCGAGGTTATCGGCGTCGGGGGCGACGCGCTTTATGTGGATGGGTCCGGGAAGTCGATGGGGCGCGGTTTGATTACGAACCGAGGGGGGTTAGCCCCCAGGAGCGCGAAGCGCATTCTGACGCTTCGTTATTTCGTTTCTCCCGTCGTTCACGGCACTTTTTTCGGCTGGCGGCAACGTCTGGCGCGCCATGGGAAGTTCGACCCGGAGTTTTCAGTGTGTCCGGACGTGGAATTCTACCTGCGCGTGGTTGACGGCGGCGACGCGATCGGCTGTCTGCCGCGAGTGCAGACCTACTACACGGTCCATCCGGACATGGGCGCGGTGAAGTATTACCACAAAGTCCGGCAGCAATTGGCTCGGGTTTACGCGCGACATGGCCTGCGCTGGTATCATCATTTGGTCCGTCTGACCGTCGGACGCGCGCTAAGCTACATCCGCAATCCCCTGCGCAGCCCGTTCTTCCCCGGGCTGGCCCGGGAAATCCGGGAGTTTTGGACCATGCGCCGAGCGCCGAAAGGGTGAGCACGAGGCGGGCCTGGCCGGGACGGGACGCGGGAGCGGCGGGTCTGAGAAAATTCCGGGCCGAGAATTCGCGGTTTCCCAACCGGGCCAGTTCGGGCATAGTGCAGACGCATGCGCTTGCTTTTCATCGGTGACATCGTCGGGCAACCCGGGCGGCGGGCGGTGACGGAGTTGGTTCCCGGATTACGGGAGCGACACCGTCTCGACCTGGTGGTGGCCAACGGGGAGAACTCCGCCGGGGGCTCGGGCATTACGGTGGGGACGGCGGGGGAGATATTCTCCGGTGGAGTTGACGTGATCACCAGTGGGGACCATCTCTGGGACCAGAAGGAGGTCACGCAGTTGCTCGACCAGGAGCCACGATTCGTGCGGCCAATGAATTATCCGCCGGGCGTGCCAGGCCAGGGGAGCACCCTCTTCAAGGCCGAGGGCCTGCCCGCCGTGGCTATTCTCAACCTCCAAGGCCGGACGTTCATGCCGCCGATGGACGACCCGTTCCGGACGGCCCTGGGCGAGGTCGAGCGCCTCCGGCGGACGACGCAGATTATCTTCGTGGACTTCCACGCGGAAGCGACCTCGGAGAAAGTCGCGATGGCGCGCCTGCTCGATGGCCGCGTCAGCGCCATCATCGGGACGCACACCCACGTGCAGACGGCCGATGAACAGATTCTGCCCGGCGGGACGGCTTTCTTGTGCGACGCCGGGTTCACCGGTCCGCACGAGAGCATCATCGGACGGGAGATCGAGCCGGTGCTGCGGCGGTTCATGACGAACATGCCGCAGAAATTTGAAGTGGCGCGCAAGCAGGTGCGGCTCCAGGGGGCGATCGTGGAGATTGACAACACCACCGGGAAAGCCCTGGGTATCCAGCGCGTCTCTGAGGCGCTGGCCGGGTGATCCAAGAGGAGCGATGGCCAAGCCCGTCAAAACGCAATGGGAATTCGGCGACCTGTTCTCCCCGGAGCAGACGCGCAAGGTGTTGTCGGTGTCGGAGTTGACCCGGCAGATCAAGAGTCTGCTCGAGGCGCAGGTGGGCGTGGTCTGGGTCAGCGGGGAGATCACCAACCTCCGTCCGCAGAGTTCGGGGCACATTTATTTCACGCTCAAGGACGCCGGGGCGCAGTTGAATTGCGTTTTGTTCCGGGGCGAGTCGAAGGTGGAGCGGTCATTGTTGAAGGACGGGCGAAAGGTGAACCTGCGCGGCGAACTGACCGTCTATGAGCCGCGCGGGCAGTATCAGATGCGGGTCATGGCGGTCGAGATGCAGGGTTTGGGGGCGCTGCAAGCCGCTTTCGAGAAGCTCAAGCAGAAGCTGAGCGCCGAGGGACTCTTTGCCCCGGAGCGCAAGCGTCCGTTGCCCCGTTACGCGGAGCGCATTGGCCTGGTGACCTCGCCGACGGGGGCGGCCATTCGCGATGTGCTGCACGTCATCCAACGCCGCAATCCCGGTCTGGAACTGGTCCTGGCCCCCTGCCGCGTCCAGGGGGACGGGGCGGCTGCTGAAATCGCCGCCGCCATCCGGCTTCTGAATGAATTCC
The DNA here is from genome assembly GCA_964653485.1 of uncultured Verrucomicrobiota bacterium. Taxonomy (GTDB): domain Bacteria; phylum Verrucomicrobiota; class Verrucomicrobiia; order Limisphaerales; family UBA8199; genus CAVQND01. The sequence goes on along the minus strand of CAZZFF010000115.1, from coordinate 11,134 downwards.
ACGCGTCGCAACTGACGGCCAATCAAGGGCACCAAGCCCTGGACTTGATATTGGTCACCCGCGGCGGGGGCAGCCTGGAGGACTTATGGGCTTTCAATGAAGAGGCGGTGGCGCGCGCCATATTCGATTCCTCGCTGCCGGTGGTGTCGGCGATCGGCCACGAAATCGATTTCACGATCAGCGATTTCGTGGCCGATGTGAGGGCGGCCACTCCGAGCGCGGCGGCGGAGATCATCACCGAAGGGGTGTTCTCGAGCGGCCAGTTTCTGGCCGAGGCGGGGGCGCGGATGCGTCAGTTGGCGGGGCAGCAGATGGCCGACAAGGCACGGGCCCTGGCGCTGGTTTCCCAACGGCTCGCCCGGGCGCACCCGCGGCGCCGGATCGATGATTGGCTGCAGCGGCTGGACGATCTGCAGGCCGGACTGCTGCGCTCCGCCAAGGCGGGCGCCCGGCGGCAGCGCGTGGCCTGGCAGAACCTTTCGGACCGGCTGGGCAGGGCGCGTCCCGCCCTGCTGCTCAAGCAGCGGCGCCAGGTCTTGCGCCAGGCGGAGCAGCGGCTCCACGAGCAGGCGGTCCATCGCCTGCGTGAGTCCGCCAACCGTTTCCAGACCCTCGCCGCTCGCCTCCGCCTCCTGGGACCCGAGCAAGTCCTGGCGCGCGGCTACTCGATCACCCTGGATGCCAAAACGGGCGCCGTCCTGCGCGGCGCAGACGACGCCCGGATCGGACAGCGGCTGAAGACGCGGCTGAAGAGGGGCGAGGTAACGAGCGTGGTGGAACCGGATTAACCCACTGGACGGGCCGGGGGATTTGTGTTTAGTTTGTTATTTGTGCCGAGTGCGCCTAAGAACGCGGGCCAGAACAACCCCGCCAAAGCTGGAACTCCGCCTTTCGAGGAAGCTTTGAAGAAGCTGGAAGCCATCGTCGAGACGATGGAATCGGAAGAGTTGGCGCTTGAGACCTTGCTGGCCAAGTATGAAGAAGGCACGCGTTTGGCGAGGGTCTGCCAGGAGAAGCTGGCCGAGGCCGAGTTGAAGATTCAAGAGCTCGAGAAGAATGCGGCGGGCGAGATGCAGCTCAAGCCGTTGACGCCCGGAGTGGCGGAAGATGCCTGATATGAGTCGATACCTGGACACGGTGGACACCCCGGCGCAAGTCAAGAAGCTCAGCCTTGCCCAACTGCAGGACCTGGCGGAGGAAATCCGGCAGGAACTCATCACCGGCCTGGCCCGCAACGGGGGACACCTGGGGCCCAATCTCGGCGTGGTCGAACTCACCATCGCCCTGCATCGGGTCTTTGACACCCCCAAGGACAAGCTGGTGTGGGACGTGAGCCACCAGAGCTATGTTCACAAGCTGCTGACCGGCCGGAGGGAGCGTTTTCGCACGATTCGGAGCACGGGAGGCATCAGCGGATTCGCGTTGCGGAGCGAGAGCGAGCACGATTGCTACGGGGCCGCTCACGCGGGGACCTCGCTCTCCGCGGCGCTGGGCATTTGCGCCGCCCGGGACCGGGTCGGCTCGGATGCGAACGTGGTCGCGATATTCGGGGATGCGGCCCTGACCAACGGAATTTCTTTTGAGGCGCTCAACAACCTGGCGTACACGACCAAACGGTTCATCGGCGTGCTCAATGACAATGAGTTCAGCATTGCCCGGAACGTCGGGGCCATAGCGAGCTACCTGAACAAGCTCATCACGCACCCCTCTTACAACAAGCTGGCGCGGGATTTCGAGAGGTTCATCCGGCGCCTGCCCAAGGGCGAGGTGGCGTTGAGGCTGGCGCACAAGGCCGAGGAAGGATTCAAGGGCGCGCTGACGGACGTGGGCCTGCAGCCCAGCGCCAAGCCGGCGGAATCGGACGGGCGCGGGGGCTACGGGAGCAGCCTGATTTTCGAGGAGATGGGGCTGCGCTACCTGGGCCCGATAGACGGGCATGACTTGCCGCTGCTCATCAGCACGCTGGAGTTTGCCAAGACGTGCGATCACCCGATTGTCATCCATGTGCTCACGCGCAAAGGCAAGGGGTTCGATGCGGCGCTGAAGAACCCGGAGAAGTTCCACGGCCTTGGGCCTTACGACGTCCATACCGGCGCGACCCTTCCCGCCAAACCGGGCGCGCCGCCGAATTGGCAGGATGTCTTTGGACAGGCCATGGTCAACCTCTGCAAACGCGACAAATTCATCGTGGGCATTACGGCCGCAATGCCGAGCGGGACCGGGCTCAAGATTCTGGAGAAGGCGATGCCCGACCGCTACTACGACGTGGGCATCGCGGAGGAGCACGCGGTCCTGTTCGCGTGCGGGATGGCCACCATGGGCTTTCACCCGGTCTGCGCGATCTACTCGACCTTCCTCCAGCGCGCTTACGACTGCATCGTGCATGACGCGGCGCTGCAGGAACTGCCGGTCATCTTCTGCATGGACCGCGCGGGCCTCTCGCCGCAGGACGGCCCGACCCACCATGGGTTGTTCGACATCAGCTACATCCGGCCGGTGCCCAATTGCATCGGCATGGCGCCCAAAGACGAGGATGAACTGGTGGACATGATGTTCACGGCCACGAAGCAGCGGCATCCGACGTTCATCCGCTACCCGCGCGGGCCGGCCATGGGGGTGCCGATCAAGGACCAACCCGCCCTGCTGGAGATCGGCAAAGCGGAGGTCCTCCAGGACTTTGCGCATAACGGGCGGCGGAAGGTGGCCTTGTTCCCCCTGGGCAACATGATGAGCCTCGGGCGCGACGTCGCGGCCCAACTCGCGGCGGAGGGCCACGATGTGGCGATCATCAATCCCCGTTTTTTCAAGCCGCTGGACGCCGCGGTGACGGAGCATTTCGGGCGGACGGCCGAAGTGCTGGTCACTTTCGAGGACCATGTGCTTGCCGGAGGCTACGGCAGCGCGGTGCTGGAGCTGCTCAATGAGAAGCGCATCTCCACGCCGGTCATCCAGGTCGGCTGGCCAGACCGTTTTATCGAGCACGCCAGCTCGGTTGGAGACTTGCGGACCAAATACGGCCTGACCGCCGGGAACGTTGTCACCCGGGTCAAAGCCGAATTCGCCGGCCCCGGCCCGTCGGCCGAGGCGACGGGGCACTGGGTGGCGAGCGGCCGCGTTTAACCTCCTGAACGAATACTGAACATGGCTTACACAGACATTACGCCTCCAGCCGGGGAAAAGATTTCCGCTCACAGCGGGCGCCTGGCCGTTCCCGACCACCCCATCTTGCCGTTTATACGCGGGGACGGCACCGGTCCGGACATCTGGGCGGCGAGCGAGCGAGTTTTCGATGCCGCGGTGCGGAAGGCGTACGGCGGCGGGCGGCGGGTGGCGTGGTTCGAGGTGTTTGCGGGCGAGACGGCCAAGAACAAGTTCGACAACTGGCTGCCGGAGGACACGATCGAGGCATTCAAGGAATTCCGGGTCGGGATCAAGGGGCCGCTGACCACGCCGGTGGGCGGCGGCATTCGTTCGCTCAACGTCGCACTGCGGCAGATGCTCGATCTCTATGTCTGCCTGCGCCCAGTCCAGTACTTCCAAGGTGTCCCCTCGCCCGTCAAGCGCCCGGAGAAGGTCGACATGGTCATCTTCCGTGAGAACACGGAGGACATCTACGCCGGGATCGATTACCAGGCGGGCAGCCCGGAGGCGAAGAAGATCATGGAGTTCATTGGGCGCGAGTTGCCGGCGGCGCTCAAGAAGATCCGTTTCGGCAAAGAGGCGCCGGACCTGGTGGGCATCGGCGTCAAACCGGTGAGCCGGCCCGGCTCGGAGCGCCTGGTTCGCGCCGCTCTGGATTACGCAGTGCGCCAGAAGCGGAAGAGCGTCACGATTGTCCACAAGGGCAACATCATGAAGTACACCGAAGGGGCGTTCCGTGATTGGGGGTATGAACTGGCCAAACGCGAGTTCGGCGCGGTGGAAATCGACGGCGGCCCCTGGTGCAGGCTGCCGGAGGGCATCGTCGTCAAGGACGCCATCGCCGACATCACGCTCCAGCAGGTGCTGACGCGCCCGGAGGAATTCGATGTCATCGCCACGCTCAACTTGAACGGGGATTACCTGAGCGACGCCCTGGCCGCGCAAGTGGGCGGCATCGGCATTGCGCCTGGGGGCAACATCAACTACGTCACCGGCCACGCCATCTTCGAGGCCACGCACGGCACGGCCCCCAAATACGCCAACCAGGACCGCGTGAACCCCGGTAGCGTGGTGCTCAGCGGTGAGATGATGTTCCGCTACCTTGGATGGGCCGAGGCCGCGGACCTTATTCTCAAGGGGCTCAAGGGCGCAATCGCCTCGAAGCGGGTGACCTACGATTTCGCACGTCAGATGGCAGGGGCCGTCGAGATCAAGTGCTCCGAGTTTGGGGAGAATATCATTGCGAACATGTGAGACGGCAGCGCGCCCCGGCCCGAATAGTCCACAGTTTTCGCCATTGGCGAAAACTCCGCCTCCGAGGCTTTTCCGGCCGCGATTTGGTTCTTGTCAAAGTCCGATTCAAGGCATAAAGGTTCTATAGCTCTTTGAAGACTGCGCGGCCCAATGTCAGGGAACCCGGTGAGAATCCGGGGCGGTAGCGCCACTGTAACGGCTACAAATTCCCAAGGCCACTGGTCGGAAGACCGGGAAGGCGGGAAGGCGGTTCGAAGCCGAAGCCAGGATACCGATTTGGCCGTGCTCGTCGGCTCCGATGTGTGGAGCGCTTCTCCGCAAAGAGAAGGATGAGGCCAGCCTGCCGAACTGTTTTCGCCGGGTTCCGTTGAACGCCTTCATTCTCCGTTTTGGCGGGGAGTGGAGGTTTTTTTGTTTGCAAGGTCCTATGGACGAGAACCGTCATGCGTTCACGCTGGTGGAACTCCTCGTGGTGATCGCCATCGTTGCGATTCTCGGGGCGATGTTGCTGCCGGTGCTGGCCAGGAGCAAGTCGTCCGCGCGACGCGCGGAATGCGTGAGCAATTTGCGCCAGCTAGGAGTGGCGGGGGAATTGTATTGGGACGAGAACAGCGGGAACTGCTTCAGGTATGGCTTTGGGGCGACCAATTACGGCGCCATCTATTGGTTTGGCTGGCTCGGTCCGGGACCGGAGGGGCAGCGCCCATTTGATCTGTCCTACGGGGCGATGTATCCGTACCTCAAAGGCAGCGATGTGCGGCTCTGCCCGTCTCTGCGATATGCCCTCTCACAATTCAAGCTCAAGGCTGACGGCGTGGTGTTCAGCTACGGCTACAATTATTACCTCTCGGCGCCGGCCGGGAAACCGCCGGTGAACGTCTCGAGCCTGCGCCAGCCGTCCCAAACGGCGCTGTTCGCCGACGCGGCGCAGGTGAACAATTTTCAGGCCCCCGCTTCGCCCTCGAACCCGATGCTCGAGGAATGGTATTACGTGGATTTGGAAACAAATTATTCCAGCGCCAACAATTACCCCAACGGCCACTTCCGTCATTCGCAAAAGGCCAACGTCACCTTTTGCGACGGGCATGTCGGCGCGGAGACCTTTATGCCCGGCTCGATCGACTCCAAACTGCCGAGCCAGCTTGTCGGCCAGTTGCGACCTTCGATCTTAGCTCTTCCATGACGCCCAGGCGGCGGTGGTTCGTTTTTTCCAGTTCACAAACCGCCCGATTCAGGCTACAAACCCACCAATATGAATATGAACCGGCGACAATTCCTGCGTGACACATCGTTCCTCGCCTCGACGGCCGTGCTCAGCTCGGCGAGCGTCTGGGCGGCCGACTCCCCCTTTCCGGTCGTCCGCACCGCGGAGGCGAAGCGGAGGTTCAAAAGCCCGGCCGTCGAACACGCCATCCAGGAAGTCAAGTCGTCGATCGGCAACAAGGAATTGGCATGGATGTTCGAGAACTGTTTTCCGAACACGCTGGACACCACAGTGGAGTTCGAGGTTGTGGATGGCCGGCCGGACACTTACGTCATCACGGGGGATATTGACGCGATGTGGCTGCGGGACAGCACGGCCCAGGTGTGGCCCTACCTTCCCCTGATGAAGGAAGACCCCAATCTGCAACAACTGATTGCCGGCGTAATCAACCGCCACACGCGGTGCATCCTCAAGGACCCCTACGCCAATGCGTTCTACAAGGATGAAACCAAGATCAGCGGCTGGAAGAGCGATCACACGGACATGAAACCCGGCGTCCATGAGCGCAAATGGGAGGTGGACTCGCTGTGCTACCCCATCCGCCTGGCTTACCACTACTGGAAGGCCACGGGGGATGTCGCGCCTTTCGATCCCGCGTGGCGGGACGCGGTCTCCAGGACGCTCGATACGTTCCGCGAGCAGCAGCGCAAGACCGGGAGAGGACCCTATCGCTTCCTGCGCAATACCGAGACCCAGACCGATACGCTGGCGGGCGGCGGATTCGGCAACCCGGTCAAACCAGTCGGCCTGATCTGCTCCATGTTCCGCCCCAGCGATGATTCGACCATCTTCCCCTTTCTGGTACCGTCGAATTTCTTCGCGGTGGTAAGTCTGCGCCAGGCCGCGGAGATGCTCGACAAAATCGCCCACGATGAGCATACCGCCGCGCGGTGTCGCGCCATGGCCGAGGAGGTTGAACAGGCCCTCCGCCAATACGCCGTTGTCAATCACCACAAGTTCGGCCCCGTGTATCCCTACGAGGTCGATGCCTTCGGCAATTTCTACTGCATTGATGACGGCAACGTGCCCAGTCTCCTGTCGCTCCCTTACATTGGGGCCGTCGCAGCCAGCGACCCGCTCTATCTGAACACTCGCGCCCTGGTCCTCTCCGATGCCAACCCTTATTACTGCAAAGGCAAAGCGGCTGACGGACCCGGCGGACCCCACGTGGGCATGGACATGATCTGGCCGCTGGGTCTGATAGTGCAGGGCCTGACCACCTCCGACGAGCATGAGCTCCGGCACTGCCTGAGCACGCTCCAAGCGACCCACGCCGGCACGGGCTTTATGCACGAGGCATTCAACAAGGACGATCCCGGGAAGTTCACCCGCTCCTGGTTTGCCTGGGCCAACACCATCTTCGGCGAGCTGATCCTCAAGACCTTCAAAGACCATCCGCGGCTCCTGGATTGAGCCCTTAGGCGCCACCCCACTTTCATCTTGCTTCTGCGGGCCTGAGGGGGCTTAGATAGGGCCAATACGGAGAAGAGGCGCGCGGCCTGCAGGGTGCGCCTGCCGATCCGCTTGAAACCAAACGCGAACCAAGAATCCGTCAACGCCCCATGAAAAACAAAATCCTCTTCACCCTCGTGGCAATGGCCGCCAGCTCGCTGCTTGCCGCAGACTCCGGTCCCAAAGACGAACTCGTCGCCGCCGCCAAGAAATTGGCCCAGAAGGGCTATAGCTGGAAAACGACTCTCGAGATGGGCAATTTCTCGAACACCTCCGAAGGCAAAGCCGATAAAGACGGCGTGGTCCAACTCACCATCACCTTCAACGACAACACGACCGTCGCCTTTTTGAAAGGCGAGAAGGGGGCGGTGAAATTGCAGGACCAGGACTGGCAGTCCATAGCGGACCTCACTTCGGCCAACAACGGCCAGCGGGGCCCGGGCCGGTTCATGGGCGCCATGTTCAAGACTTACAAAGCCCCTGCCGCCCAGGTCGAGGAACTGGTCGGCAAAACTCAAGAGATCAGGAAAGACGGTGACGTCTATGCCGCGGACCTGACCGAGGCGGGGGCCAAGAGCCAACTCAGCTTCGGAGGACGCCGGGGCGGCAACGCCCCCGAGGCCTCCAACGCCAAAGGCTCGATCCGGATTTCCCTCAAGGACGGGGTGGTGACAAAGTACGAACTCAGGGTGCAAGGCACAATGACCTTCAACGGCGAAGACCGGGATGTCAACCGGACCACCACGATCGAGATCAAAGACGTCGGCGCGACCAAGCTGGAGGTCCCCGACGACGCCAAGAACAAGATGTCGTGAGCGGGCGCTATTGACATCGGGCAAGGAGCCGTCAAGAAATAAAGGCGGCATCTTGCGCCCTTGATTTCTTGACGGCTCCCAAGCTCTCAGTTTTTGACACGTTCTGTCTCGGCCTGAACGCCATCGTTGGTTCGGGGATATTCCTGTTCCCCGGCCAACTGGCGCAGGAGGCCGGGCCGGCATCCATCCTGGCCTTTGGCGGCTGCGGCTTGCTGCTCGTGCTGGTGGCGCTCTGTTACGCGGAGCTGGGCAGCATGTTCCGCCAGAACGGCGGTCCCTATGTTTATGCCAAGGAAGCCTTCGGCCCCACCGCGGGGTATGGCGTCGGCTGGGTCTCCTGGGTCAGTTCGGTGTTCAGTTGGGCGGCGGTGGCCAACGCCGTCAGTTCGAGTCTGGCCTTCTTCCATCCGTCTTTCAACCACGCCTGCGCGCAGAAGGCCGTCGCGATCTTCCTCATCCTGGGCTTTGGGCTGATCAATTATTGCGGGATCAAGCTCGGGGCGTGGACCATCGATTTCTTCACGGTCGCCAAGCTCGTCCCCTTGGTCCTGTTCGCGGCTGTGGGCCTCTTTTTCGTCGCTCCGGCCAACTACCGGCCTTTTTGGCACGCGGGAACCGGTTCGTTTGGCTACGCCGTGTTTCTCTCGCTGTGGACGTTGCAGGGGTTTGAGGTCACTCCGTTTCCGTCGGGCGAATCTCTCCAGCCGCAACGAGCGGTGCCCATCGCGGCCCTCGGTTCCCTGGGCTGCGCGACGTTGCTTTACGTGCTGGTTCAGTTCGTCGCTGTGGGAGTTTATCCAGGGTTGGCAAATGCCGGGGCAGGCCCGCTTGCGGAGGCCTCCGCGCGGTTTATGGGGACGGGCGGGGCGGCTTTGATGGCCGTTGGGGCGGCCATCTCGATGGTGGGATACAACGCGGGCGACGCCCTCGGCTGCCCGCGCCTCCTCTCCGCGCTGGCCGAAGACCGCCATCTGCCGCCGTGCCTGGCCGCCCCTCACCCCCGCTTCAAGACGCCTTCCGTCGCCATTGTCATCACCAGCGCGCTCACCGCTTGTGCCGCATTGTTCCTGACCTTCGAGAGCCTGGTTGACCTCGCAACCCTGGCGGTCATCGCACAATACGTCGTCACATGCGGCGCGGTCGTCTGGCTGCGCCGAAGCCGTCCAGACGCCCGGCGTTTGTTCCGCATCCCGGCAGGCATCCCCGTCGCCCTCGCCGGGTGCGCCCTCTCCCTTTGCCTGGTGTGGGAAGTGAAGCTGGTGGAATTCCTCCTCGCCGGCGCGGTTCTTGGCCTGGGCTTCGCTTGCACGGCGGCCTTCCGCTTGGCAAAGCGGGGGAGCGCCTAGTGTGGTGTCTTCCAAGCGCGCCGGCGTATGCAAGACACCATACCCGCCGGGGAACGAAGCTCCCGGCGTGAGGCACGGGTCCCAGCCCTGTCAAAAGGCTCACTGGATTTGGCAGGACAGTTGTTGATGGTTGGTATGCTGACTATGAAGTCTCTTGACACGCCCGCGGTTGAAGTTCTGAACTTCACGAAGAATTACGGCGATTTCGCCGCGGTGCGCGAGCTCAGCTTTACGGTCCAACCCGGCAGGATCGTCGGGATCGTGGGGGCCAACGGGGCGGGCAAGACCACCACGCTGCGAGCTATTACGGGGATTTTGCGGCCGACGGCCGGGAGGCTGCGCATCGGCGGTTGGGACATCGAGCAGGACCCGGTCGCCGCCAAGGGGCAGTTCGCTTACGTGCCGGACACCATCCATGCCTACGACCTGCTAACGGTCACCGAACACCTGCATTTCGTCGCGCTGGCCTACCGCGTGCCCAACGCGGAGGCCAAGTACGCCGCGCTCCTCGATGAGGTGGAGCTTGGGGAGAAAAAGGACGAATTGGCCTCGAACCTGTCGCGGGGGATGCTCCAGAAGCTGTCGCTGGCGTGCGCGTTCCTGCGCGAGCCGCGCGTGGTGATTCTGGATGAGCCGCTGACGGGCCTGGACCCGCGCGGCATCCGCAACATCAAGGAGTCAATTCGGCGCCGCGCGGCGGACGGCACCGCTTTCCTGCTTTCCTCCCACCTGCTCGTGCTGGTCGAGGCCCTGTGCGACCAGGTGCTGATCCTGCACCGGGGCCGGAGGATGGCCTTTGGCTCGCTCGATGAAATCCGCCGCATGGCGACGGTCCACGCGGAGGCGTCGCTGGAGGAGGTTTTCTTCGCTGTGACCGAGAAGAATCAAACCGGGGTCGAACTCTCCGCCTGATGAATCGCGCGCTGTTTTATCTCTGGTGGGCGTTGTTACGGCGCCGGGCCTGGCGATTTTGCCGGGCTTTGCGGCGGCCCACGGCTCTCATCGGGTTTCTGTATGCGGTCGGTCTGATAGGGTTGTTGTTTTATTATCGGGGGAACGAGGTCTTTGGGGTGCTCGTGCGACGGGAGGTGTTGATCGGCGGGGCTTTGATCATGCTCTGTGGCTCGGCGTTCAAAGGGTTCCTGCAGCGGGGCTTGGCCTTCGAGCCGGCCGACCTGGAGTTTGTGTTCACCAGCCCCTTTACACAGCGGCAGATACTGCTTTATCGGCTATTGCCCCAGTACTTTTACGCACTCGTCCAGGGGCTGGTTTTCGGCGCCCTCTTTGCGCCACACCTCCGGCACCCCTTGGTGGCCGCGGCTTGCATGGCCCTTTTCCAAGCCGTTTGCTTCCACGTGGCGACGGGGGCGGCGGTGTTTGCCGGGGGCATTTCCGAGCGCCTCCACTACAGGCTGCGCTGGATGATGCTGGGGGCGTTCTTCCTGTTGGGGGCGCTTTATCTCCGCGCGGAATGCGAGGTCAAACTGGTTCCCGCTTTCGCGGGGTCGCCGCTGACACAACTGCTGTTCTACCCGGCGGCGACGCTGCCCGACGCCACCAACTCCCCTATCCTGCTGCGGTGGATTTTGGGATTGGGCGCGAGAGGGGGGATGTCTGTGCCCGGTCTCTTGTGGCCCGCCTTGTACCTGGCAGGCTTTGGCCTGGGCGCGATGCTCAGTCTGTGGGGTTTGGTCAGAATAAGGGCCAGCGTGTTCGAGCCGTCGCTCGGCAGCACGACGCGCCTGGCCGAGGAACGGCTGCGAGTAAGGCAAGGCCGGGCCGGGCCGGGAGCAAGGATGCGGGGGCGGTCGGCAAGGCTGCCTGGGATTCCGCTTTTTCAGGGGGTTGGCGCCCTGGTCTGG
>CAZZFF010000114.1:0-20385 GCA_964653485.1 uncultured Verrucomicrobiota bacterium | reverse complement strand
ATGAACGCTACCCCGCATCCGCCTTCCCATCACGCACTCTTGCCGAAGCAACACGAGACTTATACTGTAACGTTAAAGTAGGCCGGGATGGCCCTAATCTGTGATTTACCGTTTGCCATGAGCAACAGCCCAAACAGACGTGTCCGTTACGCAAAACGAGCGAACCTGGAGGCGATTGACAAGGCGCTGGCCCTTGTGGGTGGATCGCACATGGCTGCCGCAAAGCTGCTCGACATGGAGCCTAAGCGCCTCTCAAACATGGTTGGCGGCCATGCCTGGCTGAAGACCAAGTGGGGCAAGCAAAGAGGCCGTCCGCCACGCTGGCTCGGCTTTACAATCCATCCATACTGTCCCGGAACGGACGGACTGCCGGGGATCATGGCAAGGATTCTCGACCTCCCGGCCAGCGAGCGGCAAGAACTGGCGAAGTGGCTCTGGGAGGAAAATCGGCCGTCGCTGACAGGTTGAGTGTGGCGTGCGCCTGGATGACAGACTCGCCCTCCGGGCGGCACTGGACGGCCCGGAAACCGAAGGCGCGTAAAGCCACTTTCAGCAAGGCGCGAAGCCTTTGGACTGGATCGCTCTGCCAGTTCCCTGGAACCGGGCGCAAGTGCAGTACGAAGCCGGGGTGCTGGGGAGCGTTGGGGTTCATCTGTTATGTGGTCGCAATCGTCTCAGAGGAGAGTTTGTCTCTGTCTCCGCCCCTATAGGGGCGCGGAGACAGGAGACATTCTCCCTTCTGTCTCCTGAGAAAAGCCGGAGACAAATCGGAGACAAATCAAATCGCGGAGTAGGTGTCATTGGTTTTGTTGAGTCGAACTGTTTTACCCTCGGCGCGCTTGATGTAGCGGTAGGCGCTGCTACGATAACAGCCGCAATCCTGCATGATGGCCTTGGCCAGTTCGGCCTTGGTCATCAGCGGCTTGCAAAGCTCGCGGACGCGGGCGGGGGTCATGGCGGGCGCCCGGTCCAGCTTCCCGGAGACTTCGCCCTGCCAGGCTGCAAGGTCGAAGTCGGGCGCCGGCTCGTAAATCATCGTTGCGGAATTGAGCCGGGCGGCAAATGGGGCAAATTCTTTGCCATTGCTGGCCTTTCCACACGTGAGCACAAGCAGGTCATTGGCATCGGGCGAGCCTGGCGCGACGTTGATCTGGCCTCGCGCCCAGGAGTGCAGCACCTTGGAGTTGCGGCCGTAGCTGCCGCGGTCGTAGCCCACGGCCCTTGATGCTCCGGCGCGCCCGGTCAGGGCGTGGTGCAGGACCACGGGGCAACGTTGGGGCTTTCCGGCCTTAGTCAAACGGCTGATGGCAAGCAGCGTTGCCGCCATGTCCTGGTCCGAGTTTAAGTCACCAATGCCGAAATTGTAGAGCGAATCCCAGCCAACGATGTCCGGCTCAACTTCGCGAATCAGGCCCTCGATTCGCGCCTGGGTGTCCCGGTTGTTGAGAGACAGAAAACCGTCGGCATCGTTTTCCAAGGTATGAATAATCAGCCCGTCATTGACCCCGCTCCACGCCTTCGGGCCAACCCACTGGCGGAGCGCGGCCAGGTCATTGCGCAGACGCCGGTTTGAATTCTCCGCCTGTAGGATCAACCACCGCAGCGCAGGGCAATGAGTTTCAAGCCCCAGGAATTGCAAGCCGGCCCGCAAGGCAGCGGCGAGTTGGAGCAAGAGCCGTGATTTGCCGATGCCTCCAGGTCCAAGGATGACAAATGCCTGGCCCAGGGCAAGCAGGCGGTCGCCAAGAATCCGGTCGCTGTCATCAAAGGCCATGGCCAGGATTTCATCGGGACGCCGGACGGTCAGACATGGCGGCGGCCCCGCGGCGGTTTGGTTTTCAGCGGACATGTCCGGCGCTTCCGGCACGTCCGGTGTATCGAGTATCATAGGCGAATCCAAAATCGCGTTCATCGGGCAGCCTCCAGTGATTTGAAGTTCAAGAAGAAGACCGTTTGGCGGTTCCCATTGTCCCGCGTTCCATCAGGCATCCGCACGAATTGTGAACGGGTCCACGTTGCCCGGTCTGCACCCAGCCAGACGGCGTACTGAAAAAACTTGAACACCTTTTCTTCCGCTTGTCCGGCTATGAAGAACCAGCCGTGAAGGGACTTTCCCCCCGAGTGAACCGCACAGACCAGGGGCGCGTATCCTGCAAGGTGAACCAGCAATGCGGCGTGCTCGTCGGTTGTGCCCGTGTCAAATTCGCAAATGAGAAAGCGGCGCGGGCCGGTGTTGGCAAGGGTGTGCTTCGATTGCCGGCCATCCTTAGTTTGGCCAGTGATCGACACCATCGGGCTTGGGACAATGAACTGGAGGCGCGCAAGTTCACCGCGCCATTCCTCACGTGTTTTGGTGTCGAACTCCGATTGCGAGCGTCCGCAGCACAACAGCGCATTGGGCGGAAAGAGCCGGTCAATGATTTCTTCAGTGTGTTGCTTGTTGTCCCCAAGCAGCACCGAGGACAATTCCCAAAGGTCGGCCAGCCCGCCACCGGCACTGATGATCGCTTCGCGCTGTTCTTTGTTCACCGTGGGCCATCTTGACGCCGACTGCACCGGCTGAACGGAGAACCGTTGGTTCCGCGGCTGCCAGGCGTGTGTCAGACTGTTAGCCACCGCCCGTTCGACTTCGGCCCGCGTTACCTGGCGCCCGCAATGGGCGACGCACTCCAGCAGTAGGGCGACGATCTCAGGTCCGGTCATGTGGACGTGCAGGTGACGGGCCATGCAATAGAGCCACACGTTGACTCCCTCCCCGGCGCGCGGCGGGGATGCCAGCAGGTCGCTCAACCAGTTGGGCAGGGTACAGGTCATTGCGCGTCTCCTGTGGTGGTTTGGGTGACAAGCGCGGTCGCGGTCGCCACGCCGCCGGCTGAAACTGAGGGCGCCTGGGGCTTGGTGGCCTCGGGCCACTTCTCGGCTCGAAACTTTGCCCAGTCGCTCAAACGGAACATTCGCTGGCCGTGTTGAATTGTGACCTTCAGCCCGTCCTGGATGAAGCGCCGGACAAGGGCCTCCATCTTGGCGCGAGTCCGGTACTTGCGCCGCTGCCGTGGGTGAAGCATCAACCACCGGAGGGTTGCAACGACAGGGATCGGCGCATCGTGGGCGAGAGCAGCACGGATGCCTTGCGGGGGCTTCATTGGGCACCTCCTCTCTCCATGCGAAGCAGGGCTTCCTCGACGTGTTGCCGGTGGTAAAGGATTCGTCGGCCGATTTTGATAAACGGAATCTTGTGAAGCCTGCGCCATTCAGCCAGGGTCCTTCGGCACACGGGCAGCCACCGTAGAATCTCGGGTTCATCTACAATCTGCGCCTTGGTCTCGATTGCCTTTGTAATACTGTTGTTAGTCATGGTGTTACTTCCTTACCACAGGATGCAGGTGCTCTGCCTCTTATCGGAGAAATGGTACACACCCTCAGAAGAGAGGGGGGAAGAAGAACGGCGGTAAGGACTACGCCGGTCGCACGAAGCCCGGATACAGCGTTTCGACAACGTTGATCGGCTCTGCGGCTTTCGAGGGCCTGGCGGCTTTCCGCCGCGGCGGCTGCTGCGTCTTGAAACCAGCGTGCTCGTGCATCTCTCTCAGGCGGCGCATGTGGTTTCTGGCATCGCCCGATCTTAGGCACCCTTTGACACTTCGGCCTATCGCCGCCACATGGTGGTTTGAGACTTTGTCCTGGAACGGAACGCCCGCTCGCTCGCAATCCCACGCCCCGCACGCGAGGGCGATGACTGCTGGATCGGGCTTTTTCGGGCGGTCCGACCGGGCTTGGCTGCTTGATTCTCGGAGCCGTTGTGCCCGGTATGAGCGGTACTCGCGATTGTGCTCAAGGAAGGTGCGGAGCGAAGCAACCGCGTTTTCCGAGTAACTGCAAAGCCAATCGCCCCTGCGTTTCTCCACCAACTTGGCCCAGGAGATTGTCACCATGTCGGGGTTGCCGGGGCGGCCCGGACAAGTCGGAGAAAACTGGAGAAGCCCGGGTGAGGTTCGCGTTCGGCAGTGGTACTCGCCCTCGGGCGAGCTGTGGAATAGCCCCCCTGCCTGGAGCCAGTAGTGGGCCGCCGCCAGGATGGAGGTTACACCTTCCGTGCAGTCGAACGTAATTGCCGCCGGGCCGAGCCACGCGATCTCAAGGAGCCCCATCCGATGGAGTGCGAACTTGTACCGGAAAAGGAAGGCGCTACGGGCCGGCTTATCAAGGGCCTGCCATGTTGGCCTTGGGAGATGCTTGTTCCCGTGTTCCCACATGGTGACTCGTTTGCCGCCCTCCGTTCGCGTCAGCAAGGTCGGAAAGAAAGGATGGCGCGAAAGGATCTCGTAACCCTGCGCAACCGGGTCGTCCTTGAAGTCTTGAAAGCCCTCCGGCGTGAGAAACCACCAGCGGGCGGAAACATCGCGTTGCGTTTGTCCATTTGCGGTCATTTCGTCGGTTGTGGCGGGTTGCCGGTTGGTCGGCGTGGCCTCCACTGCTTAGGTGCGAGTTGCGGCGGACGGAAGCGGGGTCACGCTGGCAGCCCGTTCGGGGGCCACGGCAAACCATCGTTCCGCCTCCTGCCTCGTGACCAGCTTGCGATAATGCCGGAAGATCATTTGCGGGGAGTTTCCGGCCTGCACGGCGGTCAAGCCCTCGTCCGCGTAGAGCGCAAAGTGGTAGCTGCAAAAGCTGTGTCTCAAGCCGTTGGGCTTTCGCGCCACGGCAACCTTCCTGTCCCCGATTTGAACCTGGGCTTTTTCGCAGAGTTTGTTCATGTCTTTGTGCCATCGGTTTTCGTCCAGTGTGGTGAGCTTGCCTTGCGTGAATGCCCGGAACGGCTCAAGCCAACTTTGCAAACTCGGGCAGATTGGGATCAGCCTGCGCGCCCGCGTCTTGCTGCTCAGGGCCGTGACCTCGATGTGTCCCGGCACGCGCCACACGTCCTCCCAGGTCAAGCGGAACAGTTCCTCCGTGCGGAGTCCGGCCAGCCCGCCAATGGCGATCATGGCTCGCATAGGGCCTTCGGCGGCCTCCAGCAGGGCGTTGAATTCGGCCGGCGCGTAGATGGCGATGTCGCCTTCGTCCGCGTCCTCGGCTTTGAGTCCAACCGATTCGCCAAGGCGGTGCTGCGGGGAGAGGTAATCCCGGGCAACAGCCCATGCCAGGAATTGAGTCACTGCGGTTCGATGATGATTGCGGGTCTTGGGGGTGAACCCTGAGACCGGTTCGGAGTCGAAAAAGACGTTGATCAATTCCTTCGTCAACTCGTTGACCGACGTGTTCTTAAACGCGCCGGCAAAGCGCCTCAGCATGATTGCCCAGTTGTAGAAATACTTGGGCGAGAGCTTGGACCGCTTGCCGTCCCTGGCCTTGGTCTTTGGCTCCGCTTCCGCAATGAATTCCTCGACGGCCTCTTGAAGGTTCTTTGCCCGCACGGCGGCGACGTTGGCCATGTAGCCGTCCACGGCGCCGCCCAGGGTGCGCCCCGCCAGCTTGGCGGCGGCTTCGCAGTATTCCGAGACGCTGGCCAGCAGGGACAGGCGGCGCCCGGAGTCCACGTAGAAGCGTTGGAGCCGTTCGAGCGCGGCCACGGCATCGCTGGCCTGTCCCGGCGTCAGCATCGGCACTTGTGAACCTTTGGCGAGTTCCCTGGCCAGTTGGTCGGCGTGCTCCTTGGCATCGCCGTAGCGGTGGAAGGCTTTCATCATCCGCCGCCCGCCCGCCGTCCAGGCGACGCGGTAGTTGGGGTAGCTCTTGGATGGGCGATAGATGGTCGCCAAGGGCCGGCCACGGAACTTGATGCGCTTGGGGAACTTCACGTCTTTCCCGGGTTCCGTCCCGGATTCGGGCTTTTCCTGTGTCGAAACTGTGTCAGGTTGGCCATATCCTTCGTTTTCCGCAGGAAAATTGGCTCCAGAGGCAGGGCTCGAACCTGCAACCCGCCGGTTAACAGCCGGCTGCTCTACCATTGAGCTACTCTGGAACTCATATACTCCGGCTTCCACCCTGCCGGTTGATCCCGACCTGTCGGGACTCTGGCATTCATCCACTCTCGATACCAGAGGGAGCGAACTTTACAGGGGGCGAGAGCCACCGTCAAACGGATTTTGCGAAGAATGAAAAGAAGGGTCCGGTCAGTTTTTCGACGCGGCCCCGGCGCGGGCTTTGGCGAGGACGTCCTTGAGGGCCACCGGCGCCCCTCCCTGGCGTTTGCTCTGATCGGCTGCTTCCATGAAGGCCATCAACTCGATGGTCTCGTCGGGAGCCACCGGCGCCCGGCGTGTTTTGAAAAAGCGCCCGATCTCGACGCAGAGTTGCTCATAACCATCCGACTTGCCCGCCGCCACAATGCCTTTGGTCCCGAAAGCGACGGCGCCAAATTCCTCCTTGTTGCGCCGGAGACCGCGATAGGTGCCCACGCGCCCGTCTTTCCACACTCCGGTCAGCACGTCGGCATCGGGGGCCTGGATGCGGGCGACTGTTTGGCAGCCGGGACCCATGAGGGTGTAGAGCATTTCGATGCCGTGGATGCCATAGTAGAACATGTCCGGAATCCCTTCCTGGTAAGAGCAGGGACCCCAGGTGACGGCGCCGACGATCTGCCCCAAGGCGGCATTTTTCTTGAGTTCCTGCACGTTGGGGCTGAAGCGAAGCGATGAGCTTGAGAAACAGGGGACTTGGCGCTGCCGGGCCAACTCGTAGATCGCGATCGCGTCGGCGAGCGAACCCGCAGCCGGCTTATCGATGAAGAGAGGTTTGCCGGCCTCGATGACCGGCGCCGCCTCTTTGAGATGAATCCGGCCGTCGACACTCTCCAGCAGGACCACGTCCACCTTGCCGAGCAACTTGGGTATAGAATCGACAATCTCGATGCCCATGCCGCGCAGTTGTTCGGTGAACTTCCCCACCCGGTCGCGGCTGGCGGGGAGGTCGGTGCCGCCGGGATAGCCGGCCACGATCTTGATTCCGGCCAACTCGCTGTCGGGCTTGGCCTCGTTGAAGATGCGGGCAAACTCAGGGACGTGCGAAGTATCCAGCCCGATCATCCCCGCACGGAGGATGGCGTCAGGCCGTTCCTGGGGGTACGCGACGCCGAGGGGACAGAGGATCGAGCCGGCCAGCAAGACAAAGAGCGTCAAGTTCTTCATAAGAGTATCAACACTGGACGGGAAAGGGGCCAACCCTATTCACTCGGGCAAACGCGCGGCGAGGTCCTGTTTTTCTCCTCACCGCCGCCGAAGGCGGAGCAGCCAGCGGCGGGCCAGGCGCGCCGGGGGTGAAAACCGCCATGAGTTGGCGGCGAGGAGGATGGGCTTGATCTTGTGACCGCCGGGCCAGGAGACGGGCTGGGAAGGGGCGGCATCCAGGACGCCGAGCCAGCGGTCGGCCATGGCCGAGGTCGAGAACTTGTGGCGCACCGCCTCGCGGGCGTTGCGCGAGAGCCGTTCCATTTCCTCGCGATGAGAATGCAGCCAGAGGATGGCCTCCGCATAGCCGGAGACATTCGCGGGCGGCACGAGCCTGCCGGTGGCGGCGTCGACCACCTCGCAGACACCGCTGGGCAGATCGCTGACCACGGGAACCAGTCCGCGCGCCATGGCCTCCAACAAGCTCAGAGGCAGCCCCTCGTAATCTGAGGCCAGCAGGAACAGGTTGTGCTCCGAGAGCACGCGCGGCACGCCGTCATAGGGGATTTTCCCCGGGAACGAGACCGTCTGGGCCTGGGACGGGCTTTTCATGGCGGCCTGGAGGAAGGCGCGTTCGGGGCCGTCGCCGGCGATGGTCCAGTGAAAAGGGATGCCGGAGGCGGCCAGGGTCTGGAGAATCTGAGGGAAAAGGCGCACGCGCTTTTGTTCGTGCTGGACCCGGCCCAGATAGAGTATCCGCAACGGGGCGTGAGGGTCCCGCGCAGCAAGGGTCTCGGGCGCGGGCATGGGCACGCCGTAGGGCAGATAGTGAACCGGCACGCGGGCAAACTCAGGCAGGCCGGCGAGGGTCTCCCGTATCGTGGTGGAAACAGCGCCCATCGCATCCATGTGCGGCGCATAAGCACGAACCGTGCGATAAACCCCCGCGTCGTGAGACTGCGCCATGCCGATGCGAAACACGCCGGGAGGGACATATCGCAGCGCCTCGAAGGAGGTGGCTGAGAGGTTCGCGACGACCGAGGTCGGCCCAAAGCGGGCCAACTCGCGCAGGATGCGCCGCAAGCGGTCCTCGAAAATCATCCGCCGCTGGTCCGTGGTGAAGACCGGAATCTTGAGCCGGGCGAAATCCCCGGCGAGCGGGTTGTCCTGCTCGAAGCTGAAGACTTCCGCATGGAGGTCGCGGCGAATCAGTTCGCCGGCGAGGTTGCAAAGGAACGTCGTCGTGCCGCCCAAGTCGAGCACCCCCGTCACGAGGGCGACGCGATGGGGCTTGTGGTTCATCGCGGGCGGCCGCTCACCATATCCGCGCGCGCGCTTCGGGCGCTCGCCACAGGGGGGCGCCCTCTTTGATGCCGAAAGCGTCGTAAAACTCCCGGGTGTTCACGTGCGGCCCTACGCCCCGGAACTGCCCGGGGCTGTGCGGGTCCACGGTGATGAGGCGGCGAACCTCGGCTTCGCGGCAGTTGATGCGCCATATCTGGGAGAGGGATAGGAAGAACCGTTGCTCCGGCGTGAAGCCATCGATGGTCTTCCGCTTGGCGGGGTCCTTTGCCAGGGCGCGTTCGAGGGCCTCGTAGGCGATGCTGGTTCCGCCGAGGTCGGCGATATTCTCGCCCAGGGTCAGTTTGCCGTTGACGTGGAGGCCGGGCAGCGCCTCGTAGGCGTTGTATTGCTCGACCACCTTCTGGGCGCGGGCATCGAATGCCTTGGCGTCGGCCTCGGTCCACCAGTCATTGAGGTTGCCCTCCGCGTCGTACTTCCGGCCCTGGTCGTCGTAACCGTGGGTGATCTCGTGGCCGATGACCACGCCGATGGCGCCGTAGTTGACGCCGTCATCCATCTCCATGTCGAAGAACGGCGGCTGGAGGATGCCCGCCGGAAAGACGATTTCGTTCTGGGACGGGTTGAAATAGGCGTTGACGGTCTGCGGGGTCATGTCCCACTCGGTCTTGTCCACCGCCCGGCCGACGCGCGCCAACTGCCGCCGGGACTCGAACAGTTCCGCCCGCTGCACGTTGCCGACGTAGTCGTCGGCCCGAATCTCGACCGTCGAATAATCCCGGAACGGGTCGGGGTATCCGATTTTTTGTGTAAACCGGGCGAACTTGGCCAGGGCCTTGGCGCGCGTGGTCTCGGTCATCCAATCCACCTTGGCGAGCCGGTCGTGAAAGACCGCCTTGAGGTTGTCCACCAATTCGCTCATCCGCGCCCGGGCGGAGGGCGGGAAGTAGCGCGCGACGAACAACTGGCCCAGCGCCTCGCCGATCTGGCCGTCGATGACCTTGGCGGCCCGCTGCCATCGCGGTTCCTGCGAAGGCTGGCCACGCAAGACTTTGCCGTAAAACGCGAACGATTCGCCTTCGGCGGCCGCGTTGAGATAGGGCGCCCTGGCATTGAGAAGATGCCAGCGCAGGTAGGTCTCCAACTCGTCCAGCGGACGCTCGTCTGCCAGGGCATAGAGCGCCTGGAAGAATTCGGGCTGCTCGATGACCACATCCTTCAGGTTCTCCAGGCCCAGGCCCTTGAGGTAAACCGTCAGCGGCGCGTCCGGGTAGTCACGGACCACGTCGGCCACGGCGAACTTGTGGTAATTGGCGATGGGATCGCGCAGGTCGACGCGGGATTTGCTGGCTTTGGCGAGGGCGGTTTCGAGTTCGAGCACCGTCGCGGCGTGGGCGCGAGCGGCGGCCGGTTCTTCGCCCAGGAGGGTCAGCATCGCGGTCAGATGCGTCGTGAATGCCTGGCGGATTTTAGCAAAATCCTCCTTTAGATAGTAATCCCGGTCCGGCAGGCTCAACCCGCCCTGGCCCAGATAAAGGGCATAGACCGAGCTGTCCTTGGCGTCCGGCTCGACGGATTCCCGGAAAAAGGCGCCGATGCCGCGTTGATGGAAGTCGGCCAGCAACCGCAGGACATCGTTGCCACCTTCCAGCGCGGCGATGCGCCGGAGGTCGGGCTCCAGGGGTTTAAAACCGAGCTTCTCAAGCGCGTTGGTATCCAGCGCCGAACGGTAGAGGTCGCGCACCTTCTGGGCGGGCGAGTTGTCCTGGACCGCGGCGGAGGTGGTGAGGGAGTCGAGGATTTCATGGATGAGAAACCAATTCCGCTCCTGGAGTTCCATGAAGCCGCCCCAACGCGATTTATCCGCGGGGACGGGGTTGGCCTTGATCCAGTTGCCGGCTGCGTAGTGGAAGAAGTCCGCGCCGGGATCGACCGACTTGTCCATGTAATCAACGGAGAACCGCGGCACCCGGGGCGGCGCGTCGGCGGCGTTCAGGCGATTGACTCCCCATGCGGCACAGGCACACGCCACCGCCAACCTGACAAAACAATCGATCTTCTTCATACTATTATCGTTCATCAGACCTGGAATCGACCTAAAAGGTTCAACGGGGCGGCAACCGACGGGCCTAGCGACACAACCCGGTGAGGAGTGTCTCGAGTTTGGCGAACCTGCCTTGCAAGTACCAGGCGGTGACGAACCGCATCAGGCCGGTGGCCAACAGGACGGTCAGGGCGGTCATCAGGTATAATCCGAAGGCGTGGGGCGGGTCCGGCTCCATCATGCGCGGCACACCCTGGTAAAGGACGGCGATGGACAGACAGATACCCAGGGCCCAGGTTACCCAGGGGGAGACGGCGGGAAAGACATCCAGCAGATGAAAGAGGAAAAGCGGGCTCAGCCCGTAAGCCACGGTTGCGAAGGCCTGGGGGTAATTGTGGCGGCCATGGAAGGTTTCGCACATGGATTTGAGGACTTTGGCGGTCATGAAGATGATCAGCAGCCAGAGCACGACCTGAGCGCACTCGAACACCGCGGTTTCAGGCAGAGGGAAGCTTCGGATCCTCGGCACCTCGCCGCGGTATTTGCCCCAATGGACCAGGCCGTAGCCCTCGACGGCTGAAGTAAATCCTACGAGCGGCAACAGAAAAAAGGCCAAGACGAAGCCCACGCGGCGCTGGGTCCGGGAAATCCGGTCCCAGGTGGCGACGGTGTCAAAAATAAGCAGCAGCGCTTTAATCATGCGGCAGCAGTGTTAGCGGTCAAACCTCACACTGACAACTAAATACGACTATTCCAAGCGATGCGGTGTGAGTCAGCGCAGGCTTCCGCCGAGGCGTTCCGACCGGCAACTCTCGGATCATCGACAGTGGCGGCCCCGGCACGTTCATTCGGGGCGGGTCTTTGAGATTCGGATTTACTCTTGGATTGGCGTATGCTTAACTGTCGAGGATGAACGCTGAAGTCGGCCTTTGGGATAAGCTGACCCGGGTCGCGCTGCTGCTGTTGTTCGTGGCGGTCCTGCTCCTGGTTGGCGTATGGTACATGCCCCTCATCGAGCAGAATGAGCGGATGCGGCGCAGCATTCTGGAATTGGACAACAAAATCCAAAGGGCTTCGGAGGAAGGCAAACAGCTCAAGGGCGCCTACGATGCGTTGCGGCACGACCCAAAGGCGGTGGAACGTCTGGCCCGGGAGCGCCTGGGCTATGCCCGGACCGGTGAAACGGTCATCCGCTTTGAGGCGCCGGTCGCAAACGGCCCGGCCCGGCCTTAGGAGCCGTTAGCGAACCCTCAGACGGTCAGAATCTCCTTCTCTTTGAGGGCCAGAACCCCATCGAGCTTGACGATATAATCGTCGGTGAGCTTCTGAAGGTCCTTCTCCGCCTGCTTGGCTTCATCCTCCGTGACCCCGCTGTCGTGAGTATGCTTCTTGAGCTGCTCCATGGCATCGCGGCGAACGTGGCGGATGGCCACGCGCCCATCCTCCGCCATTTTACGGACGATCTTGACGAATTCCTGGCGGCGTTCCTGGCTGAGTTCGGGAAAGAAGATGCGGATGAGCTTGCCTTGAACGGAGGGTGTGAGGCCGAGGTTGCTCTTGAGAATGGCCTTCTCGATGGGGTGAAGCGAACCGACATCCCAAGGCTGAATGGCCAGGGTGCGCGGCTCCGGGGTGGTAATCCCCGCCAGTTCGCGCACGCGCATCTGGGAACCGTACACCTCGACGATCACGTTTTCGACCAGGGCCGGGGATGCTTTGCCGGTGCGGACCCCGGCGAATCCATTGATCACCACCTGCTCGGTCTTGCTCATCTTGTCTTCCGCATCCAGTAGAACGTCATCTAAAGTCATAGCGGCTTTGAGCTTAGCAAAGTTCCGCCCGCCTGTATAGAACCAACTTCGGCCATGAACCGTCTTTCGGCCGCCTTGTTGTCGAGGCCATGCCGGGCGCGCATCACCGCGACGCCCACGACGGGCGGATATGCCTGGTCGGCCTTCATCCGAGGCTCGACGTATTCAACGACCTCGAAGAGGAGGCGGTTTGCCTCGGCGTATCCAAGTCCGGTCAGGCGCTGGATGTAACGGGTGGCCCGGTCGATGAGCTTCAGATTGGTGGGCGCGACCCAGACCATGTAATTGCCCATGACCCGTCCCAGCCGCGCCATGGTGCAGGTTGAGAGGGCGTTGAGCAGCATCTTCAGGCCCACGCGCGTGACGCCGTCGAGGAGAAGGCGGGTCTTGGGGACGGGGACCAGCACAGTCCGGCACCGGGGGTCCCATCGCGCCACAAACCGCCTAACGGCTTCGACCGACTCCGGCTCGCCAAGATACACCAGGCCGACCCCGGCTCCCGCCTGGCGGGCGGCGTCGAGCTGCGCCCGGTAAAAGCCGCCGGGTGAAAGCAGCGAGTTCTTCTCCTCCTCGGCCACGATTGCCCCAGCGCTGTCCCCCGGGCGCAAGGGCCGATACGGCAAGCCGTCCAGGCCCACTCGAAACCGCATCAATTCGCCCGGGCCAATCTTGCGGACGACCTCGTAAGTCCGGGGGGCATTCTCTTCTCCCACCAGGTCTCGCACCTCCTGCCGGCTCCACTCGACGCACCGGGGTTGGCGTCTGAGAATCCGTTCCCAGGCGCGCGCCGTGTCCGCGTAGGGCAGGAACAGGAAGGACCACGATTCCGCGGCCGCCGGGTCGTCGTGCTTGCGGAAAGGCGGGGTGCAAAAGGTGGGCGACCGTTCCGTGGTGTCGGTGAGCACATCGATTCCGAAACGGTCGGCGAAGTAGCTGTTCTTGTGGCCGGACCGGTACACGGACTCTTCGAGGGATACGGCGCCGGCGAGCTGCGAGAGCAACGCGCCCGACTGGAGGGTCCGGCGCATCGCGGCCAGGTTCTCGAGGAACTCTCCGGGCACGGCTTCGGCATCCAGGGCGCGCGGCCCTCGCGGCTCGAGTTCCCTGAGCAGGCCGCGCAGGACCCTCTCCAGGACGGTAAGCAGGACGCACAATTGGACGGTGGTGGCCTGCATCCGCGTCGAGCCGGTGACGGACATGGGGCCTGTGGTAAGGTTGACCTTCGTGATGCGCGGCTCCTGGATGACCTCACGGCTCCGCTGGACGTGCCGGCACAGCAACTCGTCAGGGTTGTTATAGACAAAAAAAACTCGAGCCCCAACCTCCAGGCCCTTCCACGCCGTGCCGATGACGAACGACGTCTCTCCTCCCTCCGTAATCGCGAACACCACATCGCCGGACCCGACTCCCAGGTCCCCGATCTGCTTCCGGCCAAAGGCGGTAAAGTCCTCGAATCCTTCCACGGACTTGATCAAGGCGAAATCGCCGCCGGCCATGACACTGAGCGCGCGACTCTCCCACTCCTCGGCGGAAGGCGAGCAAACCAGACCGCGCGCGCGTTGCCGCTGCCAGAAGTCGCGCCAGATGGAAACCAACTGGATGCTCAGCCGTCCGGTGGAACCGCAACCGGTAAAGAACACCCTGCCTCCCCTCCTGAGCGCCTCGATCACCGCGCCAGCCATCTCCCGCGCCTGGCCTGAGCGGGCAAACTCCGTGTACCGGTCCACCACGTCGCCATCCGCCTCGAAGAGCAAGCCCAGCCCGGCCGCGGCATCGCGCCGGGCGCTGTCGCTCAGGTTGGCCGTGACGGGATGCGAGGACTCAGTCGTCAGGATTCCAAGCTGGAACTGGCTGGAGACCTTCAGGAACTCTTCGGATCGTTGGTTTGATGTTTGGCTCATGGTTGACGGAACTCCGCGTTCAGGGGCAGCTTGCCGCGCCGGGCCGACGGGCGCAAACCTGTTTTTGAGCGCCGGTTGCATGCAGATACAGTTGCGGAATTCGCCGCAAAGGAAAGACCTGGTGGATATACCGATCCGAAGCGATCGCCAACCTGTCCGACTCTCAAGCGAAATCCTTGCTCTGTCAGGCCGGATCGTTCAGGCTGGCAGCGGATCGATGATCACATGCACAAAGCACGAAGAACCGACCAGCGCCGCGCTATTCGAGCGGGCGGCCTTGCCGGTGGTGTTGCTGTTGTTCTTCGGGAGCGGGTGCGCGGCGCTGATTTATGAGATAGTCTGGTTCCAGTTGCTTCAACTGGTCATCGGCTCTTCGGCGGTGTCTCTGGGTGTGTTGCTGGGGGTTTTTATGGGGGGGATGTGCCTGGGCAGCCTTGCCCTGCCGCGGTGGGTTCCCCGGCATTACCATCCGATGCGAGTCTATGCCTGTCTGGAGGCCGGTCTGGGGATTTGCGGGCTGGGGGCGCTCCTGGTCGTGCCGTTGGCGGGGCGGGTTTACGCAAGCCTGGGAGGAAGCGGAATGATGGGGTTGCTCCTGCGCGGGGTAATCTGCGGGACATGCCTGCTGCCCCCGACTCTGCTGATGGGGGCCACGCTGCCGGCGATCTCACGGAGTCTCAAGACCACGCCTGCCGGGGTATCGTGGCTCGGCTTGTTTTACGGCGGAAATATCGCCGGGGCGGTCGTGGGCTGCCTGTTGGCCGGGTTCAGTCTCCTGCGCTACCATGACATGCGCACCGCGACTTTCATCGCCGCCTCCGTCAACGGAACGGTCTCGCTCCTGGGCTTCGGACTGGCCAGTCTCCGTCCCCGCTGCGATGCCGGGGCCGAACCAGACGTGGAAAAGGAGACACGGGAGGGAGCGGATGCGAAGACCCGGAATGCCGGCGAACAAGACGGGGATGCCGCGGCGCCTGGCTCCGGCCTGGTATGCCTTGTCATCGCTTTATCCGGGCTCTGTGCGTTGGGTGCGGAGGTGGTGTGGACGCGGCTGTTGTCACTGATGCTGGGGCCGACCGTCTATGCTTTTTGCATCATCCTGGCGGTGTTCCTGGTGGGATTGGGGGCGGGGAGCAGCGCGGGGGCTTTGCTGGCGCGGAGCACGGCCAATGCGCGCGCGGCGCTGGGGGGCTGTCAACTGCTGCTGGCGGGGGCGATTGGTTGGGCGGCGTTGATGCTCGGGCGCTCGCTTCCGTTCTGGCCGGTCAACCCGTCGCTGACGCGGAGCATCTGGGTGAGCTTCCAACTGGACCTGGTCCGCTGCGCGTGGGTGTTGCTGCCGGCGACGTGTCTGTGGGGCGCCAGCTTTCCGCTGGCCCTGGCCGCCGCCGCCTCAGGCCGGGGCGACTCCGGGCGCCTGGTGGGCAGGATTTACGCAGCCAACACCCTGGGTGGGATCATCGGGGCACTGGCCTGCAGCCTGTTCCTCATCCAGAGCATCGGCACGCA
Organism: uncultured Verrucomicrobiota bacterium; assembly: GCA_964653485.1. GTDB lineage: Bacteria > Verrucomicrobiota > Verrucomicrobiia > Limisphaerales > UBA8199 > CAVQND01. The sequence continues at coordinate 4,712 of CAZZFF010000114.1, read as the reverse complement.
GCAGATCGAGAGACTCCTCATTGCGGTGTCGGGGGCAAGCGGGATGTTAATGCTCTGGCCCCGCGGAGGGGGGAGCCTCGGGAGCGGGGCCGCGGCCGGAATCGGAAAACCGATCCTGGTGTGCGGCGGGGTGGGGCTGACCGCGCTGCTTGTTTTGAGCGTGCCCCGCGTGCCCTGGGAATTGGTGGCATACGGGCGGTACTTGCCGGCCAGGACCGAGCTAGGCTCGCTGCTTTTCATGGGGGAGGGGATGAATGCGTCCGTCGCCGTGACTGAAATGAGCAGCGGGGTGCGCAACTTCCATATCAGCGGCAAGATCGAGGCCTCGACGGATGCGCGGGACATGAGACTACAGCGGATGCTCGGGCACATCCCCGCCCTGGTGCATCCGCGGCCGGAATCGGTGCTGGTTGTGGGGTGCGGCGCGGGGGTCACGGCAGGCTCCTTTGTCGGACACCCGGATGTCAAACGCATCGTTGTCTGTGAATTGGAGCCATTGATCCCCAAAGCGGTTGCACGCTATTTCAGCAGGGAGAATGAGGGGGTGCTTAAAGACCGGCGGACGAGGCTGGTTTATGACGACGCGCGGCACTATATCCTGACGACGCGGGACAAGTTCGACATCATCACTTCGGACCCGATTCATCCCTGGGTGAAGGGCGCGGCGACGCTTTACACCAAGGAGTATTTCGAGCTTTGCCGGCGGCATTTGAACCCAGGCGGGCTGATGACGCAATGGGTGCCTCTTTATGAGAGCAACCTGGCGGTGGTCAAGAGCGAGATTGCGACTTTCTTCTCGGTCTTTCCCAATGGCACCGTCTGGAGCAACGATGACGACGGGGAGGGATATGACGTTGTGTTGCTGGGACCGGAAGGAACGGCCACCATTGACGTGGACCGCGTGCAGCGACGGCTTGCCCGCCAGGACTACAAGGCGGTGAATGAGTCGCTTCGCTCGATCGGGTGCCGCTCCGGACTCGCACTGCTGGCCACCTACGCCGGCCAAGCCAAGGACCTGACCCCCTGGCTCCAAAAGGCCCAGATCAACCTGGACCGGAACCTGCGGCTTCAATACCTGGCCGGCCTCGGCCTCAATTTCTACGAGCAGAGCCTGATTTATGCCGACATCGAGATTTACCGCCGGTTTCCGGACGAGTTGTTCGCCGGGACCCCGGACGAGAAACTGGCCCTGCGGGGCCTGGTCGAACGGACACAGCGCAATGCGAAACACTAAGCCGTGGTTTTTCGGACGCGCTCTTGGCGGGAGACTGCGGGCGTTCGTTGGGCTGCTGCTCTTTGCCGTTTTAGCCGCCGCCCCGTCCGCAAGCGCCGCCGCCAGTGAGGTTCCTGAGAACTGCTGGCTTTTCTCTTACTTCCTGAGCAACGGGGAAGACGGTCTGCACCTGGCCTGGAGCCGGGACGGCTACCGATGGGAGACGCTCAACGGGGGCCGCAGCCTGCTCGAACCGCGGGTCGGAGAATCCAGGCTCATGCGCGACCCGTGTCTGATGCGGGCGCCGGACGGCACGTTCCACATGGTCTGGACGACCTCATGGACGGGCCGGAGCATCGGCTACGCATCCTCGAAGGACCTGGTGCATTGGTCGCAGCAAAAGGGCCTGGTGGTTATGGGGGATGAACCGGCGGCGCTGAACTGCTGGGCCCCGGAAATAGCGTGGGACTCGCGCAAGGAGCGGTTCCTCATCTTCTGGGCAACCACAATCACCAACAGGTTCCTGCAGACGGCCGGGCAGGCGGAAGACCATTACAACCACCGGATGTATTGCACCACAACAACGGACTTCCAGACGTTCACCGGAACGCGCCTTTTTTACGATCCCGGCTTCAATATTATTGATGCCACGCTCCTGCCCGCCGAGGGCCGCTTCTACCTGGTGTTCAAGGATGAAACGCTCAGACCGCCCAGGAAACTGCTGCGAATGGCGGCGGGCGACAATCCAGACGGCCCCTTCGGCCCGCCCGGCCCGCCCTTGACGCGCTCCTGGGTGGAGGGTCCGACGGCGTTGCGGCTCGGAGACGAGTACATCATTTATTTTGATTGCTACCGGGACCAGCGTTACGGGGCCGTGGCATCGAAGGACCTGGTCCACTGGCGCGACGTTTCCGACCGGCTCGTGATGCCCGAGCGCGCCCACCACGGCACCGTCCTGGAGGTGCCTGGCGCGGTGGTCAGGCCCCTGCTCGATTTGAGCGCGCCCGGCCGGGAGAGCTCGCACGGCGGGGGGTAGGCGTCACGAAAAAATAACATGAACAATTCTGGCTGGTTCCTTTGGCCGCCGGCGGCGTTGCTCGCTCGTTGCAGATCGCCTTGGATATGCGCCTCGCTCGCGCCTTGCCAGCGGCCAAAACTCCTGCGCCATAATTGTTCATGTTATTTCTTCGTGACGCCTTAGGACCCCTTCAAGCCGCTCATGAGGGCTTTGGCCGCGGCGCCCAGGGCAACGAAGAAACCGGTGTAGGCCAGCCAGATTCCAAAGACGCAAGCGGCCGCCTTCGGGAAGGAGACGCCGGCGAGGCGCGCCAACCCCGCGGACCTGGCGGCGAGGAGCCAGAAGGTCATCACGTTGGCGGCGTTGAGCAGGACGTGGACCGTATTCTGCTGGTCGAAGCTGTTCAGCACGAGCAGGGCCAGGCTGGGGGTGGCATAAACATTGTTCAAGAACAGGATCAGCAGCGTCCTGACCAGGGCCTCCAGCGCCAGGATGACGTTGGCCAGGCCGACCGCCTCGACGGCTTTCATGTAGGTGAAACCGCCGGCGAAGGCCTTGGCGCCGAGGAGCCAGACGAACAAGCCCCAGATGAAAGGGGAAAGGAACCCAGCGAAGACAGGCAGAACCGCGGCGCCAATCTTGGGGATGACGAGGGCCATGCTCTCCATCCTCTGACGCGTTCGTTCGGCCTGATCGGGAGGCAGAGTGCTCTTTTCAAGCTGCTTTCGCACAGCCGCTTCGGTGATCTCGGTCATCTGTTGGTTGATGGCAGGCTGGGAGAAAACAATCGCCGTTCCGATCCAGCTTATGAGGATGAGGAGCAACGCGGGGGCCACCCAGTTGGCGGCGGAGGGCGGAGAATTCTTCACCGCATCGAACGCCTCACTCGGCGCGGCAATGACGTTGGCCATCCGGCCGGCCAGGGACATCGCCGGAGGCAGGGGAGGTTGCGGCTGGGAGTCCAGGGGAGGAGGGGTCTCTGTCATAACATAATCGGTTTGGTGCGATGCAGTTGGACCGAGTCCAAAGATGGGGCAAAAGCCGCGCCATGTCCAGTTGCGAGAATAGGGGCGAATGTCCTTTGTCGGAGATTACAAGCGGACCGTATGCGGTCCCTCCGCGCTCAGATTCGATTTGCCCCGCGCCCCGCACCCTGCAATCCTGAGACCCGTGGTTGTGCAACATTATTTGTGGAAACGGAACGGCGCCCGAATCGGCTCTTTGCTGCGTCTGGCCGCCATGGTGACGCTCTGCGCCGCGGTGGGCGCGGGATGCCATTCCCTCAAAGGCCCGGGACACGAGAGTCTGGCGGCTGTGGTCGTCAGCGGGCCGACGCCTCTGGAAACCGCGCACGCCGTCTCCGAGGTCTTTCAGCAGGCCGGCTACAAACCGGTGCCCCTGCCCGACAACAAAGACATGCGGCTGGCCTTCGAGAGGCCGGCCGGCGGTATGGCGACCTTCCTCTACGGTGACTGGGACCCCAACAAGGTCTGGGTCCGCGTAAAGGTCCGCATCGCAGGACTGGATGAAGACAAGCTTTTGGTCACCTGCGACCTCTACCGGGTCACGGACCACGGGGATTCCCATTTCGAGGTTGAGCACAAGATGTCTCACGTCAAAAGGCGCCCTTTCCGCGAATTGCTCGACAAGGTCAAGGCCCGTGTCACCGCTCCAGCGCCCTGAACCGCTATGGCGAATAACAGCAAACACGTTTACGACGAGAGCAAGATCAAGACGCTCTCTTCGCTGGAACATATCCGCCTGCGCACCGGCATGTACATCGGCCGGATTGGCGACGGGTCCCATTATGACGACGGGTGTTACATCCTGCTCAAAGAGGTCATCGATAACGCGATCGACGAGTTCATCATGGGGGCCGGCAAGGAAGTGGAGGTTGCCATCGAGGACAAGACGGTGACCGTCCGCGATTTCGGGCGCGGGATTCCCCTGGGCAAAGTGGTGGAGTGCGTCTCGCAAATCAACACGGGCGCCAAATACAATGACGACGTCTTCCAGTTCAGCGTCGGCCTCAACGGCGTCGGCACCAAAGCCGTCAACGCGCTTTCCAGGGAATTCCTGGTTCGCAGCCACCGGGAGGGCGAATTTGTCGAGGCATGGTTCAAGCAAGGCAAGCTCAAGGGGCAGAACCGTGGCAAGACGTCCGAGCCTGACGGCACCCTGGTTCGTTTCGAGCCGGACCCGGACATCTTCCAGCAGATCGAGTTTCATCCCGAACACGTCGAACGGCGGCTCCGGCATTACAGCTACCTCAACGCCGGTCTGCGGCTCTCCTTCAACGGCCAGGTCTTCCAATCCCGCAACGGCCTGCTGGACCTGGTCATGGAGGACTTGGGCACGGACGGGAGCGAGCCGATCTATCCCCCGCTCCACTACGCGGAAAAGACCCTCGAATTCTGTTTTACCCACAGCAACAGCCGCTACGGGGAGACCTTCTATTCGTTCGTCAACGGCCAATACACC
>CAZZFF010000113.1:0-20527 GCA_964653485.1 uncultured Verrucomicrobiota bacterium | reverse complement strand
TGTTCTGGTTGGCGATGCGTAGCGTAGGTGGGAGACTTTGAAGCGGGCGCCTCGGCGCCCGTGGAGTCGCAATGTGAAACACCACTCTTTGCTCATTAGGATTCTAACCCCGTGCTGTTAGCCAGCCGGGGGACAGTGCGTGCAGGTCAGTTTGACTGGGGCGGTTTCCTCCCAAATGGTAACGGAGGAGCGCGAAGCTTGGCTCAGCATGGTTGGCAACTATGCGTCGAGCGTATGGGTATAAGCCTGGTTGACTGTAAGACCAACAAGTCGAGCAGATGCGAAAGCAGGCCCAAATGATCCGACGGTGGAATGTGGAATTGCCGTCGCTCAACGGACAAAAGGTACGCTAGGGATAACAGGCTGATCGGATCCAAGAGTTCATATCGACGATCCGGTTTGGCACCTCGATGTCGGCTCATCGCATCCTGGGGCTGGAGAAGGTCCCAAGGGTCCGGCTGTTCGCCGGTTAAAGCGGTACGCGAGTTGGGTTCAGAACGTCGTGAGACAGTTCGGTCCTTATCCACTGTGGGCGCAGGAAACTTGAGGGGTTCTAACCTTAGTACGAGAGGACCGGGTTAGACGCACTTCTGGTGTGGCAGTTGTTCCGTCAGGGGCATCGCTGCGTAGCCATGTGCGGAAGAGATAAGCGCTGAAAGCATCTAAGTGCCAAGCTCCTCCCAAGATATTGTTTCCCGGACCGCAAGGTCCCTAAAGACCCCAGGTAGACTACCTGGTTGATAGGTTAGGCGTGTAAGCGGAGTAATCCGTTAAGCGGACTAATACTAATCGGTCGTGAGGCTTGATCGCTTTTCCCATCTCCGCCATCGGGCGGGGACGTGAGGGCGATTTTAACTCGCGAACGTAATCCCCTGGTTTCGTCCTGTGTGCAGTTTTCAGAGAACATGCTCTTTCAATGATTTTTTGGTGGCCATAAAGCTGCGGTCCGACCCGTTCCCATTCCGAACACGGCCGTCAAACGCAGTCTTGCCGATGGTAGTGGCTGTATAGCTTCTGCGAGAGTAGGTTGCCGCCAGATTCTTTCCGGGCCGAAACGTGAGTTTCGGCCCTTTTTTTGTGCCCGGCGGGCTCACGGGCGGCCAAGAGCGGGGCATGGTTTCCAGATACTCGATCCAATTTTATCAATTCGCGCGGCCTGGCGGACTTCTGGTAGATTGAGGGGCAGAAACGACCGTTTGCGATTGCGCTTATGCAAACCCTCATGGAAGCGGATGAAGCCCGCATGGCCCCGGAGCGAACCCAGGCGGGAAAGGCCCGGAGGGGATTGGGCGGGTTCTGGAGCCTGTTCGTAACGCAGTTTCAGGGCGCCTTCAGCGACAACGTCCTGAAATGGCTGGTCATTTCGCTGATAACGGGGATGGGGTTTTCCAATGACAAGCGCGACCAACTCGTCGGCGTGGTGGGCGCTTTATTCGCGCTTCCGTTCATTCTTTTCTCGATGGCCGGCGGTTATTTCGCGGACCGCTACAGCAAGCGTTCGGTCACGATCGGCATCAAGGTGTTCGAGATTTGTGTCATGCTGCTCGCGTTGGCCGGGCTGGCGGCCAACCAACTTTACCTTGCCATCGCGTGCGTCTTCCTGATGGAGGTCCATAGCGCGGTGTTTGGTCCATCAAAGTACGGCCTGCTTCCGGAGCTGCTGCCCGAGGGGAAACTTTCGTGGGGTAACGGCGTCCTGGAACTCGGCACGTTCGTTTCCATCATTGGCGGGACGGTGGTCGGGGCCGGGCTATGCAAGACATTTGCCGGAAGGCAGGGGTGGTCCGCTGTGGTGCTCATCGGGTTGGCTGGATTTGGGCTTCTCACGAGCCTGGGCATCAGCAAAGTTCCGGCCGCCGACCCGGCGAAGCGGTTTCGGGTTAATTTTCTCGCGGACTTGTGGGGGCAAATCAGACTGATCCGAAAAGACCGGGTGCTGTGGCTGGCAACGCTCGGCAACACGTACTTCTTCGCCATCGCGGCGCTGATTCAGTTCCTCATCGTCATCTACGCCAAGGACGTGCTCAACATTTCCGATCCGCAGCAGAGCAGTTACCTGCAGGCCGCGACCGCCATTGGCATCGGGCTGGGCAGCTTTGCGGCGGGGTATCTTTCAGGGGGCAAAATCGAATACGGGCTGATCCCGCTGGGGTCGGTCGGCATGACCGTGCTTGCCGCCTTGCTCGGGCGGCGCGGGCTGTCCTTTGCCAGCGTCGCGGTGGACTTGTCGCTGCTGGGCTTCTTCGGCGGCTTTTTCATCGTCCCCATTGCCGCGCTGCTGCAACATCGTCCGGACAGGGAAAGCAAAGGAGGAGTGCTTGCGGCGGCCAATTTGCTCTCGTTTGTAGGCATTTTCGCGGCGTCCGCGGTTTATTTCCTGGTGACGGTGGTTCTGCATCTGAGTCCGTCCACGGTTTTTGTCATCGCGGCGGTGGTGACGCTGACCGGAACGATTTACGTTTTGTGGCTCCTGCCCGACGCCCTGCTCCGGTTCGTTCTCTGGGTGCTCGCGCGGACTCTCTACCGCATCCGTGTGGATGGCCCTGAAAACGTGCCGGCCAAAGGCGGCGCCCTCCTGGTGTGCAATCATCTCTCGCTCGTGGATGCGCTGCTCCTCATCGCCTCGACCGACCGCGATGTCCGATTCATCATGTACAAGGGCTACTACGAGCGGCCCTGGATCAAGCCCCTGGCCCGCATCCTGCGGGCGATTCCGATCTCGTCGGAACTGCGGCCGCGCGAGATGCTCCGGTCCCTGAGCACCGCCAGCGAGGCCATCCGAAACGGCGAGGTCGTGTGCATCTTTGCCGAGGGCCAGATCACGCGCATCGGTCACATGCTGCCTTTCCGGCGCGGCTTCGAGCGCATCATGAAGGGCGTCCAGGCCCCGATTATTCCGGTCGCCCTGGACGGCGTGTGGGGCAGCATCTTCAGCTTTGAAAAGGGACGTTTCCTATGGAAGCTCCCGCGGCGCATTCCGTATCCGGTCACGGTCAATTTCGGGCGGCCGCTGCCCTCCACCGCGACGCCGATACGGGTCCGCCAGACCGTGCAGGAGTTGATGGCCGCAGCCTGGAAACACCGGCGCGCCCGGATGCGGCCCCTGCATCGCGCGTTCATCCGGACCGCCCGACGGCATCCGCTTCGCCTTGCCATGGCCGACCCTCGAACCCCGAAGGTCCGCCTCGGTTCGGTCCTGGCGGGCGCCGTGTTGCTGGCGCGCCGGTTCAAACCGCTCTGGGCGGGCCAGCGCATGGTCGGCCTGCTGCTTCCACCCTCGGTGCCGGGCGCCCTCGCGAACCTGGCCGCGCTGCTTATGGGCAAAGTCCCCGTTAACCTGAACTACACGGTCTCAGAGCAGACCCTGGCCTCGTGCATGCGGCAATGCGACATCCGGACAGTCGTCAGTTCCCGGGCGTTCCTGGACAAGCTTAAGCTGAATGTCTCGGGCCGGGTGCTGTTGCTGGAGGAACTATGGGGCAGGCCGGAGGCGGGCCCTTCCCTGGGCGAGAAACTGGCGGCGCTGGCGCTTGCGTGGCTGCTTCCATGCCGGCTGTTGGAGCGGGCGCTGGGCTGCCGGAAGACTCCCGCGCTGGACGACCTGGCCACGGTCATTTTCTCGAGCGGCAGCACCGGCGACCCCAAGGGCGTAATGCTGACCCACTATAACATCGGCTCGAACATCGAACAGCTCGAGCAGGTCTTCGCGTTGAGCTCGCGAGACGGCATGCTCGGAGTGCTGCCCTTTTTCCATTCCTTTGGGTTCACCGGGACGCTCTGCCTGCCGGCGGTCCTCGGGCTGCGCGTGGTTTTCTATCCAAACCCCCTCGACGCCAAGGCGATTGGCGCCCTCGTCAACCAGTATGCGCTCACCTTCCTGCTGGCCACGCCCACGTTCCTGCAGTTGTACATGCGCGGTTGCGCGGCGGAGCAGTTCGGCAGCCTGCGCGTCGTGATGACGGGGGCCGAGAAATTGCCCGAGCGCCTCGCCGCCGCCTTCGAGGAGCAATTCGGCGTCCGCCCGCTCGAGGGCTACGGATGCACGGAATGCTCGCCGGTGGTCGCCGTGAACACGCCCGATTTCCGCTCCGCCGGCTTTCGGCAAGTAGGCTCCAAACGGGGGCGCATCGGCCAGCCGCTGCCGGGAATCTGTGTGCAAATCGTCGACCCGCAGTCTCTTGAACCCCTGCCCGTCGGCCAGTCCGGCCTCCTGCTGGTCCAGGGACCCAACGTGATGCAGGGCTACCTGGGCCGTCCGGACATGACGGCGCAAGTCTTGCGCGAGGGCTGGTACGTCACCGGCGATGTTGCGGCCATGGATGAGGACGGATTCCTCCGAATCACGGATCGGCTCAACCGATTCAGCAAGGTCGGCGGTGAAATGGTCCCACACATCAAGGTCGAGGACAAGCTGCACGAGCTGGCCGGCGTTACGGAGCAGACCTTCGTGGTTGCCGGCGTGCCCGATGAAAAGAAGGGAGAGCGGTTGGTCGTCCTCCACAAACTGGCCCCTCGCCAGGTGCAAGAGTGCCTCGACAAACTCGCGCGCTGTGACCTGCCAAACCTCTGGAAACCGCGGGCCGACCAGTTTTTCCACGTCGAGGCCTTTGCGTTTCTGGGCACGGGGAAACTCGACTTGCGCAGGATCAAAGAGATGGCCCTCGAGCGGGCGGGCGCCGCTCGCGTTGATGACGCAACGCCAACGGCCTGACGGCGGCGCTACTGATGCCGATGGAGCAGCTCCAGAATCGTGCCCAGGAGCAGGAGGAACACCAGCCCCGCAAACGCGATGACACGCCTGCGTTGCTTGCGCGTTTCATAACGGAGGGGGCGGAGGCCCTGAATGCCGCCGGCGGCCAAGTAGCTGACCAACTTGGGATTCGTCGCGGAGGGACCCTGGAAGAAACCGCGGATGCGGCGCAGCAGGCCCGGCAAATCATACTTGCGCACGCCCAGCTCGTTGTAATGCTCCCGCGGGACGACAGATGGGTCGCCGGACTCCAGACGGCCCTGGTCCACGTCCTCGAAGATGGGCTCGTGCGCGGCCGCGGCGGGAGGGGAAGCTGGCGCGGTGCTCGCGCCGGCGCGGCCGGCGTTGCTCGCGTGGGGGAGGCTTGTGGGACGAAGGCGGGGATGAGCCTGGTCTCGGTCCAACTGGGCGCCCAGCCGTTTGATCTGGCCCTCCAGGTGGGCAATCTCCTGGTTCAAGGCCCGGGCGCGGTCCGAAAGGGGGTCTGGTTTTTTCTTAAGCCACGCCATAACCGCCGGCTCCTTAGCGGCGCACCAATAAGATCACGAGCACGACCAGCGCCAGGGCGACCACCGTGGCCAGCGGCCACGTCACGGCGAAACTCAGGCGACACCAGTCGCTGAAGCTGTAGGTGGCAAAAAGCGACCGCACGCCGCTCTCGGCGCCCGCCGCTCCTGGGGCCGTATCGAGGGGTTGGCCGCCGACCACGGGGAACTTGAGCCGCGCGGCGTTCCACTCCATCCGCGCGTTCTCCAGCGTCGTCAACGCGCGCGTCAACTCCGCGTTGAAATTCTCGTGGGTCCAGGTCTCCTCGTTAATGGCCTGCACTTTGCCCAGGGCGTCCCGCAAATCCGCAAGTGCCTTGGACATTTGCTCGGCGTCCCGCCGCGCCGCAAACTCCGCCTCCTCGAGCAGCCCCAGCCCCCGCGTCAGGTTCTGGACCATCTCGACCCGGCCGGTTTGGAATTCCCTCTGCCGCCGGCGAGTCTCTTCCAAGCTGGCCCGTTCGCGTTCGAGCTCTTCCTGCGCGTGCCTCAACTCCGCCAGCTTCTGCTGTGCCTCGGCGACTTTGGCGTCCACTTCCTCGCGCGAGGGCGCCCGCTGAACGGGACCCGTCCCGGGGGCAGCGACGGGGCCGGAGGGCCGTTTCCCTTGGAAATCATCGTCAATGAACTCCGTTGCATCGTGATCCGAAGACATGTACTGAATCTAGCCAGCACCGGCTCTTGTGTAAAGGCTCGCATTTCCCCTTGTCAGCCCGCTTGGACGGTTTTACAGTCCAGCCAGTTGGACATCGAAAATGCGAGCGCAATGATTGAACTAATTCAATTTCCGTGGAGTCCATTCTGCATCGTCCAGCGCCGTATCCTGGAGTTCTCCGGGGTGCGCTTCAAAATCACCAACATCCCAAACGGCGACCGTTCGCGGGTCTGGCGCCTGACCAAGGGGCGCTACTACGGCGTCCCCATTCTCCGCGACGGCAAATCCGTGATTTTTGAGGTCGAGGATACCTCGCAGGTCATCGCCAAGTACGTGGACACCCGGCTCCGGCTCGGCCTCTTTCCCTGGGAACTGGAAGGGGTGCAGTCCATCCTCTGGCGGCACGTCGAGACCGACCTCGAAGCCGTTGGCTTCAAGCTCAACGACATCTATTGGCGGGATTTCGTGCCCCCGTCCGACCACATGCAGTTCCTGCGCTACAAGGAACGGAAATTCGGCCGCGGCTGCCTGGACGTCTGGAGGACCCAGCAGAAGACCCTGCTGGCGCAGTTCGAGCAACTGTTGGTGCCCTTTGAAGAGATGTTGATATTCAGGCCGTTCCTGCTCGATGAACGGCCTCGCTTCCTGGATTTCGACTTGAGCGGCATCCTCGGCAATTTCCTGTATTCGCGCCATTACAGCCTTCCGGCCGCCCATGACCGGCTCCGCCAATGGCATCGGCGCATGTCCGGCGTCCAACTCAAGTCCTTTGCTCGTGAAAAAGAACTACATCCTTGACACCAACGTCCTTCTCCACGATCCCAATTGCCTCCTCAAGTTTGAGGACAACAACGTTCTGCTGCCGATCGAAGTCATCGAGGAAATAGACCGCTTCAAACGCGAATCTTCGGAGTTGGGCCAGAACGCGCGCACCGTCTCCCGCATGTTGGACGGGTTCCGCGGGGTGGGGCGCTTGAGCGAAGGGGTCCTCCTGCCCAACGGCGGTAACTTGTGTATCATCTTCCAAAAGGCCAAATCGGCCACCAACGGCCACGCCGTGTTCGGAAACGACACCGTTGATAACCGCATCCTCTCCCTGGCCTCCAGCATTCTCAAGGCCCAGCCAAAAAGCCAGACCGTCCTGGTCAGCAAAGACATCAACCTGCGCATCAAAGCCGACGCCATTGGCCTCCAGGCCGAGGACTACGAAAACGATCGGGTGCTCATCAAGGACCTCTACACCGGGATGATTGAGTTGACCGTCGGCGCCGATCAAATCACCGCCTTTCGCGCCAACGGCCAAATGGAACTTAATGGGGGCCGGCAGTATTTCCCCAACGAATACTGCACCCTCACCGAAGAGAGCAATCCCAAACGCGCCGCTTTGGCCCGCGTGGACATTACTGGAACCAAGCTCGTCCCGATCATTGACTCCCGGGAAGGCGTTTGGGGCATCAAACCGCGCAATCGCGAACAACACTTTGCATTCGACGCTCTCCTGGACGACCGCGTGAAGTTGGTCACCCTCATGGGCAAGGCCGGGACCGGCAAGACCCTCCTGGCCATGGCGGCCGGACTCAAACGCACGGTGCTCGATCGCGAGTTCCGGCGCTTGGTCGTCGCCCGCCCCACCATCTCGATGGGCAAGGAACTCGGGTTCCTCCCCGGTTCGCTCGAAGAAAAACTCGCCCCGTGGATGCAGCCCATCCATGACGCCCTCGAAATGCTAAGCGACCTGAACATGGGCCACGAGCACCGCCGCAGCAGTGATCTTATGCGCTCCGGCAGCATCGTCGTCGAAGCCCTGAGCTATATCCGCGGCCGGAGCATCGCCAACCAGTTCATGATCATCGACGAGGCCCAGAACCTCACCCCGCTCGAGGCCAAGACCATCATCACCCGCGTCGGCCACGGCACGAAAGTCATCCTCACCGGCGATCCCTACCAAATCGATAATCCCTACGTCGATTCCTCCTCCAACGGGTTCAATTACGTCGTCAGCCGCTTCCGACCGCAGCCTATCGCCGCTCACATCGAGCTCCAAAAGGGCGAACGCTCGGAGTTGGCCGAACTGGCCGCCAACGTTTTGTGATTGGGGATTGGCATCCGGCCTGTTTTCCCTTATACCGCTGAGTCGTGATCGGGTTTCTGAGATTCGTCGGCCTCTTGAACGCCGCGGTATGGTTCGGCGCCGCCGTCTTCTATGCCTTCATCGCCGGGCCGGCCTTCGCCTCGCCGGAAATGGGCGGCTTGCTCACTCCCGCGAATTTTCCTTTCTACTCCGTAGCCATCGCTCAAATCGTCGCCTCCCGCTACTTCAACCTCCAACTGGTTTGCAGTTTCCTCGCTCTCTTTCATCTGCTCGCCGAATGGCTCTACCTGGGAAAAGTCCCGCGGCGATTCTGGCGCGGTTTGCTCCTGAGCCTCGTTGCCCTCAACCTGGCGGCCGGCTTCCTGCTCCTGCCCAAACTCAAGACCTCGCATCGTCTGGCCTTCGGCCTTAACACTCCGGCCGAAACACGAAAATCCGCCGCCAGGACATTTCGTGCTTGGCAGGACCTGGCAGAAATGGTCAATTTCCTCACGGTAGGCGGCCTGGGAGTGTATCTCTGGCGAATGGCAAACCCGCCTGACCCGACCCGGTTCGTAAGCGCGAGCAAGTTCCGGGGTTGACAAAGTGCAATCATTAACCTTATGTTAAGTGTAAGAACGGGTTGCCCCAGGGGCGGCCCCAAACGGGTAAGTGTATGATTTCCAACGATCGCCCATCGCCCTTCGGCCACCGTTCCTTCGGTTCCGCGCCGAAGGCGCCCGTTAACGAAGAGACGCTCAAGTCGGATAAAGTTCAAATCGAGCGGAAGACCTTCATCTTCGCTCTCAAAGAAAACACTCGCGGACGATTCCTGCGCATCACTGAGGACGTTGGCGGACGGCGCGACACGATCATCATCCCCGCGCCCGGTCTGGAGGATTTCAAGAAGGTGTTGGACGACATGGTCAAGTTCACCAACGAGACCCCCCCGAAGTCCGAATAGGGACTGTTATGCTTGCGCCGCCACCCGCCGCCGTGACTTGACGCGCGGGGCGTCGCCCCAGAGGGTCTCCAGGTCGTAGCGCTCGCGCACGTCCCGGCGCATGACGTGGACGATGACATCGAAGAAATCCAACACGACCCAAGCCGTCTGGAGCCTGCCATCGACAGCCCTGGGCCGGACATGGTACTCCTCAAGGAGCTTCTCCCTGATCTCCTCGACAATCGCGCGCAGGTGCGGCTCACTGGTGCCGGAGGCGATCACGAAATAGTCCGTGACCGACGACAGCTCCCGCACGTCCAGAATCACGATGTCTTCCGCCTTCTTGTTGTCCGCCAGTTTCCGGCAGGCCATGGCCAGTTGTCTCGAGTCCATCTGACGCAATATAGGCCCAAGCCCGCTCAAAGATAAAGCTGTTTATTGCGAATGGCCTCCGCCACCGCGCTCGGCACCAGCGTCTCGATCGGCAAACCGGCCTTCACCCGCCCTCGTATCTGCGAGGAGGAAACCCCCAGCGGAAAGCCGGCCAGCGTCCGCCCGCGAAACGGCGGCGGCAACGGCGCCTCCGCCCCCATGCCCGGCCGGGGGATGACGACAAACTCCGCCAACCGCGCCAACTCCTCCGCCTGGCGCCATTTGGGCAACTGGGCTGCGTGATCCGCCCCGATCAAATAAAAAAGCCGCGCCTCGGGAAACCGGCGGACGTATTCGCGCACCGTCTCGACGGTGTAGGAAATGCCGCCCCGCCGGATTTCCTGGTCGTCCACCTCGCACCAGGCCTGGCCCGCCAATCCCAGCCGCAGCAGGCGCAGCCGCTCCGACTCCGGAGCCGGTTGGCTCTCCGGTTTGAAAGGCGATTGGGCCGCCGGGATAAAGAAAAGACGCGTCAACTCCAACTCTTCCCGCGCCGCCTGGGCCACCAGCAGATGGCCCAAGTGCATCGGATCAAAAGAGCCGCCGAATAGGCCGATACGTTCCACCTCAACAGGGTTGCCCTAAACGTCCTCGTCTTGTCAACGCCGGAAGTGCGCGCCCAACATGCCGAGCGTGGAGCCTGCGAGCGCGCCGATCAGGTTCTTCCGGATTGAACATCGGTAATTGATAATTCTCAGCAGCACCTTCGCACCCCTTTGAAACGGCGTTCCGCCACCTCAAGATAAATCCGTTTCTCGATTCCGCGGGTCCGGACCTGGCGTTTTGCGACTGTGGGTCCCTGGTTCCCGTGATCGCATTGGCACAACGCTGCCGCCTCCTGCGCCCGGTCCATTTGCGCCTCGCCGGAGAGTTCCCGCGCAAGCCCGACTCCCAGCGCGAGCGCACCCATGACGCGCAGCGGCTTGCCCTCAGCCACGGCGTAGTCGGGCAGCCAGACCGGCTGGCTCTCGCGCAATGCCGCAGCCTTCCGCCGGCTTAGAAGCAATACCCACTCCCGCGCGCTTAGCAGGACTATCGCTGAAACCAGCGTAAGAAACACCCCCGCGACCACCGCATCGAGGAGATTGTTGAACCGCAGGACGCGATTATCCTGAACCGCTTTGCCGGCGGCCGCGATGGCCGCCGCATCCCCGCCGGCCCTTGCCGCCGCCACCGCCTGCTCCAGTGATGGCCGCTGCGCATCCAACACCCGCGCCTGCGCCAAAAAACCAATCCGCGCATCCGGATGCCATATTTTCTCCACGCCCGCCGTCATGGTCGCCGCCAGCAGCCAAACCAGCGGCGCCAGTGTAATCAGCGCCAGCGCCGGGCGGCCGACGTGGGGGCCTCGAGCCGGTCGAGCGTTGAGCGTAGTGCCGTTCGGACGCTCCCCAGTTTCGCCACTCTCGACGCCGGGCGCCAACTGCATCTTGAGGAGGATCGTGGTCGCCAGGCACAGGGCGATGGCGGCGAGCATTTGATTGGCGATACCGAACAAAGGCCACAGGGAGTTGATTCCGCCCAGGGGGTCGACCACGCCCTGAATCAGAAAGTAGCCCCAGGCGCTTACCATCAGGAGGCTGGCCAGCAAGTTTGCGCCCATGTTTCGGGTCTGGCCCAGCGGCCTGGCAATCTGGCCGAGGATGTCCTGGAACAGGTAGCGACCCACTCGTGTGCCCGCATCGATGGTCGTGAGGATAAACAGCGCCTCGAACATGATTGCGAAGTGATACCAGAGGTCCAACCCGCGCCCGCGCACGGCCTTCGAGAATACCTGCGCCATGCCGACCGCGAGTGTGGCCGCGCCGCCGGTCCTCCCAAAGAGACTTTTCTCGCCGAGCTGCCCGGCCAGTTGATTCATCTGCTCCGCTGTCACCGGAAAACCCAGGGCCGTCACTTTGGCAACGGTCGCCGCCGCCGGGCCTTTGACGTTCATGCTCAGATAGACGCCCGGCTCCAGCGTGCAGGCGGCGATCAACGCCATGACCGCCACGAGCGATTCCAGGCACATCGCGCCGTAACCCACCTGGCGGGCATAGGACTCCCGCGTGAGCATCTTGGGCGTCGTGCCGCTGGCAATCAGGGAGTGGAAGCCCGAAATCGCCCCGCAGGCAATCGTAATGAAGCAAAATGGAAATATCTTCCCCGCCACGATCGGTCCCGAGCCGTCCACAAACCGGCTCAACGCCGGCATCTTGAGGACCGGCAGCACCAGGAAGAGCCCCACCGCCAGCGCGAAAATGGTGCCCAGCTTCATGAACGTGCTCAGGTAATCGCGCGGGGCCAGCAACAGCCAGATCGGCAGCACGCTCGCCGCCAGGCCGTAGAGGATCAGCGCCCACGCCAACGCCAGGTCGCTCAGGCCAAAGAACCGCGCCAGCCCCGGATTCTCGAACACCAGCTTCCCCCCCCAAACCGCGAGCAGCAGGCAGACCACCCCGATGGCTGAGGCCTCCAGCACCTTGCCAATCCGCCCGAAGCGCAGGTAGCAGCCCATGAACATCGCTATGGGAATCGTGGCTCCCACCGTGAACACCCCCCACGGGCTCTCCGCCAGCGCCTTGACCACCACCAACCCCAGGACCGCCAAAAGTATCACCAGTATCGCCAGGATCGCGCATGAGGCAATCACCCCGGCCGTCGTGTTCAACTCTTCCTTCACCATCTGGCCCAACGACTTGCCGTCACGGCGCAGCGAGGCGAACAAGACGACAAAATCCTGCACCGCCCCGCCCAGCGTCACGCCGATCAGAATCCACAACGTCCCGGGCAAATACCCGAACTGCGCCGCCAACACCGGCCCCACCAGCGGGCCCGGGCCGGAGATAGCGGCGAAATGGTGCCCGAACACGATCCACTTGTTCGTCCGCACGAAATCCTTTCCGTCGTCGTGGACTTCGCACGGCGTTGCCCGCCGATCATCGAGCGCCAGCACGCCCGCGGCAATCCACTTTGAATAAAAGCGGTAGCCGATAGCATAGCTGCACAATGCCGCCAGCAGGATATACACGGAATTGAGCGCCTCGCCCCGGTGCAGCGCCAGCGTGGCATAAGCCCACGCGCCCGCGGCCGCGAGCAGGACCCAAGCGAAATTGACAAGCACTCGTTTCATGCCGCGCAATGTAACACTGTCGAATCAGGCAAACACGCGCCGAAGAAACGGGTTTATGCCCCGGGGCGCGCGCAACAGCAACTCTCTCTTGAAGGCCGCCGTCAGGCCGTAGCGCAGGAGCAGGTAGGCGCCCAACGAGCCTCCGAGCGTCCCTTTGAAGATCAGGTCGAACAGGGCGTGCTTTCTCTCGGCGCTCCGCTCGATGAGGTCGGCGGCAGCCCAGTCCTGGATTGCGCCCAGAATGTCCCAGACGCTGCTCCCTTGAGTCTCTTCGCGGACGCCGCCGGCGCCGCTCGATGCGGGAGGGCTCGAGGCCTGCGCCGCCAGGTTCATTCCCTCAGCCCACCCGGGGCCGTGCGCGGGCAACCAGTTCAACCGGTCGCTCGCCCACCAGAGGATGGCGGCGGCGGGAATGAACACGACCAGCACCTTCGCCATGGGCGCCAGCCAGCCCAGGGCAATCTCGCGAAGAGGCACCTCGAAATAACGGCTCGCCCGCCACAGGCCCCAGGCCCCGCTCATGCAAGTGCTGCACACGATCGAGCAGCCAATCACGGCTGGCAGCCCGCCCCAGCGGATTGTCAGGGTGGCGGCGCCGACGAAGACCAGTCCTTCAACGAGGAAGACGTAGCGCATCGCGCCCACTTTTTTGGTCAGCACCACGAATGTGTCGTGGCAATGCGAGACCGACATCACCATCATCCACACGCCCAGCAACAGATCATTGATCGGAGGCCACGGCACCTTCGCGTGGGTCCAGGCGGTCACAAAGGCGCTGTTGCACAGGACAAAGCAGACCGCGGCAACGCCGCCCAGTGAGGCTGAGAGCATCAAAACCGCCTTGTATCGCTCCCGCAGCAACTCCTTCTCCCCGCGCACCATCATCTCGGAAAAGGCGGAGCCGGAATAATCGAAGATGCGCCAGATGACCTGCGAAATCATGGCGAAGGCGCGCGTGCCGATACTCCAGGCTGCCTGCGCGGCCGAGCCCAGGCACCCGTTGATAACGAGGGGTTGGCTGGAGAGGATTAGCAGCGCGCCCAACGCCACCAGGAACACGTCCTTTCCATAATTGAAGAGACCCTTGAAATGTTGCCAGGAAACCCGTCCCCACGCCCCGGCGGCCGGGAAGAGCCGCAATCTCCAGCAGCCTGCGACGCAAATCGCAGTGGCCCCCAACGAACTGAGCAAATAGGCCCAGACGAGGCTGAACACGCCTTGTCCGGCGTTGAAAAAGCACCACAGGAACGCGAGGTTGAGCACCATCGCGGCAAGCTGGCTGTAGTTGACAATGTCGAAGCGCTGATGGGCGGTCAGAAGGTGGTTGAAAATGCGGCTGGCAAAGCTCAGCGCCAGCACGGCGCATTGCCACCTCATGAGAACGATAAAATCGGGTCGGAGCTCCAGGTTCTTATGTTCCACATGGCTCAACGCCGGGGCCAGAACAAACCCGACCGCGAAGGCAATCGCCCCCTGAACTACCAGCACAAGGAAACCGGTCTTGATCAGACTGCCATATTCAGCGCCGCTCCGGTCATCCTTGTGGTCGATGAGCAAACGCGCCACGGAGCCGGACATGCCGACATCGATCAACAGGCTCAGATAGAGCGAGATGGACGACATCAACGTCCAAAGCCCAAAACGCGCGTCCGAGAGGAAATGCAAGGCCAGCGGCACCGACGCCAGCGTTAAGACCGACGCCGCCACCAAGCCCAGATACCCGGAGGCAACACTGTGAACGAGTCGGCGGAAGCGCGACATGGCCGGTCTAGCGGGACCAAGTCGAGGTGGCCGCAACTCGCGCGCCCGATTGTACCATTCTCTTCAGCCGTTCAAGATGCACCTCGGCGAGCCTACTTCAAAAATCGAGGCCCCGGCAACCGTTTTCCATGAAGGGCAGGGCAGCTATGTCAATGCGTTCGGCTCCTGCGGTGGAGACGCGACAACATCACACCCCTGACGGCGGCTTTGAGCAGTTGCTGCGCCTTGGCTAGCGCGTCATCCAAACGGGCGCACTCTTCCAATTCCGCTTCTTTGGGTGGGCGCTCGTTCATCAACACAGTCGCCGCCGCGCAACAGCCGGCTCGGACCGCATCAATCTCAAAGGCGATCCTGGCCGTCCGCCCGATCGGGAGTTTCGCATGATGTTTACTCGTTCTCACCCTGCTATCATGCCCCTTCCCGGATGCGAATGCAATTCGGTAACGCCTGAATATGCACCGGATGCACATCAAGCACGTGGATTTCGACGACGCGGCCCTTTCGCGGTATCCTCTCAGGCCTCATGCGGTCCGAAAATGTGTTGGGGAACTTCGTGCCGGTCGAGCCCGAGGGGAGCAGCGTTATTCCAGAACTCTCTCCAGAAACTCGCGGTTCTCTTTTGCGTTGGCGGTCGTTTCCTGGGCCGTAGCACCCACCTTGACTCCCTCGACCATGATGGGGCCTTTGAAATCCACCGACTTGAGCTTCGCAAAAACGGCTTTGAAATCCACTTTGCCCGTGCCGAATTGCGACATCACCTCGCCATTCGGTTTGGCGCAATCCTTGGCGCAAAAGCCCGAAACGTAGCGGGCAATGGGGTCCAATTCCGCCACCGGGTCCTTGCCGGTGTAATAGATGATGTTGCCGGCATCGTACCAGATTTTGAAATTGGGGTGCCCAACTTTCTCCAGGCAGCGCAGGATTTCGGCGGAGGCGCCGCTGCTCCCGCCGTGAGGTTTCATGGCGATCTGGATGCCATGCGGGGCCGCCTGGGCGGCGGCATCGGCCATGAGTCGATAGAAGTTCTCGTAATACGCCGGTCGGTCCACGCCAAACGTGAGCATGAACTTCAACTCGAGCCGGGCGGCGTTTTCGATCTGCTTGCGCAGATCGGCAATATTGTCCTGGAGCTCCGCATTGGGGCGGAAACCGATGGCGGTCATGTTCACCGACAAGCCGCGCTGGGCGATGCGCTTCTTAAGCCCATCGAGGTACTCCGGCGTGGCGGCGGAGGACGTAAACGCCTCGCCCCGATGGCCGCTGAGCAGTCCGGTGAGCTTATAGCCGGCCGCGGCGACGCCGTCCAAGGCGGCATCGTAACTCCAGTTGGTCCAGGCGCGATTGAAACAACCGATGGGCCAGTTTGGTCTTTCGGCGGCTTCGGCGGCGGCCCATGGCAGCGTGACGCACGCGGCGGCGCCGGTAGCGGTTTGAAGGAATGTGCGGCGGTTCATACGGTGCGATAGTGTTACCCACCTTGGGCTTTGGCCAGTAGAAAATTAGAGAGCCGTTCTTGCACCGCGGCCGCCGCTCGATCACCGGCAGTTTCATGTGTGGTGATTGGGAACGGTCGTCGAGAAAGTTCACTCAGCCGATGGTGCGGATGATGCCACAAGCCCAGGTTCGGAGCTCGCCCCGGAGCAGCGGTGAAGGCCGCTTGGCAGCCAGCTTTTCGGCCAACTTCCGGCACAGCGCCATGTATTCCTCGTTGAGGTGCGTTTGGCAGAACGTGTCCGTCATGACGACGACCTGTTCCAGGACTTCTTGCGCGGTTGCCACGCGCTGTTGCGGCGCTCTGATCGGTTTCGGTTTTCGAGCCTGGACCCCTGGCTTGCTCGCCGGCGCCTCCCAGGGCGGCGAGGTCACGATGCCTTGGCTCGCCTTGGCGGCTCTAAAGCCTTCCTCGAATTAAGATCATTACACACGAGACCTCTGGCGCTGGTCAAATCTTCGTTCCAAATCGGGGAATCGAGTTTTTCATCAAGAGCCTGTTAAAAACTGGCTACTGTTATCTATTGACATATAATGACATCGCACTATCTTGGCTCCATGAATGTCTCGTTGCCTCAAACGTGGGAAGAGTTCGTCGCCGGCCAGGTGTCCTCCGGCGAGTTTGGCAACGCCAGTGAAGTCATCCGCGAAGCCCTGCGCCTGCTGCGCGAGCAGCAGGAGGCCCGCGCCGCCGAGGAAATGCGCGCCGCGTTTGCCCAGGTTGACCCGCACGGAGGGCAAGGCGAACCCGCTCCGGCCGATCGCGCCTTGATTGACCAACTCATCCGCCGCCACCGCAAGACCCGCCCGTGATTGTCGTTTTCGATACCAACGTCATCGTCGAAGCCATCTTCTGGCCCCGCAGCATCGCGCGTCGGGCGCTAACCGGCCTGGCGAAGCGCCGCTTCAAGACCGCCGTCAACGCCGCGATCCTGGAGGAGTATTCCGCCATCACCGCCCAGGTGAGGGCCAGGCTGTTTCCAGCCGCCCAGCCCTCCGGCGCCTTGGCCTGGATTAGCTCGAAATCGATCCCGGTGGAACCGATGCCCCTCTCCGCCCGGCTCAGCCGCGACCCTGATGACAACCTCTTCGTCGCCACGGCCGCCGCTGCGAGGGCTGCATTCCTGGTGACCCAGGATCGCGATCTGCTCGTATTGGAGAAACCCTTCGGTGTCGCCATCGTCACGCCAGTTGAACTCGTGAAGCAATTCCGTCTCTGACTCCCCGGGCTGCTGGCTGCAATTCGCCGTCTTCCGGTTGAATCTGGTTGGGCGGCTGAGACTGAGCCGTCCACTTTAGCCGGCTCGGATGCGGTGTCTGGCGTTTATTGACATTTATTGCCAAATCGAGGAGGTTGAACGCTGACTGCAGGAACGCATGATTTGACCATGAGCGGCAGCATAAATCTTTCATTAACAGACGAGTTGCGGGCGTTCATCGACCGCAATAGCGGCGACGGTACCTTGTATGCCACTCCCAGCGAATTCCTCCGCGACGTGCTTCGTGAAAAGAAGGAGCGTATGGAGGCCGCGGAGATGCGCGACGGGATTCTCGAAGGATATGGCGATTTGATCCAGGGGCGGGTAGTCGAGTTCAAGGGCGACCTGCGCGCGACCCTCAAAGAGGCGCAACGCCGGGAAAAGCACAACTGGACATAATGGCTTACCTGGGCATTTCGCGCCGGGCGGCGCAAGACATCGAGGAGATTCGGCGCTTCTCGGTCGAGCATTGGGGTGAGCGAGTTGCGGCGGATTATCTGGATGGCATCGCGCAGGCGCTCATTCGGCTACGGGAAAGCCCGGGCCTGCTTCGCACCAAACCGGAATTCTCCCGGCATCTTCGGTTCTACCGCGTGGAGCGTCATTTCCTGGTCTGTTCCCTGCTCGAAAACAACATTTATCTGCTGGCCGTCAGGCACGGCAGCCTGGACTTGCCAAGTCGGTTTGCTGAACTGGAACCTACGCTCCTCCATGAGGTTGACCTGCTCCACAAGGCCTTCTTGGTGAAGATCAACCGTGCGCGAGGCGGTAAGCAGGGACGGCAGGGCGCCTGAAACGAATTGCTGTCGTCACCCTCGAAGCTCCCCCCGGTCACATGATTCGGTCAACGAGCGGCGCCCCGGCGAGGAACCGGCGGAAGTTGTCCAAAAAATGCCGGACCAGGATATCCAACTCGCCCTTATGCCCCCCGCCAACGTGGGGGGTGATGAAGCAATTCGGCGCGCCGAGCAGGGGATGCCCGGGCGGCAACGGTTCCGGCTCAGTGACATCGAGCCACGCCGCTCCCAAGTGCCCGGAGCGCAACGCGGCGACCAGCGCATCCTGATCGACCGTGCTCCCGCGTCCGATGTTGTAAAACGCAGAACCGATCTTCATCGCCGCAAACCGGGGCGCGGACATAAACCGCATTGAGGCGGGGCTTGCCGGCAGGGCATTCACGACATGATCCGCCTTTGCAAGCGCTTGCGGCAGCTCTTGGCTCGTCACCACGGAAACTCCTTCGTCGCCGCCCGGCTTGCGCCGAAGCGCAAAGATTTGGACCTTAAACGGGCGCAACATCTCAACCAGGTGGCGCGCAATGCTGCCGAATCCCAGGATGAGGACGGTTTGACCGCGCAGCAGCACGCAGGAGTCGCGGAGTTGGAGCCACGACGCGGAATCGCTGGCCGCGCTCGGCCGGAGCGCCTCCGGGAGCCTCCGGGCGTGGGCCAGCATGAAGGCAAGGACATGCTCGGCGCACGGCTCGGAATAAACCGTCGAGCTGTTCGTGACCACGAGTTTGCGCTCTGCCGCCGCGCTGCGAAAGGAATCCGTGTCATAGCGGGTGTACCCCGCGCTGGAGATTTGCAGCCAGCGCAGTCTTCCGGCCTCCAGAACCCCTGCCGCATCCGGTTGGCCAAAGGCGATGTCCGCGTCCGCCATCGCCGGGTCTGGCTCGGACTTTGAGAGCACCGATGCCGCGGGTTTGGCTGGAAAGACGACCTCGTGCGGCGCCACGCCGCGCTTGAGCAGCATTAGCGTCCCGTCGTTGGCCGCCAGGTCGGTGAAGATTTTCATCGCTTTCGCAGCGAGAGCGCCAAGTCCTGCGAATCGCCCCAACCCGAGTAGTCCGGGGGGGCTGGAGAGGTCCAGGTCGGTCCGGAGGCGCCTTGGGGGATCGGGACGCGCTGTCCGCTCGTCGCCAAGGCGCGGGCGCGTTTGGCGGGGGCACCGCGAAGGGGCTTCGCCGGAGCGATTCCAGTGATGCTTCTTGGGGTTGCGGCGGCGTTGGTCAGGAGGGCGTCATCGCGGTGCATCGAGTGTTCCATAAACGTATAGGCACCCAGAGTATTCCGGGCACACGCCAGGTCAACCTCAAGCTCATCCTCACTCAGCGCCCGGTCATTTGCTCCAGCCTCTCCGGATACCGGGCACCATGCACCGTGATCCTGGAGGCGGCGTCATTAATCCCACGCAGATCATCGGGCGTGAGTTCGACTGAAAGCGCCCCGATGTTCTCTTCCAGGCGATGTAGCTTCGTAGTGCCAGGGATGGGCACAATCCACGGCTTTTGAGCGAGCAGCCAGGCGAGGGCGATCTGGGCCGGCGTTGCCTTCTTCCGCTGTCCAATCTTGCGGAGCAGGTCGATAAGGGCCTGGTTCGCCTTGAGCGCCTCCGGCGTGAAGCGAGGCAGGGTGCTGCGGAAGTCGGAGCTGTCGAACTTCGCGTGCTCGTCGATCTTGCCCGCGAGGAAGCCTTTGCCCAGCGGGCTGTAAGGGACCAAGCCGATCCCGAGTTCCTCGAGGGTCGGTATCACCTCCCTCTCAGGGGTCCTCGTCCATAGCGAGTATTCGCTCTGGAGGGCGGTGAGCGGTTGGACCGCATGGGCGCGACGGATTGTCCGCACGCCTGCTTCGGAGAGGCCGAAGTGCCTGACCTTTCCCGCCTGAATCAGTTCTTTCACCGCGCCGGCGACGTCTTCGATGGGCACATTGGGGTCAACCCGGTGCTGGTAGAGGAGGTCGATGACATCGACTTTGAGCCGCTTGAGCGAGCCCTCGGCGGCTTGCTTGATGTGCTCCGGCCGGCTGTTGAGGCCCGCCGCGCCGGGACGCGTATCACCGCCGCTGAGGTCGAACCCGAACTTGGTGGCGATTACCACCTGCTTGCGGAAGGGAGCGAGGGCTTCGCCCACCAGCTCTTCGTTTAGGAACGGGCCATAGACCTCGGCGGTGTCAAAGAATGTGACCCCCCGTTCCACGGCGGCCTGGAGAACAGCGGTCATCTCCCGCTTGTCTTTCGGCGGGCCGTAAGAAAAACTCATTCCCATGCAGCCAAGCCCGAGGGCTGAAACTTCCAGATTACTTTTTCCTAATTTGCGCTTTTCCATTGTTCCTCCTTTTTCTCACCGCGCCAGTTACTCAGATTTGAGGGAAGCCATATCGATGGAGAAGCGGTACTTCACATCGGCCTTGAGCAGCCTCTCGTAGGCTTCGTTGACCTTTTGGATCGGAATGACCTCGACGTCGGCGGTGATGTCGTGTGCGCCGCAAAAATCGAGCATCTCCTGGGTCTCCGCAATGCCGCCGATGTTGGAACCGGAGAGGCTGCGGCGCCCCATGATGAGGCCGAACGCCGACACGCCGAGCGGCTTCGCGGGGGCGCCGACCAAGGTAAGATTGCCGTCGCGGCCGAGCAAACTCAGATAGGCGTTGATGTCATGATCGGCGGAGACTGCGTCGAGGATGAAGTCGAAGCTGCCGGCGTGCTTCTTCATCTCGTCGGTGTT
>CAZZFF010000112.1:15539-20555 GCA_964653485.1 uncultured Verrucomicrobiota bacterium | reverse complement strand
ATTGGTCTTTCAATCCCGCGAGCACTTCCGCTGTCGCCATCAGCATCGCCGTGTGCGCGTCGTGTCCGCAGGCATGCATGACGTCCACTCCCTCTCCCACATACGGCTGCCTGGCCTTCGAGGCGAACGGCAGCCCGTCCGGCTCTTTGACCGGGAGGGCGTCCATGTCCGCGCGCAACGCGACGGTGCGGCCGGGCCGGGCGCCCCGAAGCAGACCGACGACGCCGGTGTGAGCGACATTGGTGCGGACCTCAAGGCCGAGACTGCGCAAATGGTCGGCCACCAGGCGGGAGGTGCGGAATTCCTGCTCGCCAAGCTCCGGGTGCTGGTGGATGTCCTCACGCCAGGCGATGAGCTTCTTTTCCACGGCGGCGGATCGAGTGCGGATTTCCGTTTCGAGGCTGTTACCGTCGGCCGCCAGAACAGGCGGCGCACCCAGACACACCCGGAGGGCCAGGACAAGGAAAAGGAAAGTCGATGCGGTATTCATGTTTGCCATTAGGTTTGTGTTTCAGGTTTGTTCGAGCCGCGCTTACGCGCCCATCGTTTGGCCGCTTCACACGTTGTCAAGAACCCGCAATAAACGGTCGAGAATCTATTCGGCATCAGCCGATCCTCACTGAGCGCATGGACATCGACCCCAGTGTCACTTTGTCCGCGAAGAAGCCCACACCATCCGATCTATCCTGCGCCGCAAGCACGTAAAGCAGAGGCAAGTAGTGTTCGGCGGTGGGCACCGCCAGACGAGCGGAGCGCCCCAGCTTGGAGTAGCCAATGATCGCCTCGTGATCACCGGACAGGATCAGACCTTTCATCCGCTGGTCGAACGCCAGCGCCCAATCGTAAGCGGTATCCTCCCACACCACCTCTCTCAGGTTGTGGACGATGTTGCCGCTTCCGAGGATGAGGACTCCCTTTTTGCGCAGCCCTCGCAATTCCAGCCCCAATTCGTAGTGGGCGGCTGGCGCCATCCTCTGGTCCAGACTCAGTTGGACCACCGGCACGTCGGCCTCCGGAAACATTCGGCACAGCACCGACCATGCGCCGTGGTCCAGTCCCCAGTCCAAGTCCAGTTCGACAGGCGACTTCCGCGCCAGTCCCTGCGCCGCGCGGGCCAGTTCCGGCGAGCCCGGCGCCGGGTAACGCTTCTCGAACAGCGCGGGCGGGAACCCATAGAAATCATGGATCGTTTTCGGCTGTTCCATCGCCGTGACGCGGGTTCCGGCCGTTTCCCAATGCGCGGAGACGCAGAGCACGGCTTTGGGTTTTGGGAGGGACCGGGCGACCTCGGCCCACGCACGGGTGAATTCGGTGTCCTCGATGGCGTTCATCGGGTTGCCATGCCCAATGAAGAGGGCGGGCATGGTCGCCTCGGCATCGGGAGCCGCGGCGAGGTTGCGAATGATGGAGCTGCTGCCCATTTGCGGAGGTCCTTCGTTTACTTGTTCCCCGTCCGTCCGGCGGCTTCCTTGACTGCCTCGGTGTTGATTTCGACTCCGACCTCTTCACCTACGGCCATCGCGCCTCTCTCCAGAAGTTCATTGTAATTGATTCCGTAATCCTTGCGGTTCAATTTGGCTTTCGCTTCCAATCCGACGCGCACTCCGCCCCACGGGTCTTTGGTAGGCTTCGACATCTTCGCTGGCAATCGCAATTCCTTGGTCACGCCGCGCATGGTAAAATCCGCGATCAAAACCACTTGGCCGCTGCCGTCTTTCTCGACCCGTTTCGTTTTGAAGGTGATGGTCGGATATTTCGCCGCGTCGAAGAAGTCGGCTGTCCGCGGCATGTGCGAATGAACTGAGAAGCAGGGCCGCCGCAATCCAGGTCAACGTGTGTTTGAGCTGCATAGATGTATATTTCTTTCCTTTGTGTTTTGTTCAGCTATTGCTTTACATTTTTGACCATCATTTTCGACCCGGACGGAGAGGCCTATGGGGCCAGACCAATCTGCTTCATAAAGGTGTGGTTGTCCCAAAATAATTTGGCGTATTGGCTCATGATTCATCCCACCTTGTCTTGCCTTTTGATATTTCGATTCGATGGGTTTGGTTCAAAAGCTGCCGGCGAGTCTTGGCAATGCAAACTCGGCGGCCTGATGGTCTCGTCCTTGGCTCCTGTTGCAGCGAGCCCTTTTTGGTGAGTCGATGGCAAGGACCTTCCCGGGACTAAAGGTGCTGGTGCGATCCGTCGCAGAAGGGCCGAGTTTTGGTCTCGTTGATCTCAACTTTCAAGGAGGGAACCTCAGTTCCTTTGTGGGAACCGTCGCAAAAAGTGGTTCGCATAGCAGGACTTGAACCTGCACATTGGAGTGTTTGGTCGGTTTCCATACGTTCACGTAGTTGCATTTCTGTGTCAGTCATTGCGCCTACCTATACACGTTATAGCCAATGGATGCAAGTATTATTTCGCGTCTATGCGCAAATAGGTGAAGGAAAAGCCGTGTCATGGCGTGTCAAAACCTGCTATTGTGTCAAGGCTGTGTCAGTAGAGAAACCGGGAGGATTCTGTGTCGGGTTGTGTCAGAGCCAGAGCCTCGCCGCTCCTTTCACCAGGGCGCTGGCGCCGCGCGAACAGGCAGCGGGGTTTTGGGCCAGCCGGGGCAGCAGGACGGCGCCGACCATTGTCAGAGTAGCGGACACCCCGTTTGAACGCCCAGGAAGGCCACCAGCGCAAGGCTACAGACCAAGGCGGGGCATCGTGCCGAGTCGGGGCAGACAGGCGAGCTTCACCCGAACCGGGCACGCCCAAGGCCGACCACCCGGCCAAGGCGCCAGGGGCGGCGGGGTTTCGCCGAATGCCGCAGCCGCCCAGGCCGCCCCCCCGCCCGTTATGGAGTTCCTTTTGCCAAACGGTGGGGCCAGGACGGGGCCGCCCCCTCTTTGCCGGGGCGGTCAAAGCGCGTACCGTATGCCGCGAGATCGGGGCGTTTTTTGCAAACTTTCTGGGCACCCCTACTCGGACGGGCATCCATCCAACCACAGCAAGCGCCCCCCGGCGCTCAGCGTGGCTTTCCCGCTCTGCTCGCTAAGGCACGTACTTCACGCGGAAGAACCCAGTACCGCCGGCGGCATTGGCGTATTGCGTGCTTGTGGTTGCCGTGGGAGTGAACGGAGTGCCGAGATTGGTCCAGGCCCCTCCGGCCACCGGGGTAAACTGGAGTTGGTAGTTGTCGTATGGCGAGAGATTGGCCAAGTCCAGTTCAAGCACCGGTGCTACCAGCGGTCCGAACAGCAATGCCGAAATGGCTATCGTGGGCTGCGGAATGAAAGGCGGCGCGACGACGACGACAGGCGTGTTGGTGTAACCGGAACCCGCGTTCAAAACGGTGATGGCAATGACCACGCCGTTTGTCACAACGGCCACAGCTTGCGCGCCGCTCCCACCACGGCCGATAATTCTCACGGTGGGCGTGTTAGTGTAACCGTAACCGCCGTCGGCTATGGTCGCGCTTACGACAAAGCCGTCCACGACGTTTGCCATTGCGGTTGCGGCGTGAGGCGGCGGCAATTCGTATTCGTAAAGTTCCTGGACTTCGGAGGCTGAAAGGGCACGGTTGTAGATGCGAACGTCGTCTATTGCGCCCGTAAACCACTGGTCCAGGTCCGCGACTTCCCCGCCTATATAGAAGTTGTCAAGCTGCTGACCGAATGCCTGATTAGTATTCGTCGCTTGGCAGGCCCCGTTTACATAAAGGCAACGGTTTCCTTGGGCATCGCTAGTCCCGACCACGGCGTACCACTGATTTGTATCGTAGAACGGCGGCACGTCCGAGACAGTTTGCTGAGGTCCATTGGCAGAACTGTAGAACACAAACTGGCCGTTTCCTTGAACCCAAAGCGCGGGGCTGCATAGCGTCATGCCGGGGTTTCCGCCCTGGGACAAGATCATACCACTTCCTTGAGCACCCGTTCCTTTAGCCCAAACGGCCCACGTGAAGGGGTTGGCCGTTATGATCGGCTGAGCAACACGGATGTAGTTGTTTGAGCCGTTGAAGCTGTACGCGCTATTGGCATCGCCGAAACGGTCGAAAGTTAGGGTTGCCCCATTGACAACACCATTGTTTCCGTTTCCGCTGGCGTCATCCGCATTACCCTTGAATGGGTAATAGGCAACTAAACCATTCGTGAGGAAGGATTGAGCATGGGCCTGACCCGCGAGAGCGAAGCCGATGGCGAGGATTCCGAACACTGCTCTGGTTGTTTTCATAGACGCTTTCGTTCAGCGCGACCACGAACTGCGGAACAAGAGGGGCGCGAACCCAGCGCACCCACACGAGAGGCCCTTGCGAGGCCCAATGGGAAGGCACGCCAAGCCGCGCCCGATTGGGCACGTGCTCTTGGCGGTCTCCCATTTGAAATTCGCAAGGTTTCTCGTGAGACCGTAGCCGGAGCTACGCTAAATTGTTGGTTTGGTGTTTACATAATGACTGAGCGACCACTTTTAGCAGCAACGAGCGGGTTCGACAAGGTTGTTTTTGGGCTGGCCGCACTACCTCTTGCGCCTCCCCGGCCCAGGGCGTAGGATTATTCATGCCGCTAATCACGCCCGAACTGGCCCGCGAATACCAAAGACGGGCCGCTGAATCACGCCGCCGCAAAGCCGCAATCGGGCGGGCAAAAGAGCCGCCACAAGACCCGGGGGCCATGGCTGCACCCCACGCTACGCCGCCCGCCACAGCGCCGGACCAGTTCAACGCCCGTGCCCTCGCCCGTGTGCGCGCCCAAATGGAGCGTGTACTCGACGCAACAGATGCGCTGCTCGCCCGCAAAGATGCCCAGGGCCAACCAGTTGCCCCGGACCCAAAGGCCCTGGACCAATACGCCAGCGCGCTCAGCCGCCTCCGAGAAGTTGCCCGGCAACTCGCCGGGGAGCCTCTGCCCGGCTCGCTCAGGCCCGAGCCGCGCAAGACCCGGGAAAGCGGAATCAAAGGCTTGCTCGGGGAGTAGGCACCCACGCGGCGCCGCCAGCCTCAACGGGAGAGATTTCGAGTTGCCGGCGGTCCTCGCCTCCTCG
>CAZZFF010000112.1:0-15529 GCA_964653485.1 uncultured Verrucomicrobiota bacterium | reverse complement strand
CGCTACCGGGCGGTTTCAAGGGCTGCCAGGCTCAAGCGCGGGCGTGCCGGTCGGGGTCGGCGGTGACGCTGGCCTGGCCGTCGGCTGGCCTTCGGGTGTCGGACCGAGCACCTTGATCGGCACGACGCCGCTTTCCTGGGCCGGCTCACCCACTGGACGGCAGGCCACGCAAATGAGACCATGATCCCGCTTCAACCTTTTGAGCGCCGCACGTAGGCGGAGAACCGGCCCGGTTTGCCAGTTCCCAGGCGCGGCGCGCAGCGTCAATGTGTAGAGGGTTGGGTCGTTCGGTTTCATTCAGTTCAACGGCGCCTTGCTGGCACGGCGGTCTTCGAGAATCCGCTTGGCCGTCTCCTCTGGCGTGCTCGGCTGGACGTGGCGCCCGTCCACCTCCAGGACCGGCCTGCCGCTCGGAGCCGTCAACCAAACCTTGCCGCCGGGGGTCTTTGACAGTTTGAGACCACCGCCGATCCAGGTCAGAGCCAGCCCGGCCTCGGGGATGGTCACAAGGAAATGGAACAATGGTTTCACGGCCTTGCTGTCGGAACTATGTTAACTCTGCCCCGTTGACTTCGCGCACCTGTCACCTGTCGGTATCTAAAGTATACCGACAGGGCGCCGACAATAGCCTGTCGGCATTTCCGACAGGTGAGTGAAAGCACTGAAAACATTGGGCGGAGACCGTTTTTGAGTTCTCGACAGGCTCTGCTGTTTTTCAACTTTAAGGCCGTAAACATGGGCGATTTGAATTTCCGACAGGTGATCATGCGGTCCTTTCTTTGAGCGCAAGCCGCCCAGCGGGGGTGATGTACTGTCGAGCGGTGTTGCCCTCACCTGCGGTTTTGATCCAATTCTTCGCCCGCATATCTCGTAGATATTGGTAAAGCGTTGCGCGAGGCACGGCGGCCAACTGTGCCCAGCTCGTGACACTGACGGGGGCCTTGGCGGTTGTTTTTTTGATCGCTGTGAGCAGGACCAGCGGATCATGTCCTTTCCCACGCCCGACTTGTTTTAAGCGTGCCGGGTCAAGGGTGTTATCCCTGTGCATAAGCGGGTATTGCCACCGGACCACGAAAGGATCGATGGGGGGCGAGTTGCGCAGCGTGGCCTCTACGGTGAAGGCGTCCTTTTCCTCATGCCTCGTGAAGTTAAGAATCACGTCGGGGTCTCTGGCAAAAACGCCACTTCCGCTTATCCGATCAATGCTCTCCTTTCCGGCGGCGTTGCCTTTGGCAAAATGGCAGGAGAACGCGACAGCCGCGCGGGTCTGGACGGTCAACTCCTCGATGCCGTTCATGAGACTAGCGACTTCGCCAGCAGAGTTTTCGTCGGTCTGGCCGTAAACTTTGTAAATGGGGTCGAGGATAATAAGCACGTAGCCGCCGTCTTTTGTCCTCTTGATAATGCGCGGAAATAGGTCCACGTAGCTGGCGCAGTAGCCGCGTAAGCTCCATACGTCCATTCGGCCAGGGGTCAGGATGATATTCTTTGCGCGGGCCACAGCCACGATTCGGCGTTGGTGGAAAGCCCGTTGGATTTCAAGGTCCACAATCAGCACCTTGCCCTGGTTTGTCTCAAACCCGAGCCACCGTTCGCCATAAGCAAGGGAAAGCCCCAGATCAATCAAGTTCCACGTTTTGCACGTCTTCGAGCCACCGCCGATTTCAATTTTTGATCCCTGGTGTGCCAAGCCGCAAACCAGCTCGCAAGGCAAGGTGATCTCCGAACCGCAGAATTCCGCGGCATCAACGATGGCGGGCAGTTCTAGCGGCGGCGTCTTGAGAGGTTGCCCATCCCCATCAATGCCAGCCTTCGCCTCGACGTGTTCTGAGAGTCTGGATTTCACGCGAACGCCTCCACAGCGGGATTCCATCTGGGGCACGTCTCGCGCCAGCGGGTCAAGGTCCAAGCCCGCGAATGAACAATGGGCAAATCGAGCAACGGGCAGAGCGGCGGATCGGGGTGAAGATAGAGAAGCTTCTGGAAGCCGCACTTCTCCGGTCGCCAGCACTGAGGCAGGCGAGTCAACCGGACGCCTGAGAGACAAGCCGGATCGGCGCCCAGGACCTTGAGGGGGCGCTTGAGTGGTGCAATGGCATCATCCCATTCGGTCTTACTCCGGGCGTCCAGCCGGACCAGTGTATGGATGCTTCGCCCGCCGGACGTGTAGAGCGCCGCCACCTTGATCGGCAAGGTGGCAATGAACGCCATCCATCTGTCAGCCGGGGCCTGGTCAGATTCAAGCACGGCGTAGCGCCAGGAGGTGATCGCATGTTGGCTCCGGCAGGACGTGATCGGCCTGCCCTCCGCGTCGTGCTCTCCGGTGTCATGCCATGCGCCGTCCACGGGATTGCACAAGTACCAGATACCTGCGCCGTACCGCCCGCCGGCCCGAATGATGTCAGGGACGCGGCAGTCCATTGGCTCTGCAATCTGGACCTTGGCTAGCGGGGCTTTGCTCTCCATCCGATCAAAGACCAATACCATTTCGCCGGGCCTGTGCAGCCGAGCCAGGGACGAGTAGCCGGTTTGGGTGTCCGCGCGCACTGGTGATCGCTCCCAAAGCCATTGCCGCCAGTTTCGGCTTTCGATTTCCGCCGTCGCTAGGAGGAGCCGGGCCGGGTCATACTGGACTTGAGTGATCGGGACGGGGTGCGCCCTGCTGTACATTGGGCCGGCCACCGGGATCGCGGATCGGGGACTGTTGTATGCCTTGCTTACTGCGCTCTGGACTTCGTTCGCGGGACTCGGCGGGCGGGTCATGCGGGCGGTGATCCAGGCCACCGCCTCAGCTTCACTCATACCAGCCAGGCGGCAACGATTGGCGCTGGCGGGTGTCCAAGAGTGAACGCCACCGGGCGAAGGGGGGCAGGGCGGTACGCGGTCAAGGGCGGCGCGGCTGGGGCTTGACGAGGTGCGGGGCTGGCGGTATGGTGCTGGTGATCCTCCTGTCGCCCTGGCCGGGGCGGCGCGTACTTCGGCGCTCATTGGGCGCCTCCCGTCTGGTGCCTCAATAAGGCGGCCTCGACTGTTTTGCGGTGGTAAAGAACCCTTCTGCTGTGGGGCAGTCTGACGAAGGGTAAAGTGCCGTCATCCCGCCATTGCTTGAGCGTTCTTCGGCAGACGGGGATTTCTCGGAGCAAGTCAAGCTCGGTGAGCCATTCACCGCCGGCGGGTTGGTTCTCCACAAGCGCGCGGAACTCCGACCGGGTATGGCCCGCCTCGTTTGCGCTCTGGGTCGGCGCGGCTGCTTGCGTGCGTTTGTGTCGCATAATGCGCACATCTTGGCACGTAAGGGGAGCCACGTGAACGAACGGAGAAAAAACAGTTCTTCCGTTCTACTTGCTAATCCGAAAAGAGGCGTTTGAGAACCGCTGGAACGGTCTCGTTTTTCGCCTTGGACCATCCCCGCTCACTATCGTAAAGCGGTCGCGGGCAGCCCGCGCCATCTTTCAAGAAGTGCTCCGTGTGTCTTATCGCTTGCGCCGCGGTCAAGCCGGAGTCGAGAAGTCTCTTTGCCCCAAGGGCATTCAGGTAATTACGGGTCTTGTTCTTTCCCTGCTGGCTTTTGATGGGCTTCCGGTCGCCTCGCTTTTCAGCGAGCCATTGACGGAACCGCTCCATCAGTTCGCCGTCCGTGTAGTTCCAGTTGAGCGCAAGGAAACCATATTCTCTCTGGTTGGTTTCGTCGTGAAAGCACCTGTCGAGAAGAACCCACGAATCATAGTCCGTCGCCCCCGCTCGGGCGTACTCTGGTAAGTCGCGCTCAAGAGTGATTTGCAGGGCGATGTCTTCTTGGAAGCTTTGCACCCCCGATTGCCTCTCGCTAAAGTCCTCCGCTTCCTTCCGCCTCAAGCCGGGATGCACCGCTTGCCACGGCGTAGCTAGAAAAGCGGGATAAAAGGCAAGCATCGGTAGGAATTTCGCGTTCCCGAAAAGCGAGTGGATCGCATGGTGCAATTCTCCGGAGAGGAATGATTTCCTTAAAGCCCTGGCGCGCTTTGCCGCGTCGCTTGGGTTATACTGCTCTGTCAACTTCGCCCATTCCTTCGAGCCTCTAACGTGCTCGCGCGCGTACTCGTAGATCAAACAGACTCCGGCCTCATTGTCTGGGACCTTGTCGAATCGCCATTCTTCCTGGGGAATCCCTTTGGAAGAAGCCGCAGCCTTTGATTGGACCGGCGTAGCGTGGAGGATGCTTTCGAGCCACGCGTTAATTTGTTGGTGCTCCGACTGCATCGGCGAGAAGGGGGACGATGTTGGCGGCCCGGACGGGCGCCACGGCAAACCACTGCTCGGCCTCTTTCTTCGTGGCGAGTCCCTTGTAATTCCCGTGAAGCATCGCGGGCGAGTTGCCGGCCTGCTGCGCGGTTGGCTTGGTGAACAGGTTCATTCAGTGGGTGTTCCGCCGCGTTGGCTGCCGGGCAGGGCGTTCGGCGGTTTCAGAGCTTGGCCGTCGGCTGCCTGATTCCGGGGCCGAGTCCGTTGGCTGCACGTGAAATCCGATCTCGCGCCGGGGGGCCTGCGGCGGGGCGATTAGCTGTTTGAGGGCTTTGAAAACTGCCTCCAGGTCCTGGTCGTGGGCGACGGCTTTTCGCTCCAAGGCTTCCACCTTGCGCGCGAGTTCGTCCACGGACAACAGCATCCGGCGCATACGGACGAAAGCGCGCATAATCTCGACGTTCACCGCGGCAGCGCGGGGGCTCCGCAGCACGCTGGAGAGCATGGCGATTCCTTCCTGGGTGAAGGCGTAGGGCAGGTGGCGGCGCCCGCCGTGCAAACTTGAGGTGCCAATTTGGCATTTCAAGTTGGCGGCCTCGTCAGCGGTGATCTGTCGCATAAAATCGCCAGGGAACCGCTCGATGTTCCGGCGAACGGCGCGGTTAAGGTGGCCAGTGGCCACTCCATAAAGCTGGGCCAAATCGGCGTCCAGCATGACTTTTGTCCCGCGAATGAGATAGATGCGGGTCTCAATGGCGGCGAAGGGAACGGGCTTGGTTTGTTTGGGCATAGGTTCCGGGGGCGGTTTCGGCTTCATCGTGGGGATTCCTGAGCCGCGGGTGCCGCGGCCAGCGGGACAATGTTGGCGGGGCGCTCGGGCGCGACTGCAAACCATTTCTCAGCCTCGGTCTTCGTGGCCAGGCCCTTGTAATTCCCGTGAAGCATCGCGGGCGAGTTGCCGGCCTGCTGTGCGGTTAGGTTCTCGTTTCCGTGCAGGGCGAAATGATAGGTGCAAAAGGCATGGCGAAGGCCGTTCGGCTTGCGCTCGACAGGGAGCATCTTGCCCTTGACGGCAACTTGCGCCTTCTCACAGACCTTGCAGAAGTGCTGCTGCCAAGTGATTTCGTGGAGCGTGCAAATCTTGCCGGTGAGTCCATGGAACGGCGCGAGCCACTCGGTCAGGGCGGGGACAATCTCGACAAGCCGGCGCTGGCGGGTCTTGGCCTTGGCGGCAGTGACCTCGATATGGTTCTCGACTCGGCGGGTATCTTCCCAGGTCAAGCGAAGCAATTCGGCGGTGCGCAGTCCGGCCAGTCCGCCGATGGCAATCATCGCCCGCATCGGGCCTTCGGATGCGTCCAGCAGGGCCTTGAATTCGGCTAGCGTGTAAAACTGGATTTCCGCAGTGTTCCCGTTCTCTGCTCGCATCCCATCGGCTTCAAACAGGCGGTGGTTGGCGGCCAGGTAGTCTTTGCGGACAGCCCATTGCAGGAATTGCCGGATGACGGCCCTGTGGTGGTTGCGGGTTTTGTGGCTGAACTCGGCAACCGGCTCCGCAGCCATGAAGGCGTCAAGATGTTCCTTGGCCAGATCGCAGACGGCAGTGTTGGCGAACGTGGCAGCGAACCGCCGCAGCCGGATTGCCCGGTTATAGGCATACTTCGGGCAAAGGTCCGCCCGCTTACCGTCTTTGGCCTGGGTGCGCGGCTCCTCAGTGGCGATGAATTGCTCGACCGCCTCGGCAAGGTCCATCCGCTTCACTGCGGCCACGCTGTTCAAGTAGCCGTCCACGGCCTCGCCCAACGGGCGCCCGGCCAGCTTGCCGGTAGCCTCGCAATACTCGGAAATGCCGGCCAGCAGGGACACGCGGCGCCCGGTGTCCACGTAGAAACGTTGCAGCCGTTCGAGCGCGGCCAGCGCATCGGTTGCCTGGCCCGGCGTCAGGGCGGTGACTTGAGAGCCTTTGGCCAGGTCCTTCACGAGTGTATCGGCGTGGCTCTTGGCATCCCCGTAGCGGTGAAAGCCTTTCATCATCCGGCGTCCGCCCGCCGTCCACGCCACGCGGTAATTGGGGTAGTGCTTGGACGGGCGATAGATCGTTGCCAAGGGCCGGCCACGGAACTTGATGCGCTTGGGGAACTTCACGTCTTTCTCGGGTTCCGCCCTGGATTCAGGCGTTTCCTGTGTCAGAACTGTGTCAGAAGCGCCAGATTCTTCATTTTCCCTTGGAAAAGTGGTGCGCATAGCAGGACTTGAACCTGCACGGATTACTCCACTACCACCTCAAAGTAGCGCGTCTGCCAATTCCGCCATATGCGCAGTTTAAGCCGTTCAAAATGAGCGGCCTTTCCGGTCGGTCAACGGCAACATGCTCCAGGATTCCCCGCCGGTTGTCAACACCCTTTTCGGAGCGGCCTCGATTAGTGCATCCCCAAGGCGCCCAACAGGAGCACCAGCAAATAAGCGATAGTGCCGGCCGCCGGAATGGTCATGGCCCAGGCCCATAGGATGCGCTCGGTGATGATCCAATCGACCGCTCCAAAGCTCCTGGCGCAGCCAACGCCCATGATGGCCGTGGTGATCGAATGCGTGGTGGACACCGGCATGCCGAAGAGTCCAGTCACCAGCAGAATGGTGGCCCCGGTGGTCTCCGCCGCGAATCCGTTGACCGGTTTTAACCTCACCAGACTGTGGCCGAGGGTCTTGATAATCTTCCACCCCCCGATACAGGTTCCAAGGGCCATGGCCAGGCCGCACGATAATTTGACCCAGGTCGCGATCTCAAACCTGGGCGTGCGCAGGAACTGCAGCCAGGGCGGCAGATGCTCAAGATGCCCCCCCTGGGTCGCCGCGAAGGCCGCGAGAGCCATCACGCCCATCGTCTTCTGGCCGTCGGCAAACCCGTGCGACCAGGCCATGTACGTGCAGCTCAAAATCTGGAGTTTCCCGAACAGGGCGGTCACCAGCGCCCGCCGCAACGGGCGCGTGAGCAAAAACAGCAGCCCCATCACGAAAAAACCACCGACGAATCCGGCGATGGGCGACGAAACCATCGGAATGACGACCTTATGATAAATCCCGTCCATAACGACGCGGCCCGTTCCCGGGTCCACGTCCGCGACGGACCACTTGAGCACCTTCCAGCTTTTCGCGGAAGCCAGGGCGGCGCCGAACAACCCTCCGATGAGCGAGTGGCTGGAACTGGCCGGCAGTCCAAAATACCACGTCGTGATATTCCAGATCGCCCCGGCGGCCATCGCACAAAAGATGGTTGCCAACGTGACGTAGCTGGTGTCGACCAAACCCGCTCCCACCGTCCTGGCCACCGCTGTCCCTCCGAGCGCGCCAACTAGATTCCAGAAAGCGCCCCAGGCGACCGCCTGCCGAGGCGTCATGACCTTCGTCGCCACCACGGTGGCAATCGCATTGGCCGCATCGTGAAAACCGTTGGTGTAGGTGAACACCAGCACCATCGCCAATGCGACGAGGAGAAAAATCGGAACCGACATCGGATCAGGTGTTTTTCAGGACGATTTGCGTAATGATGTTTCCCGCGTCCCGGCAGCGGTCCACCACTTTCTCCAAGAGCTCGTAGAGGTCTTTCAGGATAACGACCTTGAGGATGTCGTGTTTGCGGCTGTAGATCTCTGTCTTCAGCAACTCCAGAATCAACTCGTCGGCTTCGCCTTCGATGCGCTGCAGGTTGGCGTTCTGCTCGGAGGTCTTCTGCATGTCAAAGCCGTGCCGAAGCTCCTTCAGCATCTCCAGCGTGATGTCCGTCGCTTGCTCCAGGAGATTCACATGCCTCGAAAAATCAATGTCCCGAACCTCGTCCACGCCCAGAATGTACCTCTGCGCAAATTTCTCCAGCGTCTTCGGAATCTTGTAAAATGCATTGGATAAAGCCTCTATGTCCTCCCGTTCCAGGGCCGTCACCGACACACGGGCCAGCAGCCCCGTAAGTTCCGCGCTGATCTGCTTCTCTTTGCGCCGCGGACCGATGAATTCATCCAGGGTCGGCGCGTGTGATTTGCTCCCGATGGCGCGCTTGAGGGCTTGAACGCTGGCGCGGCACTCCTCCGCGCTTGCTTCGAGAAGTTCGAAGAATTGGTCGTCTCTGCTGAATAACTTTTGAAGCGAGAACATTACGTCCGACACGTTACATGGCTGTGGTTCCTTCTGTCACGGGTTTTTGCAGTCGAGAATGCAATGTTCCGGCTTGAGTTCCAGCCAAAGAGTGTCACCCTGCGGGGGTGAACGATCTCAGGCGATATTCATTCATCGTGGAGCTTGGCGTCGTCTCCGGCTTTCTGGCTCTTTGCCTGGTGTCGGCCGGTTGCAAAAAGAGCGGCTCGGCCCAAACCGTCATCCTCCGCACCAAGGGCTCGGACACCATCGTCAACCTCGCCCAGACCTGGGCCGAGGAATACAGAAAGGTGGCGCCGGACGTGGAGGTGGAAGTCTCGGGCGGAGGTTCGGGGGTGGGCGTTCCAGCCTTGCTCCGGGGCACAATCGACATCTACAACGCCAGCCGCAGAATGAGGCCCCAGGAGATCGAAGAGGCCAGGAAAAGCACGGGGAAGGAACCCAAAGAAATCCTCGTCGGCTACGACGCGGTGGCGATCTACGTCCACAAAAGCAACCCCCTGAACGAGATCACTCTCGACGAGATTGCCCAGATATATGCCGAGGGCGGGACCATCGCCCGATGGTCTGACTTAGGCGTGAAGCTCCCGGACACCGCCAACGATAAGATCGTCCGGGTCAACCGCCAATCGAACTCCGGCACCTACGAATTCCTGCGCGAGCAGGTATTGAACAGGAAGGACTTCAAGCTCGGCTCCCTCGATATGGACGGCTCGAAGGAGGTCGTCGAACTGGTTGCCTCCACGCCCACGGCCATCGGCTACAGCGGCATGGGTTACGCCACCCCCGCGGTGAAGGTGCTCAAAGTCAAGAAGACCGCCGCCGACCCTGCCTATGAGCCCACGGTCGCCAATACTTTGGCCAAAACGTACCCACTCGCCCGCTCCCTTCAACTCTATACCTTGGGCGAGCCCCGTGGCGCGGTCAAAGCCTATCTCGACTGGATTCTATCCGATGCCGGCCAACGGGTCGTCGAAGCAAGCGGCTATGTTCCGCTGCCTGAGGCGGCAAGAGTGAAGCCCTAACCGCCGTGAAAACCTTATCAGTGACGATTATTGAGAATTGAAAATGGAGAATTAGTGAGTGGCAACCGCAATAACCAATTCCCAATAATCAATTCTCAATGTGGCGTCGACCGGGATGATCCCTATCGCGTCTTGAGTTTCTGAGCGATGGTTACTGGCCTGCGCCGCCGCCCGCGCCGCCGCGCCTGCCTCGGCCGCCGCCGCCAAATCCCCCCGGGCCGAAAAGCGTCATGTATCCCATTGCGGGAGTCTCTTTCATCCGGCTGACCTGGTCGTCGGTGAGCTTCACGTTCTTTTTCACCGCCTTGCAGTACACCAGCGCCATTTGATGCTGTATCTTGGAGACCGCTTCGAGCTTGGCCATAATGTCTTCATCCTTGGCGTTATCGGCCAGGGCGGCCTCGACCGCCGCTTTCTGGGCAGCCTGCAGGTCGGCTCGCAACTGGGTCATTTGCCCCCGGACGGCATCCTGGACGGCAGTCCGGTCTTCCTGGGACAGGATGCCGCCGCGGCCGCCGCCGCCACCCCCCTGTTGGGCTGCGGCCTGGAAGGTGGCGCCGCAGAGCAGGCCCGCGGCCACCAATGCGTAAGTAAGTATCTTGGTGTTCATGTTATATAGCTTTGGTTGTTTTGTTGTGATGATGTCTATCGTATCCCGACACCAGCCAAGACGCTGGCCACGGGAGGAAGGTTTCAAGAATGACCGCAATCCACCCCTTGGTCCGGCCGAGCGGACCGCGGTTGTCAATTGACGCGCCGCCAAAAGCGGCGCAATATCCGGAGCCATGAACGAGCAACCGCGACCCGCCCGCGCGCTGACCCGCCGGGGTTTCATCCAGACATCCACCCTTGCGGCCACAGGAGCGGTCGCGGCGATTTCTGCCGTCACCCAAGCCGCCGCCGCACCCGCGACGGACAACCAGGCGTCCTCCACCGCCGCCACCCTGCCCTGCGGGCGAATCGGCAAGGCCAGCATCAGCCGCCTGTTGCTGGGCGGGAACCTGATCGGCGGCTGGATGCACGCGCGCGACCTCAAATACAGCGGCGCCCTGTTTCGGGCTTATGTGACCGAGCAGAAGCTCATGGAGACACTCCATCTGGCGGAACAGAACGGCATCAACACCGTCTTCGAGACCGGCGCCGACTACGTGCAGCGGTACAACCGCGAGTTCCGCGGGCACCTCCAGATCATTCCCCATATCGAGGTGAATCCAGGCCAGAGCGATCTGGCGCTCTCAGACCATATCAAGCAGCAGGTCGATACCGGGGCGGTGGCCCTCTATGTCTGGGGCGTTTCGGCTGACCGCCTCGTGCAGACCGGAGCTGTGGACCGCATCCGCAAGGCGGTCGAAATGGCCAAAGCCCACGGTTTGCCGATAGGTGTGGGCGGCCATTCGCTGCTGGTGCCGATGGCCTGCGAGAAGAACCAGGTCCCCTGCGACTTCTACGTAAAAACCCTCCACAGCGACAATTATCCCTCGGCGACCCCCAAGCCGTTGCGCAAGGAATTCATCTGGCTGGACGGCGGCGAGGGCTGGTATGACAACATGTGGTGCATCAATCCG
Source organism: uncultured Verrucomicrobiota bacterium (assembly GCA_964653485.1). GTDB lineage: Bacteria > Verrucomicrobiota > Verrucomicrobiia > Limisphaerales > UBA8199 > CAVQND01. The sequence goes on along the minus strand of CAZZFF010000112.1, from coordinate 4,572 downwards.
GAGGAGACCATCGCATTCATGAAGACCGTCTCCAAGCCGTGGCTCGCCTTCAAGGTGCTCGCCGCCGGGGCGATTTACCCGCGCGAGGCATTCCCCTATGCCTTCAAGAACGGCGCGGACTTCATCGCCGTCGGCATGTTCGATTTCCAGATCAAAGAGAATTGCGAACTTGCGGCAAAAGTGGTTCGCCTGGTCCAAACCCGCGAGCGCCCCTGCCCCGCTTAGGCGGCGCCGCTTCGCCCTGCCGGCGCACTCAATAAGGCCACCGGCGCGATCGAGAGACGATTCAACAAACGGCTCACCTCCGGGCCGGTTCCCCGGCTCGGAGGTGTAATCCGCACGGGCAGTGTGCCGCGCGTCATTTCTTCTCTTTTTCCTTCTCCCCTTGGCTGGACTTCGTTTTCGACGCCGATTCCCTGGTGGCTGTCTTGGACGTTGACTCCTTGGTGGCTGTCTTGGCGGTCGATTCTTCCTTGGTCGCCATCTTGGCGGTCGACTCCTTGGTGCCTGTCTTCGCAGTTGATTCCTTGGTGGCCGTCTTTGCGGTCGATTCCTTGGCGGTGGATCGCTCGGTCTCGGACTTGGCCACCGTGCGAGAAGCGGATACCGGTCGGGTTGCCTCCACCTTGTGACCGGTGGCGGCGAGCTTGTGGTCCTCATGCCTAACCTCGACGTTGCGCCGCGCCTCCCGCATTCTCACGTCGCGGGCCACCTCGCGTTTGATCTCGTGTACGTCGCGATGGCTAAGTTGCGCCATCCGCTCGACGCGGATGCCCTCATTCACGAAGCGGCCGTGGTCCAGGTGATACCGGTTGATGATCGTGCTATGGCCAAAGACCAAGACCAACCGTTCCCGAGGCACAATGAAATGCCGGAAATCATGCTCCCAAAAATGGTCGCACGCCACGAAGCTGAAGAAACCCGCGGACAATCCGAAGTCGAAATCCACCGCCACCCGGGCGCCGCGAAACCGCCATTCGCCGTCAATAAGGACCGTGCCGAACGGCAAGGGAGCCCACCCGCAATACTCGTCTGTGTGGCGCCATACCACCCAAGCCGGGGCAAACTCAAAACCGGGCGCCCAGAGCCATCCGTAAGCCGGGTTGTAGCTCCAGCGGCCGTAGTGAAAGACAATGTCGCCCCAGGCATACTCGGACTGCCAATACCATCCTTCGTCGGTATAAACCCAATGCCCGCCGTCATAATAGGGCCGCCAACCGGGAGCGACCGCAGGCTGCCAGCAGAGGCCGGCGCCGGGCACCTCAACCCATTGGCCGTAAGCCGTAAGCTGTTCCCGAAAGTAATCCAGCGTAGGGGTCTCGGGCACGGCCGCCACCGGCGCCGCCGGCGGGGCCGGCGGGGTCAGTTGGGCCAACTGCCAGTTCGCATACGCAGGGCCGTCGCGCCCAGCCAGCAGGACGTAGAACGGGCCGGAACCGACCGGCAGCCCGCTGCGCGCGCCCAGAGAAAGCCCCGCCGCGTCCAACAACGCAACCGACGCCGTGCCATCCGCTCCCGCCACGACTTGAACCGTATAGGGCACCCCGGCCAACGGGGCCTCGTAGAACTTGTATCCGAGGCTGGAAATGGGCAGCCCGCTGCCCGTGTAGTTAAGCCACACCCCGTAATTGGGTGAACGCACGCCCACGGGGACCTCAAGCCTTCCCCGAACCACGCGCCCAATGCCGCCGACCACTCGGACTTCTCCGCCGACGACCGGGCCTCCGAGGTGCCCGGCGACGGTGACCCATTGCCGCATATCCGCGCTAACCAGGCTCACCTCGAAGGGGACCCCGTGTTCCGCCATACCCACCGCCGTGGCGCTGAACGTAAAGGGCGCCATGAACCCGCCCACAGACTGGATGCCCATCATCTGGTCCGGGGCGACCAGGCCCGACATCTGCATCCCTCCTGTCCCGAAGGCCAGCGCCGGCAAGACCAACCGGCACCCCTTTACCGCGGCGAACCGCATCAGGAGGTCAGACTGCGCGGTCCACAACGCGGGGTTGAGACCGGCGTCCGAGGCGAAGTTGTCCAGCAAGCCGGCGGGGGCAGGCGCCGGGGCCGGCATTTGCGGCGCGGGCCCGGGCGCGGGCGCAACGGCCGGGGCAGGTGCGGCCGGAGCCGCCGCGGGTTCGGAAGCAGCCGGCGCTGGGGCCGCGGCGTCCAGCGGGGGCGGTTCAGCCGTCGCCGGGGCCGCCGGATTCGTCGTCCCCGCGGCGGCAGGCCCTGCCTGCCCGCCGCCTGCTTTGCTTTGCATCAGCGCCGCGATGACGTTCTGCGACATCCCCGCGCCGCTCAGATAAATGATCTGGTCGGTGGTCAGGTTGACGCTCAGGCCGTCGTTCTTGATTTTGGCCAGGATGACATCCTCGCTCAGCCCGGCCTTGGCGAGTTTGACTAACTCTGACACCGCCGGGGGCAAATCGCTGGGCGGCTGCGGTGCCGTAGCTGGGGTTTGAGCCTGACAGATGCCGCCCAGGTTCAAGCCAGCCCATCCGAGCGTGACGCAAGCCAGGGCCACCATGGCAGTCGCTCTCAAATCTCTCAAATGTTGTTTTTTCATTCGGATACTCTCCGTTTCAACTGTGTTGCTTCTTTCACGTTCCCACGCGTTTCCCGCGCTTTCCATAGCCAATACGGTTCCCATGACGAAATCTTGCACAGTGATCATCCCAACTCGTGTTTGAGCCGGTTGACGGACAATCGGTTCAAATTTGCCGCTTCATCGTTAGCGTCTCCGCTAACCCGTGACAAGGGGAAACCGCAAACCATCCGGGCCTGGAGGGCTTGCCACCCCGCCGAAAAAAACTCCTTGGCCGACTTGAAATTCTCCACAACGGGAGGATATTGCCGTGTGCGGGCGTGGCGAGCCCCACATGATGTGGTTGCATCAAACCACTAAGCCGCCGGAGTGATTCCGGCGGCGCTCTTTTTGGGCCTGCCCCAGCCAAGCATCCAAGACATGAGAGTCGTGTGCTTTTGCCTCGCCTTGAGCTTGCCTCCCGCGCCTTCCTCCGCTCAAATGGGGCATGGATGCCCGTGACCGCAATGTGTCCGTTTCGCCCCCCGCCGCCACGCCCGGTGGGAGCAGGCCAACGCGCCTGCAGTGGCGCTCGGGTCTGGCTGCCTGGCTTGGCTGGACCTTCGACGGCCTGGACATGCATATCTATACTCTGGTAGCCGCTCCCTTCGTGGCCCAGTTGCTTGGCGGCCTGGACACCACCAACGCGCGCGTGGGACGCTACAGCTCTATTATCCAGGGCGCTTTCCTGCTCGGCTGGGCCCTTGGCGGCGGCTTCTTCGGCCGGCTCGGCGACCTGCTCGGACGTGCCCGCGCCTTGAGCCTGACGGTCCTGACCTACGCCGCCTTTACCGGCCTGTCGTTTTTTGCCCAGACCTGGTGGCACCTCATGCTCTTTCGCTTCCTGGCGGCCCTGGGCATCGGGGGTGAATGGGCTGTAGGGGCCTCTCTGCTCTCCGAAACCTGGCCTCGGCGATGGCGGCCTTGGGTGGCGGCCGTTCTCCAGACCGGCGTCAACATTGGCATCCTCGTAGCCGGCCTGGCGAACTACCTCCTCGCAGCCGCGCCCCCGCGATGCCTCTTCCTTGTCGGGATACTCCCGGCTTTGCTCGTGTTCTGGATACGCCGGGCCGTGCCCGAACCGGAGGAATGGCGCCACGCCCGGGACCGTGCCCAAAACTACCAACCCAAAATCCGCGAACTCTTCCGCGGGGAAATCAGGCCCATCACCCTTTGGGTCATCCTGGTCTGCGGCGTCTCCCTCACCGCCCACTGGGCATTCATGTTCTGGCACCAACAGCAGTTGCGCAACCTGCCCGAAGTGCTGGCCTGGAGTCCCGAGCAGAAAAACAAGCTCGCCACGCTGGCCATGTACGTGGTCATCGGCTTCTCCATCCTCGGCAATTTCTTTGCCGCCTGGCTCGCGCGCCGTCTGGGCTACCGCGCCGCCATCGCCTCCATGTTCCTGGCCTACTTTTTTGTCCTCGTCGGGGCCTATTGCATCCCGCGCGGCCATGCCTCCCTGCTCTGCTGGTTCCCGTTCATCGGCTTTTGCCAGGGCGGCTTTGCCCTCTTCACCATGTACCTGCCCCCCCTGTTTCCCACCCTCCTGCGCACCACCGGCGCCGGCTTCTGCTACAACATCGGCCGCGTTACCTCAGCCTTCGGCACCGTCTTCTTCGGTCTGTTCTCCCGCGGTCTGGGCGACCACCGGCTTGCCTTGCTCTACGCCGGCTTTCTATTCCTGCCCGCCGCCGCGATCGCCCTCTTTCTCCCTCAGGCCCGTGACTGAAAACCGACGGGAAAAACCGAAATCCGAAATCCGAAATCCGAAGGAAATCCGAAAACCGAAATCCGAAGGCCACATCCGATCTCTTATTCGGTGCAGTCGTTGCGCCACACGGAATGGCCTGCGGCACCCAGTATCGAGTGCGGAGCCGATGCGTGAAAGCCCTCCTATATCGGCATTCGGATTTCGGTTTTCGGATTTCCTTCGGATTTGTCGCGGTAGGGACGCCGGTTGCCCGGCGCCCCCCGCACAGATCCCG
>CAZZFF010000111.1:0-20739 GCA_964653485.1 uncultured Verrucomicrobiota bacterium | reverse complement strand
ATCTCGAACTGTTAGACGTCTTGCGATGCTGCGCCCGAGGACGGGCGCACTCCGCTTCCGTTTCGAGCCACTAAGTTAGCACCTATGGGGGGAAGGGAGGTGGGGTTGCGCCTCTCACGCCCCCACCACACCAATCAAAGCAAGTGGAGGGCCCAGTCCTGGAACTGTGACATTTTCATGCCATTTCAGGTCATTTTCCATCGTTTAGCGACTGGGCCAACTTGCCCCGGAGCTTCTTCAGGTTCCGTCCGGGCCGCCGCCGCATCCGGCTTGCTGCTTGCGTCACCCGACTGTAGTGCCCCATGTCCAGGCGCCCCCTCACCCACCGTAGCGGCACAACCGTCCACCGGAATGGCTTTGTAGCGGCCCTGGAAAACATGACCACGCAACTTGTGCCGATACTGAATGCGCAGTTCACGGGGCACAGCGCCAAACTCCCATTTCGCGCGAAAAGTGTCAATAGTGACGACTGACACTTGCGCCGGCTCACGGACCGTTAGCGACGGGGCCGGCAACTCCGCCACGTATACTTGTCTTGTCAACTCGCCGCTGGTGGGCCAGATTGGTTTCACCAACGCCACGGCGTGGATGACGACGACCAAGCAATACGATTACCTGAACCGTCTGACGCAGATATCATCAACGCCTTCCGCGTCCTCGGCGCTGAGCTTCAGCTACGGCTACAACTCCGCCAACCAGCGCACCAACGACACCCTGGCCGACAGCTCGTACTGGGTCTATGGATATGACGCCCTGGGGCAGGTGATCTCGGGCAAGAAGTATTGGAGCGACGGGTCGCCCGTCTCGGGCCAGCAGTTCCAGTACCAGTTTGACACCATCGGCAACCGCCAAGGCACCGACGCGGGCGGAGACGACTTGGGCGCCAACCTGCACCATGCCGTCTATACGCCGGATGGCGGTGGCCTAAACCAATACGCCAGCCGTGGGGTTCCCGGCTACGTGCAGACCCTGCGCACCGCCAGCACCAGCGCCAACGTGGCGGTTTGGGCCGCCAACGGAAGCTACGGGCAGGCCGTCCGCAAGGGGACCTACTTCCGGGCGGAGTTGGCAGTGAACAACGCCGGTAACCCGCAATGGGTCGCTCTGACCAACGTGGCCCTGAAGCCCGGAGGTTCGAGCGCGGACGTGGTGGCCAACGCCGCAGGCAATGTGTTCCTGGCTAAGACGCCCGAGCAGTTTGGCTACGACGCGGACGGCAACCTCACGAACGACGGCCGCTGGGCCTTCACCTGCGACGCCGAGAACCGGCTGGTGCGGATGGCGGCCAACACCGCGGTGGGACCTCAGCAGGTGATCACGTTCGCCTATGACTGGAGGGGCCGGCGGATTCAGAAACAGGTGTCGGTAAACGGCACGGTGACCAACAACACGGCATTCATTCATGATGGGTGGAATCCGGTTGCCAGGCTCAATGCTACGAACAGCGCGGTGGTGCAGTCCTACGGCTGGGGTCTGGACCTTTCGGGCAGTGCGCAGGGTGCCGGTGGGGTGGGCGGCTTGCTGGAGGTGAGCGATGCGTTCAACGGCGTCAGCTTCGTCGCCTATGACGGGAACGGCAATGTTGCGGGTTTGGTAGCGGCCAATGGCGGCGGAAGCTCGGCGGTCTATGAATATGGCCCCTTCGGCGAACTCCTCCGCGCCACCGGGCCTATGGCTAAGAACAATCCGTTCCGGTTCTCGACGAAATACCAGGACGATGAAACGGACCTGGTTTACTACGGACATCGGTATTACAACGCGAGCACGGGAAGGTGGTTGAGCAGGGACCCGAAGGCCGAGACGGGGGGGCTGAATCTCTACGACTTTGCCGCTAATGACGGCATCACAAAGTGTGATTGCCTCGGGCTGATGACATTAAGCCAGGTGAACGCATACATCGAGGCGCGTAAGAAGAGCATCGACAGCCAGAATATCATGTGCCGGTGCGACTGTGGAAAGAAGGAGGCAAACCACAAGTATAACATTACCGGTCAAAGCCATACCGGCTTGGGTGGTGACGTCGTAGATGCTTCCACTTCCTGGCAAGACTGCAAGGGGAGTCAATGTTGCGGTCCTTTCAACAGCACGTATTTTTGGTGGGACTGCTACAGCAGTGCCGAGGAGGGGGGCAAATTTGCTGGCGACGTGAACTACGGTTGGAGTATGGGAGGCCCCAGTTACAGCAAGCAGGCAAACCCATCGATTTGGTCTTCGATAACGCAGTTCTTTGGTGGAGACCCTTACCACATTGATGTGTATTCCATGGTGGTCTACGAGCAATGCCTGAGTGGAAAGTTGCAGACGCAGGTTAACGACTCGCTTAACAGCCTTTTGTTCACCTGGAGTCGGTTTTGGCAGCAGTGGTATGGGCCGAAGACAATGAGGCCTGGTCAATTTTAGCACCTGGAACCGCTCGCTCCTTATGGAAAACGTCATTCGCATTATCGGCATAGCAAGTTCCGGTGCTATCCCTGTGGTGGCAACCATCATAGTAACATCTCGTCTCTGCCTTCATCGAATTGCCCGCAACAAGCGAGTCTCTTACGGGACCATGCTCGTGGGGGCGTGCTGTGTTCCGCTACTGCTGGCCATTGTTGGAACCTGCATCGAGCCAGATATGTGGTGGTCGCGAGAGCATAAAGTGACTCCGGGGTTTGTTTTTGCTGTAATGGGCTTCACGACAGGAGTATGCGCCTTGACTGCATTCGCTGTCGGTGTGTATTACCGGAGGCGAAGTAACAGGAATGAAGCACTTGTAGCCTGACTCCCCGCTGGAATCGATAACCCCCAATCCCCCGTCACGCAGACATTGCCCCAGCCCTTCCCCCGCGAGGCGGACTCCGCCGGGCAGGGCCAATGACTGCGCTCCCCCGTGGCGCTCCCTCGTGAGCTTTCTTCGCTCCGTCTGCGCTACCGCCAGGCCCTCCTTCTCACCTGGCACCGCTCCGACTCCGCTTCGAAACATCCCAAGCGAGCCATAAATTAGCTCGCTAATCCGCTCGCAGGTTGGAGGCCGGGAGACTGGCGCTTCTCCCGTCCGTTGCCGTGTTGTTCGTGGTTCAGATCGTTTTTGCTCTCCCTTCGTCCCGCCGTCGCCTCTACCGACCGCTGATCAGCCGGGAGGCCGGGCGTGGCGCCTTCCGAGGAGTCCTTCCACTGGCCGCCCCGGCTGGCGGTCTCTTTCAAATGACACTCATGCAGCTCGTTCCAATTCTTTGAGTTCAAATCCGAAGGATTTGGCTTCTTTTCGGAGCCGACGCAGTCGGTGATCTTTGGCCTTGGCCTCGCATTCTTGCAAATTCGGCCAGGCAAACTCGTCCCCGTACTTAACCATGTGGTAAACGATGCACGCCAGCTTGCGGGCCGTGGCCGTTACCGCTTTGGGTGCGCCGCGCCGCGCGCGAACCCGCCGGTAGAAGTGTCCGAGCCACGTATCGGTCTTGCCGACCGCCACAGCCGCCAGCCGTAGAATCGTGCTCGCCCGGTTGTTCACCTTGCGCGTGCGTCGGCTCAACACTTTCCCGCCACTGATCTTGGTGGCCGGGCACAATCCCAGCCAGGAGCAAAACGCCCGCGCGCTGCGCCAGCGGCTCATGTCCGTGCCAATCTCACCGATGAGCATCAGCACGCTTAACAGGTTCAAACCGCACACCTTGACCAAGTCCACGCCGCAAATGCGCGTCAGGACCTGCGTAAAATCGATCTCCGACGCGTTCGGACCATGGTGAACTCGTTTGCGTCTGGCCCGCTTCGGCGGCTCCGCGGCGGCCACCGGCCGCGGCGGCACCGGAGTTGTCGCCGGTTTGGCGGCCGGGATTTGGGCCAGGACCTTTTCCATCCACTGGTCACATTGCGCCATCTGTTTCTGGTAGAACCGCCAGGCATCCAGACTTTGCTGGAGCACCAGTAGTTGCTCCTCACTATTGACACAAAGTCAGTGGCGTGATTTCCCGTTCAGCAGGTTAGAAACATACGTCCAACTGCCCATGTGCAATCGCTCCGCTATCCACCCCAGCGTCGCGAGGAATCGCTTCCGGTCAACCGCACCGCGGAAGATGTTCTCCCGCCGGTCGCCGCGACTCATCACGGACACTTGCGCTCTTACCCTGAAATCATACCAGCGGCAGGGAGGTTGGAGCAGAACGGGGGGATTTGCTGGGGAGGACTTGCCACCAGTAATAGCGGATGATCGTTCTTCGGTTCCTGGCACGTCAACGGCCACAACCGGGATTTTGCGCTCGCCTGCCGGTCTGTTGCGAGCTACCGTGGCCTCATGAAACTACAACAGGGGCAGGTGTGGAAATGCGGCGAGGAATTTGTCCGCATCGTGCATCTGGAGCGGCTGGAGGTGGATTACAAATCCTTCAAAAGCCTCAAGGGCAGCGACGGCAAGCATCAGAAGGCCAGCAAGAAGGAGTTCTGCCGGATGCTCAAAGGAGCCACCCTGATCACTGGCGAACTCGACGTGCTCCAAAAATGAACTTCATCGGGGGTTTCGTGCGTCGACAGCGCATGATAGCTTCCCGAGGCAGAGGTGGCCAGGAAAACGCCAATGCAGCAACTAACCAACCACCTCCCGAACCAGCATGATGCCGCTACTCGCAGTTCTTCAATTCAGCGATTACGCCTTCATCGCCGTCATCGTGGCGGTCTTTGCCGGAGGCGCAACCCTCACCAAGCGCCAGGGGATCGACCTGGGGCGGTTGGAGCGTCGTTTGAAGTCGGTTGAACAGAAACTGGATGCCCTCCTCAAGCACGAGGGCATTGAACCACCGCCGCCTCCACCATCCGGATTGTCGCCGGAGGTTGAGCAACTGGCCAGAGACCCCAGCAAGAAAATTGCCGCCATTAAACTCCACCGCAAGGAGAATCCCGGAGTTGGGCTTGCCGAGGCGAAGGCCAAGATCGAGGAGTTCTCCGAAGGCAGGTCGTAAACCATTCCTAAAGCCAATGCCGTTTAGGAATTCAGGCATAAATCCTGCCCAAAGAGTGTTTGACGGCGCCTTCTTGGCGGGATTGGCGGGCTCAGTCCTAGAATTGTGACACTTGTATGCCATCTCACTTTAGTCCCCTTCGGATTTGTATTTGGGGTCAGCCAAAGATCGGTTCACTTGGTGCTGCCTGGGTTGCCTTATTGCGCTGTCAATGGGGTCGGTCCTCGATGGGGTCAGTACTAGAAAAGTGACATCCTCGCTGTGTTCGCATTTCTTCAGGTCCCGTAACGCCGCTGCCAATGCGGGAACCGTTACTTTTCTAGGACCCCTTAACCTGACCCCTTAACCTGACCCCTTAACCTGGCCCCTTAACCTGGCCCCTTAACCATAACGCCGGTATTGACTGTCAATGTACCGTCTTCGTGACCGTCAAGGTCCCGTCGGCATAAGAAACCTTATAATTGGCCAGACCGGTCCCTTGCGCGTTGCTCGGAACAATCGCATAGGTGCCTGGCGCCGCCGTTGCCACCGTCCCGGGGCTGGTCAACGCTACGCGTGTCACGGTGTCCCGGTTGAGCAGTCCCTTGGCGGTGAACGCTTTCGTGCCAAGAACCAATGTCTGGCCGTAGGGCTTGGCCCGGTTGTCGGCGGTAATGGTCAGAGCCGCCGGGTTGACCGTCAGCGAGCCGGGCACGTAGGAGATGATGTAGTTGTGCAGGCCCCTCCCAACGGCCCAGCCAACGTCGACGGCGTAAGGCGAACCGGCCACGGTCGCCCATGCCGGCGCGCCGCGGCTGGTCAACAGCGCGCCTGTCACCGTGTCGCCGTTGACAAGCCCCTTGGTGGTGAAGCCCTTCGTGCCATCAAAGAACAGCGTCTGCCCGTAGGTCTTGCTCGCGCCGTCGGCCACCACCTTCAAGGGCGCCGGCTTAACCGTGATCGTCGCTACGGCCTTGACCGCAGAAACCCCCGGGGCGCTGGGCGTGAAGGTGACCGAGAGGAAATGCCAGCCAGCCGAAAGGACGGTCCCGGCGGGCGGATCGTAAACGAAGTTGCCCGGAAGATTGGCCGTCGCGTCCAGTTGGGCGCCGCTCAAGGCCGTGCCGTATGTTATCGCCCCCGGGCTGGCCCAGGTAACCGCCGCCGTCGTCGGGGCCGTCGCCAGCGCGAACTCGGTCCCGGTCAGGCCAGTAACCGGCGGCTGGCTTCCGGCATTAAATACCACGGTGTACTGCCAGGTGTCAGCGGTCGTGCCACCCAGGGAGATCGCATCGGGGATAACCAAATTAGCCGGTTCCGTAGCGATGGGGAGAACGTTCTCCCAGCCCGCGGTTACCGTGTTGTAGAACTTCAGCGTCGGGTACTGGCCGCCGTTGTCAGGGCAGTAGAAGTTCGCCGTGATGGAATCGCTAGCCGTTTCCCCCGAGTCTTGGATGTCACAATAGACCGAATTCGGCGGGAGGGCCGGGTAACCTGGGGGAGCGATGGTGCCGGGGTCCGTCACGGTGAGGGTTTCGGATGAGCCCGGGGTGCCATCGGTCACGGTGGCCGTGACCCCGGCGGTGGTAGAGGTGGGCGGCGCGGTCACCGTTGCCGTTTGCCCTCCTGTAACTCCTGAGCACGACTGGGGGACGCACGTGGGAAGGGCACCATCCAAATAGAGGAACAAAATGTCCTCCGGGCCCAGTTCCGGGCTGTAAATGGACACTTGCGCCATGGCGCCCTGATAATACAATGGCAAGTTGAGGCCGTTACCGGGAGGTGTGTAAGGCCAATTATTAAGGTTGTCCTCGCCAATCCTCCAGTACCCGGTGTAATTCTCGGCGCCGGTCCCATTCAGGTTGCGTATCGGTGCACCTCCGTCCAGAATCATAGTGACTCCCTCGGCTGTGTCGTATGTTGCCGCCACATGGTGCCAGAGCCCGTCATTGCACCAGTAGCCTTCCGGGGCATCAGCCGTCTGCGCGGAGCCGGTGGTGGTACTCCAGATTCCAAAGTGAAGGTAGCCGCTAGGATCCATGTAAAGCACCCGGTCATAGCTGTCGCCGCCTCCGGTTCCGGTCTGGTAGCTGGAGAAACCGATCAGCACCCCGCCGTTCGTCGAGGTGGTCTCAAACCACAGATCCAGGGTGAAGTTTTGCGGGCCCGGTATCTCGTCCAAGGTGGAGAGGAAAGTTTGCCCGTCGAAGTAAAGGGCGTCTCCAGCGATGGATGCCTGTACTGGCAGGGAAAAGGTCCCGGTCATAAAATCTACCTCGCCCCCAGACGGCCCCTGCGGCGTCGCGTTGTTCGCGCCCCAGATGTCAATTAGAGAGAACTGCAATGGCCACCAGTAAAGCATGGCATACTCGCGAAGCCCGCAAAAATTCACCGGCTCAGCAACGCCCGTGGTGAAGAAGCCCGGCGTGTTGTAGTTTTGCTCGACCGGGATTTCAACGCCGAGAACGACGAGGTTGCCTGAGCGCGTGGTACCGGTGTTGTTGGGGTTAAAGCCAAAATCTACCGCGCCGGGGCTTGTGCCCATGATCCTCAGCCAGCTTGTCGAGTCGCTGGCCGGCGCGAACGGCCCAGTCAGATTAAGGGATGTCCCCTGAACCGTCAGCACTGGCGAAAGCGTATCCGTCCCATAGCGGGCCGATTCTGTTTTGCCCGTCGTGTCCACGAAGGCATACGGTTCTTCCTCAATCACCAGTTCGACGGGGCCAGCCTCGGCCATGTAGAGGTTTCCCCCCGCATCGACCGCCGCGCCTTGGGGGAGGTTAAACTCCGGGGAGACCAACTCGTTGACGAATGACGTTGCCGCCACCACTTCCCAGATCGCGTAGTTGCCGGCGTCGACAATATAAACGTTGCCCGCGCCGTCCACTGCCACGCCAACGGGATTGAACGAGGACTGTTGGCTAGCGGACAACAGGCTCGAGGACGAGGAGAAGAACAGGGACAGGCTGCCCGGACTCGTCGGCATCCACTCCTCGATCGCCCTGTTGCCGGCGTCGGCAATATAGACATTGCCCGCGGCATCCACCGCCACGCCAACGGGATCGAACGCGGAGGAGCTGAGCCCTGAGGGCACCATGCCCGAGGTCGCTAACACCTCTATGCTGGCCCCCGCCAGCGTGCCCGGGGCGGTCAGCACCAACTCCTCGATCGCTTTGTTGCCGTTGTCGGCGATATAGACGTTGCCCGCGGCATCCACCGCTACGCCAACGGGATCGATCTGACCGTACGGGCGGCTTTTGCTCAAGTATAGGGCGAGGTCGCCGATTACTGCTATGCTGCTGATTACTGGGGTGAAGGCGGCGCCCCCTGGCGTCCACTGCCAGACCGTCTGCTCCGGGGCGTCGGCAATATACACATTCCCATAGGCATCCACCGCCACGCCCACGGGATCGAAAGAAGGTGCGGGCGCCGAGGAGGCCAGCGGACTCGTCGGCCCGCTGGGCCACGACCACTCGTAAACCATTCCGACGCCTGCGCCGGTAAAAAAGACATTGCCCACCGTATCCACGGCCACGCCCGCGGCAGAGCTCGGTTCCGGGGTCTTTCCCGCGGAAGCCAGCACCCCCACGTCCGAGGCCGGCAAATAAGTTGAGCCGGCCTGGGTGACGTTTAACGTGAGCGTCGTTCCATCGTTCATGCTAAAGGTGATGGTGCCAGACCGCGTTGAGCTCGGGTTGGCGGCGAAGTTGAAAACCACGTTCCCGCTGCCCGTGCCGGTAATCGTAGCAGCCGCCGGGCCGCCGGCTGGCGGAGTCAACGTCAACCAATCGGTGGCATCCGACGTCGCCGCGGCCGACCATCCCGGGTTCGAGGGGTTTGCGTCCAAAACGACGCTGTCACTTCCCGGGTTTTGCCCTTCCAAGCGAGCGCGGGCGCCCAGGGTGTCTTGAGCGCGGGCGCCGCCGCTCAAGGCGCAAAAGCAAAGCAACGCCAGGCTGCCGGCCAGGAGCGGCGTTCGAAGCGAATTCGTGTACGGGGAGATTTTCATGTCATCCTTTCAATGATCTTTAATGCTTGTTGTTGGTGTGAAGTCCCTTGCGCTTGAGGCTACGCGAGTGATGAGCTGCGGGCAGCTTATGGAGGTTATTGGCACTCCTTAACGTTAGACGTGTGCCGCGAGAGTGCAACCGCCAGTTTTACACTTAAAGTGTATTCACCGGACTGGGGAGGGGCCGCGTCTTACGGTTTCTACGGTTTCCGGCCCATCGCCAACTGGCAATCCGCCGGGACGCACTTGTCCGCCATGACGCAGAAGAGCTTGCACGGCGGCACGCCGGTGTAGTTCATCAGCATCTCGAAGTTGCGGCCGGTGGGAAAGCGCTCACCCAACTCCCAGGAATTGACAGTGGAAACCGCCAATCCCAGTTCCTTGGCGATGGTCTTCAACGGGACATTGTTCTTCACGCGCCAGTTTCGGAAGGCGGTCGCGAAGCTGGCGCGGACGTCGCACTGAAACTTCGGCTTTGGAGTCACGGCAAGGGTGGGGGTGAAACTCGCCTGGCAATCGGCCACGCGAGCAGTCCGGAAGTCCGTTGCCCAAGCGAAGGAATCGACCGCGGTTCAAGACCCGTTTGCTTGAGGTGCGAAGCAGCCTCTCCGCTCAGGTACTTTTCCCCGAACCTCGCACGATGATCTTCCTGTTTCGCGTTCTCGCTCATGCGTCAAGCCGGTTGCCATCAACTATCCCTCCCGATTCGCCAGGCCAGTTTTAGCATCTTTCGTGGTCGATGCACACAAAAACTCGGACCAGCGCCCAGTGGCTCCGGTGGTCGACTTCGCCTCATGCCAACCACCATGGGCCAAACGTCGCCAGTTTTTCAGTCCTAGAAAACTGACACTTTTCTACCGCTCCTGCCTTCCCGACTATCCTCACATCTCGGTCAATGCCGATCTTGTCATTCATGGCGGTTTACCCAGCGTCGCCCCCCCTCCTTGTCCTTGATTCCGGACCCTGCCGGACACCATTCCGGGCCAACTTGGACACGCTTCCGATCCCGTCGGACACGAGCGGGTAAGTCTTCAACTCGCTTGTGCGGGTTTTACCCCATGGTCAACTCTGCAAGCCCATGATAACCTTCGCTGCACGCGTGGGGTATTCCAGTTCGGCCATCTTTATTCGGGGCATCTTTGTGCATCGGAGGGCGTTGACGGTATAAGACCTTAAGACTTGATTGGTGTTTTCAATAATGCAACCAACAATCTGCATTTGCTGCGGGGAGCATATTGCTCCGGGGTGGAAGTCCATCTCGCGCAACGTCAATTTATGCGCTTCATGTTCGAGTATCTGGGACGGCATGGATGAGCCGCAGTCGCTCCAAGAACCTGAACCCTCACCAGATGTCCAGTCGTTGAAGTCCTGCGAGCCAGAGCCGGCCATCCTCACCTCTGGAACTCAGGGGAAATGAGAGTGGCGGGGCCAGTCCTCGAATTGTGACACTTGTATGCCATCTCGCTTTAGTCCCCGTCGTATTTGTATTTGCGGTCAACCCATAGATTAGTTCACTTGGTGCTGCCTGGGTTGCCCTTTTGTGGGAGGCGGCGCTTGGCTGGCAGCGGGTGGCGAGCCGCGCCCCATCTGGTTGTGCAGGTTGCGATTTGTTCCTTTCGAGGCGCCCAGGTGCGTCCGAGAAGCTGTCAGTCCTGACCCCTCCACGAAGGCGCCGTGCGCCGTGGTCAGGCAGAAGACCGGCTGCGTCTGGAGCCAGCGCCAATCCGGGGCCACGGGCGCCCATTCGGCCTCCGTGCGGCCCCACTGGGCGCCCAACCGCTCCAGCGCCCGGTTGAGCCGCGTCAGGTTTTCCCCATCGTCACGGACCCAGATGTCCACGTCGAAGGTCAACTCGGGCGCGTGCCGAAGGAGGAAGTTCATCCCGCCGATGAGCAGGTAATCGACCGGTTCGGCATTGAGCGCCTTGAGGATCTCCTCAACGTTCATTTCGGGTTTAGCATCTTCGCCTTTAGGCGGATTGCAAGCCGGTATTTCGTTGGAGTGCTGCGCTGCTTCAGCTATACCTCCGGCATGTCAGTAAAGGTCCCAGCCTTGGTCCGGACTCGCGTATTCGGAGTGTTGTTCCTGCTCCTTGCGTTGGCGGGCTCCGTGGCCCGGGTCGCGGCCGGCGGGCGGACGCAGTTGGATCTGAGCGGGACCTGGCAATACCAGAATGTCAGCCAGCTCAGCTATCCGCCTTCCAACAACTGGCAGACCATCACCGTTCCCGGTTTCCTTTCAGGCTGGCAATATGACCACGCGTGGTTTCGGTGCCTGTTCAGCCTGCCTTCCTCCTTTGCGGGAACGCAACTCAAACTCCGGTTTGGCGGGGCCAAGTTCAATTCCCAGGTCTGGCTCAACGGCACGGCGGTGGGCAGTTATCTCAACGGCTATGAACCGTTTGAGTTCGACATCACCTCCTTGGCGCAACCCGGCCAGACCAACGAGCTCATCGTCGGGGTGACAGACTGGACGGCGACCTTCTCGACGCCGGTTGATTTCAGCAACTTGCCGGCCAATGAGGACCCGCGCGATTACGTCCAGGACGTGATTCTGGCGCCCATTGGAGGGTATTACTATCTTTACGGCATCTGGCAGCCAGTGACAGTGGTGAGCGAACCGGCGGTGGCGATCGAGAACGTGCTGGTGATGCCTTCGGTGCGTTCGCAGCAGTTGACGGTGCGGTTAAACTTGCGGAATGACGGCGCTGCTGCCCAAACGGTGAGCCTCACCAACCTGGTCCTGGATGGCGCGACCGCGGCGCTGGCGCTCCCGGTCCACCAGGTGCCCGTGCCTCCGGGTGGACTGTCCCTGGACATTGTCACGGCTTGGACCAATGCGCACTGGTGGTCGCATTTGGACCCCTACCTCTACACGCTCCAGACGACCCTGGCTGCCGGCACGACCCAGGACCAGGTCCAGACCCGATTCGGTTTTCGCGAGTTTTGGGCCACCAACGGGATGTTCTTCCTGAACGGCATTCCCATCAACCTCCGAGCCACGGCCACCTGGCCGCCGGAGGATTTGCAGGCCAGCAACTCCATTGCCCAGACGCTGCTTCAAGTGAAAGCAGCGAACACCGTGGCCATGCGGTTGCACACCCAGCCCTGGGACGAGTCGTGGTACGATATTGCCGACCAGATCGGTCTGCTCATCGTCGAGGAATGCGCAGTCTGGTGCGACCCTTATGCCTACCGGCTGAGCGACCCGGTCTTCTGGACCAATTACTCCCAGCACATTGCCGCCGCGGTGCAACGCGACTGGAACCATCCCTCGATCGTCGCTTGGAGTCTCGAAAACGAGATCCTATCGTGTGGCGGCTACCAGGTTTTCTCCGGTACTCCAGCGCAATTGGCCGCCATGGGGCGGCTGCTCAAGTCCCTCGACCCGACGCGGCCGATCACTTATGAATCCGACCTGGACCCGGACGGCGAGACGGACATCCTGGGCCTGCACTATCCGCACGAGTTCCCCAACTACCAGTGCTGGCCCAACGAGGCCTGGTGGATGAACCAGCCCATTCCCCGCAGTTGGATGCCCGGCGGCGAATGGACCTGGGACCACAGCAAACCGCTCTACATCGGCGAGTTTCTGTTCATGCCTTCGACCATGGCGGGCGGTTTCACAGTTCTCTATGGCGACGAGGCCTACACGGATCCGGACGGCTATCGCTACCCGGCCAAGGGCCTCATCTGGCGCATGCAGATCGAGGCCTTCCGCGCCTATGGCGTCAACGGCATCAGTCCCTATACCATGTTCGAAGACCCTGCCTTCTCCTGGGGCGCTTACAACCTGAACCCTCCCAGCAATTGCCTCTACCAAGTCCAGCAGGAGGCCTATCAGTTCAACGACGCCTTCGTCGAAGAGTACAATCCTCGCTTCTTCACCGGCGACACCATCACGCGGACGGCGCACCTCTTCAATGACCGGCCGGTCACTAATAACCTGACCTTGAGTTGGAGCGCGGGCGGTGCCTGGCGATCGGATTCCGTCACCCTGCCCCCGGCGGGTCAGTGGTCCGGGGCCATCTCCTTCACGGCGCCCGCAGCGCCCGGGCCTTTCAGCCTCCAACTGGAGGTGGACAACGGCGGCAGTGTGGTCTTCGCGAACAACTACAGCTATTCCGCCCAGACACGGCCGGTGCTGAGCTTGCCGAGCGGCGCGGTGCTCGGCCTCTACGACCCGGCTGGCAGAACCTCGAACCTGCTGGGCCGTTTCGACCTTCCTTTCATTCCGGTCGCAGACCTGCACGCGTCCTCGTCCAACCAGTTCAACCTGCTGATCATCGGCCAAGGCGCCCTGGCCAACGAACCGGTGCCCGAGGTGGGGCAAGGCAGCCTGTGGGCGCAGTGGCAGAACTTCATGGCGCGCGGCGGGTGGATGCTCGTGCTTGAACAGACCAATTACCCGGCGTGGATGCCGCTGACCATTCAGAACTTCGACGCCACGTTCGCCTTCCCCAATACCAACTGTCCCGCCATGCTGGGCCTGACCCCCGACGACCTCCGCTGGTGGGCCGGCGACCACCGCGTCGTCGCCAATGCCCTGGCCGCGCCGGTTCAGGGCAACTTCCGCATTCTCGCCTCAATCGGCTCGACCAATGGACTCGAGAACGCCGCCGTCGTGGAAGAGTTGTTTGGCAAGGGCGGTCTGCTCTGTTCTCAATTCCTGCTGGCGGAGAAGTTCGACACCGAGCCGATGGCCGGCGCGCTTTTGCAGCGGTTGCTCAATGAATGCGCCCCTGGCGCCGTCCATCCCGCCCTGCACCCGACCGCGCTCGTCGCCGAGACCAATTCGCCGGCGGCGGCGACGCTCGGCACCCTCGGCTTGCAATGCGAGAACTTCTTGGGCCGCCTCACCAATTGTGACCCCGTGCTGTATCCGGTGCTCATGCTGGCGGGCAGCAACACGGTTTGGCAGGAGGCCGTGGCGTGTGTGTCGAACCTCGCCGCCTACGCGCAAGCCGGCGGCACCCTGCTGCTGCACCGGCCCGACAGCACCTTCCTGGCTGCCGCACAACCGGTGCTCTTTCCTGAGCTAACCCCGTCTGAAGTCGCCCTGGGTAAGGTGCTGCGCCGCGACAGCACCAATGCGGCCGTGCATCTCTTCAATCATGACCTCTACTGGATCGCGCAGCCCGGCAATTGGAACCAGGCTGAGGTGCTTTCGACCAATATCGCTAGCCGCTGCTATCACCTGAGCTTCGACCTGCTTCCTTCCACCTACGGCATCATCATGGCCGCCGATATGCCAATTCACTCCACGGGTTACGCCAGCGCGGGCGGCTGGTGGCTCGACCAGAATGGCTACGCGGCCCAGAACATCGTCATCACCGAGCCGGGCACTTATCTCTTCAACATCCGCGCCAGCGGCACCCCGGCCTTCGGCGGCTGGCCCCAGATGTTGCTCCAAATTGACGGCCAGGTCTGGGACTCGACCTACGTGCCCACCAATTTCCTTTCGTTTTACACCTTGAGCGCCGACCTGGCGCCGGGCACTCATCAATTGGCCATCGTGTATGACAACGATGCCTGGAATCCGCCCACCGAAGATCGCAATCTCTTCCTCTACGAAATCCAATGGGGCCGCAAACCGGATTCCGATCCGGCGACGCTCCTCACCCTGCCCGGCGCTGTCGCCCAGGTCCGCAGCGGCAACGGCCTGATCGTTCTGGATGAAATTGCGTGGGAAACCGAGACCCAGAACGCCACCAAGGCCCAGCGCTACGCGAGCACGCTCCTGACCGGTTTGGGCGCGGCGATGACCCAGCCGTTGGCCCTGGGAATCGAGGCCACCTCGATGACCAATGTGAACGTCGCCTCGTACGACGTCGTGGGCGGCGTCGCGTGGGTCAACTCAAATGGGCGCATCCAGGCCCCCGTGCATTTCACGGAGTCCGGCTATTACACCTTTGATGTCATCGCCGGCGGCATGGCGGCCATGGGGGTTCTCCCGGAAGTCGCCGTCGTCGTGGACGGCGTTAACCGGGCCATTTTCTTCGAGACCAGCACCAACCTGACCCATTACCGGGTGACCCTGGTCATTTCGGCAGGCACGCACACCATCGGCCTGGGCTTCCTGAACGATTACTATGCCCCTCCACAGGACCGGAACGCCGCCTTTGGCCGCCTCACGATCCTCCCCCAGACGGCCCCGCAAATCACCGCCTTAGAAACCGATCCCACCCACCAGGCCGCCACCCTCCAATGGCAGGCCACGCCCGGCAAGACCTACGAGGTCCAAGTCGCACCCAGCCTCAATCCCGCAAACTGGCAAACGGTCACCAACTTCATCTGCACTGATACGATGGCCAGTTGGCAGGACACCGGCAGTTCCTCCAACGCCCCACCCCTGAGCCCCGCCGCTCCCCGCCGCTTCTACCGTGTCGGGCAGGTCGGACCGTGAAGGGCGGCTGGGCCCGGGGACAGAGGGGGCCGGAGAAGGCCTCGGAAATCCGAAATCCGAAGGCCCGAAATCCGAAGGAAATCCGAAACCCGAAATCCGAAGTCCGAAGGTCCGCATGCGAAACGAGATCCGAAAGTCCCCAGAGCCGGTTTTGTGCCGGGGGTCGAAGCAACACACGCTCGCGCATCGTAGAGATCCCCCACCTCCGAGGCGCCAATTTCAGATTTCGTGGCGGGGTCAGTGGCGGGGTCAGTCCTAGAAAAGCGACGATATCGGCGTCCAGTTATCACAATTCTAGGACCGCCCCCTCCGCGGTCTGGGGCCGACGCCGGACTTGGCGCGGCTGGAAATACAACCTGGGGAGGGTAGTCGGTTGGTTTGGCGGGTCACGGTTGCGTCGCAGCACCTTTTGGAGCCGCGCTGAGTACTGCGCAGCCGAAAACGCCCCCGGCCATTCTTCCCGGATGCGCCTGGAACCTGACCGTGATTTTCTCTTTGCCGCGGCTAACGCGCTCCGGGATGGGGTAATGATCCTCATAGAAGTCACCCGGTCGGTTGTTGTCCAGCTTCACGGTGGCCACTTTTTCACCGTCCGCGAGAATATCGAACTCCCGTCCACCGGTATCGCCGCCCCAATATTTGACGTATAGATCGAGCGGCTGACCCGAAGGAACCTTGAGGTCCCAGGAAAACCAGCCGCCGTCCCAGGCATCGCGCCAGGCATTTCCATCCGTTCCGGATTTCTCACTCTGCAGACGGTGTTCGCGCTCGTTCTGCTCGCGGCCAGGCAGGACGCGATCGACGGTGCGTGCTTTTCGGAGTCGGGCTTGCGCCTCGGTGGCCGGCCACGCGCCCGGGCTGAACGCGTTCCAATAAACGACGTAGGTGCGATTGCCATGCATGCGGTAGAGCGGTTCCAGCATCAGGCCTCGAGCAGGGTCCTGGCCCAATCGCAAAACTTGAGGCGGCCCGCTGAACATGCAAGTCCTGCCGGGAATCGGCTCGAAAACCGAAGTCAGACTGCCCGCCGTGGCGACGAGAGCCGGATAGGGAGCTTCGGCCGGCCCGGCTTCGGTTTCCGCACAGAGCACCAGAGGCCCATACATCACGGCGACTCGGCTTGGATTGTCTCGAAACCCTTCGGTCCGGAGGCGGAACGGCATCGTCACTTCCACGGTGTCGCCGCTCTGCCACTTCCTGGCCGCCACCGCGTAACTCCCGGGCGTGCTCCCACCGGGCTGGCTCGCTCCATTCACTTTGATTTCGAAACCCGATGCCGCCCAATACGGGTGCCGGATATTCAAGCGAAGCTCAACCGGTGTCTCGCAGGTAAATACGAACCGCGTGCGCCCTTCGTCGGGAAAACGTGTCTCCTGGCGCAAGGTAACGCCGACCGCCGGCCAATGCAGCTCCGAGGCGATGAACAAATTCACGAATAGGGCCTCCCGGCCCTGGCGAAAGTAAATGCTGTCGCCATATTTCGCGTGGTTCTCAACGCCGGTCCCGGTGCAGCACCAAAAGGTGTCTTCCTGCGTGCAGTACTCTTTGGGTCCTCCGGCCAAGGGCAAGAAATAGCACATCATTCCGTTGACGGGATTCTGCGAGGCAAGAATATGGTTATAGAGCGCTCGTTCGTAATAGTCGGCATACTCCGCCTGCGGTTCCCAACAGAAGAGGTGCCGCGTCAACTTGAGCAGGTTATACGTGTTGCAGGTCTCACAGGTATTCGGGCCCAGGGCCTCGGAGAGCTTCTCCTTGGGAGAGAACATCTCGCCGATGCTGTGGCCCCCGTTTACGTACGAACGTTCCCTGACCACGCTGTTCCAGAAGAAGGCGGCGGCCGTCTTGAGGGATTCCTGGCCGCTCAGTTCATATTCGCGTGCCGCGCCGATGAACTTCGGAATTTGGGTGTTGGCGTGTTTGCCCGTGAGATTGTCCTCCCGCCTCGAAGCCGGGGCAATGACCTCCAGATGGTTGAATCGCAGGGCCAGTTCAAGATACTGCTTTTCCCCGGTAACCGCATAAAGATTGGCAAACGCCTCATTGATTCCCCCGTGTTCGACCTGCAGCATTTTCTGCATTCGCTCGTCGGTGAGTTTGTCGGTTCCGCGCTTGGCCCAATCCGCGAGCTTGCGGGCAATTTCGAGGCCTTGCGGGTTGTCGCAGCCGGCATACACCTCCAGCAATCCCGCCATGAGCTTGTGGATTTGGTACCACAACCCCAGCGGGGCCTCGGCGCGGGTGGTGAAATGATCCGGTTTGGTATGCAAGTAGCCGGTTCCCAACTTGTCCTGGCATTGGCCGAGGCCGGCGACGACTTGATTGGCGTTTTCCCGGAGCCGTTCATCGCCCGTGCTGGCGTACATCAGCGCGCAGGCGGAAAGGTAATGCCCCACAAACTCGGCGCAACCGGTGTGGCCCGGGGTCATCCAGCCACCGTAAGGCTTGGCAACGGAACGCAGACCGGCGTTGAGGCGGAAGCTATGGAGCAGGCGGTCCGGCTCCAGCGATAAAAGATAGGCGTGGTCCAACTCCATCGCATGCCGGAAAGGGCCTTCCAGAAGGCGAATGTCACGGAGTGGAAACGGTTCCGCCTTGAGCGCCACGACGGGTGCAACTTTGACTACCTCTGCCTCGCTGGCAACTGCACAAGATTCCAGCGGATTCTGACTGGCAGCCAGCCAAAGCAGCGCCAACAGCCCAACTCGCTTTCCGAGCAGCATTTGTTCCTCGAAATCCATCACGAAGCCTAGAGAATCCGCCGCGTCAAAGCAACCAACCGGTCACCGCCGGATTATCGCCCATGCACTGGACTCGCGGCGATTGGATGCCCGAGACGCCCTGTTTCGGCTTGAACACCAGCCCGCTGCGGTTAGGTTGTCAAACGACGATGAAAACAGTTGAGGCACCTCCGACCCCGCCGCACGGCGCCCAGCTTTGGCCGCTTTCGGTGGCGGCGTACCACGCCTTGGGCGTGGCGGGACTGGTTCCGAGTATGATTTCCGCCTGGAACATCCCAAGACGGCTGATCTGGTCATCGAGATTCTTCTCAGCATGAATTGCTCACTGGTATTCCAGCGCAATCCAGCTCGGGATGCCTTCCCTCCCTGAAACATTTCGAGGCCATACGCGCAAGTGGTTCTTGCCTGGGTGCAGCGTCCAAGTGAAGCCCGATGAAACGGCCTTTTTCTCCCCGGCGTCGATCTCGGCCATGAATGTTTGAAAGCTGGGCGTCTCGGTATCCAAATGGACCCGGAGGCTGCCAGGCGCCTTGCCTGGCTCCAGGGCGTAGTGCGCCTGGTTTAGAGTCCACTGCAAATCGCTGCGCCGGGTGATGCGGTGCCCGAACAACAGACCGGCCGGAACCTCGG
Source organism: uncultured Verrucomicrobiota bacterium (assembly GCA_964653485.1). Taxonomy (GTDB): domain Bacteria; phylum Verrucomicrobiota; class Verrucomicrobiia; order Limisphaerales; family UBA8199; genus CAVQND01. The sequence continues at coordinate 2,041 of CAZZFF010000111.1, read as the reverse complement.
AATCGGTCCACACATAGCTGCCGGTCCACGACCATTCGGCCGTGCCCTGGTTCAGGGGCAACGGGGCCTTCTCCTCCAGGAAATTGCTCCGCGGGATGAGCCGCATTTCCAGATACCAATTCTGCGGCTTGGGCCCCAGACCAAGCCAGCCAAACTGCTTGTTCTTCGTTCGCGCGGCATCCACCACGCGGACCGCCGGGGTGGCCTCGTTCCGCAGTAACTCCAACTGCCGCTGCCTCAATTCCCACAGGCAAAGCGGCGTCCCGGTCTTCTCGTCCACGACGTACCACGCCAGGGCGCCATCCACATAGACCCATTTCTTCCACTCATTCGACCAGAGTTCCACCACCTCGTGGCCGCCTCCGCCCAGTTTTTCGTACAACCGGCCCGGGCTGATGGAAATGGCGCGGCCCGGAAAGCCGAAGCTCTCGCAGGCCTGCAAAAAGACCACGTTGAACTGCTGGCAGAATCCCCCAACGGGCGTCCCGTCCGGATGAGGCTTCAGGATTTCCAGCGCGTCCCAAGGCGGGTAGGATTCGCTGATGTGTTTGGGCCAATCCCAATAATTGCAGGCCCACTGGGCCAGCCGCAGCATCAGTTCCAGTTCGCCGTGCGCTCCCTGCACAACCCCATCCAGCTTGTAGTCCTCCCGCAGCTTCTTCAGACGAGGATGGTCCAAGGGTTCGTACTCGAACGGAATCGAGGTGCGGACGATCTCTTCGTTGTGCTCCTCCAGGAGGCGGAGGCCCGCCGTCCAGTCATCGGGACACAGGGGCGCGGCTTCCACTCGGACACCTCGCAGCCTCGGGCTTTGCAACGGATCGCGCGAAGACAGTTCCAACGCGATCTGCGCATACCGCCCTCGAGGGGCCGCAATCGCTCCCCCGGTTTCCCCCAGCACTTCCCAAGCAGACCAATGCTTCGCATCGGGAACGTAAGTATCCCCGGTTCGCGCCCTCACCAGAATGCGTCCCGCGGGTCCGGGTTCTCCGGTCACGGCGACCCGGATCGGCCCCGTTTGAGTGATGGCCGCCCCCAACGCTTTGCCCTCCAGGTTGCCCACGTCCAGCACAGGCATCGTCAACGAGCCTTGGGCAAGATAATGGTCCAGAAAAACCCGCACCCCATACTCCCCGCTGAGCTTGCCCTCCGGCCCCAGGTGATCGTAATCCCAGGTCTTGCCCCCATCGGTGCTCTTGGCGCTGCGGCCCGGATGCCTCGTCCGCGTGCGCGACCCCAGGGCGAATTCATCGTCCCGCGCGATCTGAACCTTGCCCGAAGCTCGCAGGATAATCTCGTTGCTGCCCGCCCGAAGAACGCTCGGGTCGAAGGCGTACGCCTTATGGAGCGTCCTCCCGCTCTGGTTTGTCCCCAGGTTCTGCGGGATTCCATTGATCAGGGCCTCAAAGGGCTCCTCGGACAGCACCACCAGGTGCGCGGCCCGGGCCTGCGGATTCGGGATGAGAAGGTCCTTCTTGATCCATGTCTGGGACGTCACCGTTTCCTCGTTATCAGGCTTTTGATACGAATGGCCGGAGGCCGGACCGTCATCCTCGAAAAGCTCCCCGGATTCCAGTTCGATCGCTCCCCGCTCCCCGGAGAAGCGCAGGTCGCGGGTGACTGACTGCTCGAAGAGCCTCGGCCCATCAAGCTGCAAGGTGGACGCGCCCGCCGTCAGCCCAAACTGGACTCCAAGCAGCGCCGCGAAGAGGATACCGGGTACTCGTTGCTTCATGCCCCTCAGTTTAACGTATCCGGTCGGACAGTCCAGCGGCGACAGCAACCGCCGCGCCCCTCCAAACAGGGCCAGTGACAAAGTCCGTCGGAAGGTCGCAGGCAGACCGTTCTGGAGTGCGGTGGCAAGCGAAGCGCGACACCGCTTTGCCTCGGGCAAGTCCTGGCGTATCGGAAGTGCGCGCGGCCCAAAGCGGCTCTGCCGGCGCACTCTCCGGAATACCACTTTATCCACCGCCAAGCCCTGCCAGAGGGGGCATGATTAAAGGTGGGTGAGGCCGGAGAAGATTTTTGCAGAATAAAATGT
>CAZZFF010000110.1:0-20895 GCA_964653485.1 uncultured Verrucomicrobiota bacterium | reverse complement strand
CCACCGCCGAGTGCATCGAAATCTGGAACCTGGTCTTCATCCAGTTCAATGCCAACCCGGACGGCACTTTCTCGCCGCTGCCGGCCAGGCACGTGGATACGGGAATGGGCTTCGAGCGGGTGACCGGCATCATCCAGAACACGAAAAACTTCACCGACTTCAACCGCCTCATGTCGAACTACGAGACGGACATCTTCCGCCCGCTCTTCGACAGGATCGAGATGTTGAGCGGAAGAAAATATGGGTCGACCTTGCCGGCCAGGGACGCGCGCCGCATGACGGACCAGGAGAAGATCGATATTGCGTTCCGCGTCATCGCCGACCACATCCGCACGCTGAGCTTTGCGATTGCCGACGGCATTCGTCCCTCGAATGACGGCCGCGGTTACGTGCTGCGGCGGATTCTCCGGCGAGCCGTCCGCTACGGGCGCGCGCTCGGCTTCCACGAACCGTTCTTTTACAAGCTGGTGGACGTGCTGGCCGAGACCATGGGCGGGGTGTTTCCCGAACTCCGCGCCCAAAGGGACCACGTCGAGGAGGTCATCCAACGCGAGGAGGATGCCTTCAACAAGACGCTCGATCGGGGCATCGAGTTGTTCAATGAGGTGGTCGCACCGCTTGTCACAGCCCCGGCGGGAGAACCGGGCCACCGGGGGCCGAAGCCGGCCGCGAGGGATGTTGAGTTTCCGGCGCCCGAGGCCTTCAAGCTCTACGACACCTACGGTTTCCCCCTGGACCTGACCGAATTGATGGCTCGCGAGCGCGGCTTGACCGTGAACGTCGCCGGGTTCAACGAGTTGATGGAGGAGCAACGCGCCCGAGCCCGCGCCGCTCAGAAGAAGGAGATCATCGAGTTGTCCGAAGTCGAGACTACCGCCGGAACGCAGTTCCTCGGCTATGACAAACTCGATGCCCAGGCGAAAGTGGTGGAAGTCGTTGGCATCAAGGACAAAACGGCCATCATTCTCGACGCCTCGCCCCTCTACGCCGAGATGGGCGGCCAGGTCGGCGACACGGGCGAGTTGAGGGCCGGCGGCCGGCTCTGGCGGATCGTCAACACACAAAAGGTCGGCAATGCCTGGCTGCATTTCATCGAAGTCCATAAGCCGGAGGACAGAGGGCAGAGGACGGAGGACGGGGGACGGAGGACGGAGGAGCTGCCTGCGGTAGGGGACGAGGTGACGTTGGCGGTCGAGCGTCCGCGGCGGCTGGCGATTCAGCGGCACCACACGGCGACCCACCTGCTGCATTGGGCCTTGCACGAGGTCGTGAGCAAGGATGCCACGCAAAAGGGTTCGTACGTCGGGCCGGACAAGTTCACCTTCGACTTCAGCAGCGCGCCGCTCACGGCTGCGCAGGCGGCTGACGTGGAGCGGTTGGTCAACGAGCGCATCTTGGAGAACACCCCGGTAAGCTGGGTCGAGACCAAATACAACCACATCAGGGACCGGAAGGACATCATGCAGTTCTTCGGAGAGAAATACGGCGATTGGGTGCGTGTGGTGCAAATCGGGGGCGAGCGCACCGGGCTGAACGGGTATTCGATGGAGCTGTGCGGCGGCACCCATGTGAGCGCTACCGGCGAGATCGGGCTGTTCCGCATCGCGGGCGAGTCCGCCATCGCCGCGGGAATCCGGCGCATCGAGGCCCTGTGCGGCCTGGAGGCGTATCGGCGGGCCAGCGAGGAACTCCACCTCATCCGTGCCCTTTCCGCCAAGGTCAACTCACCGGTGGGCGAACTTGAGAGGAAGCTCGAGTCGCTGCTTGGCCAGCAGAAGGAAATGGAAAAGCAGATCAAAGGGATGCAGCAGAAGCAGGCGACCGAGGTTGCGCGCGGGCTTACGGCCAAAGCGCAGACGCTTGGCTCGACGCCTGCCATTATCGAGAATCTGGGCGGGGTGGACGGCGATTTTCTGCAAGCCGTCGCGGACGGGCTTAGGGAGCAGTTCAAGGGCGTCGTTGTTCTCGGCGGCGCGGCCAACAATGCCGTCGCCCTCGTGGCAAGCGTTTCGCGAGATTTCACCAAGCAATTCCAGGCGGGCAAGATCATCCAGGCCATTGCTCCGATGGTTGGCGGCAAGGGCGGAGGGCGCCCGGATAACGCGCGGGGCGGGGGCAAGGACGTGGCCAGACTGGGCGACGCGCTGGCCAGGGCCGCGGAGCTGATCAAGGGCTGAGGCGGGGCTATTCGACGACCTTCACGCCCGTGGGTTTGAACCACGATGCATGCGTGGCCCCGTTGGCGCGCTCGCCTATTTCCGTCAAGCGGACCTCGAACTGCTCCAGCTTCTCCACCGCCCCGGCACACTGTCGTTCGAGGTTCTCGATCCGATGTCCGAGGGCGTCCAACCTGGCCTGGAGGTCCGGCGCGACGGCCCCGGAGGAGTGCGCCTGTGGATTCTTGATATGCGCCGCCAGCTCTGCCTCCATGGCCTCCTTGAATGCCTGGACCTCGTCGAAGAGCGGCGAGCCGCACCGGTAATCTTCGACAATCCGCTTCGTCCAGCCTTCCAGCGCCGCGAGGCACTCGGCGAAATCCTGTCGCTCTGAGCGAAAGGCCTCTCCCAGGTCTCGCCCGGGACATTCCATCGTCGCGAAGCGCGGCTCCGTGGGATAGTTCGGGCCTTTTAAGAGCTTGAAGAAATAGCTCTTATTGGGCAGGAATGAAACCACAACCAGCGCCCCACGCTCTTTCAAATCGTCAAATTCGGCCGCGAAGTTGTGCCGAAGGAAGGCGGATTTCTCGAGCGCCTCGACGATGGCCCTCCGGGCCGTGTCCCGCAGCAGGCTTGGTTTGCGCTTGGTCATTGGCATCAGTTGGTTCGAGGCCGATCAAGGCCCGACGGTGGTCATGTCGATGGGCTGAAAACCGATCTTGAATGCGGGGGAGCCGGGTTGGAGACGGAAATCGTTTTTTTCGGGCCCGCGGAACAGCGGGTCGGCGATGATTGAATTGTGATCGTGACCGCGTTCGCGCCATTCCTGGAGCGAGCAAGGGCCCACCCGGAGTGTGTCGGCCTTGGCGTCGGGGCGGGCATCGAAATAGAGGTTCCAGTCAATCACGCAGTGGTCGTTGGCCCAATTGCCGCCCAAAAGATTGCCGGAATCGAAATAGACGATGTTGGTCTGGAAGATGAAGCTGGGATGGTCCTCGGGCCGGCTGCGCTGGACCTGGTGGTCGCGGGCGAAGGCGAAGATGTTGTTTCGGACGATGTTGGTTTCTCCGTAGTGCTGATGAAACCCGCCATGCGTCGTCCGATAGACGATGTTGCTTTCTGCCAGAATGCCGCTGCTGCCTTCATCGAAATAGATGCCCCAACCGCCGTAGCGAATGCCGGCCATGTCATGCCAGAGATTATTCCGGATCGTGGTCCCGGGCTGTTTGCCGAGGGTATAGATGCCGCCCATGTCGCTGAGGATCGGGCCGTCGCCATCGGACTTGATTCCGATATGGTGGACGTGGTTGAACTCGACGGTATTGTTGGTCGCGCGCGCATCGCCGTAGCCCCAGGTCCACCCGATCGAGATGCCGGTGTAGTAAAAGTCATGGATCAGGTTGTGCGTCAGGCGGTTGTCCGGGGACTGGCCTATCCAGATGCCGATAGCGCTGTGAAACATCCGGGCGCCGTCGTGAATCCGGCAATGGCTGATTTCATTGGCCCGGGACTGGTCTGCGGCATTGGGGCGGATGGCAGTCTCGCCAATCTTGATGCCCCCGGCCCCCAGGTCCGCGAACTCGCAGCGCAGGACGCGATTCTCGCTGCAGGCGCGCCCCAATTCGAGGCCGTAGTCGCCCAGGTTCGAGAAGGCGCATTCCTCGAAGGCGCAACGGCGCACGCCCTGGCCCCAAACGGCGCCCGGCACGCCGATGTCCGCCTGGCCGAAACCGCCGACATCCGCAGCGGGCGCCGGGTCGATGACGGGCGCATGCGCGCCGGTGGAGAAGCCCTGCGGGAAGCACCACTCGGTGTGAGAGAACGTCAAGCCGGTGACGCGGACGCCCTCGATCCACTGTCCCGCCTCGGCCCGGCCCTCAAAGCGAACGACCTGCGCGAGAACGGGAGCGACGACCTGTACCTGGTCCGGGGTTTCCCCGGAGCGGGGCGAGTAGTAAAGCGTGCCGGCAGCCGAGTCGAGGCACCACTCGCCCGGCTGGTCCAGGAAGTCCAGCGCGCCTTCAACGTAATAAAGGTCTCCGGCCTCCAGGGCGAAGACGGAGCGTTTGCCAAAAAGCACAAGGTGTTCCTTCTCATCCACCCCGGACACAGGCAGGCGGGACTCCACCCACTTCGTCATGACCACGACCTCGGCATTGGTCACGGTGCTCCATGCCTTGAGGTCGCCTTCACGAAAGCGAAACCGGCTGTTGCCCTTGGTCCACTCGGAGCTTTTGTCGGGCAGTTCCGCCACGGCGAGGTAGCCCTTGTCAGGATGGCGCGCGCGAACCGCGCGGCGGCCGTTGACCCAGAGTTCATGGAACGGCCACTTACCGTTCCGGGCAGCGGGGACATCGGCGGCCCAGAGCTTCTTTCCATCCACCGTGGTTTCGCGCCAACCGGTGACGAGCCGGCCGCCGCTGACGACCGGGGTCTCGCCCGGATAGGCGCTCAGGGCCAGCCCCGAGTCTTCAGGCTTGAGGACCAGCGGTTCGTTCAGGAAATAGGAGCCGCGGCGAACCCAGATGGTGGGCGCGGCCTTGGCGGGGGTGGCGCCCTGTTGCTTGAAATCGCGTGTGGCCTTGAGCCCGCGAGCCAGCGTGGCAAAGGGCCCGTCAGTCCCATCGGGCTTGGGCGCCGGCAGCGCGCCGGACCACTGGTCATTGCCATTGGCGGCGACGAAGAAGGAACCGGGGCCAGGCGTGGGCGGTGAAGAGGTTGGGCTTGCCGGCTGAGCACGGAGGCAGTGAACCGCAAGGAGCAGACAGGGCAAGAACAACGACCAGAAGAGTTTAGTGCGCATACCGACGGCGATGATTACACGCAACCAGAACGCAACGCACGAAAAAACAATCGTTTACTGACCAGACGGGTCAGTATGAATCAGAGAGAAAACAAATAGGCCGCCAAATCCTCAACCTGCCCTGGAGTCAGATGGGAGGTCTTGCCGTGCTGGTCCTTGGGATTGCGGGTGGTGAAGACATCGCGGAGTGTGGGGGCGGAGCCGTCGTGAAGGTAGGGCGCGGTGCGCCACAGTTCCCGCAGGGTGGGCGTGTCGAAATCCCTGGCTTCTTTGTCGAAGGGATTCTGTGTGCCGACATCGTAGGAGCGCAGGTCGGTGAACAGGGGCGGTTCATGGCAGTTGGCGCATCCGACTTCGGGACTCTTGAAGAGAAGTTCGCCGCGTTGGGCGGCCTCGGAAGGCCGCCCGTCCACCAGGCCCGGGCTGGGGGCGGGTTGGAGCGATTTGAGCCACTCGTCCATCGCCTCGGGCACTTCCTCCGGTTGGACGCTGCCCAGGGAGTTTTGGATGCCGTTCCGGACGGCGAGGGCGGCGTTGGCCCTGACACCCAGGCTCATGGAGGGCGGGGTTCTATGTGCCCAGACCAGGCTCTTGGTGTCCTTGGGGTTGCCGATGCCGTCGTTCATCAGGTCCCAGTGCAGGGCATCCACCCGCGCATCATCGTCGTGGCAACTGGCGCAGCTTTGCCAGCCCTGAAAACAGAGTGTGGCGTCGTTGAAATACATTTCACCCCGGCGAAGCTTCGTCATCGGATGGCCCGGATTCAGCGGAATGCCCTCCGCGGCCGGCTCGCGAGCGGCAAGCTCGACCACATCCAGACTGTCGGAAAAGTAACTGGCGGCAAAGGCGCGGGAGCCGGCCAGGACCAAGGCGCGCGGACCGTTGCCATGGAGCTGGACCCGGCGGCGCAGGCCGTAAAGGAACGAGAGGTCATTCGGCACATCGGCGGCGCAGCGTGAAGCCGCCTCGCTCTTCACCGTGGCCGGGGGCGGGCTGGCGGGCAGAGCCTGGAGCTTCTTCAAGAGGACGGGAAAATCGATGATGCTCAGTTCATGAGTGCCCGCATGGGTGACGCAGAGCAGCCGCCCATCGCCGGACCAGGCCGTCGCCCAAGGGTTGGCGGCGCCGCGGTCCACGTCGTCGAGCGCCACACTGTTGAGCACCTCCATTTTGACCGCGTCAATCAGCGTGAGCACGCTCGTGTTGACCCAGCCCCGCCCCAGTTGCGTCACCGGCACCTGGAACCGGCCCACCGTTTGGGCCACGCACGCATACTTGCCATCCGGTGAAAGGCGCAACTCCCGGAGGTTGATGCTGCCGTTGGGCAGGCGCAGTTCCTTGACCACTTTGCGCTGCGCCACGTCGATCACGCTCACCGTCGCGGCGACGCAGGGGAGGTCATTGCGCCCGCGCGGCAGATGATTGGCCACGAGCAAGAACCGTCCGTCGCGCGTGAGCGCGGCGGAGAACGGCTCGCGGGCCACCCCAATTCGCGCCACTTCCTTGTCCTGCTTCAGATCGAACACCGATACGGCGTCGTTGAAGCGGTTGCAGACGAAAAGCGTGCGGCCGTCCGGACTCAGCACCGGGCTGAGCGCCGTGTAGCCGGCCGCCAGCCTCTTGAGAGTCTTGCCCGTCGGCAGTTCCAGCAGGCAAACCACGCTCGCCGGCGAGGCGCACGTCACGAAAAGCCCTTTGCCGTCGGCGCAAAGCGCCAGCCCCGAAGGCGAGCCCGGCACCGTGAATCGACGTGTGACCGAGCGTCCAGAGTTGCTGAAGACCAACACCTGGTTGGCCGAAGCGCAGGCAATGTAAAGCGATTCGCCATCCGGGGACATCGCGAGAGCCCCGGGCGAAAGGTCTTCCGAAGCGGCGCGGGGTCCCTCGCGGCCAACCGCCGGAAAGGACAGGCCGAGGAGCGCGCCAACCAGGACAAGCAGGCCGGCAGCCACTGGCGGCAGCAGTCCAGACAGCCTGCTGCAACTCGAACACCCCATGCCCCGGGTGATGATCACGCCGCATCGCACCACCCCGCGTCTCTCGTGTCAATCTCGATCCCTTGTTGCCGAAGCGCGCAAACGTGCCGATACGGCCGAGATTGGACCCTGTGCGAGGACTATTTTTTGACCTGGTCCAGGCGTTTCCAAACGTCCTCCTTGACGACCTTGCGATAATCGTCAGGCGCGCCCCGCTTGGTTATGTCTTCATCGGGAAAGACCGATTTGAGCAGGTCATCCGGCCAGGTGGAGACCTTATCCGCCCCGGGGTACACATTGACCGTGATGTATTCGTAGGGCACCTCCGAGCCGCCCGGAAAGGTGCGGCTCAGGAAAAACCAGCCATCCATGATTTTCCTGTTGATTCGCTCCTGCTGCAATTTCTGGAATATCTTGGTCTCCAACTCCTGATACTGAGCATTCTTGCCAGGGGTTGGCTGCATATAATCCACCGTGATATAAGGTCGATCGTTGCTGCTGTCCGGAGCTTTCATCGCGGCCGACTCCAGATGCCACACTTCCGATCGAATCAAATCCCGGCTCTCTCCGGTCTTTTTCATGTGCTTTTGCAAATCCTCGGGGCTGTAAGCCGAAGAGAAGACTTCAGCGGGAAACGGATTCTCCAGCTTGGCGAAGGAATCGAAAACGGTGACGGTGACGTATTGGTAATCCCGGGAGTCGCGCTGGGCGTTCTCTACCTGGTAAAAATACCACGCCTCGATGATCCCTTTCTCCAGTCTTTTTTCGTGGATTTTTTTCCACAATCCCTCCACCTCGACATAATCGGCGGCTTTATCTTTGGGGACCTTCATGTAGTCCACGACGGCGTAAACGGTCGCCGGAGCCTGGGCTCGGCTTGAGAGGGCCAAGCCGAGCGCCAATGAGGATAAGCAAATAAGAGCGTGTGTTTTCATAATCGCGACAGTGTGCTTTGCGAGCCGGCTTGTTTCCGTCCCTTTACGGAAGGGGCGGACATGGGAGGAAACAGAGGGATCGATCCTTGTTTCACAAGTATAATTGTTACTAAACTAGATATTAACCGTTGTTTATTTACCGTAGCGCACACCGGGACTCGGGTCAAGCGGGAAGATCGCGAGGCCGCACTGCGTCGGGTTTCAAGGCTGGGCGGCCGAACCGGGAACCCGCGTGGGAGCGTCAAAACAAGTTGGCACGACCAGGTGTGATTCGCTTTGAATGGGGCCGATTTTCGCGGCCATCCTGTGCCGCCTGATAAACATGAAGTATCCAGCTCAGGACATCCAGCGGCCCTTGAGCCGCTCGACGACCTTGGGGAATTCGAGGGCGGAGCTTGGCTTCTGGACGAAATCGTTGGCGCCCAATTCGCTGGCTCTTGCCTGGTCCTCCGGTTGAGCGGATGACGAAAAGATCACCACGGGCAAGCTCTTGAAGTCCGGCTGTTCCCTGAGCCACTCGAGGACCTCGAAGCCGGAGACGACCGGCAGCTTCAGGTCCAGCAGCACCACCGCAGGCAACGGATGCGCCCGACGGTCGGCATAGACGCCTTTGCCAGCCAGGTAATCAATCGCCTCTTGTCCATCCTCCACCACCTTCAAGCTTCCTTCCAAGCCCATCCGCTCGAATGCTCTGTGCATGAAGAGGGCATCGAATTCTTCGTCTTCGACGTAAAGGACGGTACCAGAGCGCATATCGGTGTGAGTTTGCTATGGGGCGGGCCTTAAATCCAGCCAAAACCGGCTCCCTTTCCCGGGCTCGGACTCGACGCCAACCTTGCCGCCCATCCGCTCGGCCACCTTCTTCACCAGCGCCAGCCCCACACCCGTGCCTTCAAACTCGGTGGTCGCCCGCTGAAACATCTGGAAGAGCTTTCCCTGGGCGCGTTTGGGTATCCCGATTCCGTTGTCCTCGAACCACAGGCGGACGAAGGGTTCCCGCGTCTCGGCAAACACGCGGACCTGGGGCACCTTGCCTGGCGGCACAAACTTCACGGCATTGCCCAGCAGGTTGGAGAAGCACTGGGTCAGTCCCGCCTCATTGCCCAGGACCGGCGGAATCGTCCCCTCAAGGCGAATCAGCGCACTGGGCGGCTGCAGGCTCGGATAAGACTGGATGATGCCCTGCAACAGGGCGCTCGTTTCAGTGGGCCCGATCTGCATCTCCCGCTTCCCGGCCTTGCTGAACTGCAACGCGTCGGTGATGAGGCGGTCCATCCGAGCGGCGGAGGTCGTAATGCGGCGCAGCCAATCCTGGTTTTCGGGCCTCGGGCACTCGCGGCACAGGTCGTTGAGCAACAAGCCCGAAAACCCCTGCATCGCCCGCAGAGGGGCTCGCATGTCGTGAGTGATCGAGTAGGAGAAATGCTCCAGTTCGCCCACCGTGTCCTGGAGTTCGGCGGTCCGCTCCCGGACCAATCGTTCAAGCTTCGCGTTAGTCCGGGCCAACTCCTCCTTGGCCCTGGCCAAGGCCTCCTGGGTTCGGATTCGTTCCAAGGCCCCTCCGCACTGGTCGGCGAGGGACTGCAACACTTTTAAGTCCTCCTGGCCGTAGGTTCTGGGAGCGTAGGCGCGAATCGAGACAACGCCCCCCACGCTTGGACCGTGACGAATGGGCACGAGCATCGCGCAGGCAGTCGGGTGGGCCGGGCCGGCCGCGGCCTTGCCGCCATGCGCGGGGACCGGGGGCTCTTCCAGCATCAACCTGGCGCCATGCTCGATGACATCGAGCGTGAGTTGAAGGGGGGCCGGAGAATTGCTGGGCGCGGGCACCTCGAGGTGCCGGCCGCCAATGGTCTCTTTGATGAGGGCCTGGTACACCTGGTTGATCTCGCGAGAATAGAGCTCCACCTTGCAGGCGTCCCACCCGAAGAGCCGGCCGGTGACTTCCACAATAATCTCGGCAGCCTCCCTGGCGGTCTGAGCCGTGCTCAGACGAATCCCCAAATCGGAAAAGGCCTCCAGGCGCGCCTCCTCCCGTTTTCGTTGGATCGCATGGCGAACGGCTCGCGCGATCTGGCGGCCGTCGGTTTGGGCTTTAAGGAGGTAATCCTGGACCCCCTTTGGCAATGCCTCCAGCGCGATCGCCTCATCCGGCAGCCCCGTAAGGACGACGATGGGCAAATGGGGCGCTCCGGCTCGAGCCCGGGCGATGGTCTCACGGCCGGAACTGTCGGGCAGGGACAAGTCCAGCAGGACCACCTCGAAGGAGGCTTCCCTGAGCCGCGCGTCGGCTTCGGCCCAGGACTCGGCGAGGCTGATATCGAAGCTGCCCCCGCCGCTTTCGCACAGCGCCTCGCGCAACAGGGCGGCGTCGGAGGGACTGTCTTCGACGAGGAGAATCTTCATTGGCGGCGTGTTCATCGTGTAGGTGCCCCTAGCCCCGCGGCTGGGGGTTATGGACTCACGGGGCGCGGCAGGGCAGTTGGGCAAAGAGGGCGATCAGGATGAAAGCGCATTGGGATTGGCCGCGGGGTGAAGGGTGACGATGAGAAGCCAGAACGACTCGATCGATCGCACGACGTTCAAGAACTGGTCGAAGTCGACGGGCTTGGTGATGTAGCAATTGGCGTCGAGCTGGTAGGCGCGATGCACATCCTGCTCCGCGCTGGAGGTGGTCAGGACCACCACGGGAATGGCCTTGAGGTCCGGGTCGGACTTCATCTCGGCGAGCACCTCGCGACCGTCTTTGCGGGGTAGGTTCAGGTCGAGCATGATGAAGTCCGGGCGGGGCGCGCCGGCGAAGCGGCCCCGGCGGCGCAGGAAGTCCATCGCGTCGACTCCGTCCTCGACGATGCTGAGGTGGTTCTGGATCTTGGCCTCTTTGAGGGCCTCGACAGTCAACTCCGTATCGCTGGGGCTATCCTCAACCAACAGTATCTCCACGGCTCGGGGTGCGCTCTGAGTCATAGGGTTTATTGGTTTGTAGCAGATGCTTGGGGGATTGAGAAGCAGAAAGTTGAGCCTTGTCCGGGCTGGGACTGGACCCAAATCTCGCCGCCGTGGCGTTCGACGATTTTTTTGCAGATGGCCAGGCCGATGCCGGTGCCAGGATACTGTTTGCGGGTGTGCAAACGCTGGAATATCTGGAAGATGCGCTCGAAGTACTGCGGCTCGATTCCAATGCCGTTGTCCCGCACCGAGAAGACCCACCGGCCCTCTTGCCGCCGGGCTTCTACGAAGATTTCCGGCGGGGATTGACCGTGGAACTTGATGGCGTTGCCGATCAGGTTCTGGAAGAGTTGCACGATTTGAGTCGCGTCCACCACGAGCGTTGGCAACGGCGCGATGCGGACTTCTGCCTGGACGGCCTCGACGGCCGCCTCGAGGTTGCGGAGGGCCTCGCGCAGAGGTCCATGTATGTCGGTCTCCACAAACGCCCCGCCCCGAGTCCCCACTCTTGAAAAGGCAAGCAGGTCGGTGATGAGCCGCTCCATGCGCCTGGCGCCCTCCACCGCCCCTTCAATGTACTCCAGGCCCTTGGCGTCGAGTTTCTCCGAAAAGCGACGCCTCAGCAGGGTTGCATAACCCGCCACAGCCCGGAGCGGCTCCTGGAGGTCATGGGAGGCGACGTAAGCAAACTGCTCCAGGTCGCGGTTGGAGCGCGCCAGGTCCTCGGCCGTTCGCTGGAGGCTCTCCTGGGCCTGTCTGCGCTCGGCTATCTCGATTCGCAGGCGCGCATTGGCCGCCTCCAACTCCCTTGTGCGCTCCCTCACCAAAACCTGGAGACGGTCCCGATGGTCCGCCAACTCGGCCTCGGTCTGAAAGCGGTGGATGGCCTCGCCGATGAGCGGGGTCATCGATTCCATAAACTCGACCATCGCCGGGGTGAAAAGGCCGGGGCGGCGGTCGGCGAGGTGGATGACCCCGATGATGTCCTGGCCGCAACGAATCGGAATGATCGCGAGCGAGGCGAAGCCAAATCTCATGCAGTTGCCCCGGTAGGAGGCCAGCTTCTCCGGGGCAAGGCCCTTGACAAAGCCGATGGCGTCGTCGCTGCGCAGGGAACCGCCCGGCGTGAGGAGGTCGCGATCGGATTCCTCGAAGGCCTGAGTGATCGCGCGGATGCACAAACACTTGTCGTGCCGGACCGAGAGGCGCCCTTCCAATTCCAGGAAGCCCGGCTCGAAGCCGGCCCACGTTTCGTAGGGTATGTCTTGGTCCTCGGTCATCAGGCGGATGCCCAGAGACTGGCAGCAGGTCCATTGGCGAATGGCGTCGACAAGAGCATCGAGGTACTCGGTGGGCGTGGCCTTGCGGGCGAAAAGGGCCAACAACGCGGCGGCAAATGCCTGGCGCCGCCCGCTTTCCCCGGATTCAGCGGCCCCCTGGGCGGCCGTGGGTGCCGCCCCACGTTGCTCCAGTTCGTCGTCGGCGGTCTTGGGGACCGCCTGCGTCTGTTGCCGGTCCATCACGATGAATTGCCTGATTAAATCTCGGCCGCGCTGTCGGCCGGCCCGTCCAGGGCGGCTTCGTCCTGGCCAGTGGCCTCCTCGGCGGCCTCGAGGCTGGCATAGTAGATGCCCAGGTTGTGCTGGGCGGTCTTGTCGCCTTGGCGCGCGGCGCGGCAGAACCATTTGACGGCCTCGTGGATGTCCTGCGGCACGCCCCGGCCGGTCTCGTAACAGAGGCCCAGGTTGCACTGGGCGGGGGCGCATTCCTGCTCAGCGGCGCTGCGATACCACTTGACGGCCTCTTCAAGATTCTGAGGGACGACCTGGCCGCTTTCGTAAAAAACACCCAGGTTGAATTGGGCCTGGGGTTCGCCCTGGTCTGCCGCGGCGTGGTACCACTTCACGGCCTCGGCCAGGTCCTGAGCGACGCCCTGGCCCGTCTCGTAGAGCACGCCGAGGTTGAATTGGGCCGCCGGGTCGCCCTGCTCCGCGGCTTCGCGAAACCACTTGATCGCCCGGCCGAACTCCTGCGGCACCCCCAGGCCGCTCTGGAAGCAATATCCGAGGTAGCATTGGGCCATCGGGTCATTTTGATGAGCCGCGCGCCCAAACCACTTCACCGCCTCCTTGTAATCCTGGGCGACACCCTGGCCGTTGAGGTAACAGATGCCCATGCAAGACTCGGCCACCGGGTCGCCCTCGTCAGCCGCCTTCCGCATCTCTTCGAGGCTCTGCCAGGTTGGGCGATTTTTCTGTGCCATAATGGGAGGTTACAAGATGACCAGGTTGTCGCGGTGGACCACTTCGACGCGCTTAAGCTGGCGGGCCTTGATTTTGGCCGCCTCGAAGCCGGCGATGCCGCGGGCGAATTCGGTCCCATCCAGGTCGCAGATGCGCACCACGTCGCCGGCGGCGAACTCGCCCTCGCACCGGGCAATGCCCGGGGGCAGCAGACTCTTCCCGGCCTCGCGCAGGGCCTTGCGGGCGCCCGCATCCACAAACACGGTCCCCTGCGGATGATGGAAGAAAGCAATCCACCGCTTGCGTCCTCGCAGCCGTCCCGGGTGCGGGAGGAACAACGTGCCCTCTTCCTCCCCGGCTATGACGCGCGAGAGCATTTGCTTCTTGCGGCCCGAAGCGATGACGACGGGAATGCCCGAGCGGACGGCGACCTTGGCGGCCTGGAGCTTCGAGCTCATGCCTCCGACCGCGGTCGCGCTCGATGTGCCGCGGGCGATGCCCTCCAGGGCCGCATCGATGCGCTCGACGGTCGGGATCGTGCGCGCGTTGGCCTGGCCGAAGCCATCCATGAGGCCCTCCACGGTCGTCAGGATGACGAGCAAGTCCGCCGGCAGGAGTGAGGCCACCAAGGCCGAGAGCATGTCGTTGTCCCCGAATTTCAGTTCGGTGAATGAGACGACGTCGTTCTCATTGATGATCGGCACGACGCCGTGGTGCAGGAGGGTCACCAGCGTGTTGCGGGCGTTGAGATGGCGCTCGTGATGCTCGAGGTCCTCGTGAGTGAGGAGGACCTGGGCGATGGCCAGTCCGAAGGCGTCGAAAAGCTGCTCGTACCTGGCCATGAGCCGCGATTGCCCCACGGCGGCGCAGGCCTGAAGCTCCGCCAGGTCGGCGGGGCGCTTCTCATGGCCCAGCGCGCCCATCCCCGCCCCAACCGCACCCGAGGAAACCAGCACGATCTCCTTGCCTGCCCAACGCTGCTCGGAGAGTTGCGCCACGAGCTGCCCCATCTGGGCCGCATCCGGCTGTTTCTTGGCGTCGGTCAGCACCCCGGTGCCGAGTTTCACCACGATCCGGACGGCGTCTTTCAGCAATTCTCGCTTCATTGCCGCTGCTCCCACTTCCGGGCGCGCTCGGTCGCTCCGGATAGAACGACGTAATCATGGACGATCTGCGCCCAGGTCTCCATCTGCTCGTAAAACTGCGTCAACTCCGCCACGGTCTTCCATGCGGCGGTGTGTTTGTCTTTTTCCACAATCGTATACTGGGCGGAGGAGGCCGTCAGCAGGAAGACCAGGCCCAGATGGACGCGCGCGACTTCGGTCGAGTCGTCGTTGATGGCGCCGATCAACCGGCAGGACTGCTCTCCTTCGACGCGGAGTTCCTCGGCCAACTCCCTGCGCATCCCGGCCAAAATCACGTTCTCCTGAGCCGAGCCGAGGTCGTCCTGGTTGATGTGCCCTCCGATTCCGAGCGAATACTTGTCGTGAAGACGGCTCTCGGTCTGGCGCTGGGTCCGGCGCAGGAGCAGATAGTTGTCTTCATGCCGGACGACGACATAGGGGATGACTTGCTTCCAATTAAAATCGTGCTCAGCCACCGTTCGCGCGAGGAAACGGGGGCTTGCAAGCGCCGCCGCGGCCACGCTTTGGCCGTCCCTGGAAAACGTCCCGGGACAGAGCCTATCGACAGCCTCACGCGCGAGCACCAGCACTGACTCTTGCAGTTCGTTGTTCGCCATGAGCGAAAAGGTAGCGGAACGACCCCGGAATGGCGACACATTTAACGCCGTTTTGGCGCCGCAGTGGTGGTCCGGGCTTGGTTCAGACCAGTAAGGGGGCATTATCCTGCATGTACGTTCCCCGCGTGTCGTGCTGGTGATCAACTGGGGGCGAGCGGGACTTCGGCTGCCGTGCCTCGCCCGGTGACGCGAAAGGGAACGGCCCTTATCGGTGTGCGCTCAAACGCACACTTCTCAAAGGACAACGGAGGGAGTATAAACTGGGATAATAACCACGGGCCTCTCCGAACCAGCTTTCCGGGGGTCGATGGCGGCAAATCTTTGACTTGGCTATGAAGACGATGAATCTGCTCACGCGCGCTGTTTTGGTTACGAGCATCGCAGTTTCAATAGCGGCCTGGCTCCCAACGATGGCTGCGACCTTCACAAACGATACGAGCATCGGCGCCTACAATACGAGCTTTGACGGCCAGGATATTGTCGTCGGCCCTTGCACGCTCACCGTCGACGGCAGCCACGGCTTCGCCAGCCTTCACGTTCTGGCTGGCGGCACAGTGACCCATACTTTCTCGACCAACGGCCTGTTGATGAACGTGAACGGCCCGTTGGCCGTAACCGGGGAGCAGCATGCCTTGAGCGGGACCGAGCCGGCGACGCTCTTGGAGTCAAATGTAATCACTGACACGATCGTGGTCAGCGATCTTTCCGGCAGCACGAACTACCATCTGGGGACAGATTACCAGGTGTTCACCAACCAGCTTGGGAGCGCCGCGGTTGCGCGGGTCGCCGGGTCAAGCATCCCCGATCACTCCACCGTCTCGGTCAGCTACGAAGCCCTGGCCGCGTTGGTGCAAACGGGTTTGAATCTCGTGGTGACGAATGACGTCGAGGTCGATGCCGGGGGCGCCATCAACGCGGACGGCCGCGGTTACGGCGGAGGCTACGGGATCGGCGCCGGGGCCAAACGAACCGTCGCTTCACCTTATCCTTTCACTTCCGGCGGAGGCGGCGGCTATGGAGGGTCAGGGGGATCAAGTTCAGGTTTGGCCGGCGGCGGCTTGGGGTACGGGTCGATCACAACGCCGACCAACAATGGGAGTGGGGGCGGCTTCGGCTCGGGGACCGGCGGCGCGGGCGGCGGCGCCATCCACCTGAGCATCGGCGGCCAACTGCGGGTTGACGGGGACATCTCGGCCAATGGGGCCGATGGCGTCAATCCATATTCGGGCGGCGGTTCGGGCGGGAGCATTTGGGTCAACGCCGCGGGTTGCGCCGGCGCCGGGTCCGTTTCCGCAAACGGCGGCGCGGGGAAGTCGCAGGACGGCGGGGGAGGCGGCGGCGGCCGCATCGCGATTTATACTGGCGCCGGGCAAGTCGCCGCCGGCCCCTTTGGCGGCAGCACGTCCGCACGGGGCGGCGCCGGCGCAACCTACGGGGGCGCAGGGACCATTTACACGCAGGGACCGAGCAATCCGGAGGGCTTGGTGCAGATCGATAATGGCGGCCCGCGAGGAACGACCACCCTGGCGTCCGGCTCCGGGGTGTTTGACCTGAACGTCGGCGGCGGTGCGGTTGTCTGGCTGAGTATTGTGGGCGGCGCGCCCATGGAGCTGAACAACGTGATGATCGGCAGCAACGGTTGGCTTTCGACGGTGCCCGCGGCGCCGACTGCCCGTTTGACCATCCAGAGCGATATGACCATCGAGGCCGGGGGCGGCATCCTCGCCGACGGTCAGGCGTACGCGGGCGGGAGTAGTCTTGGGGCCGGCGGCCGGTATTATTCCAGCACAAACAGCTCAGGCGGGGGCGGCGGGCACGGCGGCCTTGGGGGGAGCGGCTTCGGGGACGCCGCGGGCGGCGGCGCTTTTGGGTCCATCAGCAATCCGGTGGAGGCAGGCGGTGCCGGAGGTTCCGGACACTCCTCGACGGCGCTGGGCGGCGCGGGCGGCGGAGTGGTCGAGGTCACAGTGGGCGGTCTGCTGAGCCTGGATGGGACCATCAGCGCCAACGGCAACGCCGGGACTGACGCAGGTGACGGCGGCGGCGCGGGCGGCACCATAAATCTCATCGTCGGCTCACTCTCTGGCACAGGCGTGATCGCCGCCAATGGTGGTCCGGGGCAATTGCCGTTCGGCGGCGGCGGCGGCGGTGGTCGTATCGCACTCTATTCCGGGACCAATTCGTTTGCCGGCAGCCTTCGGGCGTACGGCGGCCCGGGAGCGGCCAGCGGCGGGGCGGGCACGATTTACACCCTGGGCCAGGAAAGCTCGGCCGCTCAGCTCTTGGTAGATAACGGCGGTTTACCGGCCCCGACCAACACGCCCGTATCCCAGGTGACGGGAACGGTGGATTTGGCGATTGTGGGCGGCGCCAGGGCCAATCCCTTTGGGACCGGCTCATCCGCGAGCCTGCGCAGCCTGGAGATCGGCTCCAATAGCTGGCTCGGCTGCTCCGAACCTGGCGTCGTGGGCCTCACACTGACCCTGGCGGTATCGAGCAACGTCATTATCGAGGCTGGCGGAGGGATTCTTCTGGACGGCTTGGGCTTTGGCGCCAGCGAGGGTCCCGGGGCCGGACGAATAGTGTCCGGCCCCCCGTTCTCCGGCGAGATAGAGGCAGGAACGGGTGGCGGCAATGGGGGTGATGGCGGGGCCGGGGCGTTCGGCGGCAGCGGGGGCAATTCCTACGGCATTTTCTCCGCTCCGGCGCAACCTGGCAGCGGAGGCGGGTACAGCCTTGGAGGCGCCTTTAACGAGGCAAGCAGCGCGGGCGGCGGGGCTTTGCTCCTGACCGTGGGAGGGAGCCTCGTCCTGGACGGCATCATCTCGGCCGATGGCACTTCGGGCATCGGGCAAGGCGCTGGCGGTGGCTCGGGCGGCACTATCCGCCTGACGGCAGGGAGTCTGTCCGGAGGCGGTCTGGTCTCGGCCGATGGCGGCAGCGGGGACCCGCGGTATGGGGGCGGGGGGGGTGGCGGCCGAATTGCTGTGCTCTCGAGCACAGGACAGGCTCCGTTTGAGGGTTTCACGGGCAGCCTGCGCGCTCGAGGCGGGGCGGGAGCCACCTGCGGCGGCGCGGGAACCATTTACATCCAAGCAGGCGACATCGTGCCTGGGCAGCTCATTCTGGATAACGGAGGCGCGGAAGGCGCCAGCACCCCCTTGGCGTTGACTTCGCTGGGTTCTAACCCCTACTACCTGACGGTGAGCGGCGGTGCCGTCGGGGTGGCTTCCGTTCTGCCCGCCAGTATCGGCAGCATCCTGGTCGGCTCGAATAGCTGGCTGGTCTGCTCCAATTCAGCGCAACGCTTTAGCCTGACCGTGGCCGGCAATGCGGTCATCCAAGCGGGCGGAGGCATTTCTTTGAATGGCCAGGGCAGCCCGGCGGGCGAAGGCATGGGTACTCCCAGCGTTCGCTTTTCCACGTACGGCAGCGGCGGCGGGGGCTATGGAGGTGCGGGCGGCAGCGGGCCGGACGGGGCAACCGGGGGCAAGGCGTACGGCTCGACGGCAGCTCCGACTGACGTTGGCAGCGGCGGCGGGTTCAACCCCGAGCTCGGTGTAAACTCCGGCATTGGCGCCGGGGGCGGAGCACTCCAGATGAGTGTGGCCGGGACGCTCACGCTGGACGGGCAGCTCAGTGCCGATGGAGAGCCGGGCCTTGCAAGCGGCGGCGGTTCGGGCGGCAGCCTTTGGCTTGCGGCTCGCGCTTTGACGGGTGCGGGGCTGATCTCCGCGAATGGCGGGGCAGGCGATGGCGCCAGCGGCGGCGGCGGCGGCGGCCGTGTGGCTCTTTATTTCGCCACCAACGAGTTTAAAGGCGTGTTTTCGGCCCGCGGTGGGGCGGGCTCAAATTACGGTGGCGCCGGGACTATTTACATTTCGGCCTCGAACGGTCCTCCGGCTCAGGTGATCGTGGACAATGGCGGCGCGCGGGGAACCGGGAGCTTGCTCTCCCTGAGCGGCAGTTCAGCGCTGGACCTTACAGTGAGCGGAGGGGCGCAGGCCAACCTGACCGGTTCGTTCGCCATCGCCAACTTGTCGATCGGGTCTCTAAGCTCGGTGACTTATTCCAACCCCGTGCCGTCCGAGGCAATGAACGTCTCCGGCAACGCGACCATCCAGGCGGGAGGCGCGCTGTCGGTCGATGGCCTTGGGTCCCCCGGCGGCCAAGGGCCGGGAGCAGGCCAGAACCTGTCCAGCGATTCTCTGACAACCGGCGGCGGCGGCGGCTACGGCGGGAACGGGGGTTCCAGCGCGTTCGGAGCCGCCGGCGGGCTGGCCTACGGCTCGCTCTCCGCTCCATCCGCAAATGGCAGCGGCGGCGCGGCAGGGTCCGGCCAGGAGACCATTGGCGGAGGTCCCGGCGGAGGGACTCTTCACCTGACCGTAAGCGGCGCGCTCGCTCTCGACGGCAGTCTGAGCGCCAACGGCGCGGACGGCGTGGGGGCAGCAAGCGGCGGCGGCTCCGGCGGCAGCCTCTGGTTGAGCGTGGGAACGCTCTCGGGCGCCGGCATCATCTCGGCCAATGGCGGCGCCGGCGATTTGCCCTACGGCGGGGCGGGCGGCGGCGGGCGCATCGCGCTTTACTGCCAGACCAACTTGTTCCAAGGCACGATCTCGGCTCATGGGGGTCCAGGCGCGACTTATGGGGGAGCTGGAACGGTATATCTTGGCGCCCCGGGCTCGGGCCAAGGCGCGGTGCCCGAAGTGCTCGTCGAGAACGGCGGGGGGGCCGGAGCCAGCACGCCGATTGGCAGCCTGGCGGGTGTGGACTTAACCGTTGGAGGCGGGGCCTTGGTCACGGCGTCGAGCAGCACAATTCACAGCCTGGTCATCGAGTCAAATGCCTGGCTGAGCCAGGCGCCGGTCGTGAACCCGAATCAAAGTGCTGCGCCGGCGCTCCAGTTCACCGTCACGGCGGACGCGACTATTCAGGCCGGAGGAGGGATCGCGCTGGATGGCACAGGCCACCCGTACGGCCAGGGACCGGGGAGTGCTCACGGCCAGCCAACGGGTGTGGGCAACGGCGGCGGAGGGTATGGCGGCCTCGGCGGCGCCGGCCTGAGCAATGCCCCGGCGGGCACCGCTTACGGCTCGCTGCTGCAGCCGGTGGACGCCGGAAGCGGCGGCGGCGGTTATCCCCTCGGGATTGCCGCCGCCGGCAGCGCCGGCGGGGGCGCTCTCGAACTCACCGTGGCGGGGAGCCTGGCATTGGACGGGAGAATCTCGGCCAATGGAGGCGGCGCGACCTACGAAGGCTTTGGCGGCGGTTCCGGCGGCAGCGTGTGGCTCTCCGCCGGCAACCTCTCCGGCAATGGGGTGATCTCGGCTGACGGCGGCCCCGGCGACCTCCTCGAGGGCGGCGGCGGGGGTGGAGGACGCATCGCCGTGTATTCTGGCACGAACAGTTTCAGCGGGAGCCTGTCCGCCCACGGGGGCGGCGGCGCCAATGCCGGCGGCGCAGGGACGATCTACTCCCGCGCCGCGACCGCCAGCGCAGGGGTCCTGGTGATCGACAATGGCGGCTTGAGCGGAACCAACACGCCGCTTTCGACGCCTGAGGCATTCTACCTGACAGTCTCAGGCCAGGCTGTGGCATCTCCGCTGTCTTCGGCGCCCGCGCTGCTGCTGTCGAGTTTGGTAGTGGATTCCGGGGGAGGGGTAACGTGTCTGGCCGGCCAGACGAATCTGGACCTGACGGTGCTAGGCCAGGCCACCGTCGGCACCAACGGATGGATTTCCGTGGACGGCAAAGGCTACAACGGCGCCAACGGGGGACCTGGCGCCGGCTTGATGACGAACGGGTACAGCGGCAGCGGCGCCGGTTACGGCGGGGCGGGCGGGGCCAGCCGGGGGGGCACGCCCGGAGGACCCGTTTACGGCTCGGCCCAGGAACCGGTGGATTGGGGCAGCCGTGGAGGTTTAAGCCCGGCCTACACGAATTTTTGTCAAGGCGGGGGCGCCATCCGTCTGCGAGTCGGCGGCCCCTTTACACTGAACGGGAGACTGACCGCCAACGGCAATCCGGCGCTGATCGAGGGGGCTGGCGGCGGTTCCGGTGGCAGCGTGTGGGTGACCACCGGCCAAATC
>CAZZFF010000109.1:0-20952 GCA_964653485.1 uncultured Verrucomicrobiota bacterium | reverse complement strand
CGGAGGACGGAGGGCGGAGGACGGAGGACGGAGGGCGGAGGACGGAGGACGGAGGGCGGAGGACGGAGGACGGGGTCCACGATTTACAGTTGCCCGTTTCATCAATGAGGCTACTGACGGAAGCGGAGGTGGCGCGGCGTCTGGCCTTCACTGATTTCGACAAGCGTCGGGTGCTGGAGGAGATGCGGATGCGGTTCCGCCAGCCGCCGTTCGCGTCGCAAAGCAATTTTCGCCAGCGGGACGGGCGGTTGGGGCGGGCGTTGGCCGCGCCGGCAGCGCCGGCGGCCGGGCTGGTTCCGGAATACCGCGCGGCGCTGGCGCTGGCCCCTGACGACCCCGTGCTGCGCGCCAACTTCGGCCGGTTGCTCGATGCGGCGGGCGATGGTCCCGGGGCGGAGACGCAATGGAAAGAAGTTGCCCGGCTGCTTCCGCGGGAGGCGGATGCGTGGTTCCAACTCGGAGACATTGCACACAGTGCGGGGCGGACTGCCGAGGCGGCGGGGCTCTTCCAGGAGGCCCTGGCCCGAAGGCCCGATTGCGCGGAGGCCCTCAATGGCCTGGGCCTGGTATTGGCCGCCCAAGGCCGGAGCGCGGCGGCCATCCGGCAGTTCAAGGCCGCCATGCGGGCCGACCCGCGGTTGAGCGCCGCGCGCGTGAACCTTGCCGTCGTGCTCTCCGGCCAGGGCGACATCGCGGGTGCAGCCGCGCAGTACCGCCTGGTCCTGGGCCTGGACAGCAACAATGTGAGCGCGAGGGTCAACCTGGCCAAGCTGCTGGCGGGCCAGGGCAAGGCGGACGAGGCCATCGCTCTTTACACCCAGGCGCTCGAGTTGCAACCGGACAACGCGCTGGCGCATTACGACCTTGGCAACGCCCTTGCGGCCCGGGGCCGCGGCGCGGAGGCCCTGGCGCACTACACGGCCGCCGTGCGGTCCCGGCCCGAATTCGTGGAGGCGAGATGCAACCTGGCGCTCGAATTGGCCCGCCAGGGGAACGTTGCCGATGCCCTGGTCCAATTCGGAGAAGTGGTCCGGCTCAAGCCCGACTTGGCCGAGGCCCGCTACAACTACGGGGTGGCCCTGGCCAGGGCCGGTCGCTATGGCGAGGCCGTCCGCCAGTTCCAGGAAACCCTCAACCGCCAGCCTGATAACCTCGCCGCCCGCTCGGCCTTGGAACGGGCCGCGCGGCTCGATAAAGGGCGCTCGCCGTGAACGGTGGCTATGATTTCACAGACAACCCAAGCACGTGCGCCAAGGCTTTCTGGCGGGCGTCAAACGTGAAAAACTCCACGGTACCGAGCTTTTTGGCCGTGGCCACATGCAATACATCCAGGCTGCGGCAGCCTACCGTCGTGCAGTGAAGCGCCGCCCACCGGGCAGCGGAACGGAAAACCGGCATCCAGTTGATGACTTGAGGAAGCAAACGGCCAGCTCGCAAATCGCGTTCAACGTCGGACCACGCGGCGCTGACTTGGGCCGGAGTGAGAACATGCCGAAAAACCCCCAACGCCAGCGCGTTCCTCATTTCCAAACGATGCATACCGGTAAACGCGAACGGCAAGGTCGTTGCATGAATAAGGCTCTGGGCGCGGGCGCTGTTGGTATCACTGATGTAATACGAAATGAGCAGACTGGTGTCTGCGTAGAGGTTCATGCGCTCTCAGTAACGCTCCTGCTCCCGCGCCAGCAGGACCAGATTAGGTAGCACTTTATCCCCGAATATTCTGCGCCGACGCGCCGCTGCGTCCGGCCAGCGAAGCGGGCGTTCGGGCTGAGGCGGCGGCTGAGGGAGAATTGCCTCTTCCAGTTCGTGAACCCCTTCAAAGAATCTCCGGCGTTCACGCGGTGGCAACGCTCTAACCCTCGCCAATAGTTCATTTGCGCTCACGGCAAAACTATATCTCCACCAGGGTCTTCAAAGCAAGCCGCGCGGGCCGGTCATGGCGGGTCTTCATGATGGCGGGCATTCGCAGTTCGACCGCTTCCATGGGGCGGAATCCGGCCCTTTCATACACCGCACGGATCGTCTCCGTGTATCCGCCCCTGCAATGGTCCGCCTTCGTTCAGAATCGGGTTTACACGGCGGCGGGCATTGGGTACAGAAGCCCTCCGTTTTTGAGATGAACGAAATCTATTTTGGGAAGGTCGCGGGCGAGCTCAAGTTGCAGCCGCGGCAGGTCGCGGCCACGGCCAGGCTTCTTGCCGAGGGAGCTACCGTGCCCTTTATCGCCCGTTATCGCAAGGAGGCCACCGGCTTGTTGGACGAGGTGGCCATCGGCGCGGTCCGCGAACGGTTGTTGAGCCTGGCGGAATTGGACAGCCGCCGGGAGGCCATTGTCAAATCACTGGCTGAGCGCAACCTGCTCACGGACGCCCTCCGGGAGGGCGTGGCTCGGGCGGAAACCCTCGCCGCGCTGGAGGACCTCTACCAACCCTACCGCCCCAAACGCCGCACACGCGCCATCATCGCCAGGGAAAAGGGCCTCGAACCGCTGGCTGACCTGCTCTTCGCCCGCCAAGGCGCGGCCGACCCGCTGGCCGAAGCCCAGGTCTTCGTGGACGCCGCCAAGGGGGTCGAGTCCGCCCAGGACGCCCTGGCCGGCGCGCGCGACATTTTGGCGGAGCGCGTGAGCGATGACGCCACCGCCCGCACCCGGATGCGCGCCCTCTATGCCGGCAAAGGGGTCGTCCGCACGAAGGTGCTGCCGGGCAAAGAGGAGGCGGGGGCGAAGTTCAAAGATTACTTCGACTGGAGCGAGCCGTTAAACAAGGTCCCGAGCCACCGGCTGCTGGCCATGAGGCGGGGGGAAGAGGAAGGCTTCCTCATGCTGCGTATCACGCCCCCTGAGGAGGAGGCCCTGACGCAGCTCGAACCGCTGTTCGTCCAGGCCCCCGGCCGGCCGGCCGGCGAGCAGGTGCGCCTGGCCGTCGGGGACAGCTACCGGCGCCTGCTCGGGCCTGCCATCGAGGTCGAGATGCGCCTGGAGTCCAAGAAAAAGGCCGACCGGGAAGCCATCCGCGTGTTTGCCGAGAATCTCCGCCAACTGCTGCTGGCCCCGCCGCTGGGGCGCAAGAACGTCCTGGCCATCGACCCCGGTTTTCGCACCGGCTGCAAGGTTGTATGCCTTGACCGCCAGGGCAAGCTCCTCCATCACGAAGTCCTCTACCCGGGACAATCCGATTACCGGGCGGGCGAAGCCGCCGACCGCGTGCGGACTCTTTGCCAGAAGCTGCAGATCGAGGCCATCGCCATCGGCAACGGCACCGCCGGCCGCGAGACGGAGGCATTCGTCCGCGCGCTCAAGCTGCCGGCCGCAATCCCCGTCGTCATGGTGAATGAAAGCGGCGCCTCGATTTACTCGGCCTCCGAGGTCGCGCGCGAAGAATTCCCGGACCAGGACCTGACCGTGCGCGGGGCCGTCTCGATCGGGCGGCGTCTGATGGACCCTCTGGCCGAGCTGGTCAAGCTCGATCCGAAGTCGATCGGCGTTGGCCAATACCAGCACGACGTGGATCAGCGCCTGCTCAAGGAGGGCCTCGACGAGGTCGTGATGAGCTGTGTCAACGGCGTGGGCGTCGAGGCGAATACGGCGAGCAAACAGTTGCTCAGCTACGTCTCCGGCCTGGGCCCGGTGCTGGCGGCAAACATCGTGGCCTACCGCAATGAACACGGTCCCTTCAAGTCCCGGGCCGAGCTGCTGCGGGTGCCACGGCTGGGACCCAAGGCCTTCGAGCAGGCGGCCGGCTTCCTCCGCATCCGCGACGGCGTCCACCCGCTCGACGCCAGCGCCGTGCATCCGGAAAGCTACGGCATCGTCGATGCCATGGCCAGGGACCTGGGCAGCTCGGTCAAGGACCTGCTTCTCGATGCGGCCGCGCGCCAAAGAATCCAGCCTGAACGCTACGTGACCCAGACCGTCGGCCTGCCCACCCTGAACGACATCCTGGCGGAGCTGGCGAGGCCCGGCCGCGACCCGCGCCGGCAATTCGAGGCCTTCGCCTTCAAGGAAGGCGTGGATAAACTCGAAGACCTGCGCCCGGGCATGAAGCTGCCGGGCATTGTCACCAACGTCACCGCCTTCGGCGCGTTCGTGGACATCGGCGTCCACCAGGATGGCCTGGTGCATATAAGCCAGTTGGCGGATCGGTTCGTCAAGGACCCGGCCGAGGTGGTCAAAGTGCAGCAGAGAGTGAGCGTGACGGTGGTCGAGGTGGATATTCCGCGCAAGCGCATCGCGCTTTCCATGAAGGCCCATCCCGAGCCCGCCCAGCCCAGCGCCGGCAAGACCTCGCCCGGGCCGGCCAGGCCCGCCGGCCCGCGCCCGCCCGCCAGGCCGGCGTCCTCCAAGCCTTTGGATTGGTTTTCCGAAGCGATCAACAAGGCCGGGCGCGGGAGGCCGTGACGCTGGGGTCACGATCGTCGCCGGGCCTTGGCGGTTTCCAATAGGGCCTGGAGGCGGGAACCCAGCGTCGGCAGCATTGCATCGCAGATGGGAGGGATTTCCAGTTCGATTGCCGGGATTCCCAGTTCCTTGCGCACGGCTTCGTGAATGACAGCCCCTTCGCGCGCGCAATGGCTGGCGCCCGGGATGCGCGAGACCACCACCGCCTCCGCTCCGCGCACCCTGCATTCGGCGACGATGCGGCGGGCGCGGTCCTGCGCGGAACCCGCCATCGGGTCGGCCAGGGCCGTGCGCGCCAGCGCTTCGAGCGGCGGCAACTCTTCCGGGATCAAATCCAGGGCATGGGTGAACATGTAATCCGAACCGCAGATGCGACCGCCCCAATCCTCGAGCAAGTTCATTGCGCGCAGGTCGGCTACCGGGTTGACCCAAAAGACCCGCACCGACGCCGCGGGCACAACAAACCGCCCCTGCCGGATGCGCCCGTGGGCTTCCGCCAGCAAGGCGGTGAGCACGCCGACGGTCTCTTCGCGGTCCGAACAGAAATGGATAGCGAGCATTTCGGCGACGAGCATTTCCAGGGCCGGCAAGGGCGCGCCGGGTGAGGCATAAACGGCTTGGCGCAAGGAGGCGAGCAGACGGCGGACCTGGTTGGCCGTTTGGATTCCGTGGGCCAGCGCTTCCGCGTCGAGCGGTTGCCCGGCAAGCTCGCCCAGGAGTTTGCCGATACGCTCCAGCTCCGCCCGCACGCACTCGACCTGGATTTGGGGCGCCGCCAGGCCGCCGGGAAGGAAGCAGCCCGGTTCGCCCGGCCCGGGCGCCCGGCGGCGCGGTATCTCCCACCAGACAATCGGGAAACCCATCTTCTCCAACCGTTGCGCGATGGCGGAGAAATCGTCGCAAACGGCCCCCGCGCTGCATATCAAGAGGTCGGGCCGGGGAAAGTGCTGGCCATTCTGAAAGGCTGCGAGCATCGCGCGCACCGGGCAGTAGGACGCGTCGACGCCCAGCGCTTCGGCCTGCCCGAGCAGCCCGTCGCCGCACTCCATGAGGCAAGGCGTCCACCATGCCCCGTCCGGATAGAACGCCCGCAGCCCCGGCAGCGAATAGGCCATCACAGGCACCGTGCCAAGGTCTTTCATGGCGCCGACGATGCGGTCGCCGCCGGCGCGGGCCTGGTGCAGCCGCCGGTTTTCCGTGAGCAGGAAATTCCAGAGCCGGAGCGCGGCTGGAGACTCATCGAAGCGCAGTTGGCGGAGCCGCAAATCGCCTTCGAGGGCGACGTGGCGGCTGAGCCGTCCGCCATAGTCGGGCTCGCGCAGCCCGGCGGCGGACAGGCGCTCGTAGTGAGCGTCCCATTCGGCGAGCGTGAGTTTGCGCGGGGCGTTCATGGGAGATTCATCTCAGTGCCTCCAGGAATGCTTCGATGCGTCCGACGATGCGCGGAGAGCCGCCGGCGGCTTCAGTCGCATCCAGCAGCAAGACCGGCAGGCCGAAGGCCTCGCGCAACGGTTGCGCCTCGACTCGCCACAGGTCGCATCCGACGTAAGCCCACAGTACGATGCCCCGCACGAGGCGGGCCGCCAGCCGTTCCTTGAGCCAGGCGTAAAGGCGCGTGTTCGGTCGCTGGAAAACGTCCACGCAGCCGTCGATATACCCGCGCGTGAGGGTCTCCAGAAGCGCCGTCTTGCGGCCCGCTTCAGAAGCGCGCACCGTCTCTAACGCGAATGCCGGCTGAAGGCTGCGTTCCCCGGCCTCGGTGCCGTTGATCGCCACCCGCCCGCCGGCGCGCTCGATGATGTCGAGCAAGTCCCAGTGGGCTCGCGGCAAAGGCCCCCCGACGAGTGCCAGTGGGACCGGGCCGTGTAAGGACGGCCCCGCCGGGTTGTCGAAAACCGGGTCGGAGGACGGGGGGCAGGAGCCATCCCAGTGAAATCTCGATACCGCTTCCGCATAGCGTCGCCCCGCGCAGCCGGCGGCCGCGCCGCGCAGCCGTTCTCGCGCCTGGCTGTAGAGAGTCATCGTCTCGAACAACTCGCCCGCCGACGGCGCATGGCCGCCCAGCCCGACCAGGAAACCTCCCAACCGCTCCAACTCGGAAGCGAAGAGTTGCCGCGCTACGGGCGTTTGCCAGGTCGCCGGCAGGTTGAAGAGAAAAACCCGCGCCGTGGCCGGGCCGGCGACGGCATCAAACCCGCGCCGCAGTTGATCGCAGTGGGTGGTAAAAATGACGGCGGACTCGCGCCCTTTCTCGGCGAGGCGGACGGCCGCGTTGGCAAAGGCACAGAGACCGGCTGAGAGCGGGAGCGAGTCCAGTGCGAACTCGGGGGCGAACCAGACGCCGCGCGGCTCGAAGCCGTGGGCCTTGATCCATTCCGCCGGCACCCAGGGACTGGTGAAAAAGACCTGCATCCGTTCCGCGGTCTTTTCAGCAACCGCCCGCCGCCCCACGGTTTGAGAGGTCGACTCCATTAAGGGTCGTCGTTCTTCACTGGACCGAGCTTGGCCGAACGCGTCATCCGAGTCAACGCTCTGGGCAAGGGCGACCGTTTTGACTGGGAGTTTGCGGAAAAAGTGTCACGTTCTTCGCGGGGCTGCTGTTTATTAATGGAATGAACGCAACTATGGACGACTGGCAACTCCTTCAGAATTACGCGGGCAAAAACTCCGAAGAGGCGTTTCGCGCGTTGGTGGAACGGTACGCCGGGATGGTCTATCACGCCGCCCTGCGGCAGACCGGGAACTCGCACGCCGCGGAAGACGCGGCGCAGGACGTATTCGTCGCTCTGGCGCGGAAGGCGGGGAGCATTCCACGGCAGGCCACGCTCTACGGATGGCTCTTTCGCGCGACGCGCTTTGCCGTCTTGAATCAGGCGCGTAAGAACGCCCACCGCGAGCGCCGGGAACAGGAAGCCCTCGTCATGCACCCGATTAATCAACCCAACGAAACCGAGTCCATCTGGGAACACATCGCGCTCCATCTGAACGACGCCCTGGACAGACTCTCCGCGGCGGATCGGGAAGCGGTGATGATTCGTTTTTTCGGCGGCAAGAGCTATAAGGATGTTGCCGAGGCGCTGGGCGTGAGCGAAGAGACGGCGAGGAAGCGCCTTTCGCGCGCGATTGAGAGATTGCGCGAGGCCTTTGCCAGGCGTGGCGTCGTCGTATCGTCCCTGGCGCTGGCTGCCGCCCTTGCCGCTCATGGCGCCCAGGCCGCGCCGATGGATGTGGCCGCGTCCTGGGCCAGGGTGGCGATGGCAAGAGCCGCGGCGGGAGCAGCCGCAAGCTCAAGCGTCGGCGTCCTTGCGCTCATGGCATCCGCCAAAGGCCCCAGCCTCATCGCGGCGTTGGCCGGCTTGGTGGTGCTGGCCGCAGCCGTCACTATTTTTAAGTCCGTTTCCCACGGGTCACCCGTCGCGAACCCTTTCGCGGCCGAACTCACAACATCCCCCGGCGCGCCAGGCACGAACACTTCTTTGGTCGGACCGGTCACGCGATACAAATCCGCGGGCGACGCGGGCGCCAATGACGCGCTGGCAGCGGCACTGGACAAGGTCAAGGCGGCTTTGCATGACCCGAACGACACAACCCTGTATCCCAATTCCGTCATGCGGGAGGCCATCACCGGACTGGGTGACAACAAGAAAGCCGCTCTTCCGATACTTGAGGCCGCGTTGGGGGACGCGAATGCGGAGGTGCGCCTGCGCGCTATCGACGGTCTCGGCATGCTTGGCCCGGAGGCCAAAGAGGCGGCGCCTCTTGTCCTTGGGGTGCTGCGCGACGGGGGTCTGGGCGAAGCCATCCCGCAGACCAGGTACACCGCCGCGGCATTATCCGGGGCGGTCAGGGCCTACCCCATTTACACTGACGACATCCTGCTTTACGCATTGGGGCAAATTCATCCCTCGCCCGAACTCCTCCCTGAATTCGCCCGGATGGTGAAGGAGAACCTTTCCGTCCGGCACGCCGTCTTCAACGCATTAAAGCAGTTCCCCGGCGTTCGGCGGACGATGCAGGCCGGCGGCTGGCTCTGGGCCATCGCCAACGAAGATTCCCAAGCCCTCAACAAGGCATTCCTTCCGGTGCTGCAAGACTCGGATCGTGGGGTGCGGTATGTGGCCGCTCTCTCGCTGGTCTCCGCCCTCGGAGACCAGGCCGATGCCGGTGTGTTCTCGGTGGCGATCGAACTGCTGAAGTCCGGCGACGAGGTGCGGCGGGAGGGGATGTCCTTGTTGTATGGTGCGGGACGCGCCCCGGGTTCCGACGGCCCGCCCGGGGAACCCACTTTGACCGCCGCCAGGCTCGGTCCGCATTTGGACGAGGTTCTTTCCGCCCTGGCCGACGCGGCCGCCAATACCAGATCGGAGGATGTGCGGCTGAAGGCGGCGGAAATGATGGACGTGTTGAGCCCCGAATTCCGAAAATCGAATCCGCCGCTGGCCGCGGAGTTGGAACAACAGAACCAATCGGAGGCGTTCACTTCCAAGGTGACCTCCGGCGAGGCCACCCTGCCCGAGGTCCTGGAAGGTCTGAAGAGATTTCCGAAGGCGGCGCCGGCCATCGCCTCTTATTACGCCCGTTTCGGCAGCTCGAACACAGTCGAGCTGTTGCCCGCATTCGCAGAGGCCCTCTCGGCTCTCGCGCCCTCGTCCGAGGCGAGCATCCGGGATCGGACCGGACCCGTTAACGCGCGGCAACGACTCGCCAACGCCATGCAGCAGATCGCACCGGAACTGCCCAAACCCATTTTCACCGCCGCCGACACGGTCGCCATCACGCGGATCATGCGGGACCCGGCGGCACAAGCCGATCCGGAACGCCTTCAGAGAATCTCAGATGCGTGTAAGTTGGCCGGATGGCCCGAGTCCAGGTCCGCTGGAATCTTCGATGTTTCTCCTGATGAGATGCGCCGTCTGCTGGCGGCGATCAAGGACGCCGATGCCCCAACGTACGAGGCCCTGGTTGCCAAGGTCAAAGAGATTGATCCGCGTTTCTCGGGCTTCGCCGTTGGACCGGGGGACAAGCATTAGCGGCTCTCAAAACGCCAGTTGCAGGCGGGTGAAGAGCACATTCTCATCCTTCTGCGTAACCAGGCCCGCGGCGGAAGAGCCGGTGCCGCCGCCATCGAAAGTCGTATGGGCGAAACTGGTGGCGATCTTCACGTTCCGGTTCAAGTACCAATTCAGTCCGACAGACCATTCGTGCGCCGCGTTGGCGGACACTGCCGGATTGGCGAAATAGGAGTGGCTGAAGGCGGCCGAGTCGACGTCCAGTTCCGAATACCGCGCCCGCACCTGCAGCGCGCCCCAATCGCCCGAGAAGGGATTGAACGGACGCCGGGGTACGACGCCCGAAAAGGTTGCCTTCTCGCCCGTCAGCACCCAGCCGCCGGAGACCTGCCAGCCCGTGTTCTGGAGTCGCGCGGTGTGCAAGGGGGCCGCGCCGGTGGTCGTCACCTCTTGATCGGAAATCACGTATTCCCACAGCAAATCAAACGGGCCGTAATAATAGTACCCTTGCGGTGAAAGCCGCCAGTGGTCGCCGAAAGCGAGGACGTCCGAGTTATAGGCGAAGAATTGCTGCTGGCCGACCGTCGTGTACCCGGGGAGAGTGCCGCCCGTTTTGGAGGGCAGCGCCGATGCGTTCTGGGCCTGCTCACTCTCGAAGGTGCCGCTCAACCCGAACCCTAGACCCTGCAGCGGCTCCACCGAGGTCGGCTTGAATGGTTGGAGGAAGACGCGGCCGTCAAACGACTTGTCGTCTTGGAAAGCCGTGTTGTTCGAGATTTGCGCGTCACCCACGCCGTTGAAGACGCCCGCGGCGTAACTGAGCACCCCTTTAAAGAGGTCCCCGTGCAACTCGAACCCAATATCCCGGTTCGGCACCAAATCGGTAGGCAGGGCGCGCTCGTTGAAGAAGATATACCGATCCTCTTGCAATTGTTCGAGACCCACCGGGGCCTTGAATTTGCCCGCCTGCAGTTGCAACTCGGGGCGGAAGCGGTAATTCACGTAAGCATCGAATATCTGCGGCGTGGACCCCGCGAAATCGGGCACGAAGAGATAGTCAACATCCCGGAACACGGTCCCCTGCAGGATCGGGCGCGCCCGGCGCACCAGCAGGGCGTCGTTGCCGACGATGCCCGCGCTGTCAATGAACGTGCGCGAGTCCACCTGCAAGACGCCCCTTAATTGCAGGACGAAGTCCCCGTTCGCCGAAACAATGCTGAACCCCTCGTCGCCGACCTTCAGTTTAGGGGCATCCTTTGCGCTGGCCGCCGCCGCTTGGGCTTCGAGTTCGCGGTCATGCTCAATCAGCTTCACCTTCTGATCCAACTCCTCGAATCGTTGATTGGTCTGGCTGTCCGGCGCCGCGACGCCGGGTCCTTTCTCCCGCTCCAATGTTTTCACCTTGTTCTCCAGGTCGTCGATCCGTTTCTGGAGTTGCTTGATCAGTTCCACCGTATTGGTGTCCTCCGCTTGCAAGGGGACGGTCATCCATAGGGCGCTAAGAATCGCCCCCGCCAACAGTATGTTTCTTGGTTTCATTACTTGGTCTTTCATCGGACGGCCTGCGGCAACGCCGATTAGTTTATTAGTCTCGTTGCGTGCTGTCATGGGCGAAATATTAACCGGTAATCAATACTATGTCAATAGATAAAGTGTATATTACGAAGCTGGGGGAATCCCGGCCCAGGACCGGGATTCCCCGCTTCTGCGTTGCTTTCGGTCAGGATGCTCCGACCGGCTCTTGTCCTTTCTTGACGGGGTTTCTCGGCTCCGATTTCTCGATTCGCAGCTTTTCGGTTTTTTCGATCTGCACGACGTGGCCGTCATGCACGACAATTTGAACTACGCCAAAGCGAAGAGACTCGACCTGGTTTTGCACGATCTTCAACCAGGGTGGCTCGGTCCGCTCTTCTTTGAACGGCGCATTCATGATGAGATTAATCTCAAGCGGCCGCGCGCAGGGCCTGGTCGATGTCGGCCTTGATGTCTTCGGCGTCCTCAAGGCCGATGGAGAGGCGGACGTAATCGGGGGTGACGCCCGTGGCCTCCTGTTCTTGCGGGGTCAATTGCTGGTGGGTGGTCGAGGCCGGGTGGATGACCAGGCTTTTCGCATCGCCGATGTTGGCCAGGTGCGAGAGCAGCTTCACCGAATTGATGAATTTCCGGCCCGCTTCCAAACCACCCTTGATGCCGAAGCCGACGAGGCCGCCGAAGCCCTGCTTGAGGTACTTGGCGGCGAGCTTGAAGCTCGGGTCGCCGGGCAGTCCGGGGTAGGTTACCCAATCGACTCGGGGATGGGCCTGGAGGAACCGCGCCACTTCGAGGGCGTTGGCCGAGTGCTGGCGCTGCCGCAGCGCGAGCGTCTCGAGTCCTTGGAGGAACAGGAAGGCGTTGAACGGGCTGAGCGCCGGGCCGAGGTCGCGAAGCAACTCGACGCGGAGTTTGATGATCAGGGCCACGTTCCCGAGGCCGGGGAAGTTCCCGAACACGTCCCAGAACTTGAGGCCGTGGTAGCTCGGATCGGGCTCCGTGAACTCGGGGAACTTGCCGTTGTTCCATTGGAAATGGCCGGAATCGACAATCACCCCGCCGATGGATGTGCCATGGCCGCCGATGTACTTGGTTGCCGAGGCCACGACGATGTCCACGCCGTAATCGAAGGGGCGCACCAGGCCCACGCCGACCGTATTATCGATTATGAGTGGCACGCCAGCTTCATGAGCGATGCGAGCCAGGGCATCGAAGTCCGGCACGTCGAGCTTGGGGTTGCCGACGGTCTCCGCGTAGAAGGCGCGGGTCCGGGGGGTCAAGGCGCGCCGGAAGGCCTCCGGGTCGCGGGAATCAACGAACCTGGTTGTGCGTCCCAGCTTCGGCAGGGTGTGGTGGAAGAGTTGGTAAGTGCCTCCGTAGAGGTTGTTGGCCGATACGATTTCGTCGCCGACCTGGGTGACGCCGAGAATGGCCAGGGTCGAGGCTGCCTGGCCGGACGCGACGGCGAGCGCGCCTGTGCCGCCCTCGATGGCGGCAATGCGCTGCTCGAAGACATCCGTCGTCGGGTTCATGATGCGCGTGTAAATGTTGCCGAACTCCTTCAAGGCAAAGAGGTTTGCCGCGTGGTCCGCGCTCTTGAAGACGTACGAGGCCGTCTGGTAAATGGGTACGGCGCGCGAGCCGGTGGTCGGGTCCGGGACTTGGCCGGCGTGCAGCCCCAGCGTGCTGAGATTCCTGGTTGTTAAGCTCATAGACTGTTTTTTTGTATTGAGGATTATGGTGTTACTGTAACTGATGATTAGAATTCCCACTTGACGGTGAGGCCCCACGCCCCATCGGCCTGGTGGTTCAAGACCTCGCCAAAATGCCCATAACCGGCGGCGAGAGTCAGGTGCCGGTTCACGACATAGGCCGCGTCGAGCGTCCACCAATCCGACTCGGGCCTGATCAAACCTGGGATGGGCTTGAAATCATCCGGTTTCTGCCGGTACTCCGCGGCCAGCAGGATGGAGTCGGTAACGAACACGACCACGTTGCCCTCGAAAACGAAATTGTAATCTTCCGTGAAACCCAGCAGGCCCAAATGCGAGCCCTTGGTCGCCCTGCCGCCCGCTTCGAGCAGCACGGGGCGCGGCAGGAACGTGAGCATCTTCGAGGCATAGAGGGTAAAGTCCACGCCGTCGTCATGGCGAAAGCCGTTCGCGTGCAAGGCGCCGCCCAGGTCGTTGTTGATGCCGCTGATGGTGTCGTTGTACTTGAAGTGCGTGCCGAAGGTCAGCGCGGGCACCCACTTTTGATTGAACTCACCTTCCTTCAATAACTGGAGCCGCGCATTGAAGTTGTAGAGGTCCACCGCGTCATTCGGGATTCGCACCTTGGTCGCCTCCTCGATGGCCTGCGGCAAATCACCGAGGCCGAAGCGATCGTAGGCAAAACCGAGTTCAAGCCGTTTCCAGGGTGTTTCCGTCAACGTGAAGGCCTCCAGGTCGCGGCCTCGGCCAAGGTCCACAAACGCGAACCCAACCGCGGGCCGTCCGATTAATTCGCCGTTCCTTGGCGGATTGACCAGGTAGGCGGACAAGGTGGAGAAAATGCCGCCGTTTCCTTCGATCTGGTGCAGCGGCAACGGTGGGGGCTTCTCGGCCTGGGTTGTAATCGCCGCCTGCGGCTCTCGGCTTGGGGTTGAGTTGGTGTCTTGCGCTTGCAGGTTCAGCGCGGGCGGGGCCGCTGCCAGCGCCACGGCCAGCAGTATCTGTGAATGAATGGAGAGGTGTCCGAGCCTACGGACCGATGAGTTCACTTGCATTGTGTTTTATTGTTTGAACTTCAACGAGGAACCTCCGGTCGTCCGGTCAGCGTCGTGTGGGTTAGTTTGAGTCTTCATTTGGCCGCCAGTTTCCTGGTGGGCTAGAATCGGGTTTCAGCTCCAATTACAGGTTCGGGGCGTAGGCGATGAATTCGCGGTAGCTTGTCAGAACTGCGCGAAGGGCCGCCACCATGGCGGCTTCCTTCAGGTACGTCGGCGGCGTCTGCGGGGTCTCGAGGATGATCTCGAAAGGGCGCGGCCCGACGCCCGGCGGGGCGGAGAGTATCCCCTGATAGCCATCCCGGATGATGCCGTTGCGGGCGCGAAAGCCGTCGATCTTCCCATCCCCGTTCCTCGGCAGGAACTCTTCGGCCGCCTCCAGCGCCGGCTTGATGAGGTGCTGCGTCAGCGTGGCGCCATGGGCAAAACCGTAGAACCCGTGGCTCGCGCTATCCGTGTGCAACGAAATGATCCCGTGAAGCGAGTGCGACGCCAATTCAGACTCCAGGAGCCTCACCTCAGGCTCCTTTGAACCCCGCCAAAACTCGCGGTTGAGGTCTTTGCCGCCCCGCGAACCCCGTGTCCTATCCTCAAATCCCGTCGGATTGCAGACGGGATAAATGAACAGGCAATACCCCGTGGCCAAGTCCGGCCTTTGCTCCAGCAAGCTCAGAAGCCGAATCGATGCGTAAACACCTTCAGGCTCATCGCCGTGCATCCCCGCGAAGATGCCAACCCGCAGCGGGTCACCGCCTCCGCTCGGACCGATGTAGAGGCATCGCGGCAATTCATAAGTCCGGTCTCCGGACTGGAAGCGGCACCCGTGATCAATGAGGAGATTGGGCGATCCCGTCGCAAGACGTTCCAGCCGTTGAAGCACCTCGGCAACCGAGCGCCTCGGAGCCGCTATTTCAGGCAACGAGGGATGGCGGCCTTTTGCCGGAACAGACATATCCACTTCTTCTTTAACCATCGAACTCATAGGGCGAACACGTTCATAAACAAGAGCAGATTACCAGAAATGTTAAGTATGTCAAGTGATATAGTGTAGATTATATGGATAAATTCTCAAATGGGGATTGAACAAGAGATATTGGTCGTTGAAGAATGCTCCCGAATGAAGCCGAACGTTCAGTATCGCGGCCGACTGGCGCCCTCCCCGACGGGCTACCTGCACATCGGCCATGCTCGCACCTTCTGGACGGCCCAGCAGCGAGCCCTGGATGCCGAGGGCGTGTTGATCCTGCGCAGCGACGACATCGATGCGGTTCGGGCGAAGATGGCGTTTGCCGAGGCGATGATTGAGGACATGCGCTGGCTGGGTCTTCGCTGGCAGGAAGGCCCCGATTGCGGCGGTCGTTTTGGGCCTTACGAACAGAGCAAGCGAAGGTCCTTTTACGAGGCGGCTTTTGAGCAGCTTCAGGCAGGCGGTTGGCTCTATCCCTGCCGATGCACGCGGACGGACGTCTTGCGCGCAATCCAGGCCCCGCACGCCGGGGACGAGGGGCCAATCTATCCCGGCACGTGCAGGCCGAAAACCCAGGGGCGGATTCCCAGCCACGCGACCGACGCCCCTGCCACGGGGAAAGTGAACTGGCGTTTCCGCGTGCCGGACGGCGAGACCATCGGGTTTGTGGACGGCTTCTTCGGGCCGCAGCGGTTCGTCGCCGGAAAGGACTTTGGCGATTTTGTGGTCTGGCGGCATGACAACGTGCCGGCCTACCAGTTGTCCGTAGTGGTGGACGATGCCGCCATGCGGGTCACGGAGGTGGTTCGCGGAGCCGACCTGCTGCTTTCAACGGCTCGGCAGTTGCTGCTTTATCGCGCCCTTGGCTGGCCGGCGCCGGCCTTTTACCACTGCCCGCTCGTCACTGACGAGCGGGGGGTCCGGTTGGCTAAACGGCACGATTCCCTGAGCCTGCGGACTTTGCGGGAGCAAGGCTTCACGCCGGAAATGGTCCTGGAGAGGATGAAGTTGGCGCGCGCTTGCTGACCTGCGGGTTGTGAGAACAAACAAAGAGCGGCCCGCCAATGCGGGCCGCTCTGAGCCGTGCCAAAAACCAAAACCCAACACCAACAACGTTAGTTTGGAAAGCTCCGTGGATAATCTGTTCAAAAAAAAGCATCCAGATGCCGAAAATCACTTCCCGCCGGGTTCGGATGGGAGTACATTGGGATTCAGGAAAGGCGAGATATGAAGAAAATTGGCCTCATCTTGAGTTTGGTTTTGACCCTGGGCAGCAGCGCGATGGCCCACTGCTGCTGCCACTTCTGGGGTTTCTGGCCCTCGTTCTCGGTCGGAGTCGGCGTCGGTGGAATCGGGTGTTCAGTGGGCGGTTGCTCGTGTTACTGCTATGGTTGTGGTTACGGCTACCCGGCATACTACGGCTACCCGGCATATAGCTATGCTTATCCGCAACCGGCATACGCTTATAGCTATGCTCCCGCCGCCGGTTACGCTGACCCTCCGGCGACGGTCGCCCCCGCCTCGGCGCCGGCGCCATCCGCTTGGGTGCCCAGCAGTCCTGGGACTGGCCAGTGGGTGCCTGATCCCGCGCCCTACCGTTACACACCTCGC
This sequence comes from uncultured Verrucomicrobiota bacterium, assembly GCA_964653485.1. Lineage (GTDB taxonomy): Bacteria > Verrucomicrobiota > Verrucomicrobiia > Limisphaerales > UBA8199 > CAVQND01. The sequence continues at coordinate 4,666 of CAZZFF010000109.1, read as the reverse complement.
GTGAACGCCTCGAGGCCGGCTGACGCCAAATCCACGCTCCGGCAAGTGGTCACCTCCACTTGCTCCCCGGAGGGTATCCCGGTCTATACCATCAGCTACGTGAAATAGCGCGCGCTGAGAGAGCGGGAGAGCCGAGGTTGGAAAAGTACTTGACCCCGTGGCGGTGCGGCTGCTAGGATGTGCCCCATGGCCCAGCAATCGCAGCAGATCAGAGTGCTCTATTGCCAGCGTTTCAACTGTCCGCCTGAGGACTATGCGGAGAGGGCCTTTAGGAAGTGCCTCTATGCTCACGCAAAACCGCTTACCGGCATCCTCCGCCTCTTGAATTCAGGCTTTTTCTCGGAGGACATCAAGTTCATCGAGGCCCTGGGAACCGCAGTGGACATGAAGGATGTCAGGGCGGAGGCGGCGAGTTTTCACGATGCAAACCGGCACGATCCGGGCTTTCTGCGAACGGCTTGGAAGCTTCGAGTGTCCGGGCGAAAGGCCATGCGGCTGGCGCGAAAGCTCATTTCGATCGCCGGCTCGTCTCGCCCCGAGAGGGAACAGCGCAACGTGCCGTCGCCTGTCGCAAAAGTGCCGGTCTCATGAGCGCGTCATCGCGGTTATGACACGCGCTCTGCGGCCTTTTCCAGTCGCCGCAGAATGCCCTCCGGCTCCGCCACACTCAGTTTGGCGATGACCTCTGCCCGCTCCGGCGTGCCGGCCACCGCATAAATCCTCAGTTCGTCCGCATTGCCCGAGGGCCGGACATGGGCGATGTCGCCATTGGCGAAATAGACACGCACTCCATCCGTGTAATTGACGCGCCGGATGTTGCCGAATCCGAGGTCAGGGCTGAAAAAGCGGGCCAACTCGTCTCGGATGGCCCCCAGGCGGCGCATCTCGGCGGACGTCGATGCCATCGGCCGCCCGTCCTGGTCCTGCGGGACGATCTGGCCCGCCTCGAAGAGGACTTGCCTGATCGCCGCGTCTTGCGGGGAAAACAGGCCCATCAGGCGGAGGCTGGCGGGGCGGGGGAAATTCGCTATCAGGGCGGAGCGGCTGAAGCGCGCCGGGAGGCGCGCGAAAAGCTGTGAGAGGGGCACGCCTCTGGCTGCGGCATCCAGGAGCGCGCCCAGGATGGGCAGGAAGGCATCCCGGGTCGGCAGCGCTTTCAGTATCCGACCGCCGCGCCGGATGTTCGAGCCGGTGAGGAACCCGCCGTTAGCCTCCCAGCCGCAGACGGCCTTGCAACCCGCGCCGAGCGCGCTCTCCATGCCGGCGATGACATAGGGCGAGCCGATGCGGGTCTTGGGCTGTAGGACATGCTTCAGCGCGCCAACGTCGACGGCGTCATTGCAACTGATCGGCACGACCACCGCGTCCGCCCCAAGGAACTCCGCCACCACCATTCCCAGGAGGTCGCCGCCGAAAAAGCGGACCCGGCAAGCCGCCGGGCCGCCGTCCGGCTCGACGCCCAGGATGAGCGGCCGGTCGCTGTCGCCGTCGGTTGAGACGACGGCGTCGATCGGCCCATGGGTCCGCCACGCCTCGGTGGCCAGGGCCTGAATCCGGCCCTGCACCGCGTCATCGATATTTTCCGTATCGATAGGAACAAATGTCTCGCTGCGCCCCGCCGGGATGACTTCGGCTCCGAGGCGATCCAGGAGTTCCACCAGCAGGTCGCGTCCCACGGCCGAGTGCTGATAAACCAGGAGCCGCTTGCCATCGAGGCCCCGGCCGGCAAAGAAATCCGTGTAGCGGCGCAAATAGGCTTGGCGCGCGGCCGGGCACTCGGCCGGCAACTCCCGGTGTCCGTTCTTAAACAAGCCCCGCTCGTCGAACGCGGAGGCAGTGAATGGCTGGGCGTAAAGCCGCCGGCGCAACTCGTCCACCCAATGCTGGATTGGCGCCTCGTCCTTTTTCAGAAGCTCCCCGCGGGCGGTGTTCGTTTTATAGCCGTTGCGGTCGAACGGGATGTGGCTGCCGGTTACCATGATGCCCCCCCGGCGGCGTTCCCAGGCAAAGGCCGCCAGCGCCGGCGTAGGGACTTGCCCCAGAAAGACAGGGCGCATCCCGGCATCTTCGACAGCAGCCGCTACCGCCTGGGCCAGCTCGCCCCGTCCCTGCTCCTGCGCCACAAACCGGCTTGAGCTGGGCCGCAGATCGCAGGCAAAATAAAACTCCTCTCCCGGCACGATCCCGCCTTCCGCCGTGGACAAAGATTGCAAATAGCTCAACTCCGCCAGCACGTTGAGATACACCTCCAGTTGTGTCAGGTGCGCCACCGGACCTCGGCGGCCGCTGGTGCCGAACTTCAAAGGCACTGGCTCATAGTTCAGGCGGGAACGCAAGGATGGGCTGGCGGTATCGGGTTCGGTCATATTTCCACACTCATGATTCCAACGAGGCGCGGTGGCGATATCCCCCAATGATGCCCGCCAGCAGCATCGCCACGATGCCGGTCAGGAAAATGCCGTCGAATTTCCCGGCCCCTCCGATCGAGGCAATCGGCGCGCCCATGCCGATGACCCTCTTGAGGTTGAGCAAATCGGCGCCCACCAGCGTCCCGATGCTGCCGGAGACGTAGGCCACCGCCGGAGCGTGCCGGCGCGAGAGCAAGAGCGCGATCACCGCGGTGACCAGCGGAGGAATCAAGGTCGGCACAACAATGCCCACCCCCGGCACCGGCCGCGCCATTCGGTGGACCAGAAAGCTGACCATGACGACGGCCAGGAAACAGTTGAAAAACTCACCGCTCTTGAAAATGAGATAGATCGAGAGCACCACCGGGATGACCGCGCCCCCCAGATTCACGGCCAGGACTGTCCCGGGCCACTCCCTGACAACCGGCACTACGTAGCTCATGCCAAAGACCCTGACGATTTCCCCCGAGCGAATGTACTCGGGAGGCAGCGTGGCCACTGGAATATTCACGTAGCTGCCCAGCAGGCTGCACACAAGCAAGAGCAGCATGTAGCGCTGGCTCACTCCGAGCGTCTCGAAGACATAGCGCAGCAGGCCGATCTCGGCCAGCACCACGATAATCGCGAATACAAACCACAGCAACCCAAAAAAGGCCCAGGTCAGGGGAACATAGTTCATAATCCGTAAGGACCAGGATTACTTACTTTCCACGCAATGCCAAGCGGGAGATGGCAGGTCCTGAAATCCCCAGCCAGGCAAGACGATGATCAGAACTCCGATTAAGACCAAGGATCGCGATCTTAACCCGGCACGCAATCCCCGATTAGTTGCTTGGGTCCGCAAGTCGCCCGAGGAAAAGAACGCTGCCTGACTGGGTGTCGCGAATGAAGAAAAGGAACGGATGGTCGGCGCGGAAGACCTCGGTGGAGGGAGGCGGCCCGACCACGCTGGTCGTCACTGTCACCACCGTCGCCGCGGCTGCTTCGGTGCCTTCTTCGTCAACCTCTCCCCATGCCTTGTGGAAGACCTGCGAAATGAACAGGTTCGTCGTGCCGTCCATTCCGGAAAAGTCCGCCCCGGGTCCGAAGGCATCCGGCATGCCCATTTCCGCCAGCGCATCAGCCAGCAGGAAGCTGGACTGCAGCGTGAACCTCGGGAGGAAAACCTGGACGTTATGCGGGGTCATTTGCGTGAGCGTGGACGAAAGAAACGCCGGTGAAAGCTCCTCCTCGAGCTGGCCATAGCCATCGACCTGGCGCGGCAGCAGGATCACCATCGAGAGCCGGGGGCTCGAGCCGGGGGTCACGACCTTGGCGCTTTCAAGCCCTTCGCCAGTCTGTCTGAGCATCGAGAGAGAACTGGCGCCGTAGGGCAGTTCCACCGCCTGAAAATCGCTCGTCTCCATATAATTGAGCACATCGACCTTTTGCATGAGCGGCGCATCCACCTGGCTGCCGGCGGAAACGTTGAAGGGCTGAGTCAGGGTTTCGGCTTTGTTGAAGGGCCGGGTCCAGGCGCCCTTGAAGTAAATGGCATTGGCCAGGACGAGCCGGGTCAGAGGGTCGAGGCTGCCGGGCGGCAGGATGTCTTCGATTTTGTCCTGGGTTTGGCGGGCCACCCAGGCGTTGATTGCGGCCGTGGCCGCGTTGGCTCCAGTGATAAAGTTAGCCTGGTTGACGTTGGCCTGGTATTGGCCTCTGGCGGTTTTCAGGAAGGCCGGCAGAAAAGGATAGCCCTTTTGGGTCCACAGCGCGTTGGCGATCTCCAGCTCGATGCCCTCTTGCTTCCGTGCCCCCTCAAGCTCTTGCTGAAGTTCCCCGAAGGCGGAGGAAAACTGTTCCTGATCCACCCCAAAGCCGAACACCTCGGCCATTTCCTGCGCGGTATCTCCACGGGCGCCGGCGTACGTTATGGCCAGGCATGTCGAGATGCTGTAGGGGGAGAAGAAGAGGTTGCCCGGATTGCTCGCGACCTGTCCGTAGAGGTTCAGGCCGAAGGTCGTGTTGCTCTCAACAAGCGACTGGAGTTGGTCGGATCGAGCCCTGGGCGCGGAGCCGATCATCAATAACAGCGTGAAAAGAATAATGTGGGTTTTTCCCCAAATCCGAGGAGCATTCATACGGATACTTGTTCGTGGCCAACCACCCGCCCAACTACTCTTTAATCCTACAAAACCTCGCGCTGACAGTCAAGGAGGAAACGCCGCGCCGTGCGCCAAAAGTAACTGTTACCCGGGAACGGGTATCGTTGTGCCAAA
>CAZZFF010000108.1:0-21010 GCA_964653485.1 uncultured Verrucomicrobiota bacterium | reverse complement strand
TTAACCGCAAAGAGCACAATTCCGCGGCTCAAACACCGTGGCGGAGTCGAATCAGGGGATCAGGAGCCGCTCGATCTCTTCGTAGGACCGCGCGACGTGGGTTGCGGCGCGGAGTTCCTCGGCTGGATGGGTGTTTGTAATAGCGATGACGCGCATCCCGGCGGCCAGGCTCGCGGCCACTCCGGGCTTCGAGTCCTCGATGACGCAGCAGTTTTCCGGGGCAAGGCCCAGGAGTTGGGCGGCGCGCAGAAAAATGTCCGGGGCGGGTTTGCCGCGCGGGACCTCGGTGTCGGTGACGACGGCCGCGAAGAATGGGGCCAGGTTCGCCAGGCGGAGGACCTCCTCGACGATGGGGCGTTCGGAGCCGGACGCCAAGGCCAAGGGATAGCGCGCCGCCAGCTTTTGAACGAGGCCGGGCAGGCCGGCGAATACGGGTCGCTCGCGCCGGATCAGTTCGAGCAGGTAGGCTCGCTTCATCGCAGCCAACTCTTCGACCGCTTGCCTGGGTTTGTTTTTCGCAACGAAATCGATCCAGAGTTGCTGGTCGGACCGGCCGACGTAATCCGAAAACCGCAGCCCATGGGTCCCGGCATAGCCGATGACGCGCACGACCTCCAGAAAAGCCCGCTCGTGCTGCGGCTCGCTGTCCACAATCACACCGTCCATGTCGAAAATGACGGCTTCCAGGCCCTTCATGCGTCAGAAGCCGATGCGAAGGAACCTGTCGGATGGTTCAAGCAGTCTTGCATCGGCGGCTTAAACATCAATGACCGGTCCTCCTCCGTCTTCGGGAGGCCCGGGCGGGCGGCGCCGGCTCACGCGCAGACGCCCGGCGCCGGTGAGGACGTTGAGAATGCTCGAGACCAAACTGATGATGAGGGCGCCCCAAAAAGCGGCCCAAAAACCGTGGACCCAAAAGTACGAGCGGAGCAGATAGCCCACCAGGAGAAGCAACAGCGCGTTGATGACAAACCTGAACAAGCCCAGCGTCACGATAAGAATCGGGAACGTCAGGAGCATCAGGACCGGCCGCAGCACCGCGTTCAGTATCCCCAGCACCAGAGACGCCACGAACAAATCCAGCGGGCTGGCGTAATCAATGCGCGGGCGCAGAAGATACACCGCCACAAGGACCGCCAGGGTGTTGATCACCCAGCTATGCAAGAACCGTTTCACAAGGCGATTTCTTCAATCTGATTTTGAATGCCCAACCCACGTTGCCAAAAACCATGGAGCAATTCCCCCGCGATGACAAGCCAGTTTAGGAACGGGGCGTTTGCCCCCTTTCTCCCGTCTTGCAGACCGCGCGGGAGTGTGCTTTGATGCAGCCATGCGAGAAGCAGCCAGTCGCTCTTATGCGGCCACGTGCCTGGTCCTCCTCGGCCTTCTGAGTTCGTTTGCCGGGGAGCAACCTTTCTATCAACGGTTCCTGAGCTTCACCGCTTCCAATCCGCAGAGTTGGGAGGTTGACTCGCCGCTGCTGGTGGACACGAACAACAGGGCCTACAAACTGGCGAGCGTCCTGACGAACCTCGCCAAGCTCAAGACGACGGGCGCGCTGGCCGGCGTGCGCCCGGGCATGACCATGGACGAGGTCGTAACCCAGTGGGGCAAGCCGCCCGAGCTATGGGCCAAAGGCTTCGAGGGCCCGCGCTTTTGCTACAAGGAGGTCAGCGTCTTCTTCGATTCCTCGGGCAACGCCGTGAAGTCCATTTTCACACAGAACTTTCCGAGCCTGGAGCGCGCCCTCATGGTGACCCCAAAAATCGAGGATTGCCTGAACGCACTCGGCCCCGCCGACTTCCGGGACGACACAGCCACCGGCAGCCAGTGCTGGCTCATCTACGAACTCACCAATGCCGTCATCAAGGTCGGCTGCGTTCGGGGCCGGCTCTCGACCATCCAGTTGGACCGCCGGGAGTGAGGCAAGGGACCAGGCGGGCCACGGCGATTATCCCCCGCGCAGCGAACGCCAACGCGGCGGCGTCTCGACAGAGCGCCGCTAATGTCGCCTCCTTTCCAGGAAACGAATAGTTACTTTTTTAAGCACGACCACTTGAGGTGGTGTAATGTAGTGCTTGAAATCAACTTATGAAACTCCATTCCTCCTCCCGCGGCCGCGACCTCGGGTCGTTCCGGCCCTCTCGTCCCGGATGCGGGCACGGTATCATTCTGGCTGTACTGTTGGTCTCCGCTTTGGCCCTATGGCTGCTGCTCGGCAGGCCTGATGCCACACCCGCCGCTTCCGCCTCCGCCACAGCGAAGGCGCAGGCGGACAAGCGGCTCACCCTGCGGCGCTATCTCCGTCTTGGCGGCTTGCGCGCCGACGCGCGGACACTCGTCGCGGCTGGCCGATGGCTGCTGGAGCCTGATGCGCAGCCCGTGCCGGCCCGGACAAATGCTTCCGCTATTCCCTCGGTTCCCAACACAAACCCTCCGTCTGGGCGGGCGCCGAGTTGATTCAGCGGACGTGATCGCTGGGGTGGGCCCAAACCCGCGCGGACCATGGCCCGGGCGACGAGGCGACTTCACCGTGATTGACCCCTCGGCCCGAGCGGCGCACATTGGGGGCAGGTGTCTGTTGCCCCACTATCTCGGTCAAGGCGTTTGAAACTGGCGATTCGCGGCGCGGTTCAGGGTGTCGGATTTCGCCCTTTCGTGTTTCGTCTGGCCGGCGAGTTGGGCTTGAAGGGCTGGGTCAACAATTCGCCCGAGGGGGTATTCATCGAGGCCGAGGGAGGAGCGACCGACCTCGAGCAGTTCCGGCTTCGTCTGGAGGCCGAGAAACCCCCGCGCAGTTTTATCCAGAGCCTGGAGGCGGCGTGGCTCGACCCGCTCGGCTACGGGGAGTTCCAGATTCGCGCCAGCAAGGCCGATGGCGCCCGGACGACCCTCATCCTGCCGGACCTCGCGACCTGTCCGGAATGCCTGGGGGAGATTCTCGATCCATGCGATCGGCGCTACTTCTATCCCTTCACCAACTGCACGCATTGCGGCCCGCGGTTCAGCATCATCGAATCGCTGCCCTACGACCGCGGGAACACGTCGATGAAGAAATTCGCGATGTGTCCGCAATGCCAGGCCGAATATGACGATCCGGGCGACCGCCGGTTCCACGCGCAGCCGAATGCCTGTCCCCGGTGCGGTCCGCATGTCGAGTTGTGGGACGCGCAGGGCACGGTGCTGGCGGGCGGGCGGCAGCCGGCGGGCGCGGGGCCGCCCGAGGGGCGGCATACGGCGCCGGCGGTCCTGGCCGCGGCTGCGGAGGCCATTCGCGCCGGCAAGATCGTGGCGGTGAAGGGAGCAGGCGGTTTTCACCTGGCCGTGGCGGCGGGCGACGAGCGGGCCGTCCGCCGACTGCGCGAGTTGAAGCACCGTGAGGAAAAGCCCCTGGCCCTGATGTTTCCGACTCTGGCCGCCGCGCGGACCGTGTGCGAGGTGTCCGCCGCCGAGGAGCGGCTGCTGCGTTGCCCGGAAGCCCCGATTGTCCTGCTGCGCCGCCTTCATGGGCCGGGTATCGAGTCTCGCCCGGACACCCTCGCCCCGTCTATCGCCCCGGGCAATCCCAACCTGGGCGTGATGCTCCCGTACACTCCCCTTCACCATCTGCTGCTCTCGCTGCTGGCCTTTCCCATCGTGGCCACCAGCGGCAACTTGAGCGACGAACCGATCTGCACGGATGAACGCGACGCGCTGGACCGACTGGGCGGCATCGCCGATCTGTTCTTGGTGCATGACCGTCCCATCGTCCGGCACGTGGACGATTCGATTGCGCGGGTGGTGATGGGCCGCGAGATGGTCTTGCGGCGCGCGCGAGGCTATGCGCCGCTGCCGGTCGTGCTGAGGCCGCGGGGCCAAAATCCGAAATCCGAAATCCGAAATCCGAAGCTGGAAGAGGAGTCCGGGGCGAGCGGCCGGTCGGTTCTGGCTGTGGGCGCGCATTTGAAGAATACGGTCGCGCTCTGTGTGGGTTCGCAGGTGTTTATCAGCCAGCATATTGGAGATTTGGAGACCGAGCCCGCTTACGCGGCCTTCCGGCGAGTGATCGCCGATTTCGAGAAGCTTTACGAATCGGAGCCTGCCGTGCTGGCGGCGGATGCTCACCCGGATTATCTGTCCACCAAATATGCCCTCGATCGGGTTTCCGGCGCTGTGCCGGCGGGCGGCCTGCGCCTGGTGAGCGTGCAGCATCACGTGGCGCACGTTCTTTCGTGCATGGCGGAAAACGAAGTGTCGCCCCCGGCCCTGGGTGTTTCGTGGGATGGCACGGGTTACGGCCTGGACGGGACGGTGTGGGGCGGGGAATTCTTTGTCGTCACCGAGACTGCCTGGGAGCGTGCCGCTCACCTCCGGTGCTTCCGGTTGCCGGGAGGCGAGCGCGCCGTCAAAGAACCCCGGCGGACAGCCCTGGGCGTGCTTTTCGAGATGTTGGGCGAAGCGGGGTTGGAACAAGAGGACCTGGCGCCCGTCCGGGCTTTTTCGCGCGCTGAACGGGGCCGGCTCCAGACCATGCTGGCCCGGCGGCTCAATACACCCCTGACGTCCAGCGCCGGGCGGCTCTTCGATGCCGTCGCCTCGCTCACCGGCCTCCGTCAGCAAGTTCGTTTCGAGGGCCAGGCCGCTATGGAGCTGGAGTTCGCCATCGAGAGTGCCCAAACCGATGAAACTTATCCGTTTTCAATCAGCACCCTTCCGCCCTCCGCCTTCACCGTCGATTGGTCGCCGATGGTCGCGGAAATAGTAGCCGAGGTCAGGCGCGGCGTTCCGGCAGGCCCAATCTCCGCCCGATTTCATAACACCCTTGCGGAGGTCATAGTTGAAGTGGCCCGGCGAACGGGGCAGGAGCGCGTTGTTCTTTCGGGCGGGTGTTTTCAAAACCGCTACCTGACCGAGCGCGCGGTCGCCCGGCTGCAATCGGAAGGATTTCGTCCTTACTGGCACCAGCGGGTCCCGCCGAATGACGGCGGCATCGCCCTGGGCCAGGTGGTGGCCGCGCTGCGGGCTTTGGGCGATGGGTCAAAGTCAATTCCGGCTTGATTTGGCGCCGACAGCCCGTACTTTCGATGAATGCTTTCAGAGGACGGATTGGATTCGACAAAGACAGACGCGGAGACCACCGCCGCGAAGACGCCGGCGGAAGACGGCTGGTTGGAACATCCGGATACATTCTCCCGCCGCCACATCGGGCCGGGCGCGGAGGAGACCCGGCAGATGCTTGACGTGGTGGGCTGCCCCACCCTCGATGCGTTGATGGCGGAGGCGGTGCCCGCGGCGATCCGGTTGCGCCGCCCGCTCAACCTGCCGGCCGCCCGCGGCGAGCACGAGGCGCTCGCGGCTTTGAGGGAAATCGCGTCGCAAAACCAGGTTTTTCGGTCCTGCATCGGCATGGGCTATTCCGACTGTATTACGCCGGCGGTGCTGCGGCGCAACTTGCTGGAGAACCCGGGCTGGTACACCCAATACACTCCGTACCAGGCCGAAATCTCGCAGGGCCGGCTCGAGGCGCTGCTCAACTTTCAGACCATGGTCATCGATCTGACCGGGTTGGAGGTCGCCAATGCGTCCCTGCTCGACGAAGGCACCGCCGCCGCCGAAGCCATGGCCATGTGCCGCGGGCTTAGTCAAGGACGGGACACATTCTTTGTCTCGTCGGGATGCCATCCGCAGACGATCGACGTGGTCAAGACCCGCGCGCGGGCGTTGGGGGTCGAGGTCATTGTCGGGGACCACCGGAGCTTTCAGTTTACCGCCCGGGTTTTCGGCGCGCTGGTGCAGTATCCGGACACCTGGGGCGAGATTCAGGATTACTCGGGGTTGGCGGGGCAGGCCCATGCGGCCGGCGCCCTCGTGGCGGTCGCGGCGGATTTGATGAGCCTCACGCTCCTCCGGCCGCCGGGACAATTCGGAGCGGACATCGCTCTGGGCAGCGCGCAGCGATTTGGCGTGCCCCTGGGCTATGGCGGGCCGCACGCGGCCTATTTTGCCACACGCGAGTCCTTCAAGCGCCAGATGCCCGGCCGCATTGTGGGCGTGTCCAAAGACATCCGGGGGCGCCCCGCCTTGCGCCTGGCCCTGCAGACGCGTGAGCAGCACATTCGCCGTGAAAAGGCCACAAGCAATATATGCACCGCACAGGCCCTCCTGGCCAACATGGCCTCGATGTATGCCTGCTATCACGGACCCGAGGGTTTGAAGCGCATCGCCCGGCACATCCATCTGCTGACGGGTCTCCTGGCTCGTGGCCTGACCCGGCTGGGCTACGAGGTCGGGCCGGCGCAGTTTTTTGACACCCTGCGCGTCGGCCTGGGCAATCGGGGTTCTGAGGGCATTCTAAAGCTGGCGGAAGCCCGGCGGATCAACTTCCGGCCCATTGACGCGCAAACGCTCGGCATTTCACTCGACGAGACCACGACGGAACGGGACCTGATGGACATCTGGCGGGTCTTCAACGAAGACCGTTTGCCGGGCTTCCGCGCGCGGGACCTGGCCCGGGGCGTCGAAGCGGGCTACGCGGCGCCGGTGGCCCGCACCACCGGATTCCTGGCCCACCCGGTTTTTAACCGCTATCATTCGGAGACCGAGATGCTGCGTTACCTCAAGCGGCTGGAATCCAAGGATTTGTCCCTGACCGCCTCCATGATCCCGCTAGGCTCCTGCACAATGAAGCTCAACGCGGCGGCGGAGATGCTTCCGATGACGTGGCCCGAGTTCAGCGGCCTGCACCCATTTGCCCCGCCCGCCCAGGCCCGCGGATACCGGGTCCTGTTCGAGCAGTTGGAGGAGTGGCTGGCGGAGATAACCGGGTTTGCGGGGGTGTCGCTCCAGCCCAACGCGGGGGCTCAGGGGGAATACACCGGCTTGCTGGTGATCCGCGCCTACCATGCCGCGCGCGGCGAACCCGGCCGCCGGGTCTGCCTCATCCCGACCTCTGCCCACGGCACCAACCCCGCCAGCGCCGTAATGGCGGGCCTGAAGGTCGTGGCGGTCGCCTGCGAGAAGGAGGGCAACATTGACCTGGCCGATCTCCGCTCGAAGGCCGAGGCCCATCGGCAACAACTGGCGGCCTTGATGGTCACCTATCCGTCCACCCACGGCGTCTTCGAGGAGACGATCAAGGAGATATGCGAAATCGTCCACGCCAACGGCGGACAGGTTTATATGGACGGCGCCAACCTGAACGCGCAAGTGGGCCTTTGCCGGCCCGCCGACATCGGGGCCGACCTCTGCCATATCAACCTGCACAAGACCTTTTGCATCCCTCACGGCGGAGGCGGTCCGGGAGTGGGACCCATCGCTGCCGCCAAGCACCTGGTTCCTTATCTGCCGGGCCATTCGGTGCTCAGTCCGGATGCGCGAAGACGGGAAGGGGCGGTTGCCTCGGCCCCCTGGGGCAGCGCCGGCATCCTGCCGATTCCCTGGGTCTATATCGCCGCGATGGGCGCCGCCGGTCTCACCGAAGCCACCAAATTCGCCATCCTGAATGCCAACTATGTGGCCCAACGGTTGCAGAAGTACTTCCCTGTCCTTTACCGCGGCCGCCGCGGCCGGGTCGCCCATGAGTGCATTCTCGACCTGCGCCATTTCAAGAGCGTGACTGTCGAGGACGTGGCGAAGCGCCTCATGGACTACGGGTTCCATGCCCCGACCATTTCCTGGCCGGTGCCCGGCACCATGATGGTGGAGCCGACCGAAAGCGAGTCCAAGATGGAGTTGGACAGATTCTGCGACGCCCTGATTTCCATCCACGCGGAGATGCAGGCCATCGAATCCGGACAGGTCGACAAGCACAACAACCTCTTGAAAAACTCCCCGCACACGGCCGACATGCTCACAGCCGAACGCTGGCCCCACCCCTACCCACGCGAGCAGGCCTGCTTCCCCGTCGCAGGGCTGCACGATTACAAATTCTGGCCTGCCGTCGGGCGCATCGACAACGTGTATGGCGACCGCAACCTCGTGTGTTCGTGCGCCGGGATGGAGGCGGAGCGGGAGAGCGCGGGAGCGTAGGAGCCTGGTATCGGAGACTCCTTGCGGTCGTCTCCCGCAGGCAGGGAATACAGGGCGGTTCAGCAGCTTTGTCACTGGCCGGGCGGATGGCTCTGAATTGCCTGGCCTAATGCCCGGATTATGCTACAAAGGAGGCGGCGGAAGAGCCGAAATCGTTGCTGCCATGAAAATTACGGAAGCCCTGCTCGCGGAGCACCTGGTATTTCACAACATGCTCGATCACATCGAGACCACCACCCCCAAGCTCAAGACCCTTGCGGAGGTGAAGTCCCTCGCCGCCATGCTCGAATCCATGTTGAAGGCCCACTCGAAGACCGAGGATGAATTGTTCCTCGGCCCGCTGGAGCACTGCTTCGAGCAACTGGGCCAGCGCGATGCTTTCGTGGAGGAGCACGAGGAAATGAACGAGCACTTGCGCCGCATCCGCAAGGTCAAGCGCCTGAGGCAAGCCCGGGTTCTGTTCCTGGCCGCCGTGCGACGCTCCCGCGAGCATTTCGACAAGGAAGAACGCATCGTATTCCCCATGGCCGAGGAGGTCTTAAAGACAAAAACGCTCACGGCCCTCGGCCAAACGTGGATGCGCCAGCGAATGGATACTTCCGTCTGCGCCAATTGCGATAACAAGGTCTGCGTGTGAAAGACTCCTTCGCGGTCCGGCAACCATCGCTCCTCTCAAGGTCAGCAGTCCATCGCCGCGAAGACATCGCTGTCCTCAGGATACGGTTCCAGCCCGAGGTCCTCGAGCATCTGTAAGTCGTCCTCGACAGGGCGGTTCAGGGTGGTCAGGTAGTTGCCCACCATCAGGCCGCTGGCCCCTGCCATAAACACCATGCTCTGCAGGTCGCGCAGGTTGACCGCGCGTCCTCCGGTAACCGAGATCTCGCGCCGGGGCAGGATGAAGCGGAAGCAGGCGATGGACTTGAGGACCTCCAGCGGCGGCAGCGGCGGCCGTGTGGCCAACGGAGTGCCCGGGATCGGATTCAGGATGTTGATAGGAACAATGTGAGCCCCCAACTCTCTGAGCGCGAACGCCAGGTCGCACCGGTCTTCATGGCTCTCACCCAGGCCCAAGATGCCTCCGGAGCATATCTTGATCCCCGCCGCCTTCAAGTGCCGCAGGGTCTCGACCCGATCCTCGTAGCCGTGGGAGGAGCAGACCTCCGGAAAAAAACGCTCCGACGTTTCCAGGTTGTGGTTGTAGCATTCCAGCCCCGCCCGCTTCAGGCGCTCCGCGACGTTGCGGCTCTTGATCATCCCCAGCGCCCCATCCGGCCGCGCCTTGCCGCTCCGCTTCAAGTCCTCCAACCGGCCGCATATCTCGTCCAGCACGGGCCCCTCCTCCAAGTACGACCACGCCGCCACCAAACCCAGGGCGCTCACGCCGTTGGCTTTCGCCTCGCCCGCCGCCCGGAGCACCGCCTCGGAATCCACCAGCCTGTGCCGCGGACCTTCGGCCGAGTTAAAGCTCGACTGCGCGCAGAACCGGCAATTCTCCGGACAGCCCCCCGCCTTGACATTCACAATGGAACAGAGGTGGACCTTGTTGCCCTTGAAATGCTCCCGTAACCGGCCGGCCCACGAGAGCAGCTCGCCAATCTCCCCTCGGCTTTCCAGATTGAACAGCCACAACGCCTCGCCGCGGCTTACATCGCCGCCCTCCAGCACCCGGCGGCCCAATTCAGCGACCCGATCACGGGCGCCTGCGTCAACTGATTTCACATTCATGGTTGACACAATAGCCGCAAAGAAAAACCATGGCCAGACATTTGCCGATCAACGATCCGCCAAGCCGCGACTCACGGCTGGACGGTCGAGTGAGCCCCGTCGGGCTGGAAGGGCAAGACAATTTCGTAGGGTTGCCCTTCGAACTTGAGGACCAATTGAACGTCGGCAAGTCTTTGCCGGGCGCAAAAGTCGATGGCGGCGGTGGAATTGACGAAGTCCGCTGCTTCCAGGCTTTTGCGCACCCAGACATCAAGGCCCTTCAGGTAAAGGCCTGAATCTTTCTGCTGAACGAGTATCCGCATACGCTGCATAGTGCATCGCAATCACGGCCCCCGGCCGTAACCCAGCGCCTCAGCCGGCTTTGCCCCATTGAGCGCGGTGGTCAGGTTCGCAGAAATGGATACTATCCTAAAACACGGCGGAGGCAATAAAGAAATAACCGGCTCGGGGATGGCTTCAGGGCAGCTCTGCGACGGGGCTCTTTGTCGGGCCGAAAAGCCGGCACCGCGCCACTCCCATCCTCGCAAGGCGAAACCGCAGCGCGGTCCAGAGACAGCCCAGGCCGTAGCCAATGCTGCGCCGCAGATTGATCGAGGATGCCTCCGGGAAATACTTGGTCGGACAGCTCACCTCGGCAATCGTGAAGCCATGCCAGAGTATCTGCGCCAGCATCTGGTTGTCGAAAACGAAACCGTCCGAATTGCCTGCCAGGCAGAGGCGTTCAAGAATCTCCCTCGAAAAGGCGCGGTAGCCGGTGTGATACTCGGAGAGTTTTGCCCCCAGGAGGATGTTCTCGATCAGCGTCAGGCATCGGTTCGACACGTATTTCCAGAGCGGCATCCCGCCTTTCAGGGCGTAGCCGCCCAGAATCCGGCTGCCCAGCACGCAGGGGTAAAGCCCGTTGGCAATGATGGCAACCATGGCGGGAATCAACTTGGGAGTGTACTGATAATCGGCGTGGATCATGATGACGATGTCCGCCCCGGCCTCCAAAGCCAGCCGATAGCAGGTCTTTTGGTTGGCCCCGTAGCCTTTATTGACTTCGTGGACATGCACCCGCACCCCTTCCAGGCCCCGCGCGATCGACACCGTCTCGTCGCGGCTCCGATCATCCACCAAAATGATCACGTCGACGATTTGCTGCTCGCGCACCTCGGCGCACGTCTGGCGAACCGTCCGCGCCGCGTTGTAGGCGGGCATCACCACGACGACCCGTTTGTTCTGATACATGAGGGCCGCAGGATAGCGAAACGGGGCGCCCGGGCGCAATGGGCGTCAGTTCCCTCTTGCAACTCAGTCTCAACTGCGATACTCTTCGCCCGGTGAAGCAAAAACCGCAATCATCCCTGGTTATCCTCGAAGGCCGCTGTGCCGGCCCCGATGTTTGTCCCCTGAGCCGGGTGCAGGCCGGGGCGGAGGTCTGCATCAAGGAGCTGACGACCGCTCCGGACATCACGCAGCGGTTGCGCGAGTTGGGATTCTGCGAGCGGCAGCGGATCAAATTGGTGGCCCGCGAATCCAGCTTCATCTGCCAAGTCTGCAACGCGCGGCTGGGCATCAGCGAAAAACTGGCGGACTCGATCCTGGTCGAGAGGGTCCATGCCCGGTAGCCCGCGGATTATTGTTCGGAAATGATGCCTGCCGTTCAACCCTTGACCTCGGTAGCCCTCGGGACGACCGCCACTGTTGCCGAGATTAGGCTGCCGCCGGAGAGCCGGCCGCGGCTGATGGAAATGGGGCTCCTGGTGGGGACCCTGGTCGAGTTGGTCCGCTTTGCGCCGCTGGGCGATCCCGTCGAGATCAAGGTGCGGGGTTACAACCTGACTTTGCGCAAACACGAGGCGGAACAGATCCTCGTGCGGCCCGCCGCCTGAAAGCGGCCCAAGAAGCAGCAGATGAGTTCCGCATCCTCGAAGGCCCCAAGAGTCTATATTCCGCCTCTCCAACCCGCGGTTGCGGGGGCCGCGGCCTCGGCGGCGGACCCGGCACACAAAGGGGCGGCCGAGCGCCGTGGCGCGGAGGGCCGCCCGGCCGGCGGCGGCCCGCCTGCGGCCCCGGCCTACGTGGTCGTGACCGGGAATCCCAACTGCGGCAAGACCACTCTCTTCAATGCGCTGACGGGCCTGCGCGCCAAGGTGGGCAACTACGCGGGGGTGACCGTCGAGCGCAAGGAAGGCCGGTTGCTGGGCGCGCCGGCGCAATTGAATTTGCGCGTGCTCGATCTGCCGGGCACCTATAGCCTCAGCCCGCAGTCGCTGGACGAGCAAATCTCGAGAGACGTTCTCCTGAATCGCCTGCCGGAATTGCCGGCCCCCTCGCTTCTGGTGGTGGTGGTGGACGCGTCCAACTTGCAGCGCAACCTCTATTATGCCACCCAGGTCATCGAGTTGGGCCACCCCACCCTTCTGGCGCTCAACATGATCGACGTCGCCCTGGAGAACGGCCACGAGATTTCCCCTGAGAAACTCGCCGCAGCCCTCGGCGTGCCGGTCCTGCCGATTATCGCCAGCAAAGGCCAAGGGCTGCCCGAGCTGCGGCAGGCGATCGTCTCCTCCGTGGAGCGCGCCGAACCGCCCAAGCCGGCGCGCCAGTTTCCCGAACTGCCGGGGTTGGTCCAGGAGGAGGCTAACCTGATCGCGGGCTTGCTGGCTCAAGCCTATCCCGGACGGCGGGCGCAGGCGGCGGCGGAAGCGGTGCTCGTCCTTTGCAATGAGAAGGCGCTCGCATCGAGCCTCGGCCACTATCCCGCTGGCATCGCCGAGGCGGTCCTGGCGGCGCGCCGGCGGATCGAGGCCGCCGGAGCCGATTGGCGGGGCGCGGCAATCGAGGCGCGCTATGTGGCCGTCTCGGCCATCGAGCGCGCCGTGACGGTTGATTTGACCCCGCCCGGCGAGACCCTCAGCGACAAGCTGGACCGCGTGCTGACGCATCGCACCTGGGGCACCCTCATCTTCATCGGTGTGATGACGCTGATGTTCCAGAGCATCTTCACCTTTGCCCGCATCCCGATGGACGCTCTCCAGAACGGGGTGGACTGGCTGGGCGGGGCCGTCGGGCGGCTCATACCGCCCGGAGACCTCAACAGCCTCCTGGTGGACGGCGTCATCGCAGGGGTGGGCGCGGTGGTGGTCTTCTTGCCCCAGATCCTACTCCTGTTCCTGTTCATCGGCTTTTTGGAGGACACCGGGTACATGGCGCGGGCGGCGTTCCTAATGGACCGCCTGATGAGCAAGGTGGGGCTGCACGGCAAAAGCTTCATTCCCATGCTCAGCTCGTTTGCCTGCGCCATACCGGGCATTATGGCCACCCGGACCATCGAAAGCCCAAAAGATCGGCTGGTCACGATCCTGGTCTCCCCGTTGATGAGTTGCTCGGCCCGCCTGCCCGTTTACACCCTCCTCATCGCCGCCTGCATCCCCAACACCACCGTCCTGGGCTTTCTCAAAGTGAGCGGCTTGACGATGCTGGCGATGTACCTGCTGGGGATAGTGGTGGCCCTGCTGATGGCCTGGCTCTTCAAGAAGACCCTGCTCAGGGGCGAACCGCCCCTGCTCATCCTGGAACTGCCCCCTTACAAACGGCCCGTAATCCAGGTGGTCCTCCGCCACATGTGGGAGCGCTCCAAAGTCTTCCTCCGGCGCGCCGGCACCGTCATCCTGGCCATCAACATCCTCCTGTGGTTCCTGGCCACTTACCCCCGCGGCGGCCAAATCGAACGTGAGTTTGCCGCCAAACGCGCCGCCATCAATGCCGCCGCCACCCTGAACCCAAGCGGGACCGGGACCCCGCGGGCGGGCCGGCTCTCGCCAGCCTCCGGCGCCTTGGAGCAACAGCTTGCGACGCTCGACACCGAAGAGGCCGGCGCCAAGCTGCGCCAGAGCTTCGCCGGACGTCTTGGCCGCCTGATCGAACCCGCCATCGCCCCTCTGGGCTTCGACTGGAAAATGGGCATCGCCATCGTCTCCTCCTTCGCCGCGCGCGAGGTGTTCGTCAGCACCCTCTCGACCGTTTACAACGTCGGCAAGACCGATGCCGCCTCGGGCATGAGCAGCCTGGCCAAGACCCTCCAGGCCCAGAAACGAGCCGACGGCACCCCGGTCTATACGACGCTGACCTGCGTGACCTTGATGGTCTTTTACGTCTTCGCATTGCAGTGTGCCAGCACCGTGGCCGTCGTGCGGCGTGAGACCAATTCCTGGCGTTGGCCGGCGTTCCAGTGGCTCTATATGGGAGCTTTGGCATGGGGTCTGGCCTTCTTAACCCTCCACGCCGGCCACTTGTTCGGCTGGCGCTGACCCCTTCCACTGGACGGCGAAGAATGCAAAGACGGCAAAGGACCAAAACTACGAGGCATTTAGGCTGATTCAAGATTCTGCGGGAAGCGGCGCGAGGGGGGCATTTCTTTGAAAAGAAAGTTGTTGCAATGTTTGGCGCCGAGGTCTATATAACACCTGTAAAGCGAGACGAACATGCAGAATTGGCGACAGCCTTGTTCGGATCGGTCCACTTGCCGTAGAGGATTCACCCTCCTCGAACTCCTGGCCGTGATCAGCACTATCGCCACGCTCGCCGCATTGCTTTTGCCCGCCCTCTCTCGAGCCAAGGGCAAGGCGTACCAAGCCACCTGTCTCTCTAATCTGCATCAACTGGGCATCGCCTGGACGATGTACAAAGACGATAACAATGATCGCCTTGTGTGGTCTTACCCGCTCTCAAATTCGTTTGTCTGGGTCAATGGGAATATGACCAACGCCGCCGAGGCGGTGGACACGGGTTTGATCGCGACGGGCATGCTCTACCCCTACGATAAGGATGCCCAAATCTACCACTGCCCCACAGACCAAGGCGTGACGATCAATGGCAGCAAGGTCCAATCGGTGCGCAGCTATTCGATGAACTCCTACATGGGCGAGCGCCCCTCCACCGCGGCCCCCAACCCGAACTCCTCCCTGGGTTACGTCCCCTTCTTCGCTCGGGGCAGCGATCTATCCGACCCTTCCAAGCTCTTCATCCTGATCGATGAAGACGAGCGCAGCATCTCGACGGGTTCCTTCGAGGCCGACCCCACCGGCCGCGTTTGGTTTAGCTTCCCGGCGGTGTCCCGCTACCGTCATAACTACAGTTCCTCGATGATTTTTGCCGACGGCCACAGTTGGGCCTGGCGTTTCCGGGACCCGCGCACTGCTTCGGTCAGCGCGTTCGGCACGGACCAAATGAACAACCCGGACCTCGCCTACCTTGCCGGCGCTACGACGGTCCCTAAGTGACCGCCTGTTCGGCCCAGCGGGTCCTGGGGTTTTCCTTCGCGGCGGAAGCGTCGCGAAGGTCTAATTCCCTGCCTTTCCAGCACGCAACGCCAATATCGTTGAGGCAACCGAGGCGGTAGCGGTACGACCAACCATAGAGGGGGTTGTTCGTGGGCCAAAAGGAAATCATGTCCAGGCCCGCGGCTTTGGCCAATTGCACGGCCTTGAGGATGCTCTCCCGGCGGTCGTTCCAGTTGAAGAGCAGGTATTTCCATTCCAGCACCGGCCTGGAGAGCCCGCGCGCGTTCCGATACGCCGCCAGGGCCTTCATGTTGGCGTATGCCTTGTCGAAGCTGCCCAGGTGTTCATATTTCTTCAGCATCCGATCATCAATGCCGGCCACCGAGAAAAGGATGTGGCTGGCATAAAGCGCCGCCTCGCGTTTGGCGTCGGTGTTCAGGACGATGCCGTTGGTCGAGATCACAATCCGGCAATCCGGGTTCTTTTGCCGCAGCAACGGCAACTCGCGGCCAATGTTCGGGGAAAGAAAAGGCTCGCCCAGGTTCAAATAGAAGAGCTGTTGCAGGCCCAGGTCTTTGACCAGGTCCGCCATCCGCGAGAGCTTGTCGATTTCCATCTGGGCCACCGTCCGGACCCGGGCCGCTGAACCCCGGTCGCACCCCACGCAGTCGATGTTGCAGCGGACCGTGTTCTCAAGCAGCATTCCCCGGTAGGGCAGGCGCGGCTTGGCCCCCGCGAACATCGGCGGACCCGGGTTTACCGTGGATTTGGGCGTGCGCAGCAGGTCCCCGCACCGGGTGCAGGCCTTGAGGGGCAGCTTGCCTTTGGCCAACTCCCGCCGAAGCCGCTGCGCCGCCGCCCCGAAAAACACCTCCTCGAACGTGTTCCGGTTCAGGTCGCCAATATGGCCGGAGCCGTCATAGTCCTGGCAGTTGCAGGACACCGTCAGGTCGCAGTTGATGGTGAGGTTGTACTCGGATTCGCCGCCCAAGGAGCGGCAATAAAAGCGCTGGCCCCGGAGCCGCGCGGACCACTCCATCCGGTACTTCAGCGCCTTGCGAAGAATATCACTGAGGACCCAATTCCACCGCCTGCGCCTCGGCCTGGGGGCGGGTTTCGGCGGGTCTGCATGGTGTGTTGAGAACATCAGCCATTATACTCACATTTTGTTGCGGAAAGGTCAATTTCCGCTCATTCAATTCGCACCTTCCCCCGGCCCCGGGTTGCCTCTCCAATCACCCACGCCCTCTGTCCCTGGGCGCGCGCGAACTTCAGGATCGCCTCCGACTTTTCCGGGGCGACGATGAGCGTCATGCCGATGCCCATGTTGAACACCTGGTACATCTCCGCTTCGGGCACCCGGCCTCGGGCCTGGATGATGTCGAAGATGGGCAGCGCATCCCAGCTCCCCTTCCGAATCACGACGTCGCAGTTCGCGGGGAGCACGCGGGGGATATTGTCCACGAACCCGCCTCCGGTGATGTGGGCCAGGCCCTTGATGGCCGGGGCCGCCTTCCGGGACCCGCGGGCGGCGGGGTTGAACTTGTCCAGCAACTCGCGGATGAGCGGTCCGTAACTGACATGCACCTTGAGCAACTCGTCGCCGATGCTGCCGCCCAACTCTGGTACCCGGCTGCCGGGCTTGAGCTTGAGCTGCTCGAAGAAGACCTTGCGCGCCAGCGAATAGCCGTTGGTGTGCAATCCGTTGGAGGCCAGGCCCACAACCGCGTCGCCCGGCACAATGGCCTTGCCGTCCACGATGCGCGACTTTTCAACGACCCCGACGATGGTGCCGCTGACGTCATATTCGCCCGGCTTGTAGAAGCCGGGCATCTGGGCCGTTTCGCCGCCGATGAGGGCGCAATGGTTCCGGGCGCAGGCCAGCGCGAATCCTTCGAGGATGGCCCGGAACACGCGCGGCTCCAGCTTGCCGGTACCCAGGTAATCCAGGAAAAAGAGCGGCTCGGCGCCAAGCACCGCAATGTCGTTGACGCAATGGTTCACGAGGTCCTGGCCAATGGTGTCATGGCGGTCCATCGCAAAGGCCACCTTGAGCTTGGTGCCCACGCCATCCACGCTCGAGACCAGCACCGGCTGCCGGTAGCGCCGCGAGTTGAGCGCGAACAGCCCGCCGAACCCGCCGACCTTGCCAAGCACCTCGGACCGATGCGTCGAGGCGAGCAGTTGAGGCAGGGCCGCCTTGACCTTGTTGCCCAGGTCAATGTCCACGCCCGCCCGCGCGTATGCTTTCTGTTTCATATTCTTTCGATTCCGCCGACCCGCCACAAATGCGGCATTTGGGGGCCAAGGGTCAACTCCGAAGTCACATTTTGTCAACGCGCTCGTTGGTTGCGCACCGCCGGCGAGACGTCTCATTATCACCGCGGCTTCAGCCCGGTCCTAACGGGCGCCCGGGCCGCGCAACCGTTTCCAACGGTTTGGCTGGGAGTACGGAAAGCCGCTCAATGGCCTGGATGGCTCGCCACATTTTTTGAGTTTGCCGTCCGGCTGGATTGCAGGTACATAAGTATAATATGCGTTGGCGCGCGGTTGCTTTGGCTTCGCTCGGCATCAATGCCCTCCTGGCGGTCGGTTGGCTGGGCGTGACACGCCCTGTCCCCGGGAACCGCTCTCCAACCGTGGTTACGCCCCCCCAAGCCGCCCCCGTCTCGAGCGCCACGAACGTCGTCGTGCGCCGCCAGTTCTTCTCCTGGCACGAGCTCGAATCGGACGATTACGCGACCTACATTGCCAACCTGCGCGACATCGCCTGTCCCGAGCAGACCATCCGCGACATTATCATCGCGGACGTGAACGCCCTTTACGCCCGCAAACGCGCCCAGGAGATCCTCACTCCGGACCAGCAATGGTGGCGCAGCAACCCGGACACCAACGTCCTCCGGGTCGCGATGCAAAAGGCGCGCGAGTTGGAGCGGCAGAGACGCGAGCTTCTGGCCCGGCTCCTGGGAACAAACTGGGAATCCGGCGATTTGGTCAACCTGCCCCGCCCCTCGCGCCAGGGCATCACTTTGGATGGGCCGGAACTCGGGGCGTTGCCCGTGGACACCAAGCAGGCCATCCAGGAGGTCAACGCGCGGTCCACAGATCGGATGCAGGCCTACCTCCAGGCACAGACGTTAGCAGGCAAAGCGCCCGACCCCGTCGAACTGGCCAAGCTCCGCCAGCAAACCCGGGACGACCTGGCGCGCGTGCTCAGCCCGCCCCAACTCGAGGAGTTTCTCCTCCGGTATTCTCAAAACGCCTCGGACCTCCGCGCCGAGTTGGGCCAACTGGGCTTTTTTAACGTCACCTCCAACGAGTTCCGCGCGATCTTTCGCGCAACCGACAACCTGGACCAGCAAATCGAGCTCCTCTCGGGAAACGACCCCAATACGGTGGCCCAGCGCAACACACTGGACGCCGCCCGCGAGAATGCGATCAAGCTCGCCCTGGGCCCAAGTCGCTACGAAGAATACCAGGACCTGCAGGACCCGCTCTATCGCCAGTCTATGGCCCAGGCCATCGAGGCCGGCACCCCCGAGGCCGCGGCCACCATTTACCAGATCAATCTCGCCGCCCAATCGCAGCAGGACAGCATCCGCTCCGATACGAACCTCACCGCCTCCCAGAAGAGCATCGAGCTCAAGCAACTCGAACTGGACCAACTCCAGGCCAATACCCTCGCCACCGACCAGGAGCTGCCTCCCGAGGCGCCCCCGCTTCCTCCGGCACTGCCGCAGAGAACCTACACCATCCACCCCGGCGACACCGCGGCCGTGGTCTCGATGATCTACGGCGTGCCCATCAGCGCCCTCCGCCAGGTGAACCCCAATTTGAATCTCAACCAGCTCAGGCCCGGCGATTCTCTCGTCATCCCCGCCACCCAACTCCCCTCCGGCTCGACGCCCTGACTTCGACGGGCGCCGCTCCAGGCTAAGAGCTTGCGCCTGATCGGTTTTGTTATAAGCTTCCTCTTCCGGACTGTGGCGGCAAACCAGCCGGGCAAAAAAACCAAAACCGCATGACACCCATTGACGGCCTTTCAGATTTTGCGGCGCGCGTGCGCCGGCTTATTCGCGCCTCGACGCGTCCAGTACCGCCTCGGGCCGGGACACCACCGCAAACAGATTGCCAAGCGCTATCCAAGCCTTCGGGAGCCTGCCTCCCGGATGCCGCGTTTAACTCCCTGGCGCTCGAACTCTTCGGCTTGCAGTTCGAGCGCAATGCCCCTTACCGGCGCCTTTGCCAGGCCCGGAATGCGTCTCCGGACAACGCCGCGGACTGGTCCCGCATCCCCGCCGTCCCCACGGCGGCGTTCAAGGAACTCGATCTTTCCTGCCTGCCGCCGGAGGAACGCACCTCGGTCTTTCATTCGAGCGGCACGACCTGCCGGCAGCGCAGCCGGCATTTTCACAACAGCCTGTCCCTGGCCCTTTACCAGGCATCGCTTACGCCGTGGTTCGAGGCCAATATGCTGGAATGCGGGCGCGGACTCGACGATTGGCAACTGACGATTCTGACACCGCCTCCGGAGCAGGTCCCGCACTCGTCGCTGGTTTACATGTTCGATACCGTCCGCCGCAGACTTGGTTCGCCAGCCTCGGCATTCGTGGGTCGGGCGGCTGAGGACGGCGCATGGAGCCTCGACCTGGAGGCCGCCAGGGCGGCCTTGCAAAGCTCAGTCCGGAGCGGGAGGCCGCTGCTGCTGCTCGGCACGGCCTTTATGTTCGTGCATTTGCTCGACCCACTGGCGGAGCAGGGCGTGCGGTTTCAACTGCCGCCCCTCTCCCGCGCTATGGAAACCGGCGGTTACAAGGGGCGTTCACGGGCCTTGCCGGCCAACGAATTGCCCGCCCTCATCACCCGGGGCCTCGGCATTCCCGCAGCCCGCGTCATCCGGGAATACGGCATGTGCGAACTCAGTTCCCAGGCGTATGCCGCATCCGGCTCACGGCGCTCCTTCCGCTTCCCCTCCTGGGCGCGCGTCCAGGTCGTTTCGCCGGAAACCGGCCGCGAGGTGGAGGAGGGCGAAACGGGTTTGCTGCGCGTGTTCGATTTGGCGAATGTCTATTCCGTGCAGGCCGTTCAGACGGAAGACCTGGCCGTTCGCCGGGCCGACGGCTTCGAGTTGCTGGGCCGCGCCGCCTTGGCCGAACCGCGCGGGTGCTCGTTGATGGCCCGGTAGCATCACTTCCTCAAACATGAACCTGCCGAATTATTTCCTGGCGGACTTGCCGCCCGAGGCGACGCTCAGCCCTTCCATGCTCGAGGAGGCATGTCAAACCCTCAAGCAAAACCGCGCCCGCTTCCTTGCCAACCGCTTGACGCAGAACCTGGTCCAGGTGCTCAGCGCCCTGGCCGCGCACTGGCTCGAAGCCGAGTACCCCTTCCGGAAGCTTGCCCTCGAACTTGGGCCCGGAGAAACCGGCTTCTCCCGCGCAACCCTGGCCAACGGCCTGGATTCGTTCTTCGAGGAGTTGACCTCTCAAAACCTCCGGGCCTTGCTCGAACAGGATTTGGGCCATCCGGACCGCCTCGATGCGATGACCTCGGCGGAGCCGGAACAGAGGTCCAATCGCGCCTCGATGGCCCGCGCCCCGGAACTCCAGGTGCATCTGACGGCGGGGAATTTGCCCAATCCGGCCCTCCTCAGCATCGTGTTCGGTCTGCTGGTGCGCTCGGCTCAATTTGTGAAGTGCGCCCACGGCGCCGCCCTGCTGCCCCGGCTCTTTGCCCATTCGCTCTACGAGGCCGAACCCAAACTCGGCGCGTGCCTCGAAATCGCCCAATGGCACGGCGGCCATGCGAGCCTGGAAACGACCCTCTTCGCCCAGGCGGATTGCGTCACCGCCACCGGCTCGGATGAAATGCTGGCCGC
Source organism: uncultured Verrucomicrobiota bacterium (assembly GCA_964653485.1). Classification (GTDB taxonomy): domain Bacteria; phylum Verrucomicrobiota; class Verrucomicrobiia; order Limisphaerales; family UBA8199; genus CAVQND01. Next base: position 133 of record CAZZFF010000108.1, on the reverse strand, counting down.
CATACGTCCCCGGGTGCCGCTCCATGCGCGTTTCCTGGGCTACGGTCATCGCGTCAGTTTCGGCTACGTCGCCAATTCCATGCTGTCGGGCCTCAACGCCGGGAAAGTGGCCGCGCGCGCCGCGGCGGACGTG
>CAZZFF010000107.1:0-21404 GCA_964653485.1 uncultured Verrucomicrobiota bacterium | reverse complement strand
CGCTGCCCTGTCACGGCAGAGGTTACGGGTTCGAGCCCCGCCGCTCCCGCCATTCATTTTCCCCGGTTTCCCAAGGAAATCGGTGGTTCTCCCGTTTGCGTTTCCGAGTTGTGATCGCCCACCCAGATCGGCAGGCATTACCGGACGACCCGCGAAGGCACTGGAGGAGGCACGACCACTTAGGCAGGTGAAACACTTCTCGCAGCTTCGTGTCCGCTGCCGCCAAGCGCGCTCGAAGCGCCGAGGAGAAAACCGAAATCATACAGCCGACCACAATTGTGAGTCTCGTAAATGCGCACGTTCGGAGCGAACAAACTGACGAAGAACGTGAGGGGACATATCAGGCCGTGCCATAGTCCCGCCCAAAAGCCAGCGGGCTGCGCGCCCGGAACTCGGTATTTCGATCCTGGACCCGCAATAGCTAACACATTCATACGTGAAAGATTAGTGAACGGCCCTTTTGTAGGGCAATTGATCAATTGGAACCCCGACGAAATCAGGCTCTGGCATGGCCGACAACTTGACGGCTTTGATGGTCTTCAGACCGCTGATCAACGCCTTGCATACTCGATGCATCCCGTCCATAACGCGCCCTTCGGGATCGATGATTATCGGGTGATCCAAGCTAGTTTGATCGATCAACTTGGCGTGTTCCGCGACTCGTCGGCATGTTGGCGTGTTGCCATCACCGGAGAACCAGAAAGCCTCGTCGAGTTCCCGAATCCTCTCCAAAGGCAAATCAACCGGCTCTTGCTCCGCCGTCAGACGGAGCAGCCGGTCGACGTCCCAAGCCAGCAACCCACGCTCTGAATCCCGAATGTGATATTGCTTTCTCATTCCGTCGCCGAACCACTCTTCGGCTAACCAGCCGTTCGCATATTGGGCCACAACAATCCCAGATGCAATCCTGGACTGGCAACGCTATATCGGACTTCTGGTGTCGGGCCGTTGCCCAACAGGCGCTGGCGGTGGCGTGCCCACCTGGGCTGCGTGGTGACGGCCCCTGTGGGGCAGTTTCGGTCTCGTGTCTCGGGACGCTGTACGGGCCAAGTGTGTGCGCCTGCGGCCCAGCTTCCACCGCTCCCCCTCAGCTCATCGGTCAGGCCCTGGCCGGCGCCCCCCGCCCGCCGCTCCTCAGCCGCAATCTCCCAGCCGCTCCCTGATTGCCTCACGCCGCGCGGTCCGCTATCAAGTGCGCCATCCCCGTCGCCAGGCTTCCAGCCGGAAAATCCGGGTAGCCTTGGCCCGCCTTCCGGGCATCGTACGGTGTGCGTGTCCATCGAGTCGTCCTCCAATCAGGTCGCAACGAAAAGACTTGAACCGGGCCGTCTCTGGCGGGAGTTTCCTGCCATGGAGACATTGACCGTGGACGACCGGCAGAGGGTTCGACTTCCGGAGGCGAAGGCGGGGCAGGTTTTCGCGTACGAATCCAGTTCGGACGGGACCATCAGACTTGTCCCCGTTGTGCCGAACCCAGAGCCCCAGCGGCTCGTCGCTAAGCTCGTAAAGAAGGACGGCTGCCTGGTCTTCGAGATCCCCGCCGGATACACCCTTGACCCGGATGCGATCGGCAGGGCGGTGGCAGAGGAACGGGAAAGCCGCTCGTGAGGAGCTACCGGGAGGCCAGCCCGCCGTAGCCCGTCCTCCATTTGCGGCTTAATGACAAGACCAAGACCTTGAATGCTTCCCTTGCCTTTGGAAGGGGCCCCGCTTAAATTGGAACCAGTATGACGTTGGAAGAGATCAAGGAAGAACTGGCCGTTATGCCGCAGGAGCAGCAGGACCATCTCGCCGCGTATCTGAACCACCTCCGGCACCTACGGGATCCCATGTCCCGCAAGGACCTCGGCCAACGGATCGATGACCGTGATCCCGCCCATCGGGTCCCCTTGGACCAGTTGCGAGACCGTTGGAAGGATTAGCGGATGAGACCCTACAAGGTTCTCATCACGCACGAAGTACTCTCGCTTCCCCGGCCTTCGGTCCAGGACCGGAACCCAATCCTCGCCTTCCTCAATAGCCTTTGTGCCGACCCGTTTCAGAACGGAGACTACGAGGAGAGGATGAAACCGACAGGCCCGTTCAGATCAAGGTAATCGGCAAGTACGCCCTCACGTTCTGGGCGGATCATGCTGTCCGCGAGGTTAAGGTTGATAGGATCGAAGGAGCCGACCGAAAATGACGCCTTCATCGGTCCCCCTTTCCCCTGGCGGCATCGAGAATCGCGCCGATGGCGTCTTTGAGCGGTTGGCTCAGAGCGGGCCAAGCGTCGATGACCCGGCGCAGATCAGCGGGAAGCCGCGTAATGAATGAGGGGTCCGCATTTCCGGCGGACCGGGCTGGCGAAGGCTTCAGCGGTGGTCAACCGTGCGAAGGCCGAAGAGCCCGCCCGCGGTGTTGCCCGGGCGCGCCTGGAATTTCACACTCACCGCCGATTTCCCGCGGGTAATCTCCGGTGGCAGAGGACAGGTCACGTCATAGAAAGCCGCGGGATGGCTCCCGTCCAGCGTGTGGGTAGCCACCTTCGTCCCGTCCACCAGGACCTCGAAGGTCCGCGCGCCCGTCTCGCGCCCCCAATAGGTGCATACCAGGTCCACGGGCTGCTCGGGGCGCACCGCCATTTGGTAGATGAACCAGCCGTCGCCCGCGTCGCGCCACCGGGCATTCATGCGCTGCCCGTATGCGCCCGACCCCACATGGCTCCGTTCGGCCCTCAGCCCGTGAGCGAGTTCGGAGACCTCGACCCCGGGCTGCACGCGGTCGATGGTTCTCGCATCGAGCTCGCCCAAGTGTGCCTTCTCGGCCGCGCGGGCGGCTTGCCGCCGCTCAAGTTCCTCACTATCCACAACATCCCAATAGACGGTGTAGCGGCGGTCGTGCAGCCTGAAGAACGGCGAGAGCCGGACCTCGCCGGGTTCGCCGCCATCCATTGTGAACGTGAGCGGGGCGCCCTGGACGGGCCTCAGCCGCCCGGCCAAAGGCGTGTGGTCCGCGGCAATAGCGGGCACGTCGTCCACCGGCGCCGGAGACGAGGCCGGCCCTAAATCGGCCGCCAGGAGGACGGGGCCCGCGAAGAAGGCAATCCGCCGCGGGTCGTCGGGCATGGCCTCGGTACGCAGGGTCAGGGGCGCCTGGAACTCGACGCGGTCGCCATCGCTCCAGGCGCGATCGAGCACCAGCCAGTTTCCCGGTTCTCCGCCCACGGGCACGTTGCCGCCGTTCAAACGCACCGTCATGCCCCCGGTCATCCAACCGGGGCACCTCAGCGCCAGCCGCAACGGCGTGGGGCCGCCGCAGGCGAAGTTCAGCCGCACCGCGCCATCGTCGGGGAATGCCGTTTCCAACCGCGCCGTCAGGCCCTTTTCGCGCCAGCGCGCCTCCGCGGGCGTGAAGAGATTCACGTACAGCGTGTCGGGACTCCGCAGAAAAACGTAGGCGGCCTCCAGCGAGTAACTATCCATGCCGCTGCACGTGCAACATGAGAAACGGTCATGAAGGGACTCATAGGGCTTTGCGGCTCCCGCCGCCAGAGGCAGAAAGTAGCAGACCCGTCCGTCCGGGTGCTGGGCGGGCAGAACATGCCCGAAAAGCGCGCGCTCGATGAAGTCGCCGTATTCAGCCCGCGGCGCGATGGCCTCGAGCAGGAGCGTCAGGCGCAGCATATTGTAAACGTTGCAGGACTCGGCGGTGTCGGCCCCCAGGCGGTCGCGGAGTTGATCCGGAGGGCCGAAGTGCTCGCCCAGGGAATTGCCGCCGGTTACATAGGAATGATGGTGGACAACCCGCTCCCAGAAGAACTCGGCGGTAGTCCGATCCGCCAAATCCCCACTCCAGGGGTAACGCGCCGCCAGGCCCGAAATCTTTGGGAACTGGGTGTTGGCGTGTTTGCCCGGCAGGACATCCTCGCCCCGCGCCAGGGGATCGCAGAGCGCGGCGTCGCGCCAGCGCTTCGAGGCCGCCAGGTAGCGCGCGTCCCCGGTGTCGGCGTAGAGGTCGGCCAGGACCCAATTCAGTCCGCCGAACTCGCAGGCCATTATCTTCCGGAGGGCGGCGTCATCGAGTCTTGCGGTGTGGCGCTCGAGCCAGTCGCCGAGCTTCCGTTCAATATCCAGGGCCTGCGGCGCGCCGCCCGCCCGCCAGGCGTCGCGGAGACCGGAGAAGAGCTTCTCCATTGCGTAATAGGGTTCGCACTCGCCGTTGAGCTTCCAGCCGTCTTCAAAACGAATGTCGCCCGCCTCGATTTCAGTGAATATCCTTTTGCCATTCCGGGTCCCCAGCAAGAAGCCTCCGCCGTTGGCGGACTGGCACTCGGCCAGTCCGGCCAGGGCGCGCTCGACACGCTCCAGGAAACGGCGGTCTCCCGTCGCCGCATACTGGTGCGAGCAGCCGGAGAGGTAAAAACCAAGCCCCACACCGGGGAGCTCGTTCTGCTCCCAACCGGGGTAAGCCTGGGCCTTGGCCGGCAAGCCCGCCTCAGCCCGGTAGCGCGCCAGGAGACGGTCGAGGTCCAGGCCGAGCAGGTACGCACCGCCAATCTCCTGCGAGGCTTTCAACGGGCCCCCGAGCAACCGCACGTCCGCAAGCGGAAACGGCTGGGCACGCAGCGCCACCGCCGGGCGGGCCGCCGGCTCCCAGGCACGAACCGGCGAAATGGCAACCAGGAAGGGCGCCAGCGCGGCCAAACCGAGGGGAAGCATCGACAGACAGTGGGAGACGGACACCTTTCCGGGACGAGTGGGGCCACTCGCAGAGCGGCTGGCTGTTTGCATCTCCGGCACAATCCACGATCGCGGACAGCGTGGCAAGCAAGCAATGCCGGAGGTGAACGACTCCGCCCTTCATACATGGCTTGAGAGGCGACATTGCGCCAACCAGGTCGCGACGAACGGGCTTCAATCCGGCCGTCTTGGGCCTACCGGTTCCACAAGACCGTCGGAAGCAAGCGAACTGCGCGTCCACACCGGTGGGCGATCACATCGACGGCGGCCAGGCCAGCCGGTAGAACCGGGCTGGATAATTCGTGCATTGCGGGTCGCTGAAATAGAACAACCCGCCGCTCAGAATGTTCGTGGCCAGCGGATACCAAGTGGAATTAGCTGGATTCGTGCTCGCCTCCACCACGACGACCAAGCCACCGGTCCCTTCGATGGTGAATCCGAACGCGCCCGTTCCTGCGCCAACGCTCGCCTTGCCCGTCTGGACGTGCAAATCCCACAGTGCGGTAGGAACGCCGTCGAATGTCGAACCCCACCCCGTGGCCCCGGCCAAATGATAGACCGTTGCACGGGCGTCCGCGGTGAATACAGACGAATCAGTGCCGGGGCTGGGGGCGTCGCCGCTGAAATAGACCCCTCGCAGGCTCGTGCAGTCCAGGAATGCGCCGCTCGCGATGTTGGTAACGCTGGCGGGAATAAAGATGTTGGTCAGGCTGGCGCAGCAACCGAACGCATTGGTCCCGATGCTGGTGACGCTGTTGGGAATGATGATGTTGGTCAGGCCGGAGCAGAACCAGAACGCCCAGCCCGCGATGGTGGTGACCGGGAAGCCGTTGACCGAGCTTGGGATGGCCGCGGCGCCGCCAAGGCCGGTGTATCCCGTGATGGTCACAGCGCCGTTGGTGGTAGTATACCTGAAGTCTTGAGCTTGCTCACTCCACAGCTCTGCCGGAACGCCGTCAAACCAAACCCCAACCGGTCGTCCCGGCCGAGTAATAGACGGTGACGTCAAAGTCCAGGCCGAACACAGTGAAGTCATTACTGGGGCTGGGGGCGTCGCCGCTGAAATAGGCGCCTCGCAGGCTCACGCAGCCACTGAACGCCCCTATTCCGATGCTGGTGACACCGCTGCCTAGCCTGGCGGTTGTGAGGCTGGTGCAGTCACCGAACGCACTCATCCCGATGGTGGTAACACCGCTGCCCAGCGTCGCGTTTGTCAGGCCCATGCAGCCGGCGAAGGCCGAGGACCCGATGCTGCTGACGCTGTCAGGAATCGTAACACTGGTCAGGCCGGCGCAGCCCTGAAATGCCCTGACTCCGATGCTGCCAACACCGTTGCCGATGATGACGTTGGTGAGGCTCGAGCAGAAGGCGAATGCACTCTCCCCAATATTGGTGACGCTGCTGCCCATCGTGACGCTGGTCACGTGGGAACTGGACTGGAAGGCGCCGAATCCGATGCCGGTGACGGCGCTGGGAATTGTATAAGCTCCAGCCTTGCCCCCTGGGTATTCAATGAGTGCGGTCTGGCTCTTGTCGAACAAGACGCCGTCCACACTGCTGTAAGCCGGATTAAGCGAATCCACGGCGATCACGGCCAGGCTGCCGCAGTACGAGAACGCATAGTCCCCAATCCCGACGACCCCGCTGCCGATCGTAACGTTGGTCAGGCTGGCGCAGCCGCCGAACGCGCCACCTCCGATGTTTGTGACGCTATCGGGGATCATGACGCCGCCCAGGGCAGCGCAGCCGGCGAACGAGTAACCTCCGATCGTGGTGACGCTGCTGGGAATCGTGTAGGTTCCAGCTATGCCTCCCGGGCATTGGACGAGGACGGCCTGGCTTTTGTCGAACAGGACCCCGCCCGCACTGCTAAAGGCGGGGTTGGCCGCATCCACTGTAATCGCGCTCAGGTTGGTGCAGGCAGCCAATACAGCGGGCGGAATGTTCGTGAGACTGCTGGGGATCGCGATGCTGGTTATCCCGGAGCCTTCGAAGGCCCCGGTGAGAATCCAACTAACGCTGACTCCGCTGGATTGTGTCGCGTAATAGCTTCCGAGGCTGGCGACGGGCAGGCCATTTATTGTGCCGGGGATAATCACCGGGCCGCCGGAACCGGTGTATTCCGTAATCGTGATCGTGCCGTTATTGGTCGTGTAGTCGAATTGGGCCCACGCTGTCGCGGGCAATGCCAGCAGCAGTAGCAGCAGGCTGGAGCACCGAACGGTCCTCAAGCGCGCGGCCATCGGCTTCGCGCGGTTCGTGCCCGGTATGTATGGTTCTGTTCTGATCGAGGTTCCTGTTTTCATGGTTTTTCACCCGGTTGATTTACGCCGCTCTGTTTACACTTAAACCGTTCCTTCTGCTATGTAGTCGGAGCCGAAACGCCGGTTATTCACGAGGTTGAGACTTTTTTGGCGCCATGGAGGAATCCGCGAGTCACAATCGCCCTTCGGCCTGAATTGGTCATGTCAGCCTCGCCGCGGCGCCCTCCAAGCTCGTGGACCGGCGTCTATAGCGACTCCTCGGTCTCGTAATCCAGGTGGGAGAAGGTCTGCAGCAGGTGCTCCAAGGGAATCTCGAACACGCCGTTGCGGGTGGGGTAGCCGTTGACCAAACCGGGCGGGCCGTCCGGGTCGAAACGGTTGCCCCACGGGTTGAAGAGGACCGCCCTTCTCTCCGCCGCCCTGTAACCGAGCAGCGCGAAGACATGGCGGCGGATGATGGCTCTAGGAACCGAAGTGGAGGCGTTGTAACCGGCGCCGGAGACCGTCGTCAGTTGTTTCCCCCGGACCAGTTCCACCAGCAACTGGTGGAGCCGGTTGGTGGCGTTCCGGCTGTCCTCACGGAGCCACTGGTCCAGGCGCTCCGTGGTGACACGATGACCGGTGAACAAGGCAATGACGGGCGCCGTCGAGCCGCCGTGGCCTATGATGTCGGCAGTCGTTGCCGAGTGGGCGTCCGCCGAGCCGCCGCTGCCCGCTCCGGCGTTTTCCCGTTGACGGGTCCCCCACCGTTCCTGACGCACCAGCCCGTATGCCTTCTCCAGCACGCTGAGCCAAATCCCGTGGTCGCTCCCCACGCTGGCCCCCATCACCATCTCAGCGTCCGTCAGGAACGGCACAACCACGGACCTCCCGCTCGGGAAGTCCACCCGATAACCCGTGTCGCTCGCCGAAATCATCGCGCGCACCTGCTTGGCATCCCGGCAAACCATGGCGCCCACCACCGCCAGAAAAAAGCAGTCCTGCATCTTGCCCTGGTGAAACGACAGGAAGTTTGGGTCGCGCGCCAGGAACAGCGTCCGGTTCACCGTCCGGTTGACGTTCCAGATGTGATCGCGGATTTGGAAGAACCTGCGCCGGGCGCGCGCGTCCTGAGCAAGCTCGCGCAGTTGATCGAATGACATGCCGCCGGCGGCGGCGCGAGCCTCGGGTTCGCGCGGCTGAACACGGGCATCGAGCAACTGCTCAAGCGACACGGCGACCGGGCTGTTGCGCGGCCTTCCGTCCATTGTCCACCGGATGAGAACCGCCGCCGCCGCCTCGTTTCCGCGCGCCTGCGGATTCTCGATCACGGCGTTGACCTCCTCCGGGCTCAACACCCCGCCCTCGCCGTGGTGCCACTGCTCGAAGCAGGCCCCGAAGAAATCGGCCAGTCCCCGGGCCTCCGCTTCCGCCGCGCTCGTCCGCGCGGGGGTGTTCGTTTCCATGGTCTGCGCGAGGAGGCCCCCGGCGCCCAGGAGGGCGATGACCGCCCCGGCCAGGAGGGCCTGGCGGCCCTCGCCGCCGCGGGGTGGCATCGGGGAAGACTGCTTGCCCATGGACAGACGATTAGCCCTTGCCGGCATCCATGTCAAGTATCGCTTATCAACAGCATCAGCATTTGCCTATGCGGGGTTTGGTAAGCGGCGGGGCCAGTCAGCAAGGCTCGGGCGAGACTCGCGCCGCAAGGGCTCGCGTCCTATCGGTCACTTGCCCAAGTCTCGATAATACAATTCCTTTGCTTCCACCTTCATGCCGGGGTTGTGGCCTTGGATCGCAAAGTGGCCGGTCTTGTATTGGGCGTCGTCATAGGTCATCACCGGCTTGTCATTGATCCAGAACTGGATGTGCTTGCCCACGGCCCGGATGCGGTAGCTGAACCATTCGCCGTCTTTGGTGAGCAGTTCGGTCGCTTTTCCGGTGGGCGTGCCCGGCTTCCACAGCCACCCGGTATAGCCGTCTCCGTGGTTGCAAATCTGGGCTTCGTAGCCTTGGGGGAAGCCGTTCACGTCGTCCGCCGGCGGGTTGGCGCGAAAATAAAACCCGCTGTTGGGTATCGCCCCCTGGCTGGTGACGCGGAACATGCCCTTGGCCTCGAAATCGGTGCAGGCGACCTCCGTGTAGAGGTGGCCCATTCCGCCAACGCCCACCAGGATGCCGTCCTGGACTGACCATGTCGCCTTGCCGTGAGGCGTCCAACCGCTGAGATCCTTGCCGTTGAACAACGAAACCCATTCCGATTTGACTTCGGCGCTGGACGCGCTGAGGGCCAAGGTCATGCACACGAAGATTGCCAAAGTTATTCTTTTCATAGTTGCGAACGAGATATTGCCGGATTGTGCCCGCTTCGTCCGTGAAGACAAGCCCCATTCAGGCCATCAGCCAATCCTCAACGATCGCATCGGCATCGACCCCCAACGTCACCTTTTTTTGTTCGTCAGGCGTGGCGGCCCTTGGATAGCTGGCTGGCAACCTCCGCGACGCGCCGGCCGTACGCCTCGGCTGTCTCGATGTCGCCCTTGGGCGGAGCGGCCGGTGGATTCACCTGAAAACTGGCGGCCATCGGGCCGATAAAGGAGCCAACCCGGTTGTGGGCGTCCGGGCCTGGACCGCTTACGGTGTTCATATCGCCGGGCCGGTTGGCGGAGGGCATCATGCCGAGGCCGACAAAGATCATCCCGTGTTGCATGGCATTGATGACCAACCCGATCAGCGTGTTCAGCTTGTCCCCGGAGAAAGACGACGAATTGGTGAACGCGCCCGCCACCTTGTCCTTCCAAGCCAAGGTGAACCACTTCTTGGCCGCGGTTTCCAGGAAGGCCTTCATCCCGGCGGACATGTTGCCCATATAGGTTGGGCAGCCGAAGATAATGGCATCCGCGGCATCGAGTTCGTCGAGCCGCGCGGTCGCTTCCTCGACGGTGTAGAGTTTAGCGGAGACGGCCGGAAACGACTGCGCTCCGCGGCAGACGGCCTCGGCCTGCATTTTGGTGTGCCCGTAGGTCGTGTGAAAGACGATGGCGATTGTGATCATGGTGTTGCTACGTTCGTTGTTGTTTTACTTAAGGTCAAACAGGATCGCTTCGGTTTGCCGGGTTGCGCTGAGGGTGAGCATCCCGGGTTCTTCGGTGCTCGCGCCGTCGCCGGTCATCAGGGGGACGCCGTTGAGGGCCAGCGCACCTTCGGCAACGTGCAGCCATGCCCCCCGCTCCGGCCTGAGCGCGTGCGTCACCGTCTGCCCGGGCTTGAGCCGGATAAGATAGACGTCCGCGTCCTGGTGAATCGTGGCCGAGCCGTCGCGGCCGTCCGGTGAGATGACCAGCACCTTGGCAGCGTCGGCGGGTCCGGGTGTCGGATGCCACTCCGTATAGCTGGGCGTGAGGCCGCGTTCCCGCGGCTGAATCCAGATTTGGAGGAAATGGAGCGGATTGTCGGGGGAAGGATTGAACTCGCTGTGCGTGATGCCCCGGCCCGCGCTCATAAGCTGAATCTGGCCCGGCTTGAGTTGGCGCCCGTTGCCCATGCTGTCCCTGTGCTCCAGGACTCCTTCCAGCACGTAACTGAAAATCTCCATGTCGCGATGCGGATGCGTGCCGAAACCCTGGCCCGGAGCCACGCGGTCGTCGTTGATGACCCGCAGGGAGCGAAAGCCCATCTGCGCCGGGTCGTAATAGTCCGCGAAGGAAAAGGTGTGATCGGATTTCAACCAGCCGTGGTCGGCATGGCCGCGTTCCTCCGCGCGCCGGATGTTCAACTCAGTGGTCATTTTCATTTTCATGCCACCACTATGGCCCCGCTTTGTGCGGGGCGCTAATGCCGAATGGCTGCGCGTAACCCGCCCCGGAGCGCCGGCAGTCCAAGGCTGCGCCATGGGGCCTCTTCACGAGCCGGAGCTGCCAATTAACTTCAACGCGCGGCGGGACTCTCTGCGCTGCCACTCCGGACCATTCTCACACGCCGCCTCCAGGGCGGGCCGGGCCGCCCTTGCCGCCCAACCCAACTTTCCCAGCGCAAGCGCGGCTTGCGGACGGCGTTCTTCCACCGCGCTGATGAGCGCCGGAATCGCCTCTTTGGCATCAGGTCCAATCAGCCCCAGGCTCAATGCGGCGTTGCTATCGGCCACGTCGTCCGTCAACAACCGCGCCAGTTTCGGCACTGCCGGCTTGGCCGCGCTGCCCCACCGGCCAACCGCCGCCGCGGCATTCAGCCGGATCATCATGGAAGGGTATACTTGCGGCAGCCAACAGGTGACAGATTTGGGGAGTTCCGAGCAGAGCCAGAGGTAGGCCGTCTCGAAAGGCGTATCCTGCTTGGAGAGGGCCTCCATCACCAGCGGGAAATCCTTGTCGCGGGTTTGCCCCGCCTCCTTCAGACCGGGCCCCGGGCTGCGGGAGATGGCCTCGACCAGGCAACGGTCCAGTCTCTCATCCTGGTGAGCAACGAACCAAACCTCTCCACAATTCACCGCGACGATTATTCCCCCCGCCAAGACCGCTATCCATGTTTTCATACGTCACTTTCCATGGCAGCAGCATATTCCCACTCACCTTAAGCTGAGGTGAAGCCCCGGACCTCTTCGCGTGTGTGGCAGGCAGGCGACTAACCGGTCTGGCCTGCGGTGGCGCCGCTCATGGGCGACCCGGCAGGCTCCAGAGATGCGGAATGCCTGGAGGGGGCTTCGTCTGGCAGGAGCCTCGTTCCGGCTATCGGAGGCCCCGCCTCGATCGGCGCAAACTGGTTGTAGCCCAGCCACCACCCTTTCAGCAGTTGCGCGATCTCAAGGGTTTTCTCGAATCCCCGCGGCTTCGTGATGAACGAGTTTGCCCCCAGCAGGCAGGCCCGCTCGACGTCCACTTGGAGCGCGGACGCACTGAAGACGACCACGACAAGCTTCTTGAACACCGCATGCTGCCGAATCCAGGCTAGCACTTCCAGCCCGCTCCGGACCGGGAGGTTCAAGTCCAGCAGGACCAGGCAAGGCAGAGGGAACTTCTCCCGGTCGGCGTATGCCCCCGCCCCCGACAGGTAGTCGATCGCCTTTTGGCCATCCTCGACGACTCGGAGCGGACATTCCAGGCCGGCCTTCTTGAATACGAGTTCAAGAAGCAGCACGTCATTCTCGTCATCCTCAACCTGTAGGATGCAGGGAGTGTTCACGTTCATACTAATTCCCAGAATCATATTAGCTTCGTAGAGGCGCTTTGTAAAGAAGCGCCGGTGCGGCGAAGTGGGGGCTTGATTTCCACCTTAAAGAGCGCCATACCGCCTCCATGGGAAAGCGGGTCCATATCGCGCTCGCCGTCGTGCTCGCCGCCGTTGCCGGCCTGATCGCGTGGCAGGGGCTGCACCCGAAGGAACGCGAGCCGGTGTATCAGGGAAAGGCTTTGCGGGTGTGGTTGTCAGAATCCTATTATGGCCGGCTTCGGCAAGACGCGCGAGGACGGGACGCTGCCGAGGGCGCTATCCGGCACGTCGGCACCAATGCCATCCCGACGCTGCTGAACATGCTTCGCAAGAAAGACTCCCCCTTGGTTTCCATGCTGATTCCTGTCTGGGACAGGCACGTTGCGCTGATGCCTCACCACCTCCCGGTCTGGATTCGATTCCCATCCTGGTATCGGACCAAAGCCGCGGTTCTGAACCACCAAGCCTTGACAGGGTTCGAGATTCTGCGCGCCGATGCCCACCAAGCCGTGCCGGCGTTGATAAAAATCTACGACCAGGACATTTCACCGGATTCGCGATTCTATACCAGCCGGGCGTTAATTGCAGTTGGGCCAGGAGCCGCGAGGAGGGCGATTCCATCATTCTTGCGAGGGGCGGCCAGTGCCAATACACGCGTGCGGCAAGATGCGCTTTATGCGCTCTCGCAGGCTCCCGGTGAACCCTCGGTGGTCGTGCCTGCATTGGTAAAGGGCCTTAGCGATGCCGACGCGAGCATTCGGAAAACAGCCGTCATGGGTCTTAAAGAAGTTGGATTTGCCGCCCAGCCAGCCGTACCGGCATTGGTGCGGATGCTGAGCGACCCGGATGTCCAGGTCCGCAGTCTTGCAGCCCAGGCGCTCTTGCGCATCGACTACGACGCCGCCGTCAAGGCGGGCCTGAAGTGACCCATCGGTTCACTTCCTTCTTGGGCAACCCGAAGCGCCCATCCTCAAACCTTTCCCCGCTCACCAGCCTTCGCCATTCAGGAAATCCGCGGCCCTCCAGAGATACCACGCCGCCGCGGTCCGGTGCGGCGCCCATCGAACGCCGTAACGGGCGAGTTGTTCGGGGGCGGGCAGCTTGCGTTTGGCGTAAGCGAATTGGAAGCCCTTCCTGATCCCCAAGTCGTGGACTGGCAGCACATCGGGCCTGCCCAAATTGAAGATGAGGAGCATCTCGGCAGTCCAACGGCCAACGCCCTTGATGCTGGTGAGCCGCTCCAGGATCTCGGCGTCCGTCATCATGTCGCAGTCATCCAGCGTCGGGATGTGGCCGTCCACCGCCTTCCGGGCGATGCCCAGGACGTAGCCGGCCTTGGGTCTGGACAGCCCCGCGCTCCTGAGCCGCTCGGGCGATTGCTCGAGCACTGCCTCCGGCGCGGGGAAGCCGTTACCACCGCAAAGCGCCAGGAACCGCCCCAGAATTGTGCCTGCGGCTTTCCCGCTGAGCTGCTGGTGGATGATGGCGTGGACCAGCGACTCGAAGGGCTGGAGGCGGCGCGGACTGAGCTTGACCGGGCCGACGCGTTCAATCAGGCGGGTCATCACGGGGTCGGCTCGCAGGCATGCCATCGCGCTCTTGCTCATCGGGCAAGTATCGCGCTTTCGCGGAGAGGGCGCAAGGCGCCCCCGTATCTCGCACCTGCCGAACAACCCGAGGAACTGCCCCAGGATAGGTGGTCGCAAGAGGCACTCGCGATTGAGTTTGTCATCGGACCCGTGCCGGGTAAGACTCTCCCGGATTGCCATGTATCACCGGCCCGCCAGCGAAGTGTTGAAGAAACCTCATCCTTTATCCTTTGTCCTTTATCCTTCATCCTTCTTCCGCTGCCTCGCCCTGGCGCTGCTGGCAGGAAATCTCGGAGCGGCGGAGCAAAGCGGCGGCCCGGCGCCCGCCAGCCCCATCGCCGGGGACCCCAATGCCGGCGCCAGATGGCTGGCGCCGGCGGCAATCGCCCTGGCCGAAGATGGAAGAACCCTTTTCATCGCCGACGCTCTCGCCGGCCAGGTTGACGAACTTGACATCGCGCGAGCCAAAGTCCTCCGGCATTGGCGCGTCCCGGCAAGGCCCTCCGGACTCGCGGTCAACGGACAGCGTCTCTACGTCACTTGCGCCGCGGCCGAGAGCCGGGTTTGCGAAATTGACCTGGCCACGGGAACGGTCTCGGCCGAGACCCTCACCGGGCATACGGCGCTCGCCCCGGTCCTTTCGCCCGACCGGAAGACGCTTTTCTTCTGCCTCAAGTTCAGCAACCAGGTGGCGGCGTGGGATACCGCCGGCCGGCGCGAGAGCCGGCGCATCGAGGTAGGACGCGAGCCGGTCTCGGCCGCGCCGACCCCCGACGGCAAGTATCTTCTGGTGGCCCATCACCTGCCATCCGGCCCCGCCGACGCCCCGTCGGTCGCGGCGACGGTCGGCGTGGTGGACTTGGGGTCGGGAAAGATGGCGGCCGAGCTGCGCCTTCCCAACGGCAGCAGCCAGGCCCACGAAATCCGCATTTCGCCGGACGGACATTACGCGGTCCTGGCCCATAACCTCGCCCATTTCCAGGTCCCCACAACGCAGGTCGAACGGGGCTGGATGAACACCGCCGCCCTCACACTCCTGGACGTCGATGGCAGGAGAATCCTGGCCACGGTGCTGCTGGACGATGCCGATCGCGGCGCCGCCAATCCATGGGCCGTGGCCTGGAGCGCCGACGGCCGCCGGCTCTTTGTCACCCATGCGGGCACACACGAGGTCAGCGCCATTGATTTCCCCGCCCTCCTTCGCAAGCTCGCTCAACGGCCGGACCCGAGCGCGGGCGAGCCGGCCATGACCACCGATGACCTGTCGTTCATGGCGGACCTGCGAGTGCGGGTCAAACTGGCCGGCCGCGGTCCCAGGGCCATGGCCGTGGCAGGCGAGCGAGTCTATGTGGCCGGTTACTTCTCCGATACCCTCGAGACCCTTGAGACGAGTGATCTCGCCGCCCCGTCCGCAATGATTTTGAAGCCGCCCACGCTACTTTCCCCAAAGGAGCCTGCGGACCCTCGGAATTCCCCCGCACGGGCGCCTTCCACCGTGTCCGCGGCAAATGAACTGCGCCGGGGCGAGGCCCTTTTCAACGATGCGACGCTCTGTTTTCAAGGATGGCAGAGTTGCGCAAGCTGCCACTCGGAAGACGCGCGCGTGGATGGGCTGAACTGGGACCTGCTCAACGACGGCCTGGGAAACCCCAAGAACACCAAGAGCCTCCTGCTGGCCCACAAGACCCCGCCCGCCATGAGCATGGGCGTGCGCATCTCCGCCGAAGAGGCCGTGCGCGCCGGCCTTCGCCACATTCTCTTCGCGGTCCCTTCCGAAGACGTGGCCGTTCCGCTCGACCGCTGGCTCAGGAGCCTGGACCCAATGCCCAGCCCGCATTTGGAAAACGGCAGTCTCTCGGCCGCGGCCCGGCGCGGCCTCGAACTCTTTAACCGCCCCGCCATCGGCTGCGCCTCCTGCCACACACCCGGTTTGTTCACCGACCTCAAATCCTATGATGTCGGCACCGCGGGACCGACCGACCAGGAGGGCGGCGAGTTTGATACCCCGTCACTGGTCGAGCTATGGCGGACCGCCCCCTACCTCCACGACGGCTCCGCGGCGACCCTCCGCGATGTGCTCACCGCCCGCAACCGGGGCGACCGCCACGGACGAACCTCACGCCTCTCCGACCAGGAATTGAACGACCTCGTTGAATACCTCTTGTCGCTATGAAATCTCTCGCTGCCCTCCCGAAGCCCTCCCCGCTCCATGCCCAGGCTAAAAACCTCGGCCGCCGCTCTTTCGGATTTCGAGCTTCGAGCCTCCTTCGGATTTCGGATTCCGGGAGCCAGTTGCAGAGTTACGGATTAACCGCAAAGAGCGCAGAGGTCGCAAAGAAGAGCTTTGTTTTTGTTAGGTCTTTGCGTTCTTTGCGTTCTCTGCGGTTGATTCTGCAACCACCTCTCGGATTTCGGATTTCCGCCTGCGGCTCGCGCCCCCGGCCCGTGTGCGCTTCAGTTCTGGCCACCGTCCTCCTCCTGGCGGGCGTTGCCGCCGCCCAGCAACTCAGCGACCGGTTCCTGGCCGGGCCGATGGCCGGGACCCGGGACTTTGTGTTTGCCGCCCGCAAAATGAACGAGACCGACGGCCACTGGTACGCGAATATCGGCTACTACGCCCACGATCCCAATCGCAAGGCCTGGCGCGAAGGGGCAAAACTCTACCGGTGGAGCATCGCCACCGGCAAGCTAACGACGTTGCTCGATGACCCGCGCGGCGGCATCCGCGACCCCCAGGTGAGCTATGACGCGACGAAAATCCTCTTTTCCTACCGCAAAGGCGGCACGGAGAACTACCTCCTCTACGAAATCAACATGGACGGCTCGGACCTGCGCCAGTTGACCAGCGGCAGCTACGATGATTTCGAGCCCTCCTATTTGCCCTGCGGCGACATCGTCTTTGTCTCCACGCGCTGCAAACGCTGGGTCAATTGCTGGCTCACGCAAGTCGCCGTCATGCACCGCTGCGACGCTCAGGGCCGAAATGTGCGCCCTCTCTCCAGCAACAACGAGCAGGAGAACACCCCTTGGCCCATGCCCGACGGACGCATCCTCTACACCCGCTGGGAATACGTGGACCGCAGCCAGGTCGACTACCACCACCTCTGGACCTCCAACCCCGACGGCACCGGCCAGATGATCTGGTTCGGCAACCTCAATCCGAGCGTCGTCATGATCGATGCCAAACCGGTGCCCGGCTCCGATAAGGTGGTCGCCGTCTTCTCGCCCGGCCACGGCTGGCGCGAACACGCCGGACCCGTGGTCCTCGTCGATGCCAAGGGTGGACCCGATGCGACCTCCCATGCCCGCAAGATCACCGACGACCGTCCTTACCGCGATCCATGGGCTTTCTCCCAGGACTGTTTCATGGCCGCGCTGGAGGGAACGCTGGTGATCATGGACGGGAGCGGCAACCGGCAGGAGCTCTTCCGTCTTCCCGAAGCGGACCTTAAGGCCGGGATGCACCTGCACGAACCGCGCCCAATCGTGCCCCGGCCCCGCGAACAGGTCGTGCCCGACCGCGTGGCGCTCGATCAACCCACGGGCCGACTCCTCCTCACCGATGTCCGCGACGGCCGGAACATGCAGGGCGTGAAGCCCGGCGAGGTCAAAAGGCTCCTGGTCCTCGAAACTCTCCCCATGCCTATCCATTACACGGGAGGCATGGACCCGATTAGTTACGGCGGCACGTTCACCCTGGAACGTATCGTCGGCACCGTGCCCATCGAGGCCGACGGCTCCGCCTACCTCGAACTGCCGGCCCTGCGCAGCTTCTTCTTCGTCGCTCTCGATGAAAACGACCTCTCCGTCAAACGGATGCAGAGCTTCCTGACGGTGCAACCGGGGGAGATCACCAGTTGCGTCGGCTGCCACGAACCCAGGACTCGCGCGCCGAAAAGCGCCTTGTCGGCCCCTACACCCCTGGCGGCCCGCCGTCTCCCGAGCCGCATCGAGCCTGTGGCCGGTGTCCCCGATGTCCTCGATTTTCCGCGCGACATCCAGCCCATCCTGGACGCCCTTTGCGTCAAGTGCCATGGTTACGAGCGCACCGCCGCGGGCGGGCCTTGGGCCGGGCGCCTCATCCTGAGCGGGGACCGCGGCCCCATGTTCAGCCACAGCTATTACATGCTGACTATCGCCCACCTGTTCTCCGATGGCCGCAACGAGGCGCGCAGCAACTACAAGCCCCGCGCCCTCGGCACCTCGGCCAGCCGCCTCCTGGGCTTCGTGGACGGCTCCCACTACGGCGCCAGGACCACCCCCGCCCAACTCAAACTGCTCAAGCTCTGGATTGAAACCGGGGCCGCCTACCCGGGCACCTATGCGGCCCTGGGCACCGGCATGATCGGGGCCTACGCCGAAAACAGCGAGGTGCAGACCGACACCGACTGGCCCGCCACCCATGCCGCAGCCGAGGTCCTGGCCAGGCGTTGCGCCCCGTGCCATAACACCCCTTCCCGCCTCCTGCCCGCCAGCCTGTCCGACGAGCGCGGCGTCTCCTTCTGGCAGCCCAGCCTCAGCGATCCTCGCCTCAACACCAGCCGCCACATCGTCTTCAACTTGTCCCGTCCGGATAAATCGCTGCTCCTGCTCGCGCCGCTGGCCGAAGCGGCCGGCGGCTGGGGCCTGTGCCGCGACCCGAACTCCAAGGAGAAGGTCACTGTCTTTGCGGGCGTTCAAGACCCCGGCTACCAGGCCCTTCGCGCAATGTGCGTTGCCGGCATGGACCGCCTCCAAACAGTCAAACGCTTCGATATGCCCGGCTTCCGCCCCCGCGAAGACTGGGTGCGCGAGATGGTGCGCTTCGGCATCCTCGAACCGGCCACCCTCGCCTCCAGCCCGCCTATGGATGTCTATGCCGTCGAACGAAAGTACTGGCAATCCCTTTGGTATCAGCCGGGTATCAATTAGCCCGCACTGTTCGCAGGCCGGCCCCGGAAGGACACTTTTACTCCGGACGATGATGGGTTAGCCTTGAGCCATGGACATTTACGATCATGTCACATTCAAAATGGCCTGCCAGCAGTTTGACCTTGTGGCGGACCACTTGGAGATTCCCGAGTCGGAGCGAGCGCGGCTGAAGTTTCCAAAGCGCTCGATGACCGTTGCCTTGCCGATCCATCGCGATGACGGCTCGACCGAGGTCTTTGCCGGCTATCGCGTCCAACACCACCTCACGCTGGGTCCGACCAAAGGGGGTCTGCGCTACCACCCCGACGTCAGCCTTGGGGAAGTTGCGGCGCTGGCGATGTGGATGAGTTGGAAATGCGGATTGACCGGGCTGCCCTACGGCGGGGCCAAGGGCGGCATCGCCTGCGATCCGGTGAAGCTCTCGCGCGAGGAGATCGAGCGCCTGACGCGGCGTTACACCCAGGAGATGATCCCGTTCATCGGCCCGCAGGTGGACGTGATGGCGCCCGACCTCGGGACCAACGAAGAGGTGATGGCCTGGATAATGGACACGTATTCGGTCCATGCCGGTTACACCGTGCCCAGCATTGTCACGGGCAAGCCGGTGGCGTTGGGGGGGTCGCTGGGCCGGCGCGAGGCCACCGGGCGCGGGGTTGGCTACCTGGTCAACCGCGCTGCCGACCTCATCGGCCTCGATGTGAGCAAGGCCACGGCCACCGTCCAGGGTTACGGCAACGTCGGCTCGGTGGCCGCCCTCTCCCTGGCGCGCTACGGAGTGAAAATCATCGCGGTGACCGATGCCCTTGGCGGGGTCTTCAACGCCCAGGGCCTCAACCTGTGGGACCTGCAAAAATACGTCCTGACCCACAAGACCGTCGGCGGATTCCCCGAAGGCGAACCGCTGACAAGCCAACAACTGCTCGTGCTGCCGTGCGACATCCTGGTGCCCGCCGCCTTGGAACGTCAGATCACCGGGGCCAACGCCGCCCAGGTCCGCTGCCGCATCCTCGCCGAGGCCGCCAACGGCCCCACCACGCCCGACGCGGATGCAATCCTGAACCAGCGCCCGGAGATCTTCGTCATCCCGGACGTGCTGTGCAATGCCGGCGGCGTGGTGGTGTCCTATTTCGAGTGGGTGCAGGACCTGCAGAGCTTCTTCTGGAGCGAAACCGAGGTGGTGGACAAGCTGTTCCGCATCCTCGAGACGGCGTTCACCCAGACGGTCGCCCTGGGCCGAAAACAGAAAATCCCGATGCGGATGGCCGCCCTGAGCCTGGGCATCAAACGGGTCCAGGAAGCCAAGCGCATTCGGGGCCTGTTTCCCTGACGGTCTCTTGAACTCTCCAATTGGCCCAACCGCCAATGGAGGGGGATCAACGCGAAAACTCCTCGCGGAAGAGGGTCTCGATTGCGGCGGGCAGGCCCGCGCACAACTCGTCGAAGAGCGTGCGGCAGGTTTGCTCGGACAGACGCAAGGAACGGGCGGCCGCGTAAATAAAGCCGCGCGTGGTCTGGTGCGCGTAACCGAGCAGGCCCTGGCGCAAAGGCAGCGAATAGATGGCCAGGCTCAACCCATAGACCAGGGTATGCCAGCCGCAGGCCTCGCCGGCCTCCACGGCGCGCAAGTACCGCTGGACCACCCGCAGGTCGCGCAGGGGCCGGAGCTTTCTCAACTGGCCCTGGCCGACGCGGCGGCTGGCCTCGCCGAAGTATTGGAGCAGAGGCTCGCCGGCCAATTGGCGGTCCAGGGCCACGAGTTCCTGGACGCCGTTATAGGTGGCGTGAGTGTGCGCGGAATGGATGGCGGGCAACTCGAAGGCAAGAAGGATGCGCGCATGGTATGCCTGGAGGAACCGGCGCAAGGAGCATAGGTCCCGCACCGGCTCGATGCGGAGCACCGAAGAGGCCGACGCCAGTGTGAGCAGGCCGTCGGTCGAGCCGAGTTGCTCGGCCAGGGGATGCCAATCGCCCAGCCATTCGGCGGCGTCGCTCAGGGCCAGTTGTGTTTGCTTGACCATGCGTCGAGGCGGGCAGCCTGAGCCGGGCCCGGGGCTGTTCGCGCCATCGGTGTTACGGTGCCCTCGGCCCCGCGCGAATTCCAGTAGTAAAAATGCCGAAAGGGAAAATTAAAACCTTGCGCCGGCGCCCCTGTCTGCCTACACTCCGCCCCGCTTCCCCGCATCAGTACCTCAGTTCCAGCTTGAGCGCAACCAGCGAGAGATGGATTTCCTTGATGAAGGCCACCAGTGAGACAACCAAGGCCAGCAGGCAGCAAATGAACAGGATGATGATGATTAACCCCGCCTCCAGCTTGAGCAGCGCGCTCACGAAAAGCGAGATGATGAGGACCGCCGTCAGCAGCAGGCTCACCGCGCCCATCGTTATCGCAAGCCGGATGAGGCCGGCGCGGCGATAAAGAATCTCGACCTGCCTCGCCAGCAGGGGCCGTTCAGCCTCGGCGGCCTCTTTCATCTGCTTGGCCAGTTGGCGCGAGCGGTCCACCGCCCGCCCAAAACGATTGGTCAACGTCAGCAAGAGCAAGCCCACGCCCGAAATCAAAATGACCGGGCCGATGGCTTCTTGCAGCACAGGTATCAACTCGCGAATCCGCGTCAAAGGCATATCGATCCGCAAGCTTACACCCTGGCGCGCGGAAGGGCAAACGCCGCCCTTCGGACTTTCCACGGTCGGGCATGATTAAAGGTGGGTGAGGCCGGAGAAGATTTTTGCAGAATAAAATG
>CAZZFF010000106.1:0-21700 GCA_964653485.1 uncultured Verrucomicrobiota bacterium | reverse complement strand
GGGTTCGACTTCGATGCGGGCGGGGGGGCGCAGGGCCGGGGGCTGAGGGAGGGGGCTGCCCGGAGGGTGGGGGGCATCCCCGATTGGGAATTGGAGGATGGGCCTGGGCAATTCATGGTGCCGGACTCGCACGTCGAGGAAGCCGAGGTCGCGCAAGACATTCTCGGCCATTTCGATCATCCGGAGCTTCTCAGGCGTTACGGCTTCGCCGTAAGGGATTCGGGAGCTGAGACAGGCCATCTGGGGTTTGTCGCCGGTGGGCAGGCCAAGCCGAGTCGAGAGCCGGCGGATTTCCGGTTTGGTCAGACCGGCTTCCTTGAGCGGGGCGCGGACCTGGAACTGGGAGGCGGCCTGGGCGCCGGGGCGGAAGTCGCCTATATCGCTCGCGTTCTCGCCGTAAGCGATGACGGCGAAGCCCTCGGCCTTGGCCAGGGGAGCCAACTCGCTGAAGAGCTCGTGCTTGCAGAAGTAGCAGCGGTTGTTCGGGTTGGCGAGGTAGGCGGGGTTGTCGAATTCGCGGGTCCGCAGGACGCGGACTGGGAAGTGGAACTGTTGGGCCAGGGCGAGGGCCTCGGCCAGTTCGCGCCTGGGCAGGCTGGGGGTGTCGGCAATGGCGGCGAGCGATTTGTCACCCAGGACTTCATGAGCCACCGCCGCCAGGAACACGGAATCCACGCCGCCGGAGTAGGCAATGAGGCAGGAGCCGTAGGAGCGCAACAGGGCGCGCAATTGTTCTAACTTGTCCACTTCCACAGGGAGAACCATGCCATTCTTCTCCGCGGGTGTCGAGTCGGAGGGTGGGCGGGTCATTTGTTAAACCGGAAGTTGACCAGGTCGTAGTCCTGGACGACGTACTGCTTGGTTTGCAGGTGGACCTTGCCGGCGCGCTTGGCCTGGGTGTCGCCGCCGGCGGCGATGAAATCGGCGAAGCCGATGATCTCGGCGCGGATGAAGCCTTTCTGCATGTCGCTGTGAATGGAGCCGGCGGCTTCCCAGGCGGTGGTCCCCTTCCGAATGGGCCAGGCCCGGTTCTCCTTGCCGCCGACGGTGAGGAAGCAGATGTAGCCGCCGTCCGCAAAGGCCCGGAGGAGGAGCGTTTCGGGGTGCGGGAGTTCGTGGGGGGCCGCGAGCACAATCGGTTTGGCGGTGCAAAAGCTATGGGCGGCGACGGCCTGGAGTTCGGCGGCCTCGAGGCCGGCCTCTCGAATGAACTGTTCGCCTTCCAGCCGAGCCTTGATCTTCTCGAGCACGAGTTTCTCGTCTGGCTGGGGGTCGCGTCCGAGGCGCGTCTCGACGAATTCCAGGTCTTTGAGGAGCAGGTCCGCCTTGCTCTCGGCGGAGGCGAGGATGACGTCGGCATCGAGCCACTCGTCTTGTCCGATGACATCCACCTGGGCCGGGGTCAGTTTATCCGCCTCGACCAGTTGGTGGGCTTGGTCGAGCCGAGGGTCTTTCAAGTTGTGTTTGCCGACTTTGATGTCGGTAATGCCAAATAATGCAATCTTCATAAAAGCTCACGCGCTGGAACGGAGAATAACCGAAACTACGATTGACGGAGTATGGCAGATAAAGCCGCCTTGCCAAGAACCCATCGCGCACGGCCCTCAACCGCGATCCGAAAGAATGCCCTTGAGGAAGCGGCCGGTGTGGCTGGCGGAGGAGTTGGCTACGGTTTCGGGAGGGCCTTGGGCGACGATCCGGCCGCCGGCGGAACCGCCTTCGGGGCCGAGGTCGATGAGCCAATCGGCGGTCTTGATGACATCGAGGTTGTGCTCGATGACGAGGAGGGTGTTGCCCGAGGCGCGGAGTTTGAAGAGGACTTCGAGGAGTTTGGCGATGTCGTGGAAGTGGAGGCCGGTGGTGGGTTCGTCGAGGATATAGAGGGTGTGGCCGGTGGCCTTGCGGCTGAGTTCGGCGGCGAGCTTGACGCGCTGGGCTTCGCCCCCGCTCAGGGTGGTGCCGGACTGGCCAAGACCGATGTAGCCAAGCCCGACTTCCGCAAGGGTCTCCAGCGTGTCGGAAATGTGCGGGACCGCCCGGAAGAACGTGACGGCTTCATCGACGGTCATATCGAGGACGTCGGCGATGTTTTTGCCTTTGTAGGTGATTTCGAGAGTCTCGCGATTGTAACGGCGGCCGTTGCAGGCCTCGCAGGTGACATAGACCGGGGGGAGGAAATTCATTTCGATTTTGATAAGGCCGTCGCCCTGGCATTTTTCGCAGCGGCCGCCTTTCACATTGAAGCTGAAACGGCCGGGGCCGTAGCCGCGAACCCTGGCGGCGGGGAGCCGGGCGAAGAGGTCGCGGATAGGGTTAAACATGCCGGTGTAGGTGGCGGGATTGCTGCGCGGGGTGCGGCCGATGGGGGTCTGGTCGATGACGATGACCTTGTCGAGCTGCTCGAAGCCCTTGAGGGCGCGGCAGGCTCCGGGCGATTCTTTGGAGCCGAAGAACTTTCTGAAGAGGGCGCGACGGAGGATGTCGTCCACGAGGGTGCTCTTGCCGGAGCCGCTCACGCCGGTCACACAAGTCAGGAGGCCCAGGGGGATGCGGACGTCGATGTCTTTGAGGTTGTTCTCGGAGGCGCCCAGGACCTCGAGCCAGCCGCGCTCTTCGGAGGGTTTGACGCGCTGGCGGGGGATGGGGATGGCGAGTTCGCCGTTGAGGTACTTGGCGGTAAGAGAGGCGGGGTTGGCGAGAATCTGGGGCAAGGGTCCCTCGGCGACCAGTTCGCCGCCGTGGACGCCGGCGCCGGGGCCGAGGTCGAGGATATAATCGGCGCGGCGGATGGTCTCGGCATCGTGCTCGACCACGAGGACCGAGTTGCCGAGGTCGCGGAGGCCCTCGAGGGTGTGGAGAAGGCGCTCGTTGTCGCGCTGGTGCAGGCCGATGCTAGGCTCGTCAAGGATGTAGAGGACGCCCACCAGGCCGGCGCCGATCTGCGTGGCGAGGCGGATGCGCTGGGCCTCTCCGCCGCTCAAGGTGCCGCTCTCCCGGTCGAGGGTCAGGTAGCCCAGGCCGACGTTCTTGAGGAAGCCGAGGCGGGCCCGGATTTCCTTGATAATGTCCCGGGCGATCTTCAGCTCGAATTCGGTCAACTTGAGGCCGGCGAAGAAGTCATCGGCCTGCTCGACCGCCAGGGCACAGACGTCCATGATGGACAGTCCCGGCAGCAGGAGGGGTTTTGCCTGGGCCGGCTTGGACTCGGAGGCAGGGCGGCCTTGCAGGGGCAGGCTGTCCTGTCCGACCCTGACGGCGAGGATTTCCGGTTTGAGGCGGCGTCCGCCGCAGGCGTCACAGAAACAGGGACTCATGAAGGCCTTGAGGCGGTTTCGGGTGAACTCGCTTTCGCTTTCGGCATAGAGACGCTGGAGGTTGGGAATGACGCCTTCAAAGGGACGGGTGATCTTGCTCATTTTGCCCGCCCGCCAGAAGTTGAAGCTGATTTCGGTCTGGCCGGAGCCGTGGAGCAGGACGTTTTTGAAATCCTCCGGCAAGGTTTGCCAAGGGCTTTCGAGGCTCTGCTGGTAGTGGGCGGCGACGCCGCGCAGGAGGGCCTTGTAATAGACCACCATGCGTTTGCCGCCCCGCCGCCACGGAAGGACGGCGCCTTGCTCGATGGACTTCTCCGGGTCGGGCACGACAAGCCCGGGATCGAAGACCATTTTCTGGCCGAGGCCGTGGCAGAGCGGGCAGGCGCCCAAAGGGGCGTTGAAGGAGAAGTGCTTGGGGGTGGGCGGGTCGTAGGTCTTGCCGGTGGCGGGACTGAGA
Organism: uncultured Verrucomicrobiota bacterium; assembly: GCA_964653485.1. GTDB lineage: Bacteria > Verrucomicrobiota > Verrucomicrobiia > Limisphaerales > UBA8199 > CAVQND01. Next base: position 17,929 of record CAZZFF010000106.1, on the reverse strand, counting down.
TTGCGATTGGAGTGGAGGGTCTCGATCCAGGCCGGGTCCGTGCCGCCCGGCAACTGGTGGAGCGTGCGCAGGACGCCCTGGCCCCAGCGCAGGGCGGTCTCGACCGAGTCACTGAGGCGGACGCGCACTTTCTCGTCGATGACCAACCGGTCCACGACGGCTTCGATGGTGTGCCGTTCCTTGGGGTCCAGCTTGACGCGGACGCCGTTGGCCAGTTCGAGCAGTTCGCCGTCGACGCGGGCGCGAACGAACCCCTCCCGCGCGAGGCGCTCGATGACGTCGCGGAACTCGCCTTTCTGGCCGCGAACGACAGGGGCCAGGAGCATGACGCGGGCGCGCGGGGGCAAGGCGAGGATTTTATCGACGATGTCACTGGTGGTCTGGCGGACAATGGGCGCGCCGGTCTCGGGGCAGTAGGGCCGGCCGACGTGCGCGAAAAGAAGCCGGAGGTAGTCGTAAATCTCCGTGGTAGTGGCGATGATGGAGCGAGGGCTGGAACCGGAGCTGCGCTGCTCGATGGCGATGGCCGGCGAAAGGCCCTCGATGAAGTCCACGTCCGGCTTTTGCATCTGGTCCAGAAACTGCCGCGCGTAGGCCGAGAGGGATTCGACGTATTTGCGCTGGCCCTCGGCATAGATGGTGTCAAAGGCGAGCGACGATTTGCCCGAACCGCTCAACCCGGTGATGACCACCAGCTTGTCGCGCGGAATGTTCAGCGTGAGGTTCTTGAGGTTGTGCTCACGCGCCCCACCTATCCTGATGAATTCTTTGCTCACGGACCCGGATTTTGCCAATCGGACAACCGGGAAGCCTACCGGAAAGCAGGCGGGAAGCAAAGACATCCTGAATCACGGGCAGCCATTCGCATTATGGCCCTCCAGTTGCTTCATTAACACCCCCATGAATGGGGGTGTCAATGGGATCTGGTGCGTAAGTAATGCCCGCCGCGCTGCTGCTTGGGGTTCAATGAGCCATCCATGCGCCGGGGGCGGGTGGAAGAGTTGCTGAATCACGGACTACCGGTCTCGCCGGGTGCAAGTGCCTGGATTGAGTTTGGCGGGATGGGCGACTTTCAGAAAGGCCCACGGGCTTTGGTTTCCCGGCCAAAGGGACCAGTCCGCCTGCGAATCTGCGGCAAGATCGGTTGGAGCTTGCCTCAAGAGTTCCCGCGCGAGCGACTGGGCCGAGGGGTCATCGGTTTCGAGCGCCAACTCGAACCTGGATGCCAGCAACCCAAGCCGAGGGTATGTCCGCAGCGGCTCCGGCAGCTCGTTCCGGCTCTCGGTCGCCGCCACTTGATCCCGCAGGAAGTTCAACCAAGGCGGCTCCGAACCGGAAAAATAATTCGCGAGCTCACCGGCCACCAATTGTTTGCTGGCACTAAGTTCGATGCGGAGGTTGCCCAAGGTGCTCACCCGGCTCTCAGCACCGGGCGGTGGCACGTACTCGCCCACGTACAGCATGGCCACTCCCTCGGGGTGTCTGCACACCGGGTCGGCGAGGCCCCCCCGGCGGGCCTCAAACTCACAACGGCCGGCCACCGTCCACCAGTCGAGTGTGCCTTCTCTAAGGCCGAGCAACCCCAGGGGAAGCGCCTGGGCATGGAAGCCCGTCCGAAACAGGTACAGGTGGCCGAAGGCCTTCCTGAACGTCGCCGCCGCCATTTGAAACTGGTCCGGGGTCCACTGTGTCATCTCGATCCACTGGCAAAAAACGCCGCCCGGCCGCAGGGCTCGACGCGCCGCTCGAAATTGTTCGAGGCTGCCGAGCGATGCTTCGCCCGGCCTCCAAGGTGTGAAAAGGTCACCGATGATTACATCGAACTCATCTCTGGCGGCTTCCAGGTAGATACGGGCATCCTCGACCCGTATTTTGGCTCGAGGAGCGTGACAAATGTCGTGGTTGAAATGGCCGAAGTCTCGCGCGGCGGCCTCAGCGACCATGGAGGATAGCTCGACCGCCGTGATGGACTTGACCGCTTCGTGCTCGAGTGCTCCCGAGGCGGTGATGCCGGTGCCCAACCCGATGAAGGCAACCTTCGCTGGCGCGGGATGGACAAGCAAGGGCAAGTGCGCCTGGCGTCTTAGAGACGGGGTGGAGGCGCTGCCTCCAAGCGTGTACTGATTGTCGAAGATCATGTCCCGATTGGCTCTTGCGTCTTCGGCCACCACGAGGCTTCCTTCCCGGCCGCATCTCAGGTCAACCACCTTGAGCACACGGGCTTTGTAATAGACAGGCAGGTTCACAAGGAAGGCACTGGTGACATAGGAGATGCTCAGCAACGAGAACAGGGGAAAGATGTATTGTGCCGCGCGCTTCGCTCTGAAGGCCAGCAACAGGCCGAATGAGGCCAGACCATAGCAGGCGCCCAGAACGCCAATGCTGACATGCACCGTGAACGCGGGCAGGAGCAGACGGTAGGCGGCTTCAGCGCCCGCAGCTCCTCCCGCTCCGTTGATTGCCAGCAGGACGCCCATGCCGCGTCCCGGGAGCCCGTCCCCTTTGGCGCACCAGGAAATCAAGAGGGGGAAGATCGTTCCTCCGAAGACCATTGCCGGCCCGAGAGCAAGGAGGGTACCGCCGACGAGGGCTGCCAGGAACCCCAGGAAACCATGTCCGTAGCCGAACAGACCACTCCTGACGCCCGGCAGGCTCAAAAAGACCAGGGGCATCAATGAGACCGCAAGCCCCGTCGCCGCCAGACAAGGCGGGAGGATTCGGGCCGGGCCACCGAAACGGACGACGTATTTGGGCACCAGCCATCCGGCGACCGCCAGAACAAGGATCACGCAAACCAGGATGCTTGCCTGGGGATAGATGGCCAACGGCGCCGAGAGGTTCGACATGGTCAGGCCCAGAATTTCCAGCGAGAGCACACCCGCACCTGAGAAAAAGGCAAGGACCAGGGCCAGCGCGGGGATTCGATTGGCGGGCGCGGCCCCCGGTTGTTGCGGCAATGTAGCACTCACATCGCCGCAGGCGTTCCGTTGGTGGTCTCTGAGAAAACACTTTAACGCCACGGTTAAATTGATTCCCACCGTGAACAGCATGGAGCCGGACGCGCCGAGCAACTGCAGGGAGAGCAGCACCACGAAGACCAGACCGAGCGCGCCGCCGAGCGTGTTGGCGGCGTAAAGCCAAATCTGGCGGTCCGGCGCCCGCGGTTCCCTGGCGACCACCGCGGATGCCATGACGGGCAACGTCATGCCCATCAGAAGGGAGGGCGGCAGCAGGATGATCGCCGAGAGCGCGGTTTTCACGGAGGAGCCTTGCCAGCCCACCAGCTTATCCGGTCCCAAGCTCGGCCATATCCACCCGGTCCACTCGGGCAGGAGCAACGCCGGGAGGCAGAGCACGGCAACGCCCGTCTCGATCAGGCCCAAGACACGCCAATGCCGTCGAACTTTCGGCAGCCACAGAGAGGCGGTCCCGGCCCCGAGGGACAAGCCCAAGAAAAAGCACTCGAAAACGCGGGCGTTGGATTCGGCACTCGCGCCCAGCAGGTCGATCATTCGCCGTGTCCAGAGGACCTCATGGCCAAGGGCGGCGGCGCCGCTGGCCATCAACACCATGGCGGCGAGACGAAAATCAGGTGCGGCAACCTTCTCTTTGGAGGCCATCGCGCTCGATGTTCCCCCGTTGGACGTTTTTCTTTTCATGGTTGTCCGCACAGGGAGTTGATGCCTCGTTTTGCCCTATCTGCCCGGCGGACTTCATTGAGTCCATCGTATTGGCTGGGCGAACCTTGTCTGCCGTGGGAACCCCGGTTCGTTTTGTAGTGCAAAGGACTACACGGTTGCGGAGGGGAAACCGCCGAACCAAGGACCGGCGCGGGCAGGCGGGCGGGGGTTCGCTGCCGCGACGGTCAGGGGAATGAGGCGGATGGAAGGAGCCTACACGCAGCGGGCTAATGAGCGCCACGAGTTACGCGGTCAGGGAGAGAAGTCCGGTCACTGTTCGTTTCCTGGAAAGGAAACGACATTAACGGCGCTCTGCCGAGACGCCGCTACGTTGGTTGAACAGTTACGAAATCCGCAATTGCTTTATCCGGCTCCTTATCCGCGGATCATTCGTATCGGAGAGCGTCCATCGGGTTGATTCTGGTGGCGCGCAGGGCCGGCAGCAAACAGGCCAGCAACGCGACGGCGGCCAGCAGCAGGAGGGCGCAGGTAAAGACGACCGGATCGCCGGGCCGAACCTCAAAGAGCTGATTCCGCAAGAGCCGCGTCAGCCAAAACGCGGCCAGGAGTCCCAGGGCCGCGCCGACGGCGATGAGGCGCGCCCCTTCGGTCATCACCAGGGCCAAGACTTGGCGCCGGTCCGCGCCCAGGGCCATGCGGATGCCGAGTTCGCGAACGCGCCGCGCCACGGAATAAGCGAGCACGCCATAGATGCCCAGGGCCGCCAGCAACAGCCCGGCCGAGGCGAACACCGCCAGGAAGAGGAGGTAGGTGCGCTGGGCCTGGGTGGAGTCGTAGAGAGCCTGGCGGCAAACGACAATCCCCGGCTCGCGCATTTGCGGTTCGGCGCCGTTCAACTCCTTGCGAATGGCCGGCACGAGCGCGCGCGGGTCGGCTTGTGTGCGAAGCACAAAAAAGGGGGCCATGCCTTCCAAATGAAGTTCATGGCAGGGCCGGTAGAAGGTCGGCCTCGGCGGCTGGCTGTAACTGGAGTCGCGGATGTCGCCAACGACTCCTACGACCTGGTACTGGCGCCGTCCGGGCCAACCTTCGGCGGTGAATTTCTTGCCCACGGCGGTTTCTGCCGGCCAGAACGTCCGCGCCATCATCTCGTTGATCACCACGGTGCCGACCGCTTCGCCGAGGTCGTGCCGGTCGAAGTATCGTCCCGCGCGCAGCGGAATGCGCATGGCGCGGAAGAGGTCGCTTTGCTCGACGCCGCAGCCGTCCCGCAGGGCCTCGAGGGGCGCGGCGCGCCCCTCCAACGTCAGTTTTTCCGGCCAGGCGCCGCGTTTTCCGACGCCGACAGCCTTGACCCCCGGCAGCGCCGCCAACCGCTCGTGGAGTTGGGCGTAGAGCACTTTCCTCAATTGCCTGGCCTGGTCGTCGTGCTCCTGGTCGTTGTACCTGTCCCAGGGCAAATTGATCACGATGCGTACGAGGTTCGCGGGATCGAACCCCGGATCGACGTGGAGCAAGCGGACGACGCTGTCGATCATCAACCCGGCGCCCGTGAGCAAGACGAGCGTGAGGGCCAACTCAGCCACCACAAGGGCGCCGCGGTATCGTCTCCGGCCCACTCCTCCCGTGGCGCCGGCCCCGGCCTGCTTGAGGGCGTCGGCGAGTCTCTCCCGGCCCGCCTGGAAGGCGGGCGCACAGCCGAAGGCCAAGCCAGTGGCCACCGCGATGAGCAGCATGAAGCCCAGGGCGTGCCCGTCGAGTTGAACGGCCTTGAGGCGCGGCATGTATTCGGGAACCAGCGTAGTCAACAGCCTCCCGGCCGCAACCGCCACGGCCGCACCACCGATCCCGCCGAGGCAGGCCAGCATCATGCTCTCGGTGAGCAGTTGCCGCACGAGGCGCCGGCGGCCGGCCCCGAGCGCGGCTCGAATGACGAGTTCCTGCTGGCGTCTCTCGGTCCTGGCCAGTGTGAGGTTCGCCACGTTGGCGCAAACGATGAGGAGCACGAAACCAATGGCGGCCAGCAAACCCAAGAGGGTTCGCTGCAAATCCTCCCGGCCATCAGTCAGTTCGTCGCGCGCCGGGCGCACCCAAAGGCCAAGCCCGCCGGGGCGGTGACTCCATTCTGCGCCATACATTTTGTCGGTTTCGTGCTCCTTGGCGAGGCGTTGGGCTACCGTGCCGAGCATGGCTTCGGTTTGCCTGAGCGTGACGCCTGGCTTCAGGCGAGCGAACACCCGGATATTCGGCGCCATGCCCCACCCGGCCGGCAGCCGGAGCGACTCGACGGAAATCCAGAACTTCGTTCCACCATAAGGAAACTGGAAATGGCGCGGCATCACACCAATGACGGTGAAATGGCGGCCGCTCAATTCGATTGTCCTGCCGACGACGCCCGGGTCGCCGCCAAAGAGCGACTTCCACCACGAGTGGCTGATTACGATGACCGCGTCTCGCACCGGCTTCTGCTGCTCGTCCACCGGCACAGCCTCGTCTTTTGCGAAGGTCCGGCCCAAGATTGGCGGGACATTCCAGAGCGCAAAAAAGCCCGGCGAGACCATCCAGCCCGATTCATTCTCGATGAAGTCCTCGGTTTTTCTATCCAGAGTGAGGCCGTTGGCCCAGGCGAACCCGGCGAAGAGCGCCTGGTTTGCGGCGACCGCATCGAGCACCGGCGGAGAAACGCCGCAGAAGAAGGGCTTGCCGTTGGCCTCGCGAAACATGCCCTGCGTATAATTGCGTTCAGCGATCTGAACCAGCCGGTCTGAGCCCGGCCCCGGAATCGGGTTGAGGAGGACAGAATTGACGACGTTGTAAATCGCCGCGCTGGACCCGATGCCCAGCGCCAGCGTCGCCACCGCCACGGCGGTGAAGCCGGGGGTCTTCCACAGCATCCGCGCGCCGAACCGGATGTCCTGCAGCACCGTCCCGCCGCGAAAGGGATTCAGGTTCATCGGATGGTTAGACAGGACCAAGCCGGGCGCCTCACGGCGATGGCTCGTCGGGCGGGTGCAGGGGTCGATCGAGCGGAGACTTCCGGAGCGGCTTGGATCACCCCGGCCTTCTGGCCCGCAGACAAGCGATGCGCGCCGCGAGCGGCGGGTGGGTTGCGAAGTAATGGCCGCCGATGCCGACGCCTTGGTTCGGGTTGCCTTGGAGAAGTTTCTCCAAGAGCCGGTCCCCTGCCGACGCATCGCCGCCTGCGGCCCGGACCAGGTTCACGGCGAAGCCATCCGCCTCCAGTTCCTCCTCCTTGGAGAAGGCAGAGCCCAGGACTTGCCGCCCCGCCTGATTCACCCAGGCGCTGGCGGCTTGGATGCCGGAAGACTGCCGCAGCAACAGGGACACAGCGGCGTCTTTGACGATCCGCTCGAGGGTGTGCCGCCGCACGATATGCCCCATCTCATGGCCCAGCACAAAGGCGATCTCGTCTCTCCTCTGCTGCCGGCATAGCTCCAACAACGACCAACTCACGAAGACAGGCCCACCGGGCAGGGCAAACGCATTTGGCTCCCGCTCTGCCGTCACCAGGACACTGAAAGGGAGCTTCTTTTCCTTCACGTTCGCCGCCAACCACAGGGCGATTTGCCCCACCCACCTGGTAGTGGCATTTTCTTCCACCAGGGGCATCCGCTCGAGCAGGGCTGCTTTCAGATCGTGGCCTAGACGGATTTCGGCACGCAAGGACTCCTGCTCGTCCCCGCCCATAAGGTCGAAGGCGTTCTTGGCCTGCGCGGCTTTCTGGCCGAGCTTGAAGCCAATTGCTTCAAAGAGGTTTCTCACCGGTCAATCGCCAATCGCCAATCGCCATTTCGATTCATGCCTGGATCGTTGCACCCTGGCTCTACCGCGAGCAAGTTCCTTTTTCGGGCAGGGCACTATCTGGGAGCTGCACAAGGCGAGAATGCGAGGATCGCGGTTTTCGGCGGCATGTTTGTCGTTGCGCAAAAGTGCCAGTTGGGCTTATCTTATCTCCAACCGTGAATGCGCAAACTAGTTCCGTCCTGAGCACCTGGGGAAGCACCCTGCAGGGTCAGGTTGGGCTTCGCTCACCAAGATCGGGGGTACTGCGCGATCCGCCGATCCGATTGACTGGCTTGCCGTGTCCCTCTCGGGTTCCAATGCCGCGTGCCGAGGAGGTGGCAATTGATCTCTTATGCATGCGATTTGAGTCCGTTCTCCTCTACGGAAGCTGTGCCCGCGGGGACGACCAGCCACACTCGGATGTCGATGTCCTCGTCATCGACGCGACACAACCGTTACGGATCGATGTGCCCGCGCGCTTTTCGGTCAGTTTTTACACCCCTGAGCACTTTAGAGCAATGGCGCATCGGGGGAGCCTGTTCGTGCTGCACCTGCGCGAAGAGGCCAGGATTCTCGTGGACAAGAAGGCCCTCATTCCGCCCCTTTTGAGTGAGTGGGTTCCGCCCGACTATCATCGCCTCAGGGAGGGTATGTGCGCTGCCGCGACGGTCTTGGAGACGGCTTGCCAATCCGTCACCCCAGCGCTTCTGCGGCGGGCTGCATTGTATGTCGTTCGGTCGGTCCTTTACGCAGAGTGCGCTCGCCGGGGAAGGCCATCGTTCGCGATGTCTGCGGTGGCACTCGTTCTCGGCGAACCTCGAATCTCCAGCCTTTTCGATGGACTCGCCGCAACCTCGGATCGGCACGTGGTGGATCGTTCGAGAGACTTGATTGCGCACTATCTAGGCGAACCGATCCCAAATCCCTTTGCCGGGCTTGACGCATTGGCGGTCGCCTGGCATCAGCGTTACCCGATGGCATCGTATCTTGCCGTGCAACTGCTTACAGGGGGGCAAAGCCTGGGCTACGCCAGTGCTCCGGTCGACTGGGCCTCGACATGAGCCCGGTCGCCATCGTCGGAGACGTCCACGGCGACTTCAACGCTCTTACGAAGATGCTCGCCCTGCTCGAGGGGGCGGAACGTACTGTTGTCTTCGTAGGTGACTATGTGAACGGCGGGGGGGCGTCTGCCGCAGTTCTAGAGGAGTTGTCGAGGAGAAAGCAATCGCAGGCTGAGCGATGGCGATTCATTGCCGGGAATCACGATCTCGCGTTGCTCGACTACGTCCGTGGGGTTGGGAGCTTCTCTGCGTTGGCAGCCATGGGAGGGGTTGCCACGCTAGCCTCGTATTTGCCAGAGGTTAAGGGTGACTTGCGCACAGCCTTTGTTTCCGCCTTTCCTGCGCGGCATCAGTGGTTCCTGGAGACGCTCGCTCCGTGCTTCGAAGAGGAAGACTTGCTCGTTTCACACGTCGGTTTCTGCCCTGACCAGCCTCAAGAAAGGACCTTCGGGGCACTGGCGAGATCTGGCGACCCACGCGTGTTCTTGTCCGCGGGGCCGCGAAACCTCATCGTGTGCGGCCACTACCTGCAGCCAAGTCGAAGACCGTTTTGCAGCGAGCATCTCATCTGCTTGGACACCGGTTGCGGCATCGCCGGCGGTCCGCTGACTGCCGTGCTGCTGCCGGAGAAGGAGTTTTTGACTGTGCCACCACAGTATTGCCATAAGGAAACATGAGTAACATGTCGTTCTCATCTATGATCCGGGAGCTGCGGTCTCTCCGCGACAATGGGGCGGCCGCTTATGCGGTCCATTATGCCTGTCAAAGCTTTTATAGGCTGCCGAGCGAGCCGCCAGCGGTTTCGGCAATTACGTTTTCCGGAGTCTTCTCCTCGGCAACGAAGGTCTATTCCGTGATGGATCGGCAGGAGGCAGGAGAACGATATGTGCTTGAGTCGTTCTATTCGTTCCTCAGAGAACACGAGGATGCAAGGCTCATTCATTGGAACATGAATTCGGCCGACTTCGGTTTCCAGGCCTTGGCTAATCGCTACGCTCGCGTCCTGGGAAAGGAACCACCAAGCACACATGCCGACGGACGCCTCATCGACCTCGACGAAGTGATCGGCCTCGGCTATGGCCGCGATTTCGCCGAGCATCCGAGACTCATCAACCTCGCTCGGTTGAACGACTTCAAGACACAGTACTTCTTGAGCGGAAGTGAGGAGGCTGATCTGTTTGAGAAGCAAGAGCACGCGAGAATCAGGCGCTCGGTCAGTGAGAAATGCGCCGTATTGGTATTCCTGACAAAGAGGCTCGTCGACGGCACGCTTGAGACCCGACACGGTGGCCAACGACTTGATTTCGCCGACAGCTCCATCGATTCGGTCGCCGTGGTCGTGGCTTTGGGATCCCGGATGCTCGACGTCGAACGTCAGTTGAAGAACCGCCACGACTCTCGCCCCACGATCACGGTCCAAGACGAGTACGATGCGCAGGACCTGTTGAACGCGCTACTCCGCGTCTTCTTCGGCGACATCCGACGCGAGGAATGGTCCCCAAGTTATGCGGGCGGCTCGTCGCGCATCGACTTTGTCCTGCCCCAATATCGGCTCGCCATCGAACTCAAGTACGCCCGCAAGTCGATGACGTCGAAGGACCTTGGTGAACAATTGCTCGTTGACATATCCAAATACAAAGCTCATGCGTCGGTGCGCCACCTCGTGTGTTTGGTTTTCGATCACCTTGGCGAGTTGAATAACCCACGCGGGATCGAAGATGATTTGAGCAAGCCCTGTGAGGGTTTGGCCGTCACAGTCCGCATCTTCGACCGTTAGCGGTGGTATCGCGTCCCGTCGCTATTGTCGTGTTGGCCGGGCGGTGTTCGCTTATTGGAGGTCGGTGGCAACCCTGCAAGGGACTAACTCGCCGATTCTGTGCATAGACACTACTACGAACCTGACCCGCCGTTTTTATCGGGCAAGGCTGGCGCAATAGAGCAGTGCGGGACACCGCACTTCGGTTGCAACAAAGATGAGAAGAATCAACGCCCCTCAAATCCGATGCCAATCGGGAGAAAGCAAAGAACCGCGGAACAGGCGGAATACGCGGAACGCGCTTTGCATCGGGCATTTCAGGGTTCACAAGGAATCTGAGAGGAGAATCTGGGGGCGATCGCGGGGCTTGACGGGAGGGGCGGGGAAACCTAGTCTGTTGGGCGTTGGCTGGTGGTCGTAGCTCAGCCCGGTTAGAGCCCCAGATTGTGGATCTGGCTGTCGCGGGTTCAAATCCCGTCGACCACCCCACCTTCAATCGCGACAATGCAACGCCTGCGTCAGAGGTAGAGCCATGAAAAACGCCAAGAATGCGAAGAGCCGGGCCGACGCCACGTTACCAACTCAGAGCGCCAAGGCCGTAGAGGCCGAGAGGCAGGTCAAGGCCGCCCGGAAGCGAGCGCGGCTGGCCAAAGCCCAACTCAAGCGAGCACGAAAGGCCCTCAAGCAGGCAAAGAAGGCGGCAAAGCTGGCTCGCAAAGAAGCCCAGGCCGCCGCCAGGGCGCTCAAACCAAGGACCAACCACACGCCCAAGTCTTCAAAGCGGCGGGCCGCAACCGATTAGCGGCCCGGTTCCGGGCTATTCGCCTGCCGGCTGGATGACAACGCCCGGCAGGGCTTTGCCATCGGCGCCGCGGAGGCGGGCACAGGCGGCCCATTCACCGCCGCCCTGGGTGATCTTGAGCAGCAGCGTGTTGGCCCCGGCTTTGAGTTTCACGCCTGTCTTGTCGTCGCCGGGAGTGCAAGGCCGCACGACATTGTTGGCGAGGGCGACCTGGCCGTTCAGCCAGACCTTAATTCCATCATCGCTGCCCAGTTCGAGGGTGGCCTCCTGCTCGCGGTCGCTGAGGACGACGGTCTGGAGATAGGCGACCCGGTTTTCTCCGGGCATGACGCGGCCGAGGTCGACCACGCCGTTTTGGGCGCCCGTGAGCGGCCGCCACTGGGCGGCGGCACCCGGTTTTTCCGGGCCGAAGGCCAGGTCGAAAAGCGCGGCCCCATCCTTGCCCTCCTGCACGTACGGGCCGGAGAGCATCCAGCCGAGGATAAACCCTTCGGGCGACTGACCCGCGCTCTGAACCGCTTTGATGGCGTCGGCGATTTCCTTGCGAGCGGCATCCGTTCCGCCCTGGGCTTTCAGGCGGTCCAGGGCGGCGAGACACTGCCGGGTGTAAATGCCGCCCATGGCGCGGGCGAGCTTGAGCGTGGCTGAATCGGCCTCGGCCTTGAGAGCGGCGTCCGTGGCGCAGGTCTCGAGCAGAGCCAGCGCGCCTGGGGACTGGAGTTCGGCCAGGGCGGCAATCGCCTGGCGCTTTTCCTGGGGGCGCTTGGCCTCCGCCAGCACCCCGCGAAGGAGGTCGAGCCTCTGGCCGGCGGGCACCTCGTCCATTTGAGCCAACCGCAAGCAACCGTCGCGCAGGGCCACGATGGCCTGGGTCGAATCGGTAGTGGTCCGGGCGAGTTCGAGCAGGCGGGGTCCGGCGGCGGCGTCCGGCCAGGAAACGAGCGCTCGCACGGCGGCGGCGCGGACGGCGTCGTTCTGGTCTTTCATCGCCTGGAGGACTTGGTTCAGGGCGACTTCCCCGCCCGTGGCGGGCAAGACAGGCAACAGGGCCGCTCGCGCTTGCGGGGTCGCGGCCTGGCGGAGAGCGTCCGCCAGCACCGCGGCACACGCCGGCAAATCGCCGGACCGGCGGCAGATTTCCCGGGCCGCCTCTTGGGCGGCTCCGCGCAGGGCGGCATCGCTCGCGTCCGCCAGCACTTTGGCCACCGGCGCCAACTGGCCGGGCCGGCCCATCACGCCGAGGGCTTTGGCGGCCTCGGTGGCGAGGGCTATATCCGCGCCCTGGAGCAACTGGACGAGCGTGGGCAGGGCGGACTCAACCCGGCGACCGGCCAAGGTGTCCAACACGACGGCGCGTTCTTCGGGCTTGGGCGAAGTAATCAGCGCCACCAGGGCCTGGTCGACTCCCGGCCGGCCCATGCGCAGGAGGGTTTGCTTGGCGGCGGTCGCCACGGGCCCAGTCGGTTCCGTCGCGAGCGCGACGATTAACGGCACGTCACCGGCCTCGCCGTGGAGGACCAGACATTCCAGGGCGGCGGAGCGGACCTGGGCATCGGTGGAGGCTTTGAGAACTTCCAGGACGGGCCGGCGCGCCGCCACGCCAGCCTGGTCGGCCAGCACCCCCAGGAACAACCCCTGCCCGGCCGGTTTCATGCGCGGCAAGTCCTCCGCTACGCTGTCTTTGAGGGCTGTGTCGGTGGAATTTGCATAGGCGGAGAGGGTCGCCGAGCGCATGGCGGCGTCATCTCCTTGCACCAGCGCGACGATCAGCGTGACGGCCTGATCGCGCGGCAATGAGGCAATCTGGCCTTTAAGCCCGGCCACGCGGATGGCCGGCGTCTGACCCGAAGCCATCAAGTCCTTGAATATGCCCGCGGCGCGCGAGCCGTTCCCGGCCTGGACCAGGCGGGTGGCGGCGGCGATGCGGGCGTTGGCCAGCGCGGGGGCCAGGGTCTTGGGCACCTGCGTGGTTTCAAGGGCCTGAGCGGCTTCCTCCGTTCCGATTTGGCCCAGGGCCGCGAGGGCTGTGGCCGCGACCGACTGGTCGTTATCCTGGGCGAGGCGGCGCAGGGAATCGACCGCGGCCGCGTCGCGGCGGATGCCCACGGAGGAGATGACTCCGGCCAACAGCTTGCCTTTGACTTCCTGGAGCGCGTCGCGGAGGGCGGCGGCGGCGGCGGGGTCGGGCAATTTCTCGAGGGCAATGCGGGCCGGGTGGGAGAGGTCGGGGTCGCTCAGGAACCGGGCCACCGCGGGAACGCATTCGGCGGAACCGACGATGCCGAGCCAGCGGCAGATGTAGCGTTTGGCGTCCTTCTGGGTGTCGGGCGCTTGCAAGATCGGCAGCAGTTTCGCCTCGATGTCCCGGTACTGTGCCGGGGGCGATTTGCGGATTTGCTCTTCGATGAGGGCGAGCGGCTGGCGGCTTTGGCCGAATTGATATTTGCCCAGGGCGGCCCAGGCGTCTTCGGCAGGGGCTTGGGCGAGCAAATGATTGGAGGGCAACAGGAGAAGGCCGCAGGCGAGGGCGGCGCAGGCGAAGCAGGATTTCATAGGCTGGAACGTCAATGTCGTCAGGTTCATATAGGTTAGAGGATGATGTTCCAGGGTTCGCGTTTGGCCCGTCCGAGGAGGCCGTTTGCGGAGGCATCGTCGATGAATTCCTCGGTGTCGGGCTTCCAGCGCAGCTTGCGTCCCAGGGTGAGGGCGATGATGCACAGATGGCCGATGCTGGCCGAGCGGTGGGCCACCTCGGCCGGGGTGATGGTCAAGCGGCGAGAGGCGACGCAATCGAGGAAGTTACCGATGTGGTTAGTGGAGTGGTAGAGGTTGATCTCGTCGGGGCGGATTTTCGACTTGGCCAGGCCGGCCGGTGAGGTCTCGAACCCGCCGCGGTCCACCCACACCCAGCCCTCGGAGCCAATCCACTTTGCCCCCATCCGGAGGGCGCCTTCGGCGTTCTGGACGATCATCCTGGTCCCGTTGGCGAAGGTGCATTCGACCCGGTAACGCGTGGGGGCGTCCCAGATGCCGGTTTTGGGGAAGTCGGCATAGATGGGGTTGAGCTCGACCGGTCCGGTGTGCTCGGTGCCCAGGCCCCACTGCGCGATATCGCCGTGATGCCCGATCCAGTCCATGAGTTGGCCGCCGCCAAAATCCATTTGCCAGCGCCAGTTCCAATGCGTGCGGTCCGCCGAGTAGGGAGCCCAGGGGGAGGGTCCGCACCAGAAGTCGTAATCCAGGCCGGGGGGCGGAGCGGTGAACGGGGAGTTACCGCCGGGGCTGCCCGTAGGCAGGCCGACCTCGACGGTGTGGACCTTGCCGATGCGTCCGTTGCGGACCAACTCGCAGGCGAACCGGAAATCGCCGCTCGAACGCTGCCAGGAACCCGTTTGCCAGACGCGCCCGTATTGGTTGACGGCGTTCACCATGGCGCGGCCTTCGCGAAGGTCATGGCTGAACGGCTTTTCGCCATAGACATCCTTGCCGGCCTTGGCGGCGGTAATCGCGACGACGGCGTGCCAATGGTCGGGGGTGGCCAGCGAAAGGGCATCGATGTCGTCGCGCGCCAACAGTTCCCGGAAGTCGTGATAGGCGGCGCAATCCTGGTTGCCATATTGGTTGTGAACGCGCTTTTGGGCGTCCTGCGCGTGGCCCTGGTCGACGTCGCAGACCGCCAGCACGCGGCAGCGTCGGTCGCCCAAGAAGCCGCCGAGGTTGCCCGAGCCCTGGCCGCCCAGGCCGACTGCCCCAACGGTGATCGTGTTCCCGGGGGATGGATTGCCCTGGGCGCCGAGCACCGAGGCGGGCACGAACATAGGCAGCCCCGCGACCCCTCCCACCGCCGCTGCTCCTTTCAAGAACCGCCGTCGACTGCAATGCGAATCAAATCTCATGCCCCTTTTTTAGAAGCAGGAAGCCACCCCGTAAAGGCAAAAGCGCGGCGCTCCCTTCACGGTGTTGGGCGGTGGACAAAGAGGTATTCTGGAGTGCGCCGGCAGAGCCTTCTCTTTACACGGGTTTTCTGTCATCCAGCCTCGTTTAGACATTCGTGTTATGCCCCGGCTGCCCATGGCACCCGCGCTGAAGGCGCGCAGCAAACCAGCCCAGGGCAAGCGGAGCGCCGCCCTGGGAAAGCCCGCCCTATTCCCCTCTTGCGCCCTGCAAGGGCGCAGGTCACCCTTTGTTGAAGCGCTACGAGATGGCATTTGAGGAGCGTTACCTTTGGGACTGAGGAAAAAGCTCCCGCCCTTGCAGGGCGGGTTGGGATAATGGGAGATTTTCCCAGGGCGGCGCTCCGCTTGCCCTGGGCTGGTATGCCCGCACGCCGTTGGCGTGCAAAATGTCCAAACTTCCAGGCCGTCCCTTGAGGACGGAAAGTCCTAGGGGCGCCAGACCCGGCGCTCAAGGGCCGGACTATTCTCGGGATGCCCCTCGGGACACGGCTCGACGCCGGGCCTATCGCGGGTGTTGAGGACAAGGCCGGTGCGGGATCTCAGGCGTAGCGAATAACCCGTGTAAAGAGCAGGGCAGAGCGAAAGGGCGTTCACTTGCAGAAGCATCGCCGAACAAGCCGAACAGTGCTATTGTTCCTAAAGGAACAAGCAACTAAAGAAACCTAAAAGTCGTGAGCCCACCAACGCTCCTCCCCCCCGGCCAACGCATGAGCAAGCAACAACAGAGCGCGGATGAGAAGGCCAAGGACTTCAAGCAGCCCAACGGGCCGCGGAAGACTCCGCCGCCGGTTCCTCCCGAGTTGGGGCGCAACTTCCAAGCTTGGCCGCCACAGCAATGGGGCTCGATGATTTGGTATGTGATTCTCATGCTGGGCACGTTGTGGTTTTGGCAAGAGGCCTCCCACCAACTCACGACCCGGACGATTTCCTACAGCCAATTCAAGGCTTTTGTGGCGCAAGGCAGGGTCGCGGAACTGACGATCAATGAGACGGACATCACCGGCAAGGTCCTGCCCAAACCCGGGCCCCAGCGGCAGGCCAGCCCGGTCGCTCCCGCGGAAACCAACGCCCCGGAGGCGAAGGCGTCCAAAACCGCTGAAAAAGAGAAGGCAAATCCCGCCACGCCGGAAAGCTACCTATTTCGAGCCGTTCGCGTGGAGGACCCGGACCTTGTTCGCGATCTGCAGAAGGCGGGCGTCGAGTTTTCCGGGGTTCGTCCCAGCTTCATGTCGCAGTTTCTTTGGGCCTGGGTGCTGCCGATCGCCGCGATGGTCTTGCTGTGGCGTTTCCTGTCCCGGCGGATGGGGAGCATCGGGCAAGGCATCATGAGTTTCGGGTCGAGCAAGGCCAAGGTGATGGCGGACAAGGACACGGGCGTCACGTTTGACGACGTGGCGGGTTGCGACGAAGCCAAGTACGAGCTGCAGGAAGTGGTGACGTTCCTGAAGACGCCGGACCGTTACAAGGCGCTGGGAGCGGCGATTCCCAAGGGCATCCTGCTGGTCGGCCCGCCCGGAACGGGCAAGACCCTGCTGGCTCGAGCCGTTGCCGGTGAAGCGAAGGTGCCATTTTTCCTGATCAGCGGCAGCGATTTTGTGGAGATGTTCGTGGGCGTGGGGGCCGCGCGCGTCCGCGATTTGTTCGAGAAAGCCAAGGGCCAGGCGCCGTGCATCGTGTTCATTGACGAATTGGACGCGGTGGGCCGGCAGCGGGGCGTTCACATGGGAACGGTGAATGACGAGCGCGAGCAGACGCTCAATCAACTGCTTGTCGGGATGGACGGCTTCGAGGCGAACGTCGGCGTGATCGTGCTGGCAGCGACGAACCGGCCGGAGGTGCTGGACGTGGCGTTGTTGAGGCCCGGGCGCTTCGACCGTCAAATCGTGGTGGACGCGCCGGATTCGGAAGGGCGGCTGGCGATTCTGAAGCTGCATGTGCGGAACAAGCCGCTGGCATCGGAAGTGGAGCTGCGAAAAGTCGCGCAACAGACGCCCGGTTTTTCAGGGGCCGACCTGGCCAATTTGGTCAACGAGGCGGCTCTTCTGGCGGCCAGGCATCATGCGACGCAAATCAGCCAAAAAGACCTCGAGGACGCCGTGGACAAGGTGGTGGCGGGGCCGGAACGAAAGAGCCGCCGGTTGAGCGAGCAGGAAAAACGCCAAGTGGCGTATCACGAGGTGGGCCACGCCCTGGCGGCAACCTACAGCAAAAGCGCCGACCCGGTGCATAAAATCACCATCATCCCGCACGGGCACGCGGCTCTGGGCTACACGATGCAACTGCCGACCGAGGATCGCCACCTGATGAGCCGCTCGGCTTTGTTGGACAGGCTCAGGGGACAATTAGGCGGGCGCGCCGCCGAAGAGATCGTGTTTGGAGAAGCAAGCACCGGCGCGGAGAACGATTTGGAGCACGCGACCGCTTTGGCGCGCCAGATGGTGGCCATGTATGGGATGAGCGACATCGTTGGCCTGGCGCACTGCGCCCAACGCCAGAACCCGTTTGGGGCAGGCATGCCCGACGGGGTTTTGCAACGGGATTGCAGCGAAGAGACCGCCCGCGAAATCGACCAGGAAGTCAAAAAGCTTCTGGACCAGACCTACGCCGAGGCCAAGACCCTCCTGCGCGATCACCGCCGGGAACTGGACCTTGTCGCCGGCGAACTCCTCGAACATGAGACACTCGATGGGAAGGCGTTCAGGCGCCTGCTCCAAGAGCAGGGACCGGTCACGAGTGAGAAGACAAGCCAACTGGCGGGCACGTCGGCGGGGGGCGGTGGGTAGAGGAGGGGCGGTTTGTTCAAACGGCTCATTGAGAATTGGGAATCGAAAATCGGTCAATGGTAATTGCCAAGAACCAATTCTGTCGCGGTAGGGACGCCGGTTGCCCGGCGCCCCCCGCACAGATCC
>CAZZFF010000105.1:0-22144 GCA_964653485.1 uncultured Verrucomicrobiota bacterium | reverse complement strand
CCACCAGTGGCTCTCCTTGTGGAATTAGCCTCACCCACCTTTAACCATACCCCGCTTGGGGACTGGAAGTCGATTCAGGTTGTCGTGACGCTTGTCCCCGCTTACCATGGGGCCGGCACTTGAAAATGATGATGACGACTCGTTTTTTCATGGCGGCGGTGGTGGCGCTGGCGCTGGCGGGCTGCGAAAAGGCAGGCCCGAACTCGCAGGGCGAGTCCAGGAGCGGCGGGGCAGGGGGCGGGGCGAAGCCAGGGGCATCGAGCCCGGCGGGCATCGTGACCAAGTCAGGCATCGAGATGGTCTGTTTGCCCGGCGGCGAGTTTATCATGGGCAATGACCATGGCGCCCCGGACGAGGCCCCGGCGCACAAGGTCAAGGTGAGCGGGTTCCTGATGGACAAGTTCGAGGTCACTCACGGGATGTTCGCCAAGGTCCAGTTGCCCAATCCCTCCCATTGGCAGGACAATCCGAACAAGCCGGTCGAGCGGGTGCGCTGGCGAGACGCCAAGCAATATTGCAACGAACGCTCCCTGTTGGAGGGTCTCAAACCATGCTACAACGAAAAGACGCTGGACTGGGATTGCGACTCCTCCGCCGACGGCTATCGCCTGCCGACGGAGGCGGAGTGGGAGTACGCCTGCCGCGCCGGCACGGACGAACCGGCCGACGCCGGCCGGCCCGACAAGCTGCGCCAGGTTGCCTGGTATGCCGGCAACTCCGAGGAGAAGACGCACGCCGTCGGACAGAAAAAACCCAATGCCTGGGGCATTTACGACCTTTACGGCAACGTCTCGGAATGGTGCGAGGATGTCTATAGCCCCACTTACTATAAGGAAAGTCCCCCCGCGGACCCGACCGGACCGCCCAATACCGGCAAGGACGTCAAACGGGTCATTCGCGGGGGTAGCTGGAAATCCAGTCCCGACCAATGCAGCGCGACGGCGCGCCAGGGGGAGAAAACGGGCGACAGTGATGCTTGTTTCTCGACCGACTTCTGCGGCTTCCGGTGCGTGCGCCGTGCCACGGCCCAGGAACTGGAACAGTTGCTGAAAAAATCCAGCTAACCACGCCCTCTCCCGGCTGATGCTTTTCCACACCTGGCCATTCCTGGTTTTCCTCCTGGTCGTGCTGCCGGTTTTTTTTGCTTTGCGCAAGACCCGGCTCTGGCTGCCATGGCTGACGGTGGCCTCTTACTTTTTCTACGGCTGGTGGAACCCGTATTACCTCGGCCTGGTGCTCTATTCGACCTTGCTCGATTTCTTCCTCGTGGCCCTGATGGACCATTGCAAGGGCGGGGAACAGAGGGTGAACATCCTGTCGCGCCTGACGCGGCTCCAATTTGAGGATTCGGTGCTCAAAGCGGCGTTCTTGGTCTCGGGCGCGGCCACCGTGGGCAGCCTGGCCCTGGCGGCGGCCGGGCCCCGGACATTGCGGCCCTCCCTGCTCGGGCTGAGCGTGCTGCTCTTGCTGATGGCGCTCGGGGCGCTCTACCGCAGCCGGAAGATATGGCTCCTCATCAGCCTGGTCAACAACCTGGCGCTGTTGCTCTTTTTCAAATACGCCCGTTTCGTTGTCGAAAACCTCAATGGCGTGCTCTCGTGGGCGCACGCGCCCCTGAAACTCTCCGACCCGTCCGTTCTGATGCCGTTCGGCTTCCAATACCTGCTGCCGGTCGGTATCTCGTTCTTCACGTTCCAGTCCTTGAGTTACACCATCGATTTCTACTTCGGCAATGTCCATCGCGAGCGGAACTTCCTGCGCTTCGCCACATTCGTCTGCTTCTTCCCCCAGTTGATGGCCGGCCCCATTGAGCGGGCGAAGCACCTGCTCCCGCAGTTCAACCAGTTTCCACCCATCCGGCTCCAGAATTTCACCGACGGCGCTTCGCTGTTCCTGGTCGGGCTGTTCAAGAAACTGGCGTTGGCCAATTACCTCTCCTTTTACGTCGAGCGGGTCTATGACAACCCGCGCGCCTTTGGCGCTTCCGCCCTGGTGCTGGCGACCGTGGCCTTCGGATGGCAGATATTCTTCGATTTCAGCGGGTACACGGACATGGCCCGCGGCGTCGCCAAACTCATGGGTTTCGACCTGATCCTGAACTTCAACAACCCCTACCTGGCGACGGGCTTGGGCGAGTTCTGGTCCCGGTGGCACATCAGCTTGTCGAGTTGGTTCAGGGATTACGTCTATATCCCCCTGGGCGGCAACCGCCATGGCCGGCTGAGCACGTACCGCAACCTGTTCCTGACCTTTTTCATCTCCGGCATTTGGCATGGCGCGGCCTGGACGTTCGTCATCTGGGGCGCGCTGCACGGCCTGGGCGTGGTGGTGACACGCGAGTTGGAGCGCTCCGCTCTTTATCGGGAGCGCGTGCCCAAGCTCCTCAAGCAGGCCGGCGTGTTCGCCTTCGTCTCGTTTACGTGGGTCTTCTTCCGCGCCGAATCGTTGAGCGACGCGCGGCTCATCATCGGGCGCATCTTCACCGCCGCCTGGCACGACCCGCAAATCCCGGCCCTCATGCTCGCGCTCATCGCCGTGGTCTGGGCTTATGAGTTTCTCTACGAATCCCGGTTCCGCCCCGTGCTGAGGGCAGGCTTCGTGCGCGTGGGCATGGCGGCCTTGATGGTGATCTATCTCTGCGTCTGTTCCTCCGGCGGCGGCGCCTTCATCTATTTCCAGTTCTGATATGGAACCTCAATCCACCGCCTCCAGCCCTCTTGCCCCCGCCCCAAAGGCCGGAGCAGGTGCTCCGCACGGCCCGGCGGCGGCCGGAAAGCCCTCCAAGCCGGGAGTGCCCTTTGGAGTGAACGAAATCCGTCTCACCGCCCTGCAATGGCTTGCGGCCCTTGCCCTCGTCGGATTGGTCGTAGGGCTGACGCCCCGCGTTTGGGAGCGGGTCGAGCGGTTTCAAACCGGGCCCGACTACCGCATCCCTTACTCGCTGAGCAAAGACTACTGGCTCTATGGGCGGCGACTCCGCCAGGCTGCCGCCCCGGACAAGGTGTTGCTCCTGGGCGACTCGGTCGTGTGGGGAGAATACGTCGCCCCAGACGGGACGCTCTCGCATTTCCTGAACGAGCAAGCCGGGGCCGCGGACCGCTTTGTCAACGGCGGGCTCAACGGAATGTTCCCCCTGGCACAGGAGGGACTGATCCGATACTACGGAAGGGCGCTTCGCCGCCAGAAGTTGATCCTCCAGTGCAACGTCCTCTGGATGACCAGCCCCAAGGCGGATTTAAGCTCCTCCAAGGAGGAGCGGTTCAACCATTCCCGGCTCGTCCCGCAGTTCCGGCCGCGCATTCCTTGCTACAAGGCCGATGCCAACGAACGCCTGAGCGCGATCATCGAGCGTGAAGTGCCCTTTATCGCCTGGGTCGGCCATCTCCAGGACGCTTATTTTGGCCAGAAAAGCATCCTGAGCTGGACCCTCGAAGACGACGGCGGCAGCCCGCCAAGCTACCCAAACGCGTGGAAAGACCCACTGTCCCAGATTAAAATGGCCGTGCCGGCCGCTCCGCGGGACGACCCTGACCGCGGGCCTGCCAGCCCTCGTCATAAACCGTGGTCCAGCACCGCGCGCTTTGATTGGGTGGACCTCGGGGATTCGCTCCAGTGGGGGGCCTTTCAGCGCATGGTCGAAGTGCTGCAAGCGCGGGACAATCGCATCCTGGTTGTCCTGGGCCCGTTCAACGAACACATGATCGCCGAGGAAAACCGCCCCGCATTCCGCAAGATCCGCGACGGCATCGCCGCATGGCTGACAGCCCGCGGCATCTGCCACGTCGTCCCCGAAACGCTGCCCAGCCAGCTTTACGCCGACGCAAGCCATCCCCTGACCGACGGATACCGATTACTGGCCCAGCGGCTCTATCAGGATTCCACGTTCCGGGGTTGGATCGAGGGGCGGTAGTTGGACAATTCTCAATCCGCTTCCTCCGGGCGAGGCTCTTTTGGAAGGGCCTGAGAGGCGGGGCGTTGGGCTGCGGGGCTGGTGTGGCGTCGCAAGCCCTTGCGCTTCTGCACCGCCTGCTTGAGGAGGTACTCGATCTGTCCATTGACACTCCGCAGTTCATCCCTGGCCCAGCCTTCGAGGTCGGCCCAGAGTTCGGGGTCGATGCGCAGGAGAAATGGTTTGCGTGAGGCCATGGGCGGCTCAAGTGTAGAGCGTTCCCGTGTTCACCACCGGATGCACCTCCGACTCGCCGCACAACACCACCATCAGATTGCTCACCATGGCCGCCCGGCGTTCGTCATCCAGGGTCACCACTTGTTGGTCGGCCAGCTCTTTCAAGGCCATGCCGACCATGCTCACCGCCCCATGGACGATCTTCTGCCGCGCCGCGATGACCGCCTCGGCCTGCTGCCGGCGCAGCATCGCCTGGGCGATCTCCGGCGCGTATGCCAGGTGCGTCAACCTGGCCTCTTCAACCAGCACGCCGGCCTTGCTCAGACGCGCCTGCAGCTCCTGCCTCAGCGCCTGGGAGACCTCTTCCATGCCGCTGCGCAGCGTAACCTCGTGCTCTTCGCCGTAGTCGTACGCATACGCGGTGGCCACATGCCGGATGGCCGACTCGCTCTGGACCCGCACGTAGTTCTCATAATCATCCACGTCAAAGGCCGCCTGCGCCGTGTCCTGCACGCGCCATACCACCACCGCCGCAATCTCGACGGGGTTGCCCCGCTTGTCGTTGACCTTGAGCCTCTCGCTGTTGAAATTGCGCGCCCGGAGCGACACCTTGAAGCGCGACAGCTTCTTCAGCCCCCGCACCGCCTGGCCCAGCTTGGCCGCCGCCGCGTTGGTTTCCGAGCCTGTGCCCTGCCCTTGGGGCGTCCCAGGCTGGGTCGGGCCATTTGAATAAAACGGGTTCCCCCAGTGAAAGCCGGCGTCCCGCACCGTGCCTTTGTACTCGCCAAAGAGCATGAGCACCCTCGCCTCGTTGGGCTGCAATGCGAAAAAGCCCACGCACATGACGATTGCCGCGATCTCCACCAAAAGCGCTATCAAAAAGAAACTCCAGATCGGATCCCCCTTGCCGTGGACCCCCGCTACGATCGAGTAAACGAAGAGGGCGGCGGCCCCCAGTAAGAGGAAGGCGACGATGGGCAACATCACCCAGCCGTTGAAGACATTGACGATTCTCTCGCGGTTTATAGTTGGATTGTCAGCGTTCATATTCGTGTTGGCCGTTGAAGGCGATAGTTTCAATTGCTATCGGCATGATATCACAATGAGATCAGATGGCAAGCGGAAAATGCGGTCTTGTTTGTAATCGACCCACAAGCCTGCCAGGAGGCAATCGAGGGAAAAGAGAGCGGTTGCGGAATGAACTTCAGCCCTTGGAGGCGGAGATTTCGAGCATGCGCTCGATGGGCAGGCGGGCGCGGCGGATGACGTCCGCGCTCAGCTCGATGCGGGGCGCGAGGCGCTTCATGCAGTCCCGGAGCTTCTCGAGAGTGTTCAGCTTCATGAACTTGCATTCGCTGCAACGGCAGGCATCCGTCGGGGCGCGCATGGCGTCAAAAACCGGGGCGCAGATGAACTCCTTGCCCGGGCATTCCTTCTTCATCCTATGGAGGATGCCCGATTCGGTGACGACGATGAACTGCGCGGCCGGGCTTTCCTTGCAATAGACGATCATCTTCTCGGTCGAGCAGACGATGTCGGCCAGGGCGCGGACTTCGCGCAGGCATTCCGGATGGACGACCACCTTGGCGCCCGGGAACGACCGGCGGAGGCGGAGCAGACCCTCCTCGCGGAATTCGACATGGGCGTAGCAGTTGCCCCGCCATAAAGTCATCGGACGGCCCGTCTGCTCCATCACCCACGCCCCCAGGTTTTCATCGGGCACAAAGAGCAAATCCCGGTCCTTGGGCGCCGCCTCGACAATTCTGACCGCGTTGCCGCTGGTGCAGATGACGTCGCTCAGCGCTTTGACCTCGGCGCTGCAGTTGATGTAGGTAATGGTATAGAACCGGGGATTGGTCTTCTGGAACTCGGCGAGCTTGCCGGCCGGGCAACTCTCCTCGAGTGAACAGCCGGCATCTTTGTCCGGCAGGACGACAATCCGGTTCGGGTTCAGGATTTTGGCCGTTTCGGCCATGAAATGCACCCCGCTGAAGACGATGACGTCCGCATCGGTCCGGGCGGCCTGGCGGGAGAGGCCGAGCGAATCCCCGACAAAATCCGCCACGTCCTGGATTTCGGGCACCTGGTAGTTGTGGGCCAGGATGAGGGCGTTGAGCTGCCTCTTGAGCACGAGGACCTCGCGTGACAGGGCATCGAGTTGCTCGCGCGGCACGGGCCGGCGCACCGGAAAGCGATCCACTCCCGGCGCCTGCGCTTCAGTCAAATTGACCATGGTGGAAACCTAACCCGTGCGCCCGGGGGCCGTCAATTGCGCGCACGAACGAAGCGGCCCTGGAAATTGCCGATTGACAACGGCCCAAGGGAAAATACTCTTTTACCGGCATTTTGAGAAGCCGAGTGAGCGCCGCCGGCGCAAGGAAAAGACGGCACGCTTCTCAGCGATGCTGAGCGTCCGTCACGCCGGCGTGCAAGGCAAGTGCGTTGGGCTTCGCCGCGCCGTCGGAGGGGTGTGTGTTCGATTAATTATGTATTCACTTTCGACCTGTTGGAATTCCCATCGCCATACGGATGGCCGCGCGATGCTAAGGGAAATCCGCGATCTCGGCTTTGAATACGCCGAGTTGAGCCACGGCACTCGCATCAGCCTGCTTCCCGGAATCATCGACGCGGTCGAAGCGGGGGAGATCAAGATTTCGAGCCTGCATAACTTCTGCCCGCTGCCGATGGGGGTCACACACGCCGCGCCGAACATTTATCAATTCTCGGCGGAGCGTCCCCGCGAGCGGGAGATGGCCCTGCGCTATACGCTCAAGACCCTGGAATTCGCTCAGCGGGTGAAGGCCCGGGCGGTGGTCCTTCATTTGGGAAGCATCGAGATGAAGGACTATACCGGAAAGCTCCTTGACATGCTTCGCCGCGGGGGAGGGGACACGCCCAAGTACGCCAAGCTCTGCGCCGACGTGGCCGAGAAGCTCGAGGCCCGCAAAGAGCCGTTCTTCGAGCGGACCAAAGAGGTTCTGCGCAAGGTTCTGCCGGAGGCCGAGGCGCGCGGCATCAAGCTCGGGGCCGAGAATCGCCAGGCCCTGGAGGAGCTGCCGCTGGAGGCCGACTTTCAGTTCCTGTTCCGCGACCTGCCCAGTCCGTGCCTGGGTTATTGGCATGATACCGGCCATGCGCAAATCAAGCATCACCTGGGTTTCATCCACCATCCCATTCACCTGGAGTCGCTCGCCGCCCGCCTGGTGGGCTTCCATATCCATGATGTCGGGTTCCCCGGCCAAGACCACCAGCCCCCCGGCACCGGCACCATCGACTTCGCGGCGCTCAAGCCGTTCGTCAAACCGGAGCACATTCGGGTGTTCGAGCTCGGCCCATCCCTGACGCCCGAGGAGGTCAGGAGCGGGGTGGAATGGGTGAAGAAGATTTGGGGAGACAGTTGAGCGGAGACCTCTCCAGCGGCCTTTCGTTGCGGCGCACAGCCACCGAAATCGTCCGCTCTCTGCGCCGGGCCGGTTTCCCCGCTTTCTGGGTTGGGGGCTGCGTGCGAGATGTCCTGCTGGGCCGCCAGCCGTCTGACTACGACATCGCGACATCGGCGCTGCCAAACCAGATCGAGAGGGTCTTTGCCCATATCGTTCCGGTCGGCCGGAAATTTGGTGTGGTTGTGGTTGTCGAAGGCGGCCATCAGTTCCAGGTCGCCACGTTCCGGTCGGAGGCGGATTACCGGGACGGCCGTCATCCGGAGCGGGTCAGTTTCGGCGATGCGCGGGCCGATGCCTGCCGCCGAGATTTCACTGTCAACGGCCTGTTTTACGATCCGGTTGACGAAACCCTGCACGATTGGGTGGGCGGCCAGGCCGACCTGCGCGCCCGAATCATCCGCGCCATCGGGCCGCCTGCGGAACGGTTTGCCGAGGACCATTTGCGGCTGCTCCGAGCCGTGCGCCTTGCGGCGCAACTGGATTTCGAGATTGAACCCGTCACTTTCGGGGCGATCCAAGCGGGCGCTTCCGCCATCGCGGACATCAGCGCCGAGCGCGTCCGCGACGAGTTGGTGAAGCTGTTTCGCCCTCCGCACGCGGGGCGCGGCCTTGAGCTGCTGCATCGGAGCGGCCTCCTGGAACAAGTGTTGCCTGAGATTGCCGCTGCCGTTTCGTGCGAGCAGTCTCCCGACTTTCATCCGGAGGGAACCGTCCTCGACCATCTCCGTTTGATGCTCGCACAAATGCCGCCCGATGCGGCGTCAGCATTGCCCTGGGCGGTCTTGCTTCACGACGTCGCCAAGCCCGCCACGTCTTCCCGGGACCCGGAGACGGGCACCCTCCATTTTTACGGCCACGAGCGCGTCGGCGCCGGGATGGCCGCCCAAATCCTGGAGCGGCTCCGGTTTCCCCGGAAACAAATTGACGACATCGTCAAAGCGGTCCGCTGCCACATGCAATTCAAGGACGCCCCGCAAATGCGCAAGTCCACCCTCCGGCGGCTCCTGCTGCGCCCGACCTTTCCCCTCGAGTTGGAATTGCACCGCCTCGATTGCCTGGGGTCCCATGGCCGGCTCGAAGTCTATGACTTCCTGGTTCGCCAGGCCAAGGAATTGGAGCGCCAACCCCATATTCGCCCTCCGCTCCTGACAGGCGACGACTTGATCGCCCTGGGCATGAAACCCGGCCCGCTTATGGGTGCCATGCTGGCCGAAATCCGGGAACGGCAGTTGCAGGATGAACTCAAGACGCCTGCGCAGGCGCGCCGCTGGGCAAGGGAACGAATCCGCGCCCCTGAAGGCTCGTAAGCGGAAGAGCCCTCTACCACTCGATGCCTCCGGCCTCGGCCTTGGCCGCGGCCAGGAACGCCTTGAGCACCCTGATGCGAGGCCGGGCCAGGCGGCGGGCGGCGGCGGAATGCAGAAGGGTGGGCAGTTGCTCTGCCCGCCGGCTCAGGTATGCCAGGGCGTCCGAAAAGCGGATAAACCGGGTGTCGCGCCCGACCTTGCTCACCGTGCGCAGGATGCCGACGGCCCCGAGTTGATCGAGAATGTCCGCATCGCGGACCACCCACCCCTCGGCAGACAACGGGCGGCTCGAAGGGAGATGCGAGCGGATGACCTCAAGCACCGCCGGAATCTTCTCCCGCGGAAACCCGAACCGCCGCAGGGCCTTTGGCGCTTCCCGGCAGGCGTAAGCGACGGAGTCCCAGGCGGCCAGCGCGGCGGGGCTTTCCGGACGCCGGCCGACAAACACGCCGAGATCGTGCAGCCACACGGCCGCGAAGATCACATCATCATCGCAGGCGACACCGCGCGCCAACTCTTTGGCCAGGGCGTAAACCCGGGGTTGATGGCTGAACTTATCCGGCGGCCTGGCGTTGGCGCGGATAAAATCCACAAGCGCCTGCCGGTAATCCCCGCCGGCTCGTTTGCGGCGCCGGACTCTCTTCGGCAAATCGGATAATGCTGGGTTCATCGCGGCGCCCATTCTACGAACCCGCCGGCCAATTGGCACGCGATATCGGGGCCGGTTGGTTGAGCGTCCCTGAATTCAGGACCTGAACGCACCCACCTTCCTCACGCCGCCGAACAAGGAGACTCCTTTGGCGCCGCCCGCCATCGCGAACCGCACGGCACGATCGAAGTCCTCGCCCTTGAGGTCGGGCAGGTAGAGCCCGGCGTACAAGGGACGATTGGCGGGCAGCGCGGAGACGCCTTCCTTGACCGCGCGCTCGATCCACTCCGGCTTCTCGTTGTAAAAGCTGTGATAGGTCATGGGTAGGACGGCATCCAGATTCCAGCGAACCCAGTCCTGTCGCACCAACTTTTTGGCCAGGCTGGGGGTCGGGAAGACCGCGGCAGTGATTCGTTTGCCTTTGGCGTGGGCCGCTTCCACCAGATGATTGACGAGGTTCGTAACGCTGTCGTAACGGTATTGCCGCCAAGCGGCGTTGGCGGGCGGGTCCGGCAGTTTGAGCGGGTCTTCCCCGGTTTGCTTCTGGAACGTATTACGGCAAACCTCGCAATAACAGAAATCGAACTGCGCCAGTTCCTCGTTCTGGACGAGGTTATACTTCTTCCACAATGCCACCGGAAGAATCACATCGGGATACCGGATGTAGTCCAGGTGAATGCCATCGAGGTTGGCGGTGTCGCCGAGGTCGGCCACCATCTGGGCCAGGTGATCCCGCACCGCCGGGCGCGAAGGGCAAAGGAAATGGTAGTAGCTTACATAGGGTGGCTTGCCGGCCGCCGAATCGCCGCGCCGGCTGACGCCATACCAATCCGGGTGGTTCTCGAGCAGGTCTTTGTCGCCGCGGCACAATGCCCAGGTCCAGGCGTGGGTCTCCAGTCCGTGGGCTTTTGCGCGGGCAAGCACGTCGGCATTGAAACTGCTGAACAGCACCGCCTCGATGCCCGCCTCGCGGAACTTCTCGAACCTCCGCTCCTGTTCATCCGGTTTCAGCTTCTCGCCGCCGTCGGTCCAGATCCAGTTCTTCGCCTGGGGCATCAAGGCCGCCGCCGAGCCCGGACGTTCCTTCAGGACTGCACCGGCCGCGGAGATTCCCAATGCCCCCTGGCTGACCTTGGCGATAAAGGACCGTCGGTTCACCCCGAGAGCATGGCGGTTCTGTCGGGGCCGTGTCAATCCACGAACGGCGGCGCAGAGCGAAGACGGAGCTACGGTGCGGTCGCCCTATAGAGCCGGCGGCTGAAGTTGGTGGCGACGGGATCGAGAATCGCCGTGGCGGCGTTGGTCGCCACGAAGCTCGCCAGGGGGGTCCAGTTCAGCAGGTCGCTCGAGGCGAGAATCGTATAGTTCATGCCCGAGCTCCCGTTCAGGATCAACCGGGCCGAACCATCCGGCAGGAATGCCGGCGGGACCAGCCACGGCGGCGCAGAGAGCGCCACGCTGGTCCACCCGCCCGCGGCGATGAGGATAATGCCGCCCAAGCCGGCCGGCACAGTGGCCTGACCGAAGCCAAACGGGTCGGTCGGATTGTCCGCTTCCCCCGCCCCCCAGGCCGCGACCGTGCCGTCCGACTTGAGGGCCAGGCTGTGATAGGCGCCGGCCGAGATCGCCACGACATTGCTCAACCCAGGCGGCACCCTGGATTGGCCGTCATCGGCTAGATCGCTCGGATAATCGGTCAGCCCAGCCCCCCAAGCCACGACCGTGCCGTCGCCCTTGAGGGCCAGGCTGTGGTAGGCCCCGGCCGAAATGGCAACGACCCCTCTGAGGCCGGCCGGCACCGTTGCCTGACCGTACGCGTTATTGCCCCAGGCTACGACGGTGCCGTCGGACTCAAGCACCAGGTTGTGAGTTCCTCCCGCGGAGATCGCGGCAATGCCGGTCAAGCCCGCCGGCACCGTGGTCTGGCCGAAGCTGTTGTCGCCCCAGGCGACCAGAGAGCCGTCGGATTTCAGCACCAAGCTGTAAAGCCCGCCGGCCGAGATCGCGATGACGCCGCCCAAGCCCGCGGGCACGTTGCTCTCGCCGCTGTCGTTGCTGCCCCAAGCGACGACCGTCCCGTTGGTTTCGAGCGCGAGGCTGTGGTTGCCGCCGGCGGCGATTGCGGTCACGCCGTTCAATCCCGCCGGCGGCCCGGCCAAGCCCTCCAGGAGGTTGCCTCCCCATTCGACCACCGTGCCGTCGGGTTTGAGGCCAAGGCAATGCGTTATCCCGGCGGCGATGGCGGTGACACCGCTGAGACACGCGGGTGTTGTGCCCTCGCCGGAAATGTTCATCCCCCAGGCCACGATGGCGCCGTCGGACTTGATCGCCAACCCCTGACCCCCTCCTGCCGAGATGGCGGTGACCCCGCTCAGGCCCGCGGGCACGACCCCCTGGCCGGAACTGTTGTCGCCCCATGCCACAACCGTGCCGTCCGACTTGAGAGCCAGACTGAAGGCGCTTCCCCCGCCGATGGCGATGACGCCGATCAAGCCCGCCGGCACTGTGCTCTCCCCGGAACCATTACTGCCCCATGCGACGACGGTGCCGTCGCTTTTGAGGGCCAAGCTGTGGCTCAGACCGGCGGCGATGGCCGTGACACCGGACAGGTTGGCAGGCACGCCGCACTGGCCGTGGAAGTTGTTGCCCCACGCGACGACCGTCCCATCCGACTTGAGGGCCAAGCTGTGACTGCCGCCGGCGGCGACCGCGGTGACGCCTCCAAGGCCCGCGGGGACAGCGCACTCGCCGCTCGCGTTGTAGCCCCAGGCCGCAACGGCGCCGCCAGCCTGGAGGGCGAGGCTGTGATACCCGCCCGCTGAAATGGCGATCACGCGGCCCAGACCGGGCGGCACCGTGGCCTGGCCCACAGCATTGCTTCCCCAGGCTGCGACGGTGCCGTCGGATTTTAGCGCCAAGCTGAATTGCGTCCCGGCGGAGACGGCGACGACGACGCCGAGGCCGGATGGCACCGAGCACTGGCGGTAGGCGTTGTCCCCCCAGGCAACCACCGTGCCGCCGGGCCCGATGGCCAGATTGTGGTAGCCACCCGCGGCGACGGCTGTAAAACGGGCCGAGGCGCCGATCAGGGGCACGGCGAGCATGCCCCAGCCGGCGACGGCGCCGGGCTGTCCGGCGTCGGCCTGGCCGTCGAGAAGGAGCAGGGCACCGCACACCCGGAACCAGAGGCCGGGAGAAGTTGCTTTCATAATCACATCGAGATTCTCTTGCCCTAATGCTGCCGGCGGGCATGATGCCATTTCATCTGGTACTTGGCCGGGTCGAGACTCCAGGGCGGTGACGCGCTCAACGTGTCCATGTCCAATTGCATCTGCGGGCACGGCCCGGAGCTGTCGAGGCCGGTGTAGAAGACGAGCGCGTTATCGAGCGTTGGCCGCATCAGAGGCGAGCCTGAGTCGCCTGGCACGACTGGGAAGAAAAAGGGTGAGTCGAGGCCGCAAAGGTCCGGGCTCCTGATCGCCACGCTCCCTGGCACACCGCCATAACTGGTCTGGCTTGTAGCCAGGATGACGGTGTCGTTCGTCGTCTCTCCGCCGACCTCCATCGGGCTTATGCCGTCCCGTGGCAGGTCGCTGTCGAAGAGGAGAACGGTGTACTCGTAACCGTCGTCTCCGGCGTGGACGATGTAGGCCAGGACGTTGACGGCAACCAGGTTGGTGGGCGGACTGTTGGTGGTAACGAACCAGACGGTCATGTCCAGAGCCAGCGGGTTCAGGTTCGTGGTGGTTGGGCCCATGCCGTGGCCGCGCGTGTAGCCGTGGCGCCGGGTCAGCGCCGTCACCGGCACAATGCCAGGGCCGTTGTTGCCCACGTCCCACGAGTTCAATTGGGAAATCGCGGTGAAACCTCTCTTGCCATAGATAAGGCAGTTGGTGTTCCAGGCCATGCCCGTAGGCTGGTTGGTCACGGGCACGCTCACCCAGAGACCTGGGGTCCTGGTGCTCGTCTCTGCGAGTATGTCCTGCCACTTCGTCCAGGCCGGGGTGTCCAGCACGGAGATGGTGACCGTGGTAGGGGGGTTGAGAACGGTTCCAAATGCGTTCCCTCCCGCCACCTCCACTTGCGTGCCGTCTGTCGGGCTCGGCAGCGTCAGCGACGGACCCGTGGCTCCGGCGATGTCTTGCCAACTCCATTCTCCGGGGGGGCCTTCGACGTAGAGGCGCCATTGGTAGGTGGCGGGGTCGGGCGGGCTTATGGCGGCAGTCAGCGTCACAGCGGTGCCTTGCTCCACGACCTGGCACGCGGGGACAACGGTGAACACGGGCGCACTGCCCTGGGAGAAAGCCCCCGTGAATGAATTTCCCTCGCAGGGACACGTCGTCGGCGTGGTCACCTGGTACCAGAACGAGTTGGCGATGGACACGTTGGGGCAGTTGTACTCGTCGTCGATGCCGGTCTGGCAGGCGTAGAGCACGGTGTCCGCAACCGTTTCGGTGAGGCTGTTGTCGTTGGCGTCAAACTCGATTGCCGTCCGGGCGTACCGGACGCACAACCCGCTGACCGTGACGTTCGTGTTGATGTAGTAGAGCCACAAGGCCGTTCCGGCGTCTCCCGTGGCCGGTGAATGCTCGCTGCTGAGGATGTCGCCATACTGGGTGTCGTACTTCGAGGTCAACATTGAGGGCGAAGCCGGGTAGCCATTGCAGACGACCCCTCCGTAAACCAGCAGGTACTGACCCCCGCCGTACTTGATGACGCAGCCGGGTTGGAAGGTCACGGTGCCGCCGAAGTAAGCGGGACTGCCGTCAATCAGGTACGTAGTGCCTGTCCCCGGCACGTACGTCTGGAAGGTGTAGTCCTGCCCGGCGGCGGTCACGGCCGCGTAGTCCAGAACGAGTCCGGGGGTGTCGTAGGGTGCGCCGGCAAACTGGATGCCGCCCTGTGCGAAAATCCCGGTCTGAAAGAACAGTCCCTGGCCCGGGGCAGCGGCCAGTTCGATGCCGGCAGAGGGTGAATCCGCGCTGGCGATCAAGGGCAGGGCGGCCAACTGTGGAGCGATGCTTGCCCAGGTAACAGACTCGGTCAGCATGTTCGTTGCCCCGGCACTTTGCCACTGCTTTGTTACGGGCACGTCGGCCCCGCTGCCGCCGGGCCGGGCCACGAGAATCTGGGCCGCCACGTTCGTGTCCGTGCTGGTGCTGCCGTCGGTCAGAAAGGCCCGGCCGCTGGGCAGCCACAGGTCGCCGAAATCAAGTATCTGGTCGGTCAACTCGGGTCCGGCCGCGGCTCCCAAGGTTATGGGGTTGATCTCTGGCGTGGGCCCAACCCACTGGTGCCAGACCTGAAGGAGAGCCGTCCCCGGGTCAAACCCGCAATCCGAGGGCGAGAGCCTGGGCTGGGAAGTGAGGATGACCTCGCTCTCGAAGCCCGACTTGGTGTAGGTGTAGCGCAGGTCCGCCTTGAGAAGGTCCGAATCGAAGGCGGAACGGTAAACGATCTGGTTCGGCGGATGCAACTCCGCAACCGCTTGATCCGACGGGGCGGCCAGCAGCATGCTCTGGCCGCTCGGCGGATCGAAATAATAGACGCCGAGCACACGCGCTTGAAAGACGCGGTTGCAAAGGGTGACGATGGTCAGCGCCGCGTCGTCGGTCAGGCCGGCGGCGGAGAAATAGACCTTATGCGGGCCATGAACCGCCTCCGCCCCGCCATCGGCGGTGAGCTCGATCAGGTCCTCGGACGGCTGCCATGCGCCCGAGCTGTCGAGGTAACTGATCCCGGTGCCGACCTGGATGACTTCGTGAGGTTCCACGGTGACTTCGCCCGTGAGGACGTTGGTCACGGATTCAGAAAACTGCCGGGTGACTGTATTCCAATCCCGGGCGGTGACGGGCCACGTCAACGGATCCGGGAGGGAACTTCCCCCCGACGATGGAGCGACAGGCTGCGAGCCCGGATCGGGCGGAGTGACCTGCGCCTGCGAGGAGCAGAGCGAAACGGACAGGAGCGTTAACGGAAGGTTGGGTCTCATTGGTTTAAGTGCTTTGATGGTTTGGAGACCGGGGCAGACCGCGAAGCCCGAAGCGCGAACAAGGCGGGTCACAAGGTCTGAGGACGGGGTCCCTCTCCAGCCGACCACCCCACCCGACCCCTGGCGCTGCCTTCCTGAATTCCTCCGTCGCCCCACCCTCATGGACCATCAGTATAGCGCATAGTGACTATACGAGACCTCGAGGCGGATTGTCAATAATCAAACCTCCACGTCCACTCCGCGCTGGCGTATTTTTCGCGGGCGAGGTTGCGGATGCGCTCCAGGGGGACTTCGCTGAGGGGCGTGTCCGCTTGCCAGCCCCCGCGCAAGGCCAGCGCGACTTCCCGGGCGGGGACGGCGAGGTTCACCAGGAAATCAGAGTGGGAACGTCTGCCGCGGTAGTCCGGCTCTTTGGAGGGCATGAGGAGCGCCCGCTCGATGAGGGCCAGGTCGAACCCCAGGAGGAAAGTGCCGTGAAAGACCAGGGCGCGCCGCTTACGGCGTTGCGAGTTGCCCGAGAACTTGAGCTGGCCCAGGGCCAGGTCCGTCTGGCCCCGGATCAGGACCGGGGTCCCCAGGAGCCTCTCGAGAATCGCGCGATGGCGTTCAAGGACAAACCGGTTCGTGGAGGTGATGCTCCCGGACGGCGCGGACTCGTCGATGAGCAATATCAGCGCGTAATTGAGGCAGCCTGGCCCCTGAACCACCGTCCCGCCGCCGCTGCACCGTCTGAGGATGGGCAGCCCTTCTTTCCGGCAAAACGGGACGTTCACCTCGCTGGACACACGGTTGGCGTAGCCAACGACCGCAAAGTGCCGCGCGGATTCCCAAACCCGCAGCGTCTCATCCGCAAGCCCCTCCTCGCACAGGTCCAGCAATGCCTCATCGCAGGCCAGGTTCTCTTCCGGGGTGGAAAGGCTCAGGTCGAGGTAGTTCATGACCGCCAAGCTGTGCGCCGGGACGCGCTCGTGCTATAGTGCATTGTTCGCATTGCGCCAGAGACAGCGCCTCCGCAACAGATGCGCCGAGGTTTGACAGTCGGACAATTTCGGTTTAAGTCAAAGATATTTTGCAGGACCAAACAGAACCATGAAGGAACCAGCAGATTCGTCGGTTAAGTCCAGCCAAGCGCCCGCGGCCAATGGAGAGGCGGAACGAAAGTGGCTGGAGTCCCTTGAGGACGTGGTGGAATACGCATTGCGCAACCAGGGTCCGGGATACGCGACGCGCTTCCTGGACGACCTGACGGGGCGGCTTCGCGCCCAAGGCGTCGAGGCCCCGCGCGTCGTCAGCACTCCTTACGTCAACACCATTCCCGTTGAAAAGCAGGCCCCCTTTCCCGGCGACTGGGAAATGGAGCGGCGCATCAAGAGCCTGGTCCGCTGGAATGCGATGGCCATGGTGGTCAATGCCAACCGTGCCCACGGCGGATTGGGCGGGCACATTTCCACTTATGCGTCTTGCGCGACTCTCTGTGAAGTCGCCTTCAACCATTTCCTGCGCGCCCGCACGGACACCTTCGTGGGCGATATGGTGTTCTTCCAGGGCCATGCCACCCCGGGCGTCTATGCGCGCGCCTTCCTGGAAGGGCGCATTGACGAGCGGCACCTCCAGAATTTCCGCCAGGAACTCGCCGAGGGGGGCGGCCTTTCGTCCTATCCACACCCTTACCTGATGCCCCATTTCTGGCAATTCCCGACGGTCTCCATGGGGCTGGGACCGCTGCTCTCGATCTACCAGGCGCGGTTCAACCGTTACTTGCGCGCCCGGGGCCTCACGCAGGAGCCCGAGCCGAAGGTCTGGGCCTTTGTAGGCGACGGCGAGACCGACGAACCCGAGACCCTCGGTTCGCTCACACTGGCCTCCCGGGAGAACCTGGACAACCTGATCTGGGTGCTGAACTGCAACCTGCAGCGCCTCGATGGTCCGGTCCGCGGCAACGGCAAGATAATCCAGGAACTCGAAGCGACGTTCCAGGGCGCCGGCTGGAACGTCATCAAAGTCATCTGGGGCTCCGCTTGGGACCCGCTCCTGGCAGCCGATAAGAGCGGCCTGCTCGTCAAGCGCATGGAAGAGGCTGTCGACGGAGACTATCAAAAATACTCGGTGGAGCCGGGCAGCTACACGCGAAAACACTTTTTCGGCAAATACCCCGAGCTGCTCGAATTGGTCAACCACCTCACCGACGAGCAAATTCGCAAGCTGCTGCGCGGCGGCCACGATTCGCGCAAGGTCTATGCCGCTTACAAGGCCGCCGTCGAGCACTCGGGCCGGCCGACGGTGATCCTCGCCAAGACCGTCAAGGGCTATGGCTTGGGCGAGGCCGGAGAAGGCCGCAACATCACCCACCAGCAAAAGAAGCTCAATGAAAAGGAACTGCGCGAGTTCCGCGCCCGTTTCGGCGTGCCCATCAGCGACGAGGAGATAGCCGAAACGCCCTTCTTCCGCCCGCCTCCCGACAGCGTCGAGACGCAGTATTTGCTGGGCCTGCGCAAGAAACTGGGCGGGTTCCTGCCGCAGCGCGTGGTCAGCGCCAAGCCCCTTGAGGTGCCGAAACTGGACGCCTTCGGGGAGCTCCTCAAGGCCTCGGGACGGTCCGAGATGTCCACCACCATGGGTTTCGTCCGCTTGGTGGCCCTGCTGATTCGCGACAAGAACATCGGACGGTCCGTTGTCCCCATCATTCCCGATGAGGCCCGGACCTTCGGGCTGGACGCCCTGTTTCGGGAAGTGGGCATCTATTCGCCCAAGGGGCAGCTTTACGAGCCGGTCGACATGAAGTCGCTGCTCTACTACAACGAGACCAAAGACGGACAGATTCTCGAGGAGGGCATCACCGAGGCCGGCTCGATGGCCTCGTTCATCGCCGCCGGCACCGCCTATGCCACGCACGGCCGCTGCCTGGTCCCGTTCTACATTTACTACTCCATGTTCGGCTTTCAGCGCATCGGCGACCTTATGTGGCTGGCCGGCGACATCCGGGCCAAGGGTTTCCTCCTGGGGGCCACATCGGGACGCACCACCCTTAACGGCGAGGGCCTCCAGCACCAGGACGGGCACAGCTTGATTCTCTCGAGCACCATCCCAACCCTCCTGACCTATGACCCGGCCTTCACTTACGAGGTGGCGGTGATTGTCGCCGACGGCCTGCGCCGGATGTTCGTCGAGGGCGAGAACATTTTTTACTACCTCACCCTCTACAACGAGAACTACGCCATGCCCGCCATGCCCCCCGGAGTCGAAGAGGGAATCCTCAAGGGGCTTTACAAGTTTAAAGCCGGCCCTGGGAATAAGCCCTTGCGGGCGCATATCTTAGGCAGTGGGCCAATCCTGCGCTGCGCCTTGCGCGCCCAGGAAATCCTGGCCGAGCGTTATGACGTCTCGGCCGATGTCTGGAGCGCCACGAGCTACAAACTCCTGCGCAATGACGCTCTGCGCGCCTGCCGCTGGAACAGGCTCCACCCGGCGCAGCCTCCGAGAAAATCCTATCTCGAACAGACCCTCCAGTCCGAGCAGGGCGTTTTCGTGGCCGTCTCCGACAATATGAAGATTGTTCCCGATCAGATCGCCCCTTGGGTCCCGGGCGGTCTGGCCACGCTGGGAACCGATGGCTTTGGCCGCAGTGACACCCGCGAGCGGCTGCGCCGCTTCTTTGAAGTCGATGCCGAGTCCACCGTCGTTGCCACCCTCCATGCCCTCGCCGAGAAAGGACAAATCGAACGCAGTGTGGTCGAGAAAGCCATCGTCGATTTGGGTGTGGACCCGGAGAAGGCATTCCCTCAGACTGTGTAATATCGAGTATGGACCTGAAGCTTCCTCATTTGGGCGAAGGCGCCGATTCCGGCACCGTGGTCAACCTGTTCGTCAAAGAAGGCGATCAGATTTCCAGGAATCAGCCCGTTCTTGAACTGGAAAACGAAAAAGCCGTAGCTACGATTCCCGCCAGCGCCGCCGGCACCGTGACCCGTATCTACGTCAAGCCGGGCGACAAGATCAGCGTCGGGCAGCCGATTCTCTCCTTGGACGGCGGTGGAGCGGCTGCCGCCGGGCCGGCCGCCGCGCCCAAGCCCGCCGCCGAAGTGCGAGTCGAGAGGACAATCCAGACGCCTTCCCCCGAACAGCAGCCCGCCCTGCCAGGCCCGGAGGCGGAGACCCCCTCCGCCGCGCCCCCCGCCGCCGCTCCCTCGATTCGAAAAATGGCGCGCGAGCTGGGCATTGACCTGACGCGCGTGCGCGGCAGCGCCCGAGGCGGGCGCATCCTCCTGGAAGACGTGCGCGCCTATATCCAGCGATTGCAACGCCTGGCTGCCGCACCCGCGGGTCCCGGGCCGGCCGCCGCGTCCGCGCCCAAGCCGCCGGCAGCCGAGCCGATCGATTTTTCCAAGTGGGGGCCTGTCTCCAAAAAGCCGCTTTCTCCCTTGCGCCAGGTCATCGCGCGGCGGATGTCGGAGAACTGGAACGCCGTCCCGAGAGTGACCCAGTTCGACGAGGCCGACATCACCCGCCTGACGGATTTGCGGAAGCGGTACGCCCCCGCCTACGAGAAGGGCGGCGCCCGGTTGACCCTGACCTCGTTTGTGCTCAAAGCGGTGGTGGACACCCTCAAGAAACATCCGGTGTTCAACTCAAGCCTCGATGAAGCGGCCCAAGTGCTTGTGTTCAAGGACTACTATCACATCGGCATCGCCGTGGATACCGAAGCCGGCCTCATCGTTCCCGTCATCCGCGACGCGGACAAGAAGAGCCTCCTTGATCTGTCCAAAGAACTAGAGGACCTGGCCCGGAAGGCGCGCGACCGGAAGGTCTCAGCCGAAGAACTCAAGGGCGGCACCTTTACGATCTCCAACCAAGGCGGCATCGGCGGCGCTCACTTCACCCCCATCGTCAACAAACCCGAGGTCGCCATCCTCGGCCTGGGCCGGGGCGCCGTCAAGCCGGTGGTGCGCGAGAACACGGTCCAGGCCCGGCTCATGCTCCCGCTGGCGGTCTCCTACGACCACCGCGTTATCGACGGCGGCGCCGCCGCCCGCTTTACGGTGGACCTCGTTCGCGCCTTCGAGAACTTTGAAGAGCAGTTTCTCAAACTGGGTTAGGAACTTGTTGAACAATTCCTCCTTTAATGGAACCTATTCATACTGAAATCGTCGTTGTCGGGGCCGGTCCCGGCGGGTATGCCGCGGCGTTTTACGCGGCGGACCTGGGCAAGAAAGTGCTTCTGGTGGAACGGGACCAGCGCCTTGGGGGCGTTTGCCTGAACCGGGGCTGCATTCCTTCCAAGGCCCTGCTTTACGCGGCGCACACGATTACCTCCGCCCGCGAGTCCGAACGCCGGGGCATTACCTTCGGCCCGCCGGCCATCGAGGTGGGCAAGCTCCGGGCTTGGAAGGAGTCCATTCTCAACCGCCTTTCCGGGGGCGTTGCCCAGTTGGCCAAGCTGCGCGGGGTGCAGGTCCTGCACGGGCGCGGGTATTTCGAGGACTCCCGGACTCTGCGCATCGAGACCGAGGCCGGCCAGCAATTCATCAACTACGACCAAGCCATCATCGCCGTTGGCTCCAAAGCCGCGTTGCCCAAGGCCTGGGACCTGGGAAACCCGCGCATTATGACCTCCACCGAGGCCCTCGAGGTTGAGGAAGTGCCCCAGAGCCTCCTGGTCGTCGGCGGCGGCTATATCGGCATGGAACTGGGGACCGTCTATGCCTCGCTCGGCAGCAAGGTCGTGCTCGTGGAGACCCTCGACACCATCCTCGCCGGGGCCGACCCGGACCTCGTCCGGCCCATCGTTGCCTATGCCTACAAGGCCTTCAGCGAGGTTCGTCTCGCCACCAAGGTCGGCAAGATGGCCACCAGCGGCAAACACATCAAGGTCGAGTTTGACGTTGCCGGCCAGAAAAAAGAGGAACTCTACGACCGGGTCCTCGTCGCCGTGGGCCGTTCTCCCAATGCCGACGATATGGGCCTGGAGAATACCAAGGTGTCGTTCGATGACCGCGGGTTCATTCATGTCAATGAAAAGCAGCAGACCACTGATCCGGCCATCTATGCTATCGGCGACATCGCGGGCGGCGTGATGCTTGCCCACAAGGCGGCCAAGGAGGCCCGCATCGCCGTCGAAGTCATCGCCGGCGAGCAAAGCGCCTTTGTGGATATCACCATCCCGGCGGTCGTCTTTACCGATCCCGAGGTCGCCTGGTGCGGCTTGACCGAAGCCGAGGCCAAGGCCAAGGGGTTGGAGGTCCGGGTGGCGAAGTTCCCTTGGGCCGCCTCCGGCCGGGCTCTCTCGTTTGACCGGCCCGAGGGATTGACCAAGCTCATCATCGATCCTGAGACCGAACGCGTCCTCGGCGTCGGGATCGTCGGCACCGGCGCCGGCGAACTTATCTCCGAGGGTGTCCTGGCTGTCGAGATGGGCGCCACGGCCAAAGACCTCGCGCTGGCTGTCCATCCACACCCGACGCTTTCCGAGACCCTCATGGAAGCAGCCGAGGTATTCTACGGCCAGGCAACCCATTCTTTCGCCCGCAAGCGGACCGAGTAACTTGGGCCGGCGCGCGACCGGCTGGACTCCCCCGGCGCCGTGCGCCAAAAGTAACTGTTACCCGGGAACGGGTATCGTTGTGCCAAAAG
>CAZZFF010000104.1:0-22165 GCA_964653485.1 uncultured Verrucomicrobiota bacterium | reverse complement strand
GACAACAGCCCATCGTCTGGCAGAAACTCTGGCTGAAATGGCTGAGGCTGGAATAGCCTACCGCCATCGCAGCCTCCGTCACGTTGTACTTGCCGCTCTGGAGCAATTCCGCCGCCAGTTCCATGCGAAGCCTGCGCAGGCACTGCGGAATTGTGGTCCCCGTTTCCGCCGAAAACGTCCGGCTCAGATGAAACGGGCTGCAACCGACCTGGCGTCCGATTTCTTCCAGACTCGGAGGCTCGACAAGATTGCCCCGCAAAAGGGCCATGACCCGGTCCACTCGCTCTCGCGCCAGCCGCTTCTGGCGGTCGCAGAACAATTCATCATCCCCTTGCCGCTCGAAGAAAAACT
The DNA here is from genome assembly GCA_964653485.1 of uncultured Verrucomicrobiota bacterium. Classification (GTDB taxonomy): domain Bacteria; phylum Verrucomicrobiota; class Verrucomicrobiia; order Limisphaerales; family UBA8199; genus CAVQND01. Next base: position 21,814 of record CAZZFF010000104.1, on the reverse strand, counting down.
CGGCCATCAATTCCAGCACCATGCCCTGGAACCAAAGCCGGCGCGCGCCTTGAGGCACCGGGGGATTGAGCAGGCGCGCAAGGCGTTGTTCCTGCGTTACGGTGAGCCTGTGACTCTCTCCCACCCCGGCCCGGGGCTGACGCCCTCGCATGAATCCTTCGACGAGGGGATGGAGGGCGCCGTCGCACGCGCCCAGGTACGTCCTCAAAAACCGCGGCGAAAACTCGACGGTGATGAAATGATGCCGCTGGTGGGAATCCCGCCAGGCCCGCAGCAGCCCGCGTCCCGTCGAGTAAAACCCCGCCGTCAATGCCTCGATATCGACCGCGCTTTCCCCGCAACGGATCGAACCGTGACCGGCCAGGTTCAGGCAAAGCTCCAGGCTCTCAGGATGAAAACTGCGCGACCACTCGAAAGCATGGGACAATTCAAACTCCTGCCATTCGACGCTGACGCCCACCTCGTAAAACCCGCCGTAAAGCTGTCTCCAGCCGCTCCCGAACGGTCGCCAAACGCTCGCCTCGCTCAAGGGCGGACCGTGCCGCCTCCGGTTGAGCCTCGGCTTGCTCCGGCTGATCGCGGACCCGGTCTTTCCCACATCGTTCATTGCGTCTCGGTAAACCAACAAGGGCCATATTGAGACAGAGTCTCAATACCCTGTCAACAGCGATCGGCTGAGGATGGGCGGTTCCCGGCACGTCCATGCCGATGCGCCCTGCGCGAATGCACGCAGCAATTCACCGCCAATAAATAGCAACCTGCCGGGAGCGGGACGCGGGCGAGTTGTGGCAACTTCACGCCATGAAAAGGAAGATTCGCGCATTCACCTTGATCGAGTTGCTCGTCGTCATCGCCATCATTGCGATTCTGGCGGCGTTGCTCTTGCCGGCGCTGGCGGCTGCCAAGCAAAAGGCCAACCGCGCCGGTTGCGCAGGCAACCTGCGGCAATGGGGACTCGCGCTCACGATGTATCTGGATGAAAATCGAGAGATATTCCCTCTGGCAAAAATCGCCAACGGGACGCCGGGCGCGCCCGCCGGTTACAACGAGGACACGCCCCACTGGAGCGACCTGGCGACATTCCATGCCGCCGGCCAGGGCGATAGCGTTTGGTACAATGCGGTGTCGCCGTATGTCGCTGGGAAGGCGCTGTGGCAATACGCCGGCGACCCCGGCCTGTTCGTGAACGGAAAATCGATCTTCACCTGTCCGACGGCCGCGGCGGGGCCGGCGGAATTCAATTTGCTGGACCGGATCGTGTTCAATTACGGGATGAACTACAAAGGCATCACGGGTCTGCCCGGCGCGGCCTACGGCACCAATTTCTCCGCGACCGCTGTGTTGAACGCGTCCGCGTTTGTTTTTCTTTCGGATGTGCGGGCGCATTCCACGGAAGCCCCGTTCTACGGTTCAAATCCGGCCAACGAGGTTGGATGCTCCCATTGTTGGGCCGCGCAGATGTCCTCACGCCACAACGCCGGCGCCAACCTCAATTTTGCCGACGGGCATGTGGCGTGGTTTAGATACGGCTATATCTGCTCCAATGCGGTCACCAAAGCGGCGGACCCGGGACGTCCGGACATCAACTGGACCTATAACGGTCAGCCCGTTGAGTAAATGTCGTAGTCCCCGCCTCCGGGCGCCCGGGTTTGCGCGAGACATGCCTTGGCGGCGAATCGCTCAAACGATCGAGAGTCAGGTAATACGATTTTTATATTGCGTAACACCGATCCGATCGGCGACACTTTCCTGGATGAAAGCAACGCTTCAGACCAGCCCGGGTCAAGCGCCGGCGTGGAAGGGGGCCGCGATTGTAGCCAAAGTCTGTCAAGCAGTTCCGGCCAGGCCGCTGTGGGGTGCGGTGGCAAGCGGAGCGCGACACCGCTTTGGCTTAGCCGGCCTTTGGCGCGGTTGGATGTCCCGGGCGGGATCGGCGGGCCTGGTGATTGCGCTCACCCGGGCGGCGCCGGCGGCCGAGGCAACCAACGTGGTGTCCGGCTCGGTCTCCACGCCGGCGCCCACCAATGAAGTCACCCGGCTGCCGGAGGTAACGGTGACCGGGCGGCAGGACAGCATGATCGGCGCCGCCGCGTCCGCCGCGCAAGGAACAGTGGGCGCCGCTGAGCTTCAAGACCGTCCGATTCTTCGCTCCGGAGAGATTCTGGAGACCGTTCCGGGGGTCATCATCACACAGCACGCCGGTGGCGGAAAGGCCAACCAGTACTTCCTGCGCGGCTTCAACCTCGACCACGGCACGGACTTCGCCGTGTTCCTGGACGATATGCCGCTCAACCTGCCTTCTCACGCCCATGGCGAGGGGTACTCGGACATGAACACCGTCATCCCGGAGCTGGTGCGGCGGGTGAATTACGAGAAAGGCCCCTATTACGCGGACGTGGGCAACTACGGCTCGGCTGGAGCGGCCCACCTGGAGTTTTACAAGACGCTCCCCCAGGACTTCGTCACCGTCGAGGGCGGCATGTTTGGCTACGAACGCGGCGTCTTCGGCGCGTCGCAAAAACTGGGCTCGGGCAACTTGCTTTACGGAGGCGAAGCCTGTCACGACGACGGCCCCTGGGTGCATCCGGATGACTATTCCAAATTCAACGGCCTTGTGACCTACAGCCAAGGCGACGAGGCCAACGGGTTCAGCCTCACGGCCCGGGGCTACCACGGCAAATGGAATTCGAGCGATCAGATCGCCCAAAGCGCCGTCCCGCTGGTTGGCTTCTTCGGCACGCTCGACCCGAGTGACGGCGGGAATTCAGGGCGTTACGGCCTGCAGGCCGAATGGCACGACAACGGCGGAAACTCGGAGACCAAAATCACGGCCTACGGATTCTATTACGATCTCGATTTGTTTTCCGACTTCACCTACTACCTCACGGACCCAAATCGAGGCGACCAGTTCGAGCAGGAGGACCGGCGATGGGTGGGGGGACTGGACGCGCGGCACACGATCATGAGCGAGTGGTTTGGCCGCGACGTCGAGAATTCGTTCGGCCTGCAAGCCCGCAACGACTGGATCAACAACGGCCTTTACCAGACCGAGGACCGCGTGCGCGTGGACAAATTGGATGCCGCCACCGGCACCCTCTTGCCGGCCACCACGGAAGCGGACCATTTTACCGACACCGAGGTCGGCATCTATGCCGAAAACAAGGCCCAGTGGGCCGAGAAATTCCGCACGGTCGCGGCCGTGCGCGGCGACCTGGATTACTTTGACGTGACGAGCCTGACCACCCCGGCCAACTCCGGCACCTCCGCCACTCTGCTGCCCAGCCCCAAGCTGAGCTTGATCTTCGGCCCCTGGGCGAAAACGGAGCTCTATGTGCAAGGAGGATTCGGCTTTCACAGCAACGACGGGCGCGGCGCGACCCAGACGGTCGAACCCGTCTCGGCGGCCAACCCCTATCCCGGAACGGCGGTTGCGAGAGTTCCCGGCCTTATCCAAACCAAAGGCGCGGAAATCGGAGTGCGCACCCTGGCTGCCCCGCATTTGCAAAGCACCGTTTCGCTCTGGTATCTCTACAGTGATTCCGAACTCCAGCAGGACGGCGACACCGGCGGCACCGTCCCTTCAAAAGAGCCCAGCAACCGCTACGGCGTCGAATGGGCTAACTACTATACGCCGGTCAAGCACCTGACTCTTGACTTTGATGTCGCAGAGTCCACCGCCCGTTTTACCTCCGTGGACGCGGCGGATGCGGCTCCCGGCAGCCCGGGCGGCACTCGCGTGCCCGAAGCCGTCGGGGCCGTGGTGGCTTCGGGCATTACGCTCCACGATGTGTACGGGTTCTCGGCCAGCCTGCGGCTGCGCTACTTCGGTCCGCGTGATTTGACCTCGGACGGGGTTTTCCGCTCGGAGTCGACGCTATTGCTGAACGCGGAGGCCGGCTACCAGGTCACAAAGAGATGGCGGCTTTTTGCCGAGTTTCTGAACCTGCTCGACCGCCGCGATCATGACATTGACTACGCTTACGAATCGCGGGTCACGCCAACGGCCGCCCCGGCCTTCCAGGATGTCTTCCACCCCGTCGAACCGTTTCAGGTGCGAATCGGGACCACGGTCACATTTTGACGCGCTTGGCGTCTGAAGGCGCCGTTCCGAGCAGCACCGCAACGCCGCCTTCAGCCGTCAGGCGGGGACCGGTCGAGTCCGGATGGAAGGTTTGACACGCCGTCCGCCAGGGTTACGATGAGGCCGATGGGTGTTGCATGAAGAAAGAAACCGTCAGCCGCTTCAGCGTGTCCCTGCCGCCGTCGCTCCTGCGCCAACTGGATGAGATGTCGGCCGAAAAGGGGTATGACAACCGCTCGCTGGCCATTGCCGATATGATCCGTGATAGGCTGGTCGAACATCGCCAGAAGTTCGGCAGCGAAGACATCGCCGGCACCATCACCCTGGTCTATGACCATCACAAGCCGCATCTCCAGGACACCCTCACGGACATCCAGCACGATCATCACGACGTCATTCCCTTAACCGTGCATGTGCATCTGGACCACCATAATTGCCTGGAGGTGCTGCTGGTGCGCGGCAAGGCGGCCGTGATCCGCAAGATCGCCGACGAACTGATTTCCGCCAAAGGAGTCAAGCACGGCAAGCTGACCGTGACCACAACCGGCAAGGACATGCCTTCGTGAATCCCGGCGGCATCTGTCATTAGCACCGCGCCTCAGCCCGCTGCCGCATGAACACGGCGTTCCGGGGCCAATGTCCGCGTGCGCTCAGGCAATGCAACGCTCCGCGTTTTTGGTTGCCGCTGCGCCGGGGTGGGGCCAATCTTGCGGCATGGCAATCACAGATTCTCTTTCTCGCTCCGGCCGGGGGCGGTGCTCATGGTCCCGGCGCCAATTTCTCCGAACCGCCGTCCTCGCAGGCGCCGCCGCGCCTTTTTTCATCGGCCGGACCCAAGCCGGCGTATCTCCGAACGGCAAGCTCAACCATGCTTGCATCGGTGTCGGCGGCATGGGGTGGAACGACCTCCATAGCTTTCTGAGCCACAAACGAGTCCAAATCGTCGCGCTCTGTGACGTGGATGCCAACACGCTCGACAAGGCGGCCAAAGAGGTCCCCGGGGCCCGTCTCTACTCGGATTGGCGCGAGTTGCTGGCCAAGGAGGGGGACCGGGTCGACTCGGTCAACGCCGCCGTCCCGGACCACACGCACTTCTCGATTGCCTACCGCGCCATCTCCCGGGGCAAACACGTCTATTGCCAGAAGCCGCTCTGCCATGACGTGCTCGAAGTGCGCACCCTCACCGAGCACGCCGTCCGGAAAGGCGTCATCACCCAGCTCGGCACCCAGTTCGCCTCGAACATCCATGAGCGCACCGCCGTGCTCTGGCTCAAGGAGGGCCGCATCGGCAAGATTCAACACGCCTACCTGTGCTCGAACCGCCCCGGCGCGGTCGAGGATTACCGGCTCAAAGGCCCGCGGCCCGCCACCGGCCAGGAGTGCCCGAAGCACCTGAACTGGGAACTCTGGCTCGGCAGCGCTCCCGTCCGCCCTTACGTCCCCGACATCTACCACCCCACCAAATGGCGCGCCTGGCAGGACTTTGGCACCGGTTGGTCCGGCGACATCGGCTGCCATATCTTTGACGCGGTCTGGAAAGGTCTCGGCCTCCGCGCCCCGCTTACCGTCCACGCCCAGGTCCAGGAATCGTGGAGGGATTCCCCCGAACGCCGCGCCGACACCTGGCCCCAGGGCGACCACATCACCTGGACCTTCCCCGGCAACGAACAGACCGACGGCAAGGAACTGGTCCTCGAATGGGCCGACGGCGAGTTCTATCCGCCCGAAGCCGTCCGCAAGCGATACTCGGAGGACCTCAAGGAATACCCCCCTGAATCCTCGATGCTCATCGGGACCGAAGGGGCGATGCTCATCGGGCTGGGCACTCCGCCCCAACTCCTCCCGGAGGAGAAATTCAAAGACGTCAAACGCCCCCAGCTTCCGCCCCGGGACCACTACCACCACTTCGTGGATGCCTGCCTGGGCGGCGAAAAAACCGAATCGCACTTCGCCCAAACCGGCCCGATGGCCGAGGCCATTCTCCTCGGCACTGTCGCCATCCGCGCGCCCGGCCAAATCCTCAAATGGGACCCCAAACGGCTTAAAATCAAGAATCACAGCGAAGCCAACCGGCTGCTGAGGCGCTCCTACCGCGACGGGTGGCATGTTGCGCAATTCTGAATTGAAGAAGCTCAGTGTTCCACCATAAAGACAATATCCAGCGGATTCTTGATGGGAGATGATGTCCAGTCCACACCGCCGTCGTCTTTGCAGTCGCTGCCGACGGCGTAAACCGCATAGCTTGGGCCATGCTTGGTGAAGCGGAGGGGTTTGCCGTCGAAGGGGTCTGATGGGACGGCCCGGAGATAGGCCGGAACCAAGGCCTCGAGAGTGTCGGGCAAGGCGTTAGTGTGTGCCCGGCGGAACCGCTCGACCCCCAGGGCGGTCGTCGCCGCCCGAATGAGGGCGGTCTCATCAGCATCGCGCGCATAGGCCCGCGACAATGGCCAGAGCAAATTGGCCGAGAAAACGCAGAGGCGAGGGGGGCGACCGGTCAGGATGACCCCGGCCTGCCCCCAGGTACTGAAGTGGGCAGGATAGGGCAGTTTGGCTGCCGCAATCGCCTGCGCCATCGCGCCCAAGTAATAGGCCTCGTCCTTTTGGCGAAGGCCCGAGGCTCGGTACAAGCCAATAAGCAAATCTGCGCCGTTCAAAGTGTGCCCGCGAGGATCGGACCTTTGAGGCCCTCCGAAAGCGTTGGGGTCCGTGAACACGGCGATGCCGCCGGCCCGTTCACCCGCCAAGGCGCGGGCCAGCGCCAAAGCCCGTTCCGCCTCGCTCACGCGCTTCTCCAGCAGAGCCAGTTGCTCCTCAGTCCACTGCGTCAGCCCAAGCACCTCTTCCAACCGCGCCAGCACGATCTCCCAGGCTGCAATACGCACCAAAAAGGAAATCAGCAGCGGCTCCTCCGACACCGAATCGGCTGCGCGCCCGGCCGCGAGCAGCGCCTCCGCGGCCTTCCCGGCGTCGCCCTCGGATGCGCGCAAGAGGGCCTCCGCGCCCAGTAAGCTGACTGCCATCTTTAGCTGCCCAAGGTGTGGCAGCGGCACCCAGAGCCCGTCCCGCAGGTCGATGGGGTAGCGGCTGCGGCCCGAGGCCGGCACGGAATGGAGCAGGCGAAGCGCCTCTTGGTTGGTGGCCAAAAGCCCCGCCAACTCCCGCCTGTCCTCCGCCGTGAGCCTTTGGCCCCTCCCAGGGTAACTCGCATCCAAGAACCTGGCCCCGTTGCTCGAAACACCGCTTGCTTCCAGCAGCTCAAAGGCGTTCGTATAAACCAGCGCCGCATTCTCCGACGGCGGCACCGCCGGATACCATGCGTCCAACTCGCTGAGCGTCGCCGGGTAGCCCTGCTTTCGGATAGCCTCCGCCTCCAAATCCCGATCCGGCGCGCGCAGGCTCCAGACTATCGAGCCTGCCAAAGCCAGTGCGACGGCCACTCCCATCGCTCTCAGCCGGTTCCTTCTAAGGACGCCAACCCATGGATGCACAACCCCTTTGACCGGTCGCCCCGGCCCCTGTCACGGGCAGCCAGAGCGGATTGTCGCGACACGGCGCAAAAGCGGAGATGCGTGAGGTGGTTGCGGAATCAACCGCAGAGGACGCAAAGAACGCAAAGACCTAACAAACACAAGAGACTTCTTTGCGTTCTCTGCGCTCTTTGTGGTCAATGTCAATCCGTAATCCTGCAATCCGCCGTCGCTCCCGCGCATGTTGTGCATTTTTGGACCTGAACGCCTGCAACGTTCCTCATTGACCGGCTGTGCCGCGCGGGTTATGCCTCTTGCTTAGTGGTCATGACCACTTAGGTGACACCGTTGACTTCATACACGTCGAAACTGACGGATCGGCAGGCCGAGGAGCTCCGGACCTGGCTGCAAGGCCATGGATACCGGTTCCGCGACGTGCCGTACGCCCGTTTCGCCGGCGAGAAGGACAAGACCAACGTGGTCTTTTACGAGAGCGGAAAACTGGTTGTCCAGGGCAAGGGCACCGGCGAATTCATCGAGTTCGTGCTCGAACCCGAAATCCTGAAAGAGGCCCGCCTCGGCTACGAGACCGTCCTGAACCCGGACTTGCTCCTCCCTCGCCTTGGGGTGGACGAAAGCGGCAAAGGTGACTTTTTCGGCCCACTCTGCATCGCCGGCGCATACGTCAACGAGGCAATCCTGGCTGCCTGGAAGGACTCCGGCATCCGCGATTCCAAGGCCATCTCGAGCGACAAGCGGATTCGCGAGCTGGCCGAGTTGATTCGCAATACGCCCGGCTGTGTGACAACCGTGGTTCCGATCGGCAACGAAGCCTATAACCGCCTTTACGCCAAGTTCAAGAGCGTCAACACCCTGCTCGCCTGGGGCCATGCCCGCGTCATCGAGAATCTGATGGGACAAAGACACCGGATGTCACCGCCCCCCGTTCGGGCCATCAGCGACCAGTTCGCTTCGAGCAAAGAGACCGTCGCGCGCGCCTTGATGAGCCTGGGGCGGGGAATCGAGTTGGTCCAGAAACACCGCGCCGAGGAAGACGCCGCCGTGGCGGCCGCCTCGATACTCGCCCGCCATGAATTCGTCACCCGCATGGGGGGGCTGGAGAAGCAATTCGAGATGCGCCTCCCAAAAGGCGCCTCGGCGGCCGTGGACGCGGCGGCCCGTGAGTTTATTGCCAAACACGGCGTTGACAATCTCCCCAAAGTGGCCAAAATGCACTTCCGCACCGCCCTGCGAGCCCAAGGGCTGCCGGAGCCACCCAAAACCGAGTGGCGCCGAGGCGGCAGCACGAAACAGAGTCAGGGGTGATTGCGCCTGTCATAGAATTGTCAAAAAAAACTCACAAACCCGTTGACATCCTGGCCGGGGTCCCGTAATTTTTCGTGTCGTTGGGCCGAAAAGTCAAAAGTCCGGAGCCTCCACGCCTTAGAAAAAGGGAAAATGCGGGGCGATGGGGTTTTGTCGTTTAGTGATATTGGGATGAAGGGTAGATTGAATTTGGCTAGCTCCGGGGGGCATCGGAGCCGGTGCCCATGTAGCTCAGCCGGTAGAGCGCGTCCTTGGTAAGGACGAGGTCATCAGTTCAATCCTGATCATGGGCTCCAGACCGCTGATTTAAATATCAAACAAAAATCAAATACCGGAGACAAAAATGGCTAAAGAGCAATTTCAACGAACCAAGCCGCACGTCAACGTCGGCACCATCGGTCATATTGACCACGGCAAATCCACCCTCACGGCGGCAATCGTCGAAGTGCAGGCGAAAAAGGGTTTGGCGACACCGATTTCCTATGCCGACATCACGAAGGGCGGCACGGTGCGCGACGAAACCAAAACCGTGACCATTGCCGTTTCGCACGTCGAGTATCAAAGCGACAAGCGGCATTATGCGCACATTGACTGCCCCGGCCACGCCGACTTCATCAAGAACATGATCACCGGCGCGGCGCAGATGGACGGTGCCATCCTCGTGGTGGACGCCTCGGAAGGCCCGATGCCGCAAACCAAGGAGCACGTGCTTCTGGCCCGCCAGGTCGGCGTGCCGGCCATTGTGGTCTATCTGAACAAGGTTGACCTCGTGGACGACAAGGAGCTGTTGGACTTGGTGGAAATGGAAGTCCGCGACCTGCTGACCAAATATGAATTTCCGGGAGAGAAGACACCCGTAATTCGCGGCAGCGCGAAAAAGGCGATGGCGCACGATCCCGAAGCCTCGAAATCCATCCAGGAATTGATGGATGCGATTGACGCGTTCATCCCATTGCCGATGCGCGAGGTGGACAAGCCGTTCCTGATGTGCATTGAGGACGTGTTCAATATTGAAGGCCGCGGCACGGTGGTGACCGGGCGCGTGGAGCGCGGCCAGCTCAAGCGCATGGACGATGTGGAAATCGTCGGCTTGAAGGACACACGCAAGACCGTGGCGACGGACATCGAAATGTTCCGCAAATTGCTTGATTCAGCGCAATGCGGCGACAACGTCGGCGTGCTGCTGCGCGGCACCAAGAAGGACGAAGTCGAGCGCGGCATGGTTTTGGCCAAGCCGGGCAGCATCACTCCGCACACCCATTTCAAGGCGGAAGTCTATGTGCTGTCCAAGGAAGAAGGTGGCCGCCATACGCCGTTTTTCACGAATTACCGCCCGCAGTTCTACTTCCGCACCACCGACGTCACTGGGACTGTGAGTCTGGCCCAGGGAGTCGAAATGGTTATGCCCGGCGACAATGTGTCGGTGGACGTCAACGTCATTGCCCCGGTCGCCATGGAAAAAGGCCAGCGCTTCGCTATCCGCGAAGGCGGCCGGACCATTGGCGCGGGCCGTGTCTCGGAAGTCATCACCTAAGCGGCGAAGAGTTTGGAGCGCGGGGGCCGAAAGCCTCCGCGTCTCCTGGGTCCGATTGAACCTGAACACCACTGGCCCGGAGCTAGGGCGGTAGCTCAATTGGTAGAGTAGCGGTCTCCAAAACCGTCGGTTGGGGGTTCGAGTCCCTCCCGCCCTGCCAGCGTTCATGCCGGAGAGGTGGCAGAGTGGTCTATTGCGGCGGTCTTGAAAACCGCTTCGGCGCAAAACGCCGACGGGGGTTCGAATCCCTCCCTCTCCGCCAACAGTAACTATTTATGAGTGATACAATCTGGTTAGTCGTGTGGGTGGTGGTGGTGGGCGGCACCTTCGCCTGGCTGTGGCGGACCGGCCAACTGGCGCGGCTGACCGTTTATGTGCAGCAAACGCGCGAGGAACTGCGCAAATGCACCTGGCCGACCTGGGAGGAGCTCAAAGGCTCGACCGTGGTCGTCGCCATCTCGATTGTCCTCCTGGGGGTCTTTACGATGCTCGTGGACTTCATCTTCACCGTCTGTGTCCGCTGGTTGACCTGACCTTTCGGCGTTATCCTTTCAAAAGTATGCGAAGCCAGTGGTTTGTCATTCATACGCTTTCGGGCCAGGAGCAAAGGGTCAAGGAGAGCATCGAAAAGCGGATCAAACCCGAGGAGATGGGGGACTTCATCAGAGAAGTCCTCGTGCCGATGGAGAAGGTCGTCGAGGTGCGCAACCAGAAGAAGACGGTTTCGACGCGCAAGCTGTGGCCCGGCTACGTCTTTGTGGATATGGTCCTCCTCGACGAGGCCAGCCGCATCATCGAGAAGCCCTGGTACTTTATCAAGGAAACCCAGGGTGTCATCGGCTTCGTCGGGGGCGAACCCCCCACGCCGACCCCCGCCGAGGAGGTGGAGTCCATCAAGAGCCAAATCTCCGCCTCCGAGGAGCACGAGAAGCCCAAAGTGAGTTTCGAGATTGGGGAAACGGTCAAAATCAACAATGGCCCGTTCCTGAATTTCAGCGGCGTCATCGAGGAAGTCGAGCCCGAACGCGGGAAACTCAAGGTGACCGTCAACATCTTCGGCCGGAATACCCCGGTCGAGCTCGAGTACTGGCAAGTGGAAAAGGGGTGAGTCAGCTTTAGTGAACGATCTAAGGATTCCAAGACATGGCAAAAAAAATTACCGGACAAATTAAACTGCAAATTCCTGCCGGGCAGGCCAATCCTGCCCCGCCTGTGGGCCCCGCCCTAGGTCAGCACGGGGTCAACATCATGGCCTTTTGCAAGGATTTCAATGCCAAGACCAAGGACCAGCCGGGCATGATCATCCCCGTCGTCATCACGGTCTATGCGGACAAGTCGTTCACCTTTATCACCAAGTCGCCCCCGGCCTCGGTCCTGCTCAAGAAGGCCGCCGGCATTACGGCCGGCTCGAAAGAGCCCAACAAGGAGAAAGTCGGGAAGGTCACCCGCAAACAGGTCCTGGAGATCGTCAAGCTCAAGTCCAAGGACTTGAATGCGACTTCGGAAGAGGCCGCCTTCCGCGTCGTCGCAGGCACCGCCCGGAGCATGGGCATCGAAGTAGTTGGTTAGCTTTCAGTCTCGATAAACTCAATAACCGCGGGAGGGTCCCGATGATTCCGGGGCCCGCTTGGACCGCAACCAGAGCAAATGCCTAGCAAACGATACAAAAAAGCCCTCGAAATGGTGGACGGCAAAAAAGCCTACCCCCTCAAATCGGCCGTGGAACTTCTCTCCAAGCTCCCCAAGGCCAAGTTCAACGAAACCGTGGACCTGGCCTTCCGGCTGGGCGTGGACCCAAAACAGTCCGACCAATTGGTCCGCGGCACGGTTCCGCTGCCCCATGGAAGCGGGAAAGTGGTTCGCGTGCTCGTTTTTTCAAAAAGCGGCCCTTCCGCCGAAGCTGCCAAGGCCGCCGGGGCCGAATATGTCGGCTTCGAGGACATGATCAAAAAATGCCAGGAAGGCTGGTCTGATTTCGATGTCGCAGTCGCCACCCCGGAAGCCATGGGTGAAGTTCGCAAACTGGGCAAGGTGCTCGGCCCTCGAGGCCTCATGCCCAATCCCAAAACCGGCACCGTGACGGACGACACCGCCCGCGCGGTCAAAGAAGTCAAAGCGGGGCGCGTCGAATTCAAGACCGACAAGGCCGGCAACGTCCATGTGCCCATCGGCAAGGTGGCCTTCACCCCGATCCAAATCGAGGAGAATGCCCGCTCGGTAATCGAGGCCATCGTGAGGGCTCGCCCCCACAGCATCAAAGGAACTTACGTCAGCAGTTGCACCCTCTCCGCCACAATGAGCCCGCCTGTGCGCCTGGACCTCAAGGAGTTCGGCGCCGCCTAGGGCCGCTTATATTACGTGTAACGCTCCAACGTCTTTAACCCTGTAACCATTTCAAAGCATGCGTCCCGAAAAGCAATACCTGACCAAAGAATACCTGGCGCGCCTGAACGCCTCGCCCTTTTTTATCGTGGTGAATTACAAAGGGCTCAAGGTCAGCCAGATCACCGAACTCCGCCGCCGCCTCGCCAAGGCCGGCGCCGAAGTCCACGTCGTCAAGAACTCGATCTTCCGCATCGCCGCCAAGGAGGCGGGCATCACTGATTTCGACGGAACCCTGGACGGCCAGTTGGCCGTCGTCACGGGCAAACGCGACGTCTCGACCGCCGCCAAGGCGGTCAAGACCTACGGGACGGAGTTGGACCGCCTGAAAATCCAATTTGGCTACCTCAACAACCAGCGGCTCGGCCAGGCCGAGGTGCTCGCGTTGGCCGACCTGCCGTCCCTGGATGTGTTGCGCGCCAAGTTGCTCGGCCTCCTTGTCGCCCCGGCCTCGACCCTCGTGCGTCTGTTGAACACGCCGGCCAGCCAGATGGCCCGGGTGCTCAAGGCGCGCCAGGAAAAACTCGAAAGCGCCGCCGCCGCCGCGCCCGCGCCCGCGCCCGTGCCGGCCTGAGAAATAATTTCGGCCCCAGCAAGCCGATGGGGCCGGATCAAACAAACAACAACGTAAATCGTCGGCTCGCGGCTGCGAACTGAAACCGCCTGTGGCCACAGGCGACGACGAGACGCAAAGAAAGGTGAATATGGCTCTCGATAAAGCAAAAATTGTAGATGAACTCAGCACCGCCACGGTGCTCGAGATAGCGGACTTGGTCAAAGAACTGGAAACGAAGTGGGGAGTGTCGGCGGCCGCGCCAGTGGCTGCCGCGGGACCCGCCGCTGCCGGCGCCGCAGCCCCTGTGGCTGAGGCCAAGACCATGTTCGACGTTATCCTCGCCTCGGTTCCGGCCGAGAAGAAGATCCCCATCATCAAGGCCGTGCGCGAGGTCAAGGCCGGTCTGGGCCTGGCCGAAGCCAAGGCCCTGGTTGAGGGCGCTCCCAAGCCTATCTTGGAAGGCGTCAATAAGGCCGATTCGGACGCTGCCAAAAAGAAACTTGAAGATGCAGGCGCCAAGGTCGAAATAAAGTGAGAGGACATCCTTGTTCGGGGCGGCGGCAGGTGTCCGCCGCCCCGGCTCGAAGCGTCCCTTGCCATAACGGAAGGACGGAAGAGCCAGATAAGTATCGTAAACACCAGCGCGGCCGCCTCGTGGGGCCGGAGTTTCGGCAAGCTCGCTTTTGAACGCGGCGAACTTGCCTTGTGTCGTTATCGTTAAAATGTAGTCAAAGCCCTGGCCTCATCGCCAGCCATCGCAGCAAAGGTCCAAATGCCATCCCGAGCCCCCGAACGAATTAATTTCAGCAAGATCAAGGAGATCATTGCCCCGCCCAACCTTATCGAATTGCAGACCAATTCCTACAAGGAGTTCCTCCAGGCGGACATCCCGCCATCCCGGCGGAAGAACCTCGGGCTCCAGGCCGTCTTTACCGAGGTTTTCCCCATCGAGAGCTACGACGGAAAGTGCGTTCTGGATTTCCATTCCTACGAAATCGGCGAGCCCAAGGTCGATTGGCTCGAGAGCCTCCGCGAAGGTCTCACGTTCGGCGCCCCGCTCTACGTGACCTTCCTCCTCAAGGAAGAGAAGGGGACAAAAGAGGAGAAGGTGTTCATGGGCGAACTCCCTCTCATGACGCCCCAGGGCACCTTCGTCATCAACGGCGCCGAACGGGTGATCGTCAGCCAGTTGCACCGCTCCCCCGGTCTCGCCTTCGAGGCCACCCAGCACCCCAACGGCAAGATGCTGCATTCCTTCCGCATCATCCCCGACCGCGGCTCCTGGTACGAGGCCCAATTCGACACCAGCGACCTCCTCTACGTCTATCTTGACCGCAAGAAACGCCGCCGCAAGTTCCTGACGACCACCTTCTTCCGCGCCCTTTCCAACATCGAAAAGACCGAGAAGGACAAAGACAAGGACGCCGAGAAAAAGAGCGGTTCGGATGAGGAAATCCTCAAGCTCTTCTACGATGTCGAAGACCTCAACGTCCGCGACGCCGAAAAACGCGAAGACCTTGCCAACAAGGTCCTTACCGACGAGATTTCCGACCCCGAGAAAAACCTCGTCGTTGCGCGCGCCTTCGAGCCCCTCTCCAAGGCCGTGGTCAAGCAAATCGCCGAGCTGGGCATCGCCCGGATCAAGGTCGTCGATACCACCGCCGACGAGGGGATCGTCATCAAGTGCATGAAGAAGGACCCCGCCAAAAACGAGGAGGAGGCCCTCAAGGACATCTATCGTCGCCTCCGCCCCGGCGACCCGCCCACCGCGGCCAATGCGCGCGCCCTCATCAAACGCCTCTTTTTCGACCCCAAACGGTATGACCTGGGCCGCGTCGGCCGTTATAAGATCAACCAGAAACTGGGCATCAAAGGCGGCGACTCCCGTATCCTTACGAAAGCGGATTTGGTCGCGGCCACCAAGTACCTCCTCCGGCTCAAGAAAGGCGAAGGCTCCCTGGACGACATCGACCACCTCGGCAGCCGCCGCGTCCGCACCGTCGGCGAGTTGCTGGCCAACCAATGCCGAGTCGGCCTCGCCCGCACCGAACGCCTCGTCAAAGAGCGCATGACCCTCTTCGACCAGGGCGTCGAATCCATGTCCCCGCAAAAGCTCATCAATCCCAAGGCCCTCTCCGCGGTCATCCGCGACTTCTTCGGCCGCAGCCAGCTTTCGCAGTTCATGGACCAGATCAATCCACTGGCCGAATTGACCCACAAGCGCCGCCTTTCCGCCCTCGGACCCGGCGGGTTGTCCCGCGACCGCGCAGGTTTCGAGGTCCGCGACGTCCATCCCTCTCACTACGGCCGCATTTGCCCTGTCGAAACGCCCGAAGGCCCGAACATCGGCCTCATCGCGTCGCTGGCCACCTTCGCCCGCATCAACGACTTCGGCTTCCTCGAAACCCCCTACCGCCGCGTGGAGGCTGGCCGGGTAACCACCCATATCGATTACCTCACCGCCGACCGCGAGGAGACCTACGTCATCGCCCAGGCCAACACCCCCATTGACGACAAGGGCAAATTCACCACCGACCGCGTCGTCTGCCGCGGCAAAGGCGACTTCATTGACGTGGAACCCGCCCGTGTGGATTACATGGACGTGTCTCCCAAACAGCTTGTCTCGGTGGCCGCCAGCCTCATCCCCTTCCTCGAGCACGATGACGCCAACCGCGCCCTCATGGGCTCCAACATGCAGCGCCAGGCCGTGCCCCTCCTGGTCACCGAATCCCCCTTGGTCGCGACCGGCCTGGAAGAGCGCGTGGCCCGCGACTCCCGCGCCGTCATCGTCGCCGAGGAGGCCGGCAAGGTCGTCTCCGTCACGGGCAGCCAAATCATCATCACGCAGGACGGCAAGGCCCCCGAGACCAAAAAGCGCGTCAAGAACGACCCCGCAAAGGGCATCTTCGTTTACCCTGTCCGCAAGTTCATGCGCTCCAATGCGGCCACCTGCATCAACCAGAAAATCCTCGTCAAGAAGGGTGAGACCGTCAAGAAGGGCCAGGTCATCTGCGACGGCCCCTGCACCCAGGGCGGCGAGCTGGCCCTGGGCCGCAACGTCCTGGTGGCATTCATGCCCTGGAACGGCTACAACTTCGAGGATGCCATCCTGATCAGCGAACGCATCGTCAAGGAAGACGTCTTCACCTCCATCCACATCGATGAGTTCGAGGTCGGCGCCCGCGATACCAAGCTCGGACCCGAGGAAATCACCAGGGACATCCCCAACCTCGGCGACGAGGCCCTCAAAAACCTCGGACCCGACGGTGTCATCCGTGTCGGGGCCGAGGTCAAACCCGGAGACATCCTGGTGGGCAAGATTACCCCCAAGAGCGAGACCGAGCTCGCCCCCGAAGAGCGCCTTCTGCGCGCCATCTTCGGCGAAAAGGCGGCCGACGTCAAAGACACCTCCCTCAAGGTCCCCTCCGGCACCTACGGCATCATCATGGACGTCAAGGTCTCCGCCAAAAAGGACGTCGCGGAAAAGGAAGTGCGCGCCAATCTCTCCGAAGAAAAACGCCACTCCCGCGAGGTGGAAGAGGACTATAGGAAGAAAACCGACGAGTTGCGCGAGCAGCTTACCGAGGCCCTGAGCAACATCCTCCTCGGGGAGAAAATCCCGCTCGATGTCGTCAACAGCGAGACCGGCGAGATCATCATCCCCGCCAACCGGAAGATCACCAAAACACTCCTGCGCAAGCTGGCGCAGGTCTATGACCGCATCGAAATCGATCCGTCCCCCATCCGCAACAAGATCAACGAAATCATCGGCAGCTTCAAAAAGAAGTTCGATGACATGCAGATGCAATACGACGAGGAGATCGAGCGCGCCGAGTCCGGCGAGGGCGTCGATAGCGGCGTGATCAAGTCCGTCAAGGTCTATATCGCTTCCAAACGCAAACTCTCCGTCGGGGACAAGATGGCCGGGCGCCACGGCAACAAAGGCGTCGTGGCCAAAATCGTCGCCGAAGAAGACATGCCCTTCCTGGCGGACGGTACGCCGGTGGACATCGTGTTGAACCCCTTGGGCGTGCCTTCGCGCATGAACGTGGGCCAGGTGCTCGAAACCCACCTCGGCTGGGCGGCCAGGCTCCTGGGCCTCCGGTTCGCCACCCCGGTCTTCGACGGCATCAAAGAGAAAGACATCCGCGCCTATCTTAAGCAAGCCGGCCTGCCGGAAAACGGCAAGACCCGCCTCTATGATGGCCGCACAGGCGAGTCCTTCGACCAGGAAATCGTCGTTGGTTTCATCTATATGATGAAGCTCGGACATCTGGTTGCGGACAAAATCCACGCGAGGGCCGTTGGCCCTTACTCCCTCGTCACGCAGCAACCGCTGGGCGGCAAGGCGCAATACGGCGGCCAGCGTTTCGGCGAAATGGAGGTCTGGGCAATGGAGGCTTACGGCGCCGCTTACACCCTCCAGGAGTTGCTGACCGTCAAATCCGACGACGTGCAGGGCCGCACGCGCATCTATGAAAGCATCGTCAAAGGCGACAACAGCCTTGAAGCGGGCATTCCTGAGTCCTTCAACGTCCTCGTCAAGGAAATGCAATCCTTGGGCCTGGACGTCAAAGTGGGCTACTCCAACCCGGTCGATCAACCGGCCGAACCGGCCAATGTGTTGGCCGCGGTGTAAGCTCCAATCGCCAGATAAGTCCTGTTTTGCAGTCCCAATTGGTTATGATTAGCACAAAAGAAAGCGCCCGAGAGTTGCTCGGACTGGAGAAGGTCAATCAGGTCGAGTACGTCGCTATCGCCGTCGCCTCCCCGGATGCCATCCGCTCCTGGTCCAAGGGCGAAGTCAAAAACCCCGAGACCATCAACTACCGCACCTTCAAGCCCGAAAAGGGCGGCCTGTTCTGCGAGCGCATCTTCGGACCCGTCAAGGACTGGGAATGCTCCTGCGGCAAATATAAGCGCATCAAGCACCGGGGCGTCGTCTGCGACCGTTGCGGCGTCGAGGTCACACTCGCCCGCGTTCGCCGCGAGCGCATGGGGCACATCGAGCTGGCGGTGCCCGTCTGCCATATCTGGTTCTTCAAGTGCATGCCCTCGCGCATCGGCCTTGTCCTCGATATGACCGCCCGGAACCTCGAGCGCGTCATCTACTACGAAGACTACATGGTCGTCGACCCCGGTTCGACCCCCCTCAAAGAGCACGTCCTCCTCAGCGAGCATGAGTACCGCGAAGCCCGCGAAACCTACGGGCCGGACGCTTTCGTCGCCAAAATGGGCGCCGAGGCCGTTCGCGATGCCCTGGCCAAAGTCGACCTCGCCAAGCAGATCGAAAACCTGCAGCACGGCATGACCGAGACCAAGAGCAAGCAAATCCGCAAAAAAATAGCCAAGCGCATCAAGCTCCTCCAGGGCCTCCAGTCCTCCAAGAGCCGGCCCGAATGGATGATCCTCACCGTCCTGCCCGTCATCCCGCCCGACCTGCGCCCCTTGGTCCCCTTGGAAGGCGGCCGTTTCGCCACCTCCGACCTCAACGACCTTTATCGGCGGGTCATCAACCGGAACAACCGCCTGAAAAACCTCCTCCAGCTCAAAACCCCGGAGGTCATCATCCGCAACGAAAAACGCATGCTCCAGGAGGCCGTCGACGCCCTCTTCGACAACGGCCGCCACGGCCGCGCCGTCACCGGCGCCGGCAACAGGGCCCTCAAATCCCTCAGCGACATGCTCAAGGGCAAGAGCGGCCGTTTCCGCCAGAACCTCCTCGGCAAACGCGTGGATTACTCCGGACGCTCCGTCATCGTCATCGGGCCGGAGCTCAAGCTCCATCAATGCGGCTTGCCCAAGAAGATGGCGCTCGTCCTCTTCGAGCCGTTCATCATCCGCCGCCTCAAGGAACTGGGCCACGTCCACACGGTCCGCTCGGCCAAAAAAATGATCGAGCGCCAAACCACCGAGGTGTGGGACATCCTCGAAGAAGTCACCCGCGGCCACCCCGTGCTCCTGAATCGAGCCCCCACCCTCCACCGCCTCTCGATCCAGGCCTTCGAGCCTCAGCTCATCGAGGGTGAGGCCATCCGCATCCACCCCCTCGTCTGCACCGCCTACAACGCCGACTTCGACGGCGACCAAATGGCCGTCCATGTCCCCCTCTCCGTCGAGGCCCAGATGGAGGCGCGCCTCCTCATGATGGCCCCCAACAACATCTTCAGCCCCTCCAGCGGGCGGCCCATCATTACCCCTACCCAGGACATCACCCTCGGCTGCTTCTACCTCACCGCCGAGCCGCGCACGCCTCCTGTAACGGACCCCTCCACCCTCAAGCTCTTCGGCTCCAAAACCGAAGTGATCTTCGCCTACAGCGACAACGCCATCACCACCCACGAACGCATCCGGCTGGCCAACCCCGATTTCGGCCGCAAAACCGAAGTCGGCGACTCCGCCAAAAAGGTCATCGAGACCACCGTGGGCCGCGTGCTGTTCAGTGAAATCTGGCCCACCGAGATGGGCTTCCCGAACCGCCCTGTCAAGAAGAGCGAACTGGGCGACCTCATCTGGAAGTGCTACAAAGTCTGCGGCCACGAAAAGACCGTCATCATGCTCGACAAGCTCAAGGAGCTCGGCTTCCGCGAGGCAACCCGCGCCGGCGTCTCCATCGGCATCGATGACATGATCATCCCCAAGGAAAAAGAGCAGGAAATCGAAGCCGCCCAAAAGCAGATTCGGGAAGTGGAAAAGCAGTATCGCAAAGGCGTCATCACCCCCGGCGAACGCTACAACAAGATCGTCGACATCTGGACGCACTGCACCGACCAGATTGCCAACGTCATGCTCCGCACCCTCGAAGCCAACCACGGCAAACGGGAATACAACCCCGTCTCCCTCATGGTCGACTCCGGCGCCCGCGGCAATCGCCAGCAGGTCCGCCAGTTGGCCGGCGTCCGCGGCCTCATGGCCAAACCCTCCGGGGACATCATCGAAAAGCCGATTCTCTCCAACTTCCGCGAGGGCTTGACCGTCCTCGAATACTTCATCTCCACCCACGGGGCGCGCAAAGGCCTGGCCGATACCGCCCTCAAGACCGCCGATTCGGGCTACATGACCCGCAAACTGGTCGATGTGGCCCAGGACGTCATCATCCGCGAGGACGATTGCGGCACCACCAACGGCATCTGGGTCCAGTCCATCTACGAGGGTGAAGACGAGGTCGTCCGCCTGAGCGAACGCCTCATCGGCCGCCATTCCTGCGATGACGTGGCCAACCCTCAGAACCCCAAGGAAATCCTCGTCCGCGCCAACGAAGAAATCGACGAGATCAAAGCCAAGGTCATCGAGGCTGCCGGCGTCGAGAAGGTCAAAATCCGCTCCGTGCTCACCTGCGAGAGCAAACACGGCGTCTGCATCTACTGTTACGGCCGCAACCTCGCCACCGGCGGCTTGGTCAAGCTCGGCGAAGCCGTCGGCATCATCGCCGCCCAGTCCATCGGCGAGCCCGGCACCCAGCTCACGATGCGCACCTTCCACATCGGCGGCACCGCCTCTCAGGTCTTCAAGCAGCCCCAAATCAGGGCCAAATACGACGGCACCATCCGTTACAACGAATTGCGCCTGGTTCAACTCGAAGACGGCAACAACATCGTCCTCAACAAAAACGGCTCCGTCTCGACTCTCGCCGACGACGGCCGCGAGCTGGAAAACCACCAGGTCGTCATCGGCGCGGTCATCTCCGTCCGTGACGGCCAGAAGGTCAAGAAGGGCGACACCTTCGTCCAGTGGGACCCCTACAACGTCCCCATCCTCTCCGAAAAGGCCGGCAAGGTCAGATTCATGGACATCATCGAAGGTGTCACCATGAAACAGGAAATGGACGAAACCACCGGCCAGGAGGCCATGGTCGTTATCGAACATAAGGAAGACCTCCACCCGCAGATCATCATCCTCGATGAGACCGGCGAGCCGGCGGCCAACTACCCCATCCCTTCCGGCGCCCATATCGTCGTCGCCGAAGGCGACAAGATCGTTGCCGGGACCCTGATGGCCAAGACCCCCCGCAAGACCTCCAAGACCAAGGACATCACCGGCGGCCTGCCCCGCGTGGCCGAATTGTTCGAGGCCCGCCGTCCCAAGGACGCCGCCGAAATCTCCAAGATCGACGGCATCGTCGACTTCGGCCCGAGCGTCCGCGGCAAGCGGTGCATCCTCATCAAGGACCAGCAGACCGGCGTGGAAGAGGAACACCTCATCCCGATTGGCAAACACGTCATCGTCTTCAAGGGCGATTACGTCAAGAAGGGCCAGCAGTTGACCGAAGGCCCCATTGACCCGCACGAGGTCCTGGACATCTGCGGACCCCAGGAACTCCAGGAACACCTCGTCAACGAAGTCCAGGAAGTCTATCGCCTCCAGGGCGTCACCATTAACGACAAGCACATCGAGATCATCGTCCGCCAGATGCTCCGCAAGGTCCGCATCACCGAGCCGGGCGACACCAGCTTCCTGTGGGGCGAGCA
>CAZZFF010000103.1:0-22327 GCA_964653485.1 uncultured Verrucomicrobiota bacterium | reverse complement strand
TGCGCGCCTTCAGCGCGGGCGCCATGGGCAGCCGGGGCATAACACGAATGTCTAATCGACGCTGGATGACAGGAAATCCGTGTAAGGTACAGGCCCTGGGTAAGCAACCTAATGTAAAACGTTGGGCTATTGTCGCATGTCCCTCCCGGACAATACGTTTGCGCCAGAGCGGAATTTCCGGAAGGCATTGGCATTCGGCCGCAACTTTCCGGAAGAGCCGGACTTGGGGTCGCAGATTACACGCTTCTTATAGGTATAAGGCCAGGTACTATCTTTGGGCGGGACCGGGAAAGGGGTTGACGGGGGGCGGGCAATCGCGCTATTTATATCGAGAAGATTATATCGATATGGATATATCGAGCAAATATTCTCGCATCGAGCCGCCCGTCCCGGAGCCGCCGAGGGCGATTCCGGAGCCGGCGCTCAAGCGGCTGCCGCTTTACCATCGCTACCTCCAGCAGCTCCAGCGGGCGGGGCAGGCGTCGGTGTCCTGCACCGACATCGGCCGGGAGCTGAGCCTGGACCCGACGCAGGTGCGCAAGGACCTGGAGGCGGCGGGCATCCAGGGCCGTCCGCGGGTGGGCTACGCGACGGCGGACGTCGTGGAGGGGATCGAGCAATTCCTGGGCTGGAAGAAGGTGAACGAGGCCTTCCTGGTGGGAGCGGGCAGCATGGGGTCGGCGCTGCTGGGGTACCGGAAGTTCGAGGCGTGCGGGCTGAAGATTGCGGCGGCCTTTGACAACGACCCCGCGAAGATCGGCAAAGACCTGCGGGGCAAGCGCGTGCTGCCGCTGGACAAGCTGGTGGGCCTGGCCCGGCGGATGCACATCCTGATCGGGATCATCACCGTGCCGGCCTCCGAGGCGCAGGGGGTGGCCGACCTGCTCGTGGCCGGGGGGATTCGCGCGATCTGGAATTTCGCCCCCGTGCGGCTGCGCTTGCCGCCGCACATCATTCTCCATAACGAAGACCTTTATTGCACGCTGGCCTGGCTGTCCCAGAAACTGGCGCGCGAGCTGCGGGAGAATCCGGACCCCAAACCGTCCGCCGACGAGGGCGGCCGGAGCGCGCCGGCCAGGTAAGGCGTCACGAGAATTGTTCATGTTGTTTTTTCGCGGCGCCCAACCCCTTATCCAAACCACACCTATGATGACTCAAAGCAAGCCCGAGTGCGTCGGGCGGAAGTTCGTGAAGCTCTGCAACATACTCGACCAGCACGGGCGCAAGCCGTCGCGGCTGGTGCCCATCCTGCAGGCGGTGCAGGAGGAATACCGCTATCTGCCGCAGGAGGTGTTGACCTACGTGGCGACCGCGCTCGATGTCTCGCCCGCGCGAGTGTATGGAGTCGCGACCTTCTACGCCCATTTTGCCATCCAACCCAAGGGCAAACACCTCGTCCGGCTGTGCGACGGCACGGCGTGTCACGTGAAGGATTCCCTGCCCATCCTCGGAGCGGTCCGGAAGCGGCTGGGGCTTGATGGAAAGCGGAACACGACGCCCGACATGCTCTTCACGGTCGAAACCGTGGCGTGCCTCGGGGCGTGCGGGCTGGCGCCGGTCATGGTGATCGACGACGGGGTGCATGGGCAAATGACGCCTGAGAGTGCGGTGAAGCTGATCGAAAACGTCATCCAAACAGAGGAGGCAAAGTGATTACTGAAATTCAAGGCGGCCTTGGAGGAGCGGGGCAGTCAACGGGGAGGCGTGTAATCGTGTGCGCCGGAACCGGCTGCGTGGCCGGCGGCGCTCACGGCGTGTTGCAGGCCTTTGAGGAGCAAATCCGCGCGGCCGGCATCGGCGTCGTGACGGAATTCCGGCCGGAGGGAAGCGGACACGACCTGCGTTTGAACAAGAGCGGTTGCCAGGGCTTTTGCCAGATGGGGCCCCTGGTGACTGTCCTGCCGGAGGGCATCCTTTACACGCGCGTCAAAGCGGCGGACGTGAGCGAGATCGTCGCAAAGACGCTCTTGCAGGGCCAGGTGGTCGAGCGGTTGCTGTATGCGGACCCCGCGACCAAGAAGCATTGCCGCGGGACGGGCGACATCCCGTTCTATCAGCAGCAGCAGCGGTTTGTGCTGAAGGAGTGCGGGCTGATCGACCCGGAGTGCGTCGAGGAGTACATCCACGCGGGCGGCTACGCCGCGGCGCGGAAGGCGTTCTCGCAAATGACGTCCGAACAGATTTGCCAGGAGGTGGCCAAATCCGGCCTGCGCGGGCGCGGGGGCGGCGGGTTTCCGACCGGGCGGAAATGGGAAGCGGCGCGGGCGCAGCAGAACCCGAAGAAGTATGTGATCTGCAACGCCGACGAAGGGGATCCGGGCGCGTTTATGAACCGGAGCGTGATGGAAGGGAACCCGCATAGCGTGCTGGAAGGGCTGATGATCGCGGCGCGCGCGATTGGGGCCGACGAGACGCTGATTTACGTGCGAACGGAGTACCCGCTGGCGGTGCTGCGGATGCGCCGCGCGGTCAAAGACGCCGAGAGAATGGGGTTCCTGGGCGATAGCGCCTTTGGGTCGGGGAAGCCGCTGCATTGCGAGGTGATGGAAGGAGCGGGGGCGTTCGTCTGCGGCGAGGAAACCGCAATGATCGCCTCCATCGAAGGGCAGCGCGGAATGCCCAGGCCCAAGCCGCCCTTCCCCGCCCAGAGCGGGCTGTGGGGCAAGCCGACGATCATCAACAACGTCGAGACGCTGGCCCACGTCGTCCGCATCATCAACGAGGGCGCCGACAGTTTCCGCAAAGTGGGCACGACGACGGCGCCGGGCACCAAGACGTTCGCTCTCACGGGCCACGTCGCCAACACCGGGCTGGTGGAGGTCCCGTTCGGCACGACGCTCCGGGAGGTCGTCCTGAATATTGGCGGCGGCATCACCAACCGGCACGGCAAGGTGGACCCGGAAGGGTTCAAGGCCGTCCAGATCGGCGGTCCGTCGGGCGGGTGCCTGACACGGGAGCACCTGAATTTGCCGCTGGATTACGATTCGTTGCGCGGGGCCGGGGCGATGGTGGGGTCGGGCGGCCTGGTCGCCATGAACCGCCAGACGTGCATGGTGAGCATCGCGCGATTCTTCATGGATTTCACCCAACGGGAGAGCTGCGGCAAGTGCGTGCTTTGCCGCGAGGGGACTCGGCAGATGCTCTCGCTGCTGGATGACATCATCGAAGGCAGGGCCACGGGCGAGACGCTCGATGTGCTTCAGAAACTCGCCGTCGCCGTCCAGAAAGGGTCACTTTGCGGCCTGGGCAAGACCGCTCCCAACCCGGTGCTCTCGACTCTGAGGTATTTCCGCGAGGAATACGACGCTCATGTCTTTCACAAGCATTGCCCCACGGGCCAATGCAAGGCCCTGGCGAAGCCGTCCATCGACCCCGCCAAATGCAGAGGCTGCACCGCCTGCGCCCGCAAATGCCCCGTCGGCGCGATCACCGGCGAAAAGAAAAAGCCCCATACCATTGATCCGGCCAAGTGCATCGTCTGCGGCGCGTGCGCGGACGCCTGCAAACTGGACGCGGTGGTGGGGGTGTGAACCGCGGCCTGGAATTTTCGCAGACTATTATGAATAACAGCGCACAGCCAAAAACACTGACCCTCGACGGCCGCGAAGTGCGGATCAACGGAGAGCGCAATCTGCTCGAGCTGATCCGCGCGGCGGGCATCGATCTGCCCACCTTCTGCTACCACTCGGACCTGAGCGTTTACGGCGCCTGCCGGCTTTGCCTGGTGGACATCCAGGGACGCGGCATCCAGGGCGCCTGCTCGACTCCGGCGGAGCCGGGGATGAAGGTGCGTACTCAAACGGAGGAACTCCGCGACATCCGCAGAATCGCCGTCGAGCTGTTGCTGGCCAACCACGACCAGCAATGCCCCACGTGTCCGAAAAGCTCGGCCTGCCAACTCCAGGACCTGGCCCGCAAGCTCGGGATTCGCAAGGTCCGCTTCAAACCGGTGCATCTGCCCAAGGAACTGGATTTGTCCTCCGTCTCGGTCGTGCGCGATCCCAACAAGTGCGTGCTCTGCGGAGATTGCGTCCGGTTCTGCTCCGAAATCCACAGCATCGGCGCCATCGACTTCGCTTACCGGGGACACGACGCGGTGGTGCTGCCGTCCTTCGGGAAGGGACTGGGCGAGGGCGAATGCGTCAATTGCGGCCAGTGCGCCGCAGTTTGCCCCACGGGCGCTCTGACACCGCGGTCCGAAGTGGACGAAGTTTGGAAGGCGCTGAACGCGGCGGGCAAGACGGTCGTGGCCCAGATCGCGCCGGCCGTGCGCGTGGCGCTCGGCGAGGCCTTCGGCCTCCAGCCCGGAGCGGCCACGGGCGGCCAAATCGTCGCCGCGCTCAGGCGGCTCGGATTCGACAAAGTCTATGACACGGCCTTCAGCGCCGACCTGACCGTCGTCGAGGAGGCAACCGAGTTTCTCCGCCGGAAGGCGGATGGCCGGAACCTGCCGCAATTCACGAGCTGCTGTCCGGCGTGGGTCAAATTCGCCGAACAGTACTTCCCGGAGCTGCTCCCGAACCTCTCGACGTGCAAATCGCCTCAGCAAATGATGGGGGCGGTCTGCAAAGCCACTCTCCCGGAGGAGTTGGGCATTCGCAGGGAGGACCTCGTCGTGGTGTCCATCATGCCCTGCACGGCCAAGAAGTTCGAGGCCAAACGGCCCGAGTTCACCCAGGACAACATCCCGGAGGTGGACCACGTGCTGACCACCCAGGAGCTGGCGCGCATGATCGAAGAGGCCGGCCTGCGATTCAACACACTCGAACCGGAATCCTGCGACCTGCCGATGGGCTTCAAGACCGGCGCGGGCATTATCTTCGGCAACTCGGGCGGGGTCAGCGAGGCGGTCCTGCGCTATGCCGCCGAGAAGGTGACGGGCCAGCGGCTGAAAAGCCCCGACTTCCCCGCCGTACGCGGCGAGCAATCGCTGCGCACGGCCACGGTGGCGGTCGACGGAATCCAACTCAAGCTCGCGGTGGTCCACGGGCTAAAGAACGCGCGCGCGCTGGCCGAAAAAGTGCGGCGGGGCGAGACGGACCTGGATCTAATCGAGGTGATGGCCTGCCCGGGGGGGTGCGTGGGCGGCGCGGGCCAACCCGTGACGCGCGATACGACCGCGCGCGGGCAACGAGCGCGCGGGCTTTACGAGGCGGACAAGCTCCTGGATTTGCACCAGTCCCAGGAGAACCATTATGTGACTGAATGCTACCAGAAACACCTGGGCGAAATTGGCGGCTCGAAGGCCCATCACCTGCTCCACACGCATTACCAGAACCGCCGCCGCATCGCCGATGAGCGCATGCTCCTGGCCGACGGACCGGAAGGCCGCAAGGTCAACGTCAATGTGTGCGTCGGGACCAACTGCTTTCTCAAAGGCTCGCAGGGGATTTTGAGAGACCTCCTGCGCAAGGTCGAAGACAACCATCTTCAGGATAAAGTCCAGGTCAGCGCCTCGTTCTGCTTCGAGCGGTGCGCTGAGGGACCCACGGTCGAGATTGACGGAAAGCCAATCCAACATTGCACCGGTAAAACGGCCTGCGAGGCGCTCGGAGAAAAAACAGGCCCCCAATGATCAAGATTTATGAACTACACAGTCAGCAAAGCAGCAGCCGCG
Organism: uncultured Verrucomicrobiota bacterium; assembly: GCA_964653485.1. GTDB lineage: Bacteria > Verrucomicrobiota > Verrucomicrobiia > Limisphaerales > UBA8199 > CAVQND01. The sequence goes on along the minus strand of CAZZFF010000103.1, from coordinate 16,710 downwards.
TTCATTGACGAGGCGGAGATCGCCGAAACCCTCAAGACCGCTCGGACCCCGTCGCCAGGCAGGGTCCGCGACATCCTGGCCAAGGCCCGCGGCCTGAGCGGATTGGCCTCCGAAGAGACCGCGGTGTTGATGGGGATTGAGGAGCCGGGGCTGCTGGACGAGTTATTCGCGGCAGCCCGCGACGTGAAGAACGAGATTTATGGGAACCGGCTGGTGTTGTTCGCGCCGCTCTACATCTCGAACCTCTGCAAGAACGAATGCTCTTATTGCGCCTTCCGGGCCGGGAACAAGGCCCTGACGCGCCGCGCATTGACCCAGGAGGAAATCGCGAATGAGACGCGCCTGCTCGTCGAGGAGGGGCACAAGCGCATCCTGCTCGTCGCCGGCGAGGCCTATCCAACCGAGGAGGGCTTGGATTACGTGGTGCGGGCGATCGAGACGATCTACGCCACGCGCCGCGGCGCGGGCGAGATCAGGCGGGTGAATGTGAACGTGGCGCCCCTGAGCGTCAAGGACTTCGAGCGGCTCAAGGCGGCCAAGATCGGCACCTACCAGCTATTCCAGGAGACCTACCATCGGCAGACGTACGCCGAGGTACACCTGGCCGGACCCAAGCGGGATTACGAGTGGCGTGTCACCGGTCTTGGGCGGGCCATGCAGGCGGGAATCAACGACGTGGGGATGGGCGTGCTGCTCGGCCTGTACGACTGGAAGTTCGAGATGCTGGCCATTCAGCAACACATCCACCATCTCGAGAACACCATGGGCGTCGGGCCGCATACCATCAGCGTGCCGCGAATCGAGCCCGCCGTGGGATCGACTCTCTCTCACAAGCCGGCACACCAGGTCTCGGACACCGATTTCAAAAAGATTGTGGCTATCTTGCGCCTGGCGGTGCCCTACACCGGGATCATCATGTCCACGCGCGAGAATGCCGACACCCGGCGGGCGACGTTCGAGCTGGGAGTATCGCAGATTTCGGCCGGCAGCCGGTGCGATCCGGGAGGCTATTCCGCCAAGTGCGGCAGCGACCAGGCCGAGCAGTTCCAGTTGGGCGATCACCGCAGCCTGGACCAGGTGGTGCGCGACGTGGCTTCTCTGGGCTACACCCCGTCCTTCTGCACGGCCTGCTACCGGCTCGGCCGGACCGGTGCGGACTTCATGGACCTGGCCAAGCCCGGCCTGATCAAACAGCACTGCGCTCCCAACGCGCTCTCGACTTGCATGGAATACCTGCTGGACTATGCCAGCCCGGAAACGCGACGGGCCGGCGAGAGCATGGTCGAGAGGGAAATCAGCGCGCAGGAGAACTCGGTGCGTGAGGTCGCGGCCCGGCTCGTGGACGAGGTGCGCCACAATAAACGCGACGTATTCGTGTGAGCGGCTTGCGCACAGAACGCGACCTGTTGGGCGCCCGGGAGATTCCCGCAAAGGCGCTGCACGGGGTGCATACGGCCCGCGCGGTCGAGAACTTTCCGCTCAGCGGAAGGCCGGTTCCGCCGGGCCTGGCCCGCGCTTACGGCAGCGTGAAACTGGCCTGCGCCACAACAAATCGCGAGCTGGGTGTCTGGGCCGGGGACGCCGCAAAGGCCGACGCGATCGAGCGGGCCTGCCAGGAACTGGCCGACGGCCTCCTTGTCCCCCACATCATTGTGGACCTGCTCCAAGGCGGCGCCGGCACCAGCACGAACATGAACGTCAACGAAGTGCTGGCAAACCGGGCCCTGGAAATCCTCGGCCTGCCGCCCGGGTCTTATGAGCGCGTCTCCCCGCTCGATGATCTGAACCGGCACCAGTCCACCAACGACACGTATCCGACCGCCCTGAAGCTGGCCGCCATCCTCTCGCTCAAAGACCTGGAAACGCGCGTGGTCGCCCTCCAGGAGGCATTCCAGGGGGCCGAACGGCGGCTGGCCCACGTGGTCAAGGTGGGCCGCACGGAACTCCAGGACGCCGTCCTCACCACGCTGGGCCGCGAGATGAGCGCCTACGCCGAGGCGATGAACCGCGATCGATGGCGCATCTACAAGTGCGAGGAGCGCCTGCGCGTGCTGAACCTGGGCGGCACCGCCATCGGCACCGGCCTGGCCGCGCCCCGCCAGTTCATTTTCCGCGCCGTGGACGCCCTTCGGCAGCTTACGGGAATCGGGTTCGCCCGGGCGGAGAACCTGGTGGATGCGACGCAAAACGCGGATGTATTCGTCGAGGTGTCGGGGATTCTCCGGGCGCACGCGGTGTCGCTTTTGAAAATCTCCGGCGACCTCCGGCTGATGTCGTCCGGACCGCAGGCTGGGCTGGGGGAACTGATATTGCCGGCGAGGCAGGCGGGTTCTTCGATCATGCCGGGCAAAGTCAACCCCGTCATCCCGGAGGCCGCCGCGCAGGTCGCGATGCTCGTTATGGGCTATGACGGCGCGATTGCCGCCGCCTGCGCGGCCGGGTGCCTTGAACTCAACCCATTTCTGCCGCTCGTCGCCGCCTGCCTGCTGGACTCCATTCAACTGCTCGCCAACGCCGACGACATGCTGCGGCGCTTTTGCATCGAGGGTCTCGAAGCCAACGAGAGCCGTTGCCGCGGGCAGGTCGAGAATTCCACGGCCGCGGCCACGGCCCTCGTGCCGGCCTTGGGGTATGATCGGGTTTGCGACGCCGTGCGGGCCGCCATCGAGAGCGGCCAAACCACCCGGGAGTTCGTCCTGGGCCGGGGCTGGGTTTCTCCGGCCGAGTTCGACGCCCTCATCAGCCCGGAGGCCGTTTGCCGGCTCGGCTCGGAGCCTCGAAGCCCGGAACCGATCGAGAGGAAGCCATGACAATGCCCGCACCGAAGGGGTCCCGTCTTCACATCGCCTTCTTTGGCCGGCGGAACGTCGGCAAATCCAGCCTGCTCAACGCGCTGACGCGCCAGCAGGTCTCGATTGTCTCGCCAGTCGCGGGCACGACGACAGACCCCGTCGAGAAGCCGATGGAACTCCTCCCGCTCGGACCCGTGCTCTTCATCGACACCGCCGGCATCGATGACGAAGGAGCCCTCGGAGCGTTGCGCGTTCACAAGACGCGCCAGGTCCTGGACCGGACCGACCTGGGCCTCGTCGTGGCCGAAGCGGGCAGATGGAGCGGCTTCGAGGAGGAAATCCTGCGCGAACTGCTCTCGCGCAACATACCCGCGGTTGTGGTCGTCAACAAAACCGACGCCGCGCCGCCGGACGCAGCCCTGGCGGCCCGGCTCGCCGAGCGGAAGGTTCGGGTGGTGGGAACCTCGGCCATCGAGGGCCGCGGTGTCGCCGATTTGCGCCAAGCCCTGCTCGACTCGGTGCCGACGGAGTTCATCAATAGCCCGCCCATAGTGGGGGACCTCGCAGGCCCGGGCGAATTAGCCGTCCTGGTCGTGCCGATCGATAAAGAGGCCCCAAAAGGACGCCTGATCCTGCCGCAGGTGCAGGCCATTCGCGATCTTCTCGACAGCGACGCCTTCTGCCTGGTCGTGAAGGAACGCGAGCTGCGCGCCGCCCTGGACCGGTTGAAAACGCCGCCCAAACTGGTGGTCACCGATTCGCAGGCTTTTCTGAAAGTCGCGGCCGATACGCCCCGCGGGGTGCCCTTGACGAGCTTCTCGATCCTGATGGCGCGCGCGAAAGGGGACCTGCCCACGCTGGCCCGGGGCGCGGCGGCCATCGAGCAGCTTCGCGGCGGGGACCGGGTGCTGGTGGCCGAAGCCTGCTCGCACCATCCGATCGGGGAAGACATCGGCCGCGTGAAAATCCCGCGTTGGCTCACGCAGTACGTGGGCGGCAAGTTGTGCTTCGAGCACGTCCAGGGCCATGACTTTCCGGAGGACCTGACGCCCTACAAGCTGGTGATCCATTGCGGGGCCTGCATGTTCAACCGCCGGGAGATGCTCAGCCGGATGTTGCGCTGCGCGCATGCCGGGGTGCCGATCACCAACTACGGCCTCGCCATCGCCTACAGCCTGGGAATCTTCGAGAGGGCGCTCGAACCCTTCCCGGCCGCCCTCGAAGCCTGCCGGCGACCCTCTGTCCCCTGCCCTGCTCACAAGCGAGAGGGTCGAGCCGAGGAGCAACGGGGGTTGGACCCGCCGGATGCCGTGACGAGCCGCGGCAGCTCCGCGCCCGCCCAGGCAATCCGCCTGCCCGTTCCCATCCAGGCGCAGATAGAGGACCAGGAGCCTCACTTCAGCGAAACCCTTGCCTGGCTTCGGGAGACGGACCCCCGGCGGCTGGAGACGCTCTGGCGCCAGGCCGATGAACTCCGGCGCGTCCGGGTGGGGGATGCGGTGCATCTGCGGGGTCTAATCGAGGTCTCGAATTATTGCGCCAGGCAATGCGCCTATTGCGGCTTGCGCGCCGGCAACCGCGGGCTGGCCCGCTACCGGCTTGGCGCGGATGAAATCTCCGCCTCGGCCCGGCAGGCGAAGGAATTCGGCTATGGCACCGTCGTGCTCCAGGCGGGCGAAGATTATGGGATAAAGGCCGATTGGATCGCCGGCATCGTGCGCCGGATTAAGGCCGAGACCGGGCTGGCGGTCACCTTGAGCCTGGGAGAGCGGAGCACGCAGGAGCTAGAGTTGTGGCGCAAAGCCGGCGCGGACCGCTATCTGCTTCGATTCGAGACTTCGGACCGCGCCCTCTTCGATGCCATTCACCCGCCGCTGGGGCGCCGCCCTTCGGACCGGCTGGCCCTGTTGCGACGGCTCAAAGACATCGGCTATGAAACCGGCAGCGGCATCATGGTGGGTCTTCCCGGCCAGAGTTATGAAAGCGTGGCACGCGACATTTGCCTCTTTCGGACGCTGGACCTGGATATGATCGGGATAGGCCCCTTCATCCCGCATCCCAAGACGCCTTTGGGCAACGGCGAGTGCCGGCCCAACGCCGTCAACGGCGAACAGGCGCCCAACACGGAGTTGATGGTTTACAAGGCGGTGGCCCTGGCCAGGCTGGCGCGGCCCGACGCCAACATCCCGAGCACGACGGCCCTGGGCACCATCAACAAACTGAACGGACGCGAGACGGGCCTCAAGCGCGGGGCCAACGTCCTCATGCCGAACCTGACGCCGCAGAAATACCGGAGCCTGTACCAGATTTATCCCGCCAAGGTCTGCATCCAGGAGACCGGCGATGCCTGCAACGGCTGCCTGCGGGCGCGCCTTGCGGCCATCGGCCGCTCTGCCGGCAGCGGTCCGGGGGGCAGAAGCGCCAACGCCATTCCCAGCCATGAAACTTGAGCCGCTAAGGAGCATTACGATCTGCATGGGCAGCTCCTGCTTTTCGCGGGGGAACAACCGCAACATCGAGGTCATCCAGGATTACCTGGCCACGAAGGCCCTTTCTCCGGGCGTCGAGTTGACGGGGCATCTTTGCCAGGGCCACTGCAAGTCCGGCCCCAATGTGACGTTCAACGAAAAGATGTACCACGAGGTGGACCCCATTGTCATCATCGCCCTGTTCAACCATTACCTGGAGCGGGAGAAGACGTGAATTTTCTAAACCCCATCTTCACGGAGAAACGCGAATGCCAGGACTGCTACAAGTGCGTCCGGAATTGCCCGGTTAAGGCCATCAAAGTGGAAAACGGGTACGCCTCGGTGATGCCCGAGCTTTGCATCCTCTGCGGGCAATGCGTCGAGATTTGCCCCAACAGCGCCAAGCGCGTCCGCGACGACCTGCCCCACGTGCGCCAGTTGCTCTCGATGAAATCGCGCGTGATGGTCTCCCTCGCCCCTTCGTTCGTGACCGAATTCTCCGAGGCGCGCCCGGGCCAGCTCATTCATGCTCTCAAGAAGCTGGGGTTCTACGGCGTGTCTGAAACCGCCCTCGGGGCGCAGCAGGTTTCCGCCCAGGCAGCGGCCCTGCTCGCCGGTCCGCCCGAGCGCATCCTCTTCTCTTCGGCCTGCCCCGCCGTCGTGGCCTGGCTGCAAAAGCACCGGCCCCAGGACTCCCGCTTTTTGAGCGGCCTGCTCTCGCCGTTGCTCGCGCATTGCAAGATGCTCCGCCAATCTTTTGGCGGGGACATCGGGCTGGTCTTCATCGGACCGTGCATCGCCAAGAAACTCGAAGCGGCGCGGAACCCGGAACTGCTCGATGCGGCGCTGACATTCGAGGACCTGCGGCGCTGGTTCTTGCAGGAGAAAATCTCCCTGGAAACCGTGGCCGAAACCCCGGAGGACGCCTTCGTGCCGGAGCACTCGGCTGAGGGAGCATGGTATCCGGTGGATGGCGGGATGATCGCTGGAATGAAATCGTCCTGCGCCGTCAACGACAGCTCATGTATGGCGTTTTCGGGCATTCCCGCCCTCGAAAAGGCCCTGGACGGGCTGGCGGGGCAGCCGCCCGAAGGCGGTTTGTTCCTGGAATTGCTGGCTTGCGAGGGGGGATGTGTCAACGGGCCTAAAACCTCCAGGCGAAACGGCACCGCCGCCAAGCGCCGCCGAGTCTTCCAATATGGCCGGGCGCCGAGTTTTTCCTTGCCCAGGCGCTCAGACCTGGACCTTAGCTCCAGTTTTGCGGTGGATGTCGCGGCGGCCGCAAAGTACCCGGAGCCGCAGCTTCGGGAGGCCCTTCGCCAAGTGGGCAAGCTCTCTCGCGAGGACGAGCTGAACTGCGGCGGGTGCGGCTACGATTCCTGCCGCGAGTTCGCCGCCGCGCTCATTGACCGGAAGGCGGAGCGATCCATGTGCGTCACTTACATGCGCAAGCTCGCCCTCAAAAAGGCCAACGCATTGATTCAGAAGATGCCTTCGGCCGTGGTGATTGTGAACCAGGACATGCGCGTGATCGAGTTCAACGCCGCCTTTGCGCGAATCTTCGGCAAGGCATCCTCGAACCCCGCCGACGCGCTTCCCCAGCTCGAAGGGGTGATGCTGAGCGAGTTGACTCCTTTTGCCAGCCTCTTCCATAGCGTGCTCAAGTCCGGCGACGACATCCTGGACCGCGACCTGCGACATCAGCAGACCATCCTCCACGCGACGATCTTTTCCATCGAAAAACATTGCGTCGTCGGCGGCATCCTGCAGGACATCACCGAGCCCGCCGTCCGCAAGGCGGAGGTGATTCGGAAAGCGCAGGAAGTCATTCTGCGCAGCCTGGCGACGACACAAAAGATCGCGTGCCTCTTGGGCGAGAACGCCGCCGAATCGGAAATCACACTCAACTCGATCATCGAGTCTTTCTCGCCCGTCAAACCTGATGAGCCCAGAACCGACAATGACTGGCGAAAGCTTTATCGACATTGATTTCTGCCAGCGCTCCAAGACCGGCCAGTTCGTCTCCGGAGACGTATTCGCGTCCCGCAAGATCAAGGAGGAGGGGCGCACCATTTCCGTCCTCTCGGACGGCCTGGGCAGCGGCGTCAAGGCCAGCGTTCTGGCTAACCTCACCGCGACCATGGCCCTGCGCTACACCTCCGCATTCGTCGATGTGCGCAAGAGCGCCGGCACGATCATGGATACCCTGCCCATCTGCGAGGTGCGCAAAATCAGCTACTCCACGTTCACGATTATGGACCTGGACCACTCCGGCCGGATGCGCGTCATCGAGCACGGCAACCCTCCGCTCCTGCTGTTGCGGGGCGAGCAACCCCTCGAGCTCGACCGCGCCGAGATCACGCTCGATAACTGGAAGGACCGCACCATTCGCTACAGCGAGTTCGATCTCCACTTGAACGACCGGGCCGTCTGTTTCTCCGACGGCATCAGCCAGTCGGGCCTGGGCCGGAAGGGATTTCCGTTGGGCTGGGGCGGTGAGAATGTGACCCGCTTTATATGCCGGAATATCGTCCTGGACTCCAGCGTATCCTCTCGCGACCTCGCCCGCAACGTGCTGGACGAGGCGCTGGTGATCGACGGCTCCGTCCCCAAGGACGACATGACCTGCGCCGTCGTCTATTACCGCCGCCCTCGCCCGCTGCTGGTGATCACCGGCCCTCCGTTCCGCAAGGAGCGGGATGCCGAACTGGCCGATTTGATCCGCGATTTCGACGGCAAGAAAGTCATCTGCGGCGGCACCACCGCCAACATCGTCAGCCGCCTGCTGGCCAGGCCCGTGACCAGCCTGCTCACGAACCTCGACCCGGAAATCCCGCCGGCCGCCCGCATGGACAGCGTGGACCTCATCACCGAAGGCACCATGACCCTGGCGCGAGTGGCGGAAATGCTCGAACGGGGCGCCGGGGAATCATGGCCCAATAACCCCGCCCGAGACCTCATGAACCTGATGCTTCAGAGCGACGTGGTGCAGTTTGTCGTCGGCACCCGCATCAATGAAGCCCACCAGGACCCCAACGTTCCGGTGGAACTCGACCTGCGCCGGAACATCATTAGGAAGATCGCCGGCTTACTCGAGAACAAGTACCTGAAGGAGTGCGAAGTTCAATTCGTGTGAGCCCCCGGCGGCCAGGCAGCACCCGAGACTGCTCCAAGGGTAGGCCGGCAGCCGCTAAGCAGGCCGGCCCGCGCCGGGTTCAAATCCATAATCGCGGACGTGCGCCAATAGCCATTGCCGCCGCCTCCGACCAGGTTTGCATTAGGCGTCTCCGCCACCAGATGCAGGCTTCATGCCAGCCTGGCGCGCGTGAGACGGGGCGGGATTATCTTCCGGAGCCAAAGCGGTGTCGCGCTTCGCTTGCCACCGCACTCCAAGCCGACGCTGGTATCCGGGAACTGTCGCCGCAGATTTTGACCCTGTACAAGCGGCGCCTCCTATCCACACCGAGGGTCCAATATGTGTTTGCCTTTGCGATGCACAATGCCAATGGCAAGCTGAGCTATCATTGCGGAGCAATTGTCAGCTCGGAGAACCGGTTTGCCTGGGGGGCCGTTTGAATTCCGCCACTTCCCAAACCACCTCCAGGAAGGAGCGGAGCACCGGGGAGGCGTCGTGCGGACGCCAGATGACGGCCAAGTCGGAAGCCGCCGACGGTTCGAGCGCGCGATAGAGAATGCCGTCGCGGCGGAGACTCTGCATCGACGCTGGAACGATGGACACCCCCATGCCGCCGGCGATCAGACTCACAATGGTTGGGGTGGTGCGCGCCTCCTGGACAACTCTCGGCGTGAAACCGGCCCCGGCACAGAGGCCGATGATCTGGTCGTAGAACCCGGGGCCCAGGTGGCGCGGGACCAGGAGGAATGGTTCCCCCGCCAGGGCCGGCAGCTTAAGCCGCTTGTGCTTGGCCAGCGGGTGCGTCTCGGGCAGAGCCACCACCAGGGGTTCCCGACCGATCACCCGCAAAGTGAGAGCCGGAGCCGTCAGAACGGGCGGACGAACCAGGCCGACGTCGAGTTGGTGCGCCTTCATCGCCTCAACCTGTTCCTCGCTGGTCAGATCGTGCAGAACCAAAGCCACCTCCGGGTGGCGGGTGCGCATCAGGCCGAAGACGGAGGCGAATTTGCCATAGACCGCGGAACTGACAAAGCCCACGACCAGTTGGCCAACTTCACCGCGGGCGGCCCGCCGGGCCGTCTCGAGAGCGTTCCCGGCTTGCGCCAGAACTTTCCGCGCTTCAGTCAGGAAGGCCCGGCCAGCGGCGGTCAGTTCCACTCGACGCTTGGTTCTAAGCAGCAGCGGCGCGCCGACTTCCTCCTCCAGGGCCTTGATCTGCTGGCTGAAAGGCGGCTGGGCGATGCCGACCCGCTCGGCCGCGCGGCTGAAGTGCAGTTCCTCCGCCACGGCCACAAAGTACTTCAGATGCCGGAGTTCCATCGGGCAATAATATGTTTTAGATATTTATAATGCGACTTTAATATATTGGATTGCCGGCCGTCAAAGAGGTAAGCGTAGGGACGACTGGTGAATGCCACAAATTCGATTGGAACACTGAAGGTCCGCTGGCCCGGCGCCGCCCCGGAAATACGCGGTACGAGCGTGGCTCGCGCCCGCCCGGGAGTTTTGCCGGCGTTGTTTACGATGGGTTTCGCCACCTTTGTCAACCTGTATGCGACGCAACCGCTGCTGCCGCGCTTCCGGCAGTTGTTCCAGGCCTCCGAGCTCATGGTGAGCCTGACGGTCAGCGCGCCGGTGCTGGCCGTGGCGCTGGCCGCGCCCGTGGTGGGCCTGCTGGCGGACCGGCTGGGGCGCAAACGAGTGATCGTCGCGGCGATGCTAGGGGTCGCGGTTCCGACGGCCCTGGCGGCGACCGCGGGGAACCTGGGGCAGCTTATTGCCTGGCGGTTTCTTCAGGGCCTATTCATCCCCGGCATCATTGCGGTGGCGATGGCTTATATCAGTGAAGAAACACCGTGCCAGTCGGTCGGTTCAACAATGGCGACTTACGTGACGGGGACGGTGGTCGGCGGGTTCGCGGGACGTTTTGCGGCGGGTGTGATCGCCGCCCGATGGGGCTGGCGGGCGGCCATGCTGGTGCTGGGACTTGCAACGTTTGCCGGAGCGCTGGCCACATGGCGGCTCCTCCCCCGCTCCACCCGGTTTATGCCCCACGCCGACACTGCCGCGTCGCTTCAATCCTTGCGGGCGCACCTGCGGAATCCGCGACTGCTGGCGACTTACGCGGTGGGGTTCAACGTCCTGTTTTGCCTGGTCGGAGCGTTCACCTATGTCAATTTCTATCTCGCGGATGAGCCATTTTGCCTGGGGCCGGCCGCGCTGGCTTCCGTCTTTGGCGTGTACCTGGTGGGCGCGGTGGTGACACCCGTCGCCGGGCGAATCCTTGACCGGGTCGGCTGCCGCGCGGCGTTGGTCGGGGCGGCGGCAACGGCTGCTCTGGGAATGTTGTTGACGCTGGCGCACTGTCTGCCGGTGGTGCTGGCGGGTCTGGCCATCGCGGCCTCGGCCGCCTTTACCTGCCAGTCGGCGGCGTCCAGCCATGTGGGCAAAGCCGCCGGCAAGGCGCGCTCCTCGGCTGCCGGGCTCTACGTGGGGATGTACTACCTCGGCGGCTGCTTCGGCTCCGTCTTGCCCGGCTGTCTCTGGAAACAAACCGGATGGTGGGGCTGTGTGGGGATCATGGTCTGCGTGCAGGCGGTGACGGCTTTGATCGCCAATAAGCTCTGGAGGGATTGAATCGGGCCGAAGACGGAGGCGAATTTGCCATAGACCGCGGAACCGACAACCCCCACAACCAGTTGGCCCCATTCACCAGTTTCCAATTCTCAGTTCCCGACAACCCTCAGCACTTCGCAACATGGGCGCATCCGGCAAAGACCTGCGATGCGCACTTGGCCTGCAACCCAGCCGCACCCGGACCCTGCCTCCGGCGGGCAGTGTCCGGGTTGGATGTCGCAGGCGGCCGCTAATTTCCCTGGACGCGATAGAACATGCGCGGTCCCGTTGGGATAACGCTATAGGGCGATTGCGGATTGCCACTCACGACCGTATAGGGTCCGGCCACGCTGGAGGACTGCAACAGAGAGCCTCCCGTCCAGGTCAAGACGAGCTTTCCGCCGGACAGTTGAGCTTGCAGTGTGATTGGAGTGGGCAGGACGTTTGGCCCGGCGGCGTAATTCTGGGCGACCTGGGCGGCGGTCAGCGCGCCGTTCCAGATGCGGAACTCATCCAAGGAGCCGTTGAAGAAAGGATCCTCGAACTGGGAGCGTCCGAGCCAGTCGTTGACGTCGTTGACGGAACTTAATGGGACGGTGGTGGTCATGGAACCGGCGAGGAGGCCGTTGGTGAAAAGGCTGAGACTATGCAGGTTGTAGTTATAGACGACGGCCACGTAGGTGGCGGTCCCCACCGGCAACGGGGAGCTTGTTTCCAGGATCTCGTCAGGGCGGCCCTCCGGCGGCCTGATTTCGGTGCGAACGACTCCGTTCCCGGACTGCGGGTTGAGGAGCAAGTATGAAACGCCCCCATTCTGAATGCCTTGTCCGGCGATGCTGGTGCCGAAGTCAAAGACGCGCTCCCAGGAGGTGCTGGACGCATCATTCCAGGTGACCCAGGCCTCGATGGTCGCGTTGGTCAGGCCGGAAATCAGGCCGGCGGGGAGGTCCACGTAAGCCGCGTCCGTGTTGAACGTGCCGTCAGGATTGGCCGTGCCGCCCGGGAGGGTCAATTGGCCGTTGAGGAGCGAGGCGTTGGCGGCTCCGTAGAGCGCGCCATCGGCGCCGCCCACGGAGTCAACCAGGTTGGTCGTCCCCTGGGTCTCGCTAAAGCTGTAACGATGGAGGAGTTGAGCGGCCGGGAGGGTATCGAGAACCGGCACGGTCTGACTTGTCTGCCCACTCAGGAAGCTGGCTGTAATGGTGGCAGACCCGTGCCCGACGGCCTGGAGGGAGTTGTCCGCCAGAACAAGGATGACGTTCGTATCGCTGGAGGCGAGGGAAGCCAGACGAGTGATGTCCACGTTGGCGTTATTGGCGAAATTGGCCGCGAGGGCGGGTGTGCTGAAGCCGTTGAAATAGAGCGGGGGCACCTTCAAGGAAATCGACTCGAGAGAACCCGGGTTCGAGGCGTTGACTCCTTCGAGGTAATTGTTGAGCACATCGGAAGCGTTGAGCGCTCCACTCTCGACGCGGACAACCGAGAGGAAGGCCGTGAGCGGCTGGCCGTTCCCGATCTCGCCTCCGCCGTTGTCGGACTGCGCGCCCAGGAGTATGGGGTCATTGGCGAAGGTGATCAAGCCGGCCCCTGTCAGGGTGTAGGTGTTGTAAAGGACGCCGTCGCAATAGACGCAGTTGTTGCGGGCGCCGTCATAAGTATAGACGAGGTGATGCCAAACGCCGCATTTGGGCTCGACGGGGCCCCAGCCCATGTCGTCGCCCCAGTGGGCCGACGCGCCCCAGCCTGTATCGGGGGAGTAGCCGAAGTTCTGGTTGGCGTCGGTGGTGCCGCGGTGGCCCCAGGCGACCATGGACTCCTCGTTGTCAACCACAAGGAACGGATTGAGCACCCAGACCTCGACGGAACGGGAGCCGTTGCCGGTAATCGCCGCAGGGGCGGTAGGGCCAAGGAAGGCGTCGCCCAAGCCGGTATTTGCGTTCACACCCTGAAACTCAACGCCGGCAATACCACTCCCGTTTACATCGTTCACCAAGGTCGGCGCGCCCACGGCCACAAAATCGCCGGGGCTGGCGGCGGCCTTATTGGCCCACACGCCGGTGAAGGCGTCGAAATCGGCGGCCCTGAGGTCGACATAGAGGGTGCCCGCCACCGCGATTCCTTGCAACGGGCTGACTGTGACCGTCACCGCGCTACTGGTCATGCCCTGGTAGGTGGCGGTAATCCTGGCGGTCCCGGGGCCCACCGCGGACACCACTCCATTAGCATTGACGGACGCCACATTCGTGTTGCTCGAAGCAAACGTGAGGCCGTCGGAGGTCTGCAAGATGACTCCGTTGATCAAGGCGAAATTGGCCGTCACGGTACTGGGGGTGGTATGGCCCGGGGTCATGTTGGTGGTGGACACCGAGATGTAAAGAGCTTGAAGAGCGCCCGGATTCGTGCCGGGGGTTTCCGTTCCGGAAGCATAACTGCCCGCGATCGCGCTGGAACTCAACACCCCGTTGTAGATTCGGAACTCGTCGAGGGAACCGTTGAAGAATGGGTCCTCAAACTGCGAGCGCCCGAGCCAGTCGTTGATGTCGTTGATCGAGCTTAATGGAACGGTTGCGGTTCCGGAGGCGGCCAGGATGCCGTTGGTATAGATGCTCATCGTGTGAAGGCTGAAATTATAGACGGCGGCGACGTGGATTTCCTCGTTGGCGAGCATGGGGCTGCCCGTGGAGAGGGCCTGGTCGGGGCGGCCCTCAAGGGCTCTGACCTCGAAGTCAATCCCCGCGCCGTTGTAGGGAGTCAGCAGCAGGTATGACACGCCCCCGTTCTGGAGGTCCTCTCCGCCGGCGCTGGAGCCGAAATCGAAGATGCGCTCCCAGGCGGTGGTCGAGGGATCAGTCCAGGTGACCCAGGCTTCCAAGGTCACGTTGGTCAGCCCGGAGATCAGGCCGTTGGGGAGGTCGACATAAGCCGCCGCGGTATCGAACGTGCCGTCGGGGTTGGCAGTGCCGCCCGGCAGCGCCAGTTGGCCATTCGAGAGCGTGGCGTTGGCGGCCCCTTCCAGCACGCCGTTGGCGGCGCCTACCGAGTCAACCAGGTTGGTTGCGCCCTGGGCCTCGCTGAAACTGTAGCGGTGGATGAGTTGACCGGCCGGAAGTGTATCGACGACGGCCACGGTCTGGGTGGTCTGGGCGCTTTGGAAGGCGGCGGTAATGGTCGCGGAGCCGTGCCCGACGGCCTGCAGTGAGTTGTCCGCCAGGACGACAATGACATTGGTGTCGCTGGACTGGAGCGTGGCCAACCGTCGGACATCGATATTTGTTTTGTTGGCGAAGCTCGCCGTGACCGTCGGCACCGTGAAACCACCGTAATACAGGGGCGGAACGGCCATAGAAACGGTCTGAAGAGCGCCGGGAGCGGTCAAACCGACACCCAAAAGGTAATTGGTGATCACTTGGGAGGCGGTTAGGGCGCCGCTCTCGACGCGCACAGCGCTGAGAAATGCCGAGAGCGGTTGGCCGGTCCCGACCTGGCCACCGCCGCTGTCGGACTGAGCGCCCAGGAGTATCGGGTCGGCCGCAAAAGTGATCAGAGCGGCCCCCGACAAAGTGTACGTGTTGTAGAGAGCCCCGTCGCAATAGACGCAGTTATTGCGCGCGCCATCGTAAGTATAGACCAGGTGATGCCAGACGCCGCACTTGGGTACGAAGGGCCCCCAGCCCATGTCGTCACCCCAGTGGGCCGACGCCCCCCAACCCGCGTCGGTGGAATAGCCGAAGTTCTGGTTGGCATCGGTGGTTCCGCGATGGCCCCAGGCGACCATGGACTCCTCGTTCCCGCTGATGAGGAACGGGTTGAAGACCCAGACTTCGACGGAGCGGGCGCCGTTGCCAGTTATGGCGGCCGGAGCGACAGGTCCGAGGAAGGCGTCACCCACGCCGGTGTTCGCATTGACTCCCTGGAACTGAACGCCGGGGATGCCCGTGCCGTTGACGTTGGCCACGAGGGTCGGCGCGCCGACGGCGGTGAAGTTGCCCGGGCTGGCGGCCGCCTTGTTGGCCCACAGGCCAGTAGCGGCGTTGAAATCCGCGGCCTTGAGGTCGACAAAGAGAGTGCCGGCCACGGCGGGTTGTGATTGGGCCTGGGCGCTGGAAACGAGCGCGGCGAACAGGGAGCAAATGAGCAGTTTTCTAGGATTCATAAACAATCGGACTTATGCCACTTAGGTTAGTACTTATTCTTGAAGAATGTCATCCGCAAAGCAGGCTAATGATCGAGCTGGGCGGCGGCGGCCCCGTCGTTGACCCAACTCGGCACGGCATCGCCGTCCTGGCCGTCATGGGCCCGATGGTCGAGGTTCCAGCGGCGGCGCCAGAGTGAGTTGCTGGGATCGACGACTGGCGGCCGCTTGGCGGTAGCGTCGACGTGAGCGTCCGTGTAGAGAATGTCGATCCGGTAATTATGGCGGTTGGATGGCCATTGGCTATGGCCGGAGCTGTCATCCGTAGGGTCGAGGTTCGCATCGAAGCTGATCAGGGTCGCGTTCTCTTGGGCCCGGACGTCCGCAATCATGATCATCTCGGCGGGACTGGCCACATCGCTGTCCTTGACCGGACTTTGAGCATAACCGCCGTCCACGTCGCCGCCAAGGCCGAGCTGCGGTTTGTGCGAGAGGTAAAGTCCCCAGTCATTGTAACCCAGCGAAAACCGCGCCGAGGGCGTGATCACAAAGGGACTATGCACCCCGTCTTCTCCTGTGCCTCCCAGCGTCTTGTTGTAATTCGTGTCCCAGTAACTGTCCTGCGGGGCGGCCGGACAGCAGAACGCGCTCCGATTGTTCCCCATGAGGCTGAAGATGCGCGATTGCCAGACGTAGCAGTTGTGGGCGGGCGAATAGTCGCCCGGATATTGTTTGTAGTCCGTCAGGTACATGGTGGTCGCGATGCCAATCTGCCGCAGGTTGTTGATGCACGAGGCCTGTTTGCCCCGCGCTTTGGCCTTGGAGAGGGCTGGCAGGAGCATCGCCGCCAATATGGCAATAATGGCGATGACAACGAGCAGTTCGATCAGGGTAAAGCCGGAACGAGATGGGCGGGCGGGAGGAGTCTTCATGTTCCATCTGGAACCCGGTCCTTCTGTAAAGCGCCAGGGTAGTGGGGAAAAGCTGTTCATCGGACTTATCGGTTAAATTTGGCTCACGGCCATAATTCAGCATAAAACCTATCGCTCCCCGCCCGTGGATGTAAAGTGCAAAAGCTAGCAATTCGCATTATGACCTTCCAGTTGCTCATTCACACCCCCATTCATGGGGGTGTGAATGGGATGTGGTGCATGAGTAATGCCCGGCGCGGTGCTGCTTGGGTTTCATAATGAATTGCTGGCGCACGAGTGGACATGCCGCAGATCCGCAGATCGAGTCCATCCATCTCGGACTCCAGGCTTGGCACGGCAGGGGTTCGTAATAGAATCTGCCGATATGAAAAAATCTCTCGGTGCGAAGACCCTTCTTTACCCGGCCCCGGTCCTGGTCATCGGCACTTATGACAAAGCGGGCAAAGCGAACATGATGACCGCCGCGTGGGGCGGGATTTGCTGCTCGCAGCCGCCGTGCGTCACTGTAGCCCTGCGCGAGGCGACCTACTCCTATGCCAGCCTCATGGAGCGGAAGGCCTTTACGATCAGCATCCCTTCCGAGGACTTTGTCAAAGAGGCCGATTACTTTGGCCTGGTTTCCGGCCGGACGACC
>CAZZFF010000102.1:0-22419 GCA_964653485.1 uncultured Verrucomicrobiota bacterium | reverse complement strand
CGCGCGCGCCGCGGCGGACGTGGCCGCCTGGAACCAACTGGGATGCCTCTCCCCGCACGTGATTTATGTCCAGCAACGCGGCGCCCAGTCCCCGGACCAATTTGCCGAGAGCCTGGCCCGGGAGCTGGCCCGCATCGAGGAAATCCAGCCTCGCGGCGTCCTCCCGGTCCACACCGCCGCCGCCATCGCTTCGCGCCGCTCGTTCTACGAGGTGCGCGCCGCCCACTCCCCGGATACCCGCCACTGGTCCAGCCCAGACTCGACCGCCTGGACCGTCGTCTTCGAGGCCGACCCGCGCTTCCAACTCTCCTGTCTCCACCGCTTCATTTACGTCAAGCCCGCCGAGGACCTGGCGGAGGCCCTGAGAAACGCCGAAAGCGTCCGCGGCAAAGTATCCACGGTCGGCCTGGCCGCGCCCGAGGACCAGGCCCCGGGCCTGGCAACCGAGCTGGCCCGTTGGGGCGTGCCGCGCGTCTGCCCGCTGGGCCGCATGCAACACCCCCCGTTGACATGGCGCCACGATGGACGCCCCGCGCTGGCCGACCTCATCGCCTGGACCGATTTCGAGATGCCCTGATATGGAACTACGCAAAACATTTCAATTCGAGGCGGCCCATTCCCTGCCCCGCGTGCCCAAGTCTCACAAATGCCACCGCCTTCACGGTCATAGCTTTAGAGTGGAAATCGCCGTCGCCGGCCAATGCGATCCCAACCTGGGCTGGGTGATGGATTACGCCGACATCACGGCGGCCTTCGCGCCGATCCTCAACAAACTCGATCACTACTATCTCAACGAAATCCCCGGCCTCGAGAACCCGACCAGCGAGTGCATCGCCGCCTGGATTTGGCGCAGGCTCAAACCCAAACTGCCCCCGCTGACCGAGGTTGTTGTGGCCGAAACCTGCTCGGCCAGGTGCGTCTGGAAGGGGCCGGAGGAGGAGCGGGGGGGGGTAGAGGCGCATAGGCGCTAACTTAACGAGGCGGAGTGCGCCCGTCCTCGGGCGCGGAAACGTTTGCGGATGGGAGTACGTGTTAAACTGCTCCGCCTGTTCGAACTTCGCTGCTTGCTGCGCCCGAGGACGGGCGCACTCCGCTTCTGTTTCGAGCCACTAAGTTAGCGCCTTTGGGGTAGAGGCGTGTTATCTCCGCGTGGACCCGCCGTCCATGTCGAACGTGGCGACCAACGGCCGATGGTCTGAGGCAACGCCCCAATTGGGAATCGTCAACACGTAGGTCTCGTTGGTCGCCCATCGACGGGCCATCGCTGAGCTGAGCAGGATGTAATCAATCCGCGAATAGGTGTCATCCCTTCCGAAATAATGCGTCCACGTCACGTTGCGGGGCGCCCAGGCCGGATTCGAGCTGGGCGTGTCGTCGCCATTGCGTTCAGCGGGGCGGGTGTCGATCAGCTTGTGCTTGCCGCGCCCGATCAGGACCCGGATTGGAGGAGAATCGCACGTGTCATTGAAGTCCCCGAGCACGACCAGGTTCAGGTCGGGATTCGCCGCCAGCCGGGCATCGATTTTCTCACGCAGCCGCTTGGCCTCTTCCAGGCGCAGTTCGCCCTCGTCGGCCTGGGCCAGTGTGCGCCTGGACTTGAGATGGGCACTGATGAGTGTGAAGGCACAGTTCGCTCCGGCCTGGACATCCACCTCCGCAAAGCCCCGGCTCACTTGGAAGCGCCTTCCCCCCAGCAGGAAATCCTCATTGGTGTGGGAACGGCGGGCGGTGAACGGGAACCGGCTCAAGACCGCGACATGGATGTTGGTGTCGTGGCCGGCCACATGTTCCCAATACGGGAAATCCAGGCCCTGGGTTCTGAGCGCCCCGCGAAGCTCCTCCAGCGCGCTCGGGTTGCCCATTTCCTGCAAGGCCAGCACGTCCGGCTTGAGCGCCAGGACGCTCTCCCGGACCTTCGCCCTGGCCTCGGCAGGCTTCACCGGCCGCGTCGCCGTGGCCGCGTCCATGTAGCTCTCCACGTTGTACGTGGCGACCCGGAAGGTCGCCGCCCGCCCCGAAACCAGCCCAATCAACAGGAACGCCAGGAGCGCCCCCTTGCCTCGGTGAGACAGATTCATGCTCCGGCCAACGGTGAGACAGATTCGTGCTCCGGTCAACTCTCCACTGCCTCGTTGCACACCGGGTGCCACAGTTCGATCAGGTCGCGCTCCTCGGAGCACCGCGCCGCCTGACCGGTGGTCGAAAGATGAACATGGATATGCGTCGCGCCCTGCGCCATGGCGTCCTGCAAGTTGACGTGCCCCTCCAGCCGCTGCCTGAGGGCGCGAGTTTGGGCAACATAGACAGGCATCCAGGTTCCATCCTCGCATTGCTTGGCGTAGATGTAGTTGGCCGGCACCGCATCGAACGCAGCGTCGAGCGGGTGTATCTCATAGGGGTATTGGTGTCCTGACTGTCCAGGCCAGTCGATGAATGGCGAGGGCGCGGCGTCAGACTGTTGGTGGCGGTGAAACAAGTGGCTTATGAGGCTCATAATCGGCTGCTTTGGGTTCGCAGCGAAGACCACTCGCCGGGCGTGGCGAGGTGGGGTCGGTTCAAGAATCGCCGCCAACCACGTTCCAGCCGCCCGGGCCAGAAAAGAACTTCCGCTCGGCTGTTGAATCTTGTCAAGAATACTTATGCCCGATGCTGGTCCCTTTGTCAAGCACATTCGCACGCGCCCACGCGTCCGTGATTAACCGCGCGCGGCCCGGTCAAATCACCGCGAAGATGAAAACACACCTTGTCTTGGCCGTCGCATCCACCTTGGCCCTGCTGAGCCTGTGCGGTTGCGGTTGTGCTCCGGCGCTCAGGCGCAGGCGGCTGATCGCCGCCTTGGCCGCGCTTCTCCTCCTCGCCCTCGGACTGGCGGCGTGGGAGGGATGGCGTGGGCGGGGATCGAGATTGCCGGTTGGCAACGGCACTCCCGCCATCAGCTTGGGCGAGCGGCACGGGCTCATTCTCGCGTCAGACGGCAGCCTGTGGGCATGGGGCTCGGACTTTCTTGGCTGGCCGGTCCTCGGGCTGGGCGATCGCGTGGGTCGCTCCACGAGCTTGCGCCGGATCGGCCGAGACACCAACTGGGTCGGCATTTCGGCCGGGGAAGACCATAATCTGGCCATAAAATCAGACGGCACCCTTTGGACTTGGGGAGAGAGTGTCCAGGCCCGCTTTGCGAGGCCAACGCCGCTCCCGGTTCCCGTCTCCGCCGCGCCGGGGAATGATTGGAGGCAAGCTGCCGCGGGCGGCATCCATTCGGTCGCGTTGAAGAGGGACGGCACTCTGTGGGGGTGGGGCAACAACTGGGCCAGCTCCGTGGGAATCGCCTCCACCAACGGCAGCTCTGTGCCGGTCCAAATTGGCTCGGCCGCGAATTGGGTCAAGGTCTGGGCCAGGGGTCTCAAAACCGTGGCGATGCAGTCCGATGGCAGTCTCTGGTACTGGGGAGAGAATCCCAACTGGGCCCTTGCCCAACAAGGGACCCACATCCTCGCTCCTGCGCGCGTAAGCCCGGACACCAACTGGGTGGACGTCGGCTTCGGCGTGAACACCATTCTCGCCATCAAGTCGGACGGAACGCTTTGGGCCTGGGGCCAGCAGGCCCATGTCTATACCGGCATCAGCGATCCTGCCACCGAGGTGACACCGACGCGCGTTGGAACCGAGTCCGATTGGCGGGCCATTTCCGACTGCTCGGATTGGTGGTGCCAGGGGTTGGTCAAGAAAGACGGCTCACTGTGGCTGATGGACGCGTCCGATGGCAAACCCAACGGGCCGCAGAGTCCCTTCAAGCCGGTGCGATTCCGGCGAATCGAGTTTCAGAAGGACTACGCCGCTTATGCTGCCGGCGCCGTTCACGCCGCCCCTCCCGGCGTTCATGGGCCGATCGGCGTGGTTCTCACGCCCCAAGGCGAAGTCTGGACCTGGGGCATGGTTCTCGGAGACCCTCCGACCTTGAAGAGCCGGTCGGCAGCCGTGCTAACCGGACTCGCCAATCTCATTTCCAAGACCGCCCTGCCGGACCCCGATCCTGTCTTCCGCGAAAAACCATGGCGGCTTCCGATTGACTGACAGGGGTGTGCCAGAATGATGTTCAAGGACGCAAATCCTCGTCCGAGTCGGTCAACGGGCCGATGTTGGCGAAAGGGCCTGCGTGGGTGCAAGCGAGCTCCGCCGAGCAAAAGACTGCGTACTGTGAACCCATTGACACGGGTGCGGTGATCGTGAATGTTGATTCCGGAGATGCAGGCAGCTATGACAAAGCACTATTCCCTGATCCTGGGACTCAACTCCAATGTGAGTTCCGAAGAAATCAAAACCTCATTTCGACGCCGCGCGCTGGAACCGCATCCCGGCCAGTCCCGTTTGGAAGGCGGACCGTTCAGTCCGGTCGAGCCTGCCCGAGGCCTCCACGAAGTGTCGCTTATGCACTCCTTCGAGGTTTACCATCCCTCATTTGACGAACTGTTCGAACGGTTCTGGAGCAACTTTGAATCGGGCAGCCGCCCGAAGTCTGAAAGACTGGAGAGCCTGACCGTTGAAGCTGTCGTCAGCCCGGAGGAGGCATGGTGGGGTGGCCGGGTGCGCGTACTGATTCCGGCGCGTCTGCCCTGTCGCGCCTGCGCTGGCCAAGGCGCGGTGGGCCTGTACGAATGTTGGCGGTGCCAGGGCCGCGGCGCTCTGACCAAAGAATACCCGATTGACGTCGATTACCCGGCGGAGCTCCGCGACGGATACGCGGTCAGGATTCCGCTCACGGGTTTCGGCATCGAAAACTTCTACCTGACCTTGCTGTTTCGCGTGAGTGCTGACCGGCGCTAATGAGCCATCGGCATCACGGTGAGCGCAGGCGGTAGAACCGCGTGGGATAATTCGTCCACTGAGGATCGCTAAAATAAGATGAACCGCCTGTGAGGACGTTGGTTTGCAGAGGGGACCACGCCGGGCTGACGAGACTGGCGCTGGCCTCGACCACGACGAGGAGATTGGATGCGCCGGTGATCGTGAATCCGAATTGACTAGCCCGCACGGCGAAGCCGGTCAAGCTCGGCTGCGCCTCCGAGCTCGATAGCACCGTCGGGAAACCGTCGAACGTCGTGCCCCAGCCCGTCGTCCCGGGCATGTAATAAACGGTGACGCCGCTGTCGAAAGTGAACGCGGACGAACCGACGGTGGGGGCGTTGCCGTCGAAGTAAACCGCCCGCAAGCCGGCGCACGACTCGAACGTCCAGTCTCCGATGGTGGTCACCCCGCCCGGAATCGTGACCGTGGTCAGCCAGGCACAGCCGGAAAACGCCCCCTGCCCGATGTTGGTGACCCCGCTGGGAATCGTGATGTTCGTCAGGCTGACGCACGACTCGAACGCCCAGGGCCCGATGCTTGTGACGCTGCTGGGAATCGTGACACTCGTCACGTTCGTGCAGGCAAAGAACGCCTGCTCCCCAATGCCGACCACCGGCAGATTGCTCACCGTGCCGGGGATGATCACCACCCCGCCGGGACCGGTGTATTTCGTGACGAGGATCGTGCCGTTATTCACCGTGAATCCAGCGTCCGCCAAGGAGCTGCCGAGGAGGGTCGCAAGACCGCCGAACGTCGGGCCCCAGCCTGTGGTCCAGGCCAGGTACACGATCGTGGTCGTATCGTTGTCGCCCAGAAACACATCGGAGCCGAGATTGGGAGGGTTTCCAACGAAATAGAGATCGCTCAGGCCCGGGCAGTTGGCGAAGGCCTCGGACCCGATGTTCGTCACCCCGCTGTCTATCGTCACCCGGCTCAGCCCGGCGCAATTCCAAAACGCCTGGGCCCCGATGCTGGTGACGCTGTTCGGGATGGTGTAGGAGCCTCCGGGTTTGCCTTCCGGGTACGCGATGAGCGTGGTCTGTCGCTTGTCGAACAAAACCCCGCCCAAACTGCTGTAATTGGGATTCAGCGAGCCAACCGTCAATGCGCTCAGGCTCGAACACCACTCGAAGGCGTTCTCCGCGATGCTCCTGACGCTGTTAGGGATCGTCAAACTCGTCAGACGCGGGCAGTCATAAAACGCCGAGTCTCCAATGTTCGTCACGCCGGACGGAAGGACGAGGCCGCTCAGCCGCAGGCATCTGGCGAAGGCCGAGCCCTGGATGCTGGTGATCGTCGGGGGCATCGTGACGCTGGTCACATTAGTGCAGTCGGAGAACGCCTCTTCCCCAATGCAGATGACCGGCAGGCCGGTGATCGTGCTGGGAACGGTCACCGTAACGCTCGAGCCGTTGTATTTCGTCACGGTGATCGTGCCGTTATTGGTCGTGTAACTGAATTCGCCCTGCGGGGCGTTCAACAGCACCGCCGGAAGGCCCGCAAAGGTCGCGCCCCAGCCCGCCGTCCCAGCCAGGTAATAAACGATCGCCTTGGTGTCGCCGTCGAACACCGACGACCCCGCTGTGGGCGCGCTTCCCTGGAAATAGACGGCCGCCAGGTTGGTGCAATCCAGGAACGTATACTCCCCGATGCTGGTGACGCTGCCGGGGATCGTGACGCTGGTCAGGCTGGCGCAGCCGGAAAACGCCTTTTCCCCGATGCCGATGACAGCCAGGCCGTTAATCGTGCTCGGCACCGTCACGCTGGCGCCTGAACCCGTGTACGCAGTAATGGTGATCGCGCCGGTATTGTTGGTGTAATTGAATGGGCCCTGCTGCGAGTTGCCCAACACGGTCGGAACGCCGCCAAACGTGGCGCCCCAGCCCGTGGTCCCCGCCAGGTAATGCACCGTTGCCCGGGGGTCGCCGGAAAACACGGACGAATCCGCCGCGGGGGCGTTGCCCTGAAAATAGGCCCCCGTCAGGTTGGTGCAGTCCCGGAACGCATATTCTCCAACGCTCAGGATGCCGGCGCCAAACGTGACGCTCGCCAGGTTTGTGCAGTATTCGAACGCCCCGTTTGCGACCGTGGTGACGCTGTTGGGGATGCTCACGCCGTTCAGCCCCACGCAGTACGCGAACGCACCGGCCCCGATGCTCATGACTCCGTTGACCATAGAGATGTTGGTCAAGCTGGTGTCGGAGATGAACGCATCGGGGCCGATATTCGTGATGCTGCCCGGGATTGTGATGCTGGTCAGTTCCGTGCTCCCGGCGAACGCGGTCTCCGCTATCGCCGTGACCGGCAGTCCATCCACCTCGCTCGGGATGGTCACCGCCCCGCCAGACCCGGTGTACACCGCGATCGTGATCGCGCCGTTATTGGTGGTGTAACTGTATTGGGCTTTCACCGCCGCCGCCGGCGCAACCGCCAACGCGACAGCCGCCAGCCGGAATAGAATAGCCTGCATGACCTTGCGCATGCTTCTGTCCTTTCTCTTGCTTTGGCGCGCCCGCAAGCGCCGTGTCAACCAATGCTAAAACATAAGCCGCCGACACAACAGAACATGGGACTGCTCGTTTGAAGCATATCGTGTGCCGCCTACCCTCCATGCGAAAAGCCCAGGAAATCCGCAGTGTGGCCGGCCTGCGGCCCAACATCATGCGTGATGCTCACGCATGATGCGTGAAATTCACGCATCCCCCCGCCCTGAGCCCGGCACATTAGGCCTTAACTAAGGCGTCACGAAACAATAACGTGAACAGTTACGGCGCAGGAGTTTTGGCCGCTGGCAAGGCGGGAGCGACCATTTAAGACTCTAATCGTCGTCCTTATCACCATGCGGAAACACGAACGCGGCGCGGACGGGGGCGGGCATCGGGTTGTCCGGCCCGCGGACGGAACGCCAGACGACCTCGTTGAGGAGGAGATCGTCGGCGGCATCTTCGCGGGCAAAGTTCATGGGGAGTTGCCCGCCCCAGGCAGTGCGTGAGCTGCGCTCGTGCAGGTCCACGTTGGCGGGAAGGGCCTGGTAAGGGCGCAGGTCGGGTTGAGGCTGGAAGGCATTGAACATGGGGGCGGCGGCGGCATCGAACTGGGACATCGGGCTAAGCCCGAGAATCAGCTCCATGGTTCGTAGCATGCTGGTGGTCGAATAGAGCGTGGAATCCACGACGCGGCGCCGGGTGTACGGGCTGACGACGTACGCGGTGGTGCGATGGGCATCCACGTGATCAGGTCCGTTTTGGGCGTCGTCCTCGACGATGAACAGGGCGGTTTGCGGCCAGAATTTCGAGTGACTGACGGCTTCGACAAGTTGGCCCACGGCCAGGTCGTTATCGGCCACCATGGCGGTCGGGGTGAGCTTGCCGGGAGTGCTGCCGTAGGTGTGGTCGTTGGGCAGCCGCACAATTTGGAGCCGCGGCATGTCTCCCTCGGCCTCGAAGCGGTTGAGTTCGGCGATGAACCGGGCGGCGCGTTTGACATCGGGATAATCCAGGTCCCACCCGTGGAACTGGGGGTCGAAGTGGCCGCGGAGGGCGGGCATACGGGTGGTGCCGTTGTTCTGAACGAACTCGCCGTAGCTGCGATAGCTCACGCCCGCGGCCAGGGCTCGATCCCACAGATAGCCCAGGGCCGGAAAGGCGATCGGGAAATTGCCCTCGGAGGGATAGGGGAACTTGCCCGAACCATTGTGGCCGTAACTGAGCGGCCACGTTTTCTTGACGAAATCCGTCGCGTAAGCGCCCATGCTCCACTCGTGGCCGTCGGCGCTGACTTCGGCGTCGACGTAGAAATTATCCAGCAAGACGAACTGGCGCGCGATTTGATGGAGGTTGGGGGTCACGCGCTCGGGGAACAGGCAGAGCTTGGGGTCGCCGTTGGCTTGGGGAAGGTCGCCGAGGACCTGATCGTAGGTGCGGTTCTCCTTGATGATGTAAACGCAGTATTTGAGGGGGCCGGGCTGGCCGGGTTGGGCCGGAACGGGGTTTTCAGCCGGGCGCGTCACGGGCACGGAGGCATCCGACATGAGCGGGCTGCAGCGGTAGGCCAAGGCGGTCATTGCGTGGAGTTGCCGCTCGAACTCTTTGCGGCCCGGCAGGTCAATGATGCTGAGCGTGCCTTGGTAAAGCTGCCCGATGTACTGCGCCCCGGAAATCGTCGGGACAGGCTGAGGGCCGAGAGGATTGGCCTTGGGGGTCAATCCCCTGCCGTTGATGACCAGGAGATGTTTGCCGTCAGGCGTCACCCGGACCGAGGTGGGATACCAGCCTACGGGGATGAATCCGAGGGAACGGCTCTTTCCACGGGTGCCGACATCAAACACCGCCACGGAGTTGTTGTCCGCATTGGCCACAAAAAGCGTCTTCTCGTCAGGGGCCAGCGCCACGCTGTTGGGCGTGGAGCCGGGCGGCGCCTTCGGGTAAAGAGCCGAGCATATCGTCTCGACGGCTGTGCCGGCCTCGGTGTCGAACACCGTCACGGTGTTGCGGCTGGAGTTGGCGACAAAAAGCAGCTTGCCCGAACGGCTCAATGTCATTTCGCATGGATGTTCCTCGGCGGGCCATCGGGTCAGGACCCGCTCGGAGCCTACGTCAATGACCGCCACGGACGCCTGGGCCCAGAGGCTCACGTAAAGCCGTCCCCGCTTCTCATCGAGCCGGCACGCATAAGGGTACGAGTCCTTCGGATCGGCCTCGAAAAGGGCTGCCTCGGCCCGTTTGGTCGCGGCGGCGGTGTCGAAGTCCGGGGATGGAAGGGCCGGGGCGGCCCAAGCCCCGGGCACATTCGTGCCGAGGCGGATGTCGGAAACCACCGGCTCGGCGAGCATCCGGACGGCCGAGACGGAATGTCCCCAGAGATTCGCGACATACAAGTGGTTTGCTCCGCTGTCCAGAGCCAAACCGGCAGGCACGCCACGCTGCTTGGCCGCCCGCAGGCGGACCGGGCGGTCGTTGGACAACGTGCCCTCCTGGAAATCATAGATATGGATGACCTCGTCGCCGGCGCCGCTGCAGAACAAGTGCTTGCCGTCGCTCGAAAACTCGATGCCATAAAAGGCCTCATGGACGGGCGTGCGGGAAAGGACCTTGGCGCCGGCGAGGTCCACGACCAGGATTTGGTGAGCGCTGTAGCCGCAATGCAACACGGCGGCGAGTTTCCCGGCCGGATGCACGGCCATGTTCACGGGGAAATCAGCCAATGCAACCTGCCGCCCGGTGGGCCGGAGCGACCATTGGTTGTGGAGTTGCACCGAACCGTCGGGCTGCATGCCGGGCAAGGTTGCCGGCGCAGGAACGGGCGCCGCGCAAACGGCCGCTGAGTGCCGGCCAGGGGCGCAACCTGCGCCCGCCAGCATGGCGGCCAGCAGGAATGGCAGGCCGCGTGCGCGGCGCGCGGAGCGTGGAGGGTGTGGAGCGTAGAGCATAGGGATGGGTTCTTAGGCCCTGAACTTCAGCCAGTGATTCTCGATTCGCTCGAGAGTCTGGCCTTTGGTTTCCGGCACCCACCGCCACACAAGGACAATCGTCATCGCGCAGAAACCCGCGTAGAGGAAGAAGGGAAAGCCGTGATGAAACCAGCCCAGGAGCCGGGGACTGCGGTCCATCATGGGAAAGGTCTGGGAGACGATGAAATTGGCCGCCCACAAGCATACGGTTGCCAGGGCCATGCCCCGTCCGCGAATCCGCGTGGGGAAAATTTCCGAGAGGATGACCCACGTCACGGGGCCGACCGCCAGGGCGAAGCTGGCGATATACCCGAGAATGAAGACAAGCACCCACATCTCGGTTTTCTGAAGGCAAGCCGCCAGCCCGATCGCCACCAGGGAGACTCCCATGCCGAACGAACCCAGCAGCATGAGCGGCTTGCGTCCCAACCGGTCCACGGTCCAAATGGCGACGACCGTAAAGAGCAGGTTCACCGCCCCGACGATCACGGTCTGCAATAGCGCGGCGTCGGTGTGAGCGCCGAGCTTGTTGAAAATATCCGGCGCATAGTAGAGGAACACATTGATGCCGGTGACCTGCTGCAACACGGCAAGGGCGATGCCGATGAGAAGCACGGTCCGCGCGCCCGGTTTGAAAAGGTCGCTCAGCGCGGCGCCTTCCTGGGCAATGGCGTCGGCGATTTCACGCATCTCCCGCCCGGCGGCGGCGGGTCCGTTGACGCGGCTGAGAATGCGCAGCGCCTCCTCTGGGCGGGCTTTGGCAAGCAGGAAGCGGGGGGTCTCGGGCACAAAAAACAGCAAGGCCAGCAACAGGACCGCCGGCACGGCCTCCGAAGCGAACATCCAGCGCCAGCCGGTGGTCTGGTTCCAGGCTGGATCGCCCAGCCCCGCAATGAAGTAGTTGGCGAAATAGACAAGCAGCATTCCGGACACAATGGCGAACTGGTTCACGGACACCATTCGCCCGCGAATCCGGGCGGGGCTGATTTCGGCGATATACATCGGGCTGGTAATCGAGGCCGCGCCGACCGCCAGCCCGCAGAGAATTCTGAAGATGACGAATTGGGTCAGGTTGGCCGGCACCGCTGTGCCGATGGCCGAGACGAAAAACAGCACGGCCGAGAGGATGAGCACGTTCTTGCGTCCCCACCGGTCACTGAGGGTCCCGCCAAGCCAGGCGCCCAGGCCGCATCCCAGGAGAGTGCAACTGGCGGCCCACCCGGTCTGGACCGGGCTGAGCTGGAAATGGGCCTCCATGAAGCCGATGGCTCCCGAAATGACCGCGGTGTCGTAGCCGAAGAGCAATCCTCCCAGCGCGGCCACCAGGCTGAGCAGTGTTACATAAAGGAGACTCCCTTGGGCATGAGAGTCCGGGCTCCGACAACCGGCTGAGACGGCGGCCCCGGGAGCGTGGTTCAAGGAAGAATCCCTCACGTCAGCTACCCAGTTCCTTCACACGAATGTTGCGGAAGTCGAAGGACTTGCCTTCGGCCTGGATGCCGATGTAGCCGCGTTGGGCGTCGAGCGCGTTGAATTCCCAGGCGCGCTCGCCATCGACGTCCAGGGTGATCTTCTTGCCGCGCACCTCCATTCGGAACTTGACCCATTTGTTCAGGGGCATCCGCGGTGTCTCGGCGGGCACGACGGTCTTGTAGCCCTTGACCAGGGCGCCCAGGGCGTTGGAAGCGAGATTGATTTGCCAGCCGTCTGTGGGCCACGGCTTCCCATCGAGGCCGGCGCGGACGAAAAACCCGCTGTCATATTGCGGCACCAAGGCCCGCCATTCGGCCTCCAGGACGAAATCGGAGTATTGCTTTTCCGTGCGCAGCCAGCCCATGCCGTCCACCAGGCGCAGATTGCCGTTGGTGACCACGAACGTCACCTCATGCACGGGCGCCCAACCGCTCAGGTCCTTGCCGTTGAACAGCGAGACCCAACCCTCCTCCGTCGCTTCCCCGGCGGCGGCGCAAGGCCGGGCCAGAACCAGACAGAACAGGAGAATTGCCAACAACGGCTTCATCGAAGGTGTTTTCATGTCGGGTGGATTCTTGGCTCGAACCCCGGGATAAAGTCAAGCATTCCCGGCGCGCTCGACTTGCATTTTGCCCAGGGTACACTATTGTCCTCAATTCATGAAAGGCATCATTTTGGCCGGAGGCGCAGGCTCTCGCCTGTTTCCACTCACCCTGGTGGCAAGCAAACAACTTCAGCCGGTTTATGACAAACCAATGGTCTATTACCCCTTGACCACCCTCGTTGCGGGGGGCATCAAGGAGATTTGCCTTATCTCCACGCCCGTGGACCTGCCCCGATTCCGCCAACTGCTTGGCAACGGCAGCGCCTGGGGCCTGGACATCCAATACCTCGAACAACCCAAGCCCGAAGGCATCGCCCAGGCATTCGTCTTAGCCCAGTCGTTCGTGGGCCGGGACGCCGTAACGCTAATCCTGGGCGACAACATCTTTTATGGCGGCGATTCCGTGCCGAAGGCCTTCGACCTGTTCAAAAGCGGCGCCACCATCTTCGGCTACCATGTGAACGACCCGGAACGCTACGGCATCGTCGAGTTCGACCCCCAGGGCCAGGCCATCTCCATCGAGGAAAAGCCGAAGCACCCTAAGAGCAACTACGCTGTCCCAGGCTTGTATATCTATGACAACGAGGTCCTGGACATCGCCAAACACCTCAAGCCCTCCGGGCGAGGCGAGCTTGAAATCACGGACGTCAACCGCGAATACTTGCAGCGCGGACAATTGCGCGTCATCCGCTTGAGCCGGGGTTTTGCGTGGCTGGACGCCGGCACCAGCAGCAGCCTCCATGAAGCCTCCGCCTATGTCCAGGTCATCGAAAAGCGCGCCGGCCTGAAGATCGGATGCCCCGAAGAGGCCGCCTTTCACCGGGGCTTCCTGCCCCTGGCAGGCCTGCTCGCCCTCACCACCAAAATGCCCAAATGCGAATACCGCGAGTATTTGGCGGGAGTAGTCGGCGAGGCCCTCAACGCCGCTCGGACCCAGGAAACAGCCCAATAACCCCTCATGCAAGCAATCATTGATTACCTCAAACAAAACCAGGCCCGCTTCATCGGCGAGCTCTGCGATTATCTTCGTTTCCCGAGCGTCTCGGCCCAGGCTGAGCACCGCTCGGACCTCCGGGCCTGTGCGGAGTGGTTGGTCAACCATTGCAGGCAAATAGGGCTGGAAGCTCGCCTTTGTCCGACCCAGGGCCACCCGATCGTCGTCGCCAAGACCGCGTCGTCCGCAGTGAAAGCGCCCGACCGGCCCCGCGTTGTCGTCTATGGCCATTACGACGTCCAACCGCCCGAACCGTTCGACCTCTGGACATCTCCCCCGTTCGAGCCGCGCATCGAAGGCCGCTCCCTTCTCGCCCGGGGCGCTTCCGACAACAAGGGCCAAAACTTCGCCCACCTCAAAGCCGTGGAGGCATACCTGAAGACCGGGACCGAGTTGCCCTGCGATCTCATCTTCGTCATCGAAGGGGAAGAGGAAGTCGGCAGCGGCAGCCTGGCGGCATTCCTGCAGGAAAACCAGGCCGAGCTGGCCTGTCAGACCGTCGTCATCTCCGATACCGGCATGCCCTCGCCCAAACACCCGGCCCTCACCTACGGCCTGCGCGGCATCGCCGCCTTCGAGATACTCCTCCGCGGCCCCGCCCGCGACCTGCACTCAGGCATCTTCGGCGGCACGGTCGATAACCCGGCCATGGTTCTCTGCCAATTGCTGGCTAAGCTCCGCGACAAGAACGGACGCATCGCCATCCCGGGCTTTTATGACGACGTCCAGCCCCTCTCGGCTTACGAGCGCAAGCAAATGGCCCGCTTGCCTTTCAAGGAGTCCGAGTACCGCAAGCTCCTGGGCGTGCCGAAACTCTTTGGTGAGCGCAGCTATACACCTAATGAACAACGTTCCGCCCGCCCCACCTTCGAAATCAACGGCCTGACCAGCGGCTACCAGGGCGAAGGCAGCAAGACCATCATCCCCGCGTGGGCCAGCGTCAAGGTCACCGCCCGCCTCGTCCCTAACCAGGACCCGGCCCGCATCGCCCGCCTTGTCCAGCGGCACCTCAAGAAACTCTGCCCTCCGACCGTCAAGCTAGAAGTCCAAGTCACACGCGGCGCAGACCCTTACTTGGTGTCCCCCACCAACCCCCAAGCCCAGGCCGCATTGCGCGCCCTCAAAGCCGCTTTCGGCTTCGACCCCGTCCTCCTCCGCGAGGGCGGCTCCATCCCGATCGTCAATGATTTCAAGAAATGTCTCCACGCCGACTCCCTCATGGTCGGCCTGTCGCTCCCCGACGACAATGCCCACTCTCCCAACGAGAAATTCGACCTCGACTGCTTCGCCAAAGGCCAACTGATGAGCGCGTTCCTGTGGCGCGAGTTGGCCAATAGCCGATAGCCGATAGCAAATTCTCAATTCTCGATCTCGAAAAACCTGAGATGTGCCCAAGCACGGGGCGCGCGACTCAGGTTTCCCCGTGTCCTGGTTATCGAGAATTGATCATTGAAAATCGGTTATTTGTAAATGAGAGCCATAGACCAATTTTCAGTTTCGCAATTCGCGGTGCCCTTACTCCACACTTGATCCCTGCCCCCGCATCCCCATACTCCCCCACGTATGCATGCCGCCCTGCGAGTCATGGTTGCTCTCAAGAGTATTCAATCATCCCTGGCCTTCCTCCTCCTCCTCTGCCTGGCCACCGCGGCAAACGCCGCCCCGGAACCGCGCGTGCTCGTATATACCCGGAACCAAGTCGGCCCGGGCCTTTACGTCCACGAGAACATCACTGCCAGCGTCGCCGCCATCCGGAAATTGGGCGCCGACAACCATTTTGCCGTGGACGTTTCTGACGACCCGGCCGTCTTTACGGACGAAAACCTCAAGAATTACAAAGCCCTCGTTTTCGACAACAGCAACAACGAGATACTCGATACTGAAGGCCAGAAGGCGGCGCTTCAGCGGTATATCCGCGCCGGGGGCGGGTTCGTCGGCATCCATTCCGCCAGCGGTTCCATGCGCAAGTGGCCCTGGTTCACGTCCATGCTTGGCGGCAAGTTCAAACGGCATCCCAAGCTCCAGCCCTTTACCGTCCTTGTCAAAGACCGCGATGACTCCTCGACCGCCCATCTGCCCGCGACGTTTCAGTGGACCGACGAATTCTACTTCGTAGATAACATGGCCGACGACCTCCACGTCTTGCTGGCCGGCGACCTGAGCACCCTGGACGACCCCGCCAAGAACCAGTATCCGGGCAAGCAATTCGGCAACGAGTTCCCCCTGGCCTGGCGCCACCAGTTCGACGGCGGGCGCGAGTGGTACATCGCCCTGGGCCATAAACCCGAGCATTACTCCGACCCAAAACTGACCCGCCTCATCCTCGGCGGCATCCTCTGGGCCATGGGCGACGCCCAACCCGCGAAACCATAGCCGTCATCCCCGAACCCGGCGAACCCCCTATGAGCAAACACAACCTCTCGCTCTCCCGGCGCCAATTCCTGCGAGTCTCCATGGCGGGCACGACGAGCGCCCTCGTGTTTCCGGCCCTTGTGCCCTCCTGGGCCGCCGGCCAGGGCGGCCCCGGCAGCCTCATCCACGTCGCCCAGATCGGCTGCGGCCGCATCGCCAACGAGATGGATATGCCCGGCATCCTCAAACACTACCAGACCGCCCGCGTCGTGGCCGTGTGCGACCTCGATTCCAAACGCCTGGCCAGGGCCAAGGAGCGGGTCGAGCGCCACTACGCCGACAAGACCGGCGACCGCTCCCCCGCCGCCGTCAAAAGCTGCGGGGATTACCGCGAACTGCTCAGCGACCCCGGTATCGATGCCGTCGCCATCAGCACGCCCGACCATTGGCACGCCGAACTCGTTATCGCCGCCGCCTTAGCCGGCAAGGACGTCTATGTGCAGAAACCGCTCGCAATGACACTCGCCGAGGGCCGCGTGGTCAGCGACGTTCTTCAGGCCAGCAAGCGCGCCTTCCAAATCGGCAGCCAGCAACGCTCCGATGCGCCCTGGCCCCAGTTCCGCCGCGGGTGCGAGTTGGTCCGCAACGGCCGGATCGGCCAATTGCACACCGTGCGCATCGGCCTGCCCACCGACCCCGCGGGCAACCCCGAACCCGACATGCCCGTGCCCCCCAACCTCAACTACGACATGTGGCTCGGCTGCACCCCCCTGGCCCCCTACACCGAGAACCGGGTCCACCCGCAGCATCGTCGCCAAGGCAGCCTCTCCGTCGAAGACGTCAACGTCGCGGATCGTCCGGGCTGGCTGCGCATCGAGTCCTATTGCCTGGGCATGATTACAGGCTGGGGCTCCCATCATTTCGACATCGCCCATTGGGGCATGGACACGGAACTGACCGGACCCCTCGAAATCGAGGGCCGCGCCGAGTTCCCCAAAGAGGGCCTCTGGAACGTCCACGGCCCCTACCATATCGAGGCCAAATACGCCAACGGCGTCACCGTCGTCCTCGATAACCATTACGACAACGGGGTGCGCTTCGAAGGCTCCGACGGCTGGCTCTTCGTCAGCCGCGGCGGCGCCCGCGCGACCTCCAGCGACCCCAACGTCACCACCGACAAGCCCATTGCCGCCAGCGACCCCAAAATCCTCCTCTCCACCCTCGGTCCCAACGAGGTCCACCTCTACAAGAGCCAGGACCACCACCTCGACTGGCTCAAAAGCATCCGTTCGCGCCAGCGCGCCGCCACCACTCCCGAACAGGCCCACCGCGCCACGAGCGCCTGCCAACTCGGTTGGATAGCGATGAAACTCGGCCGCAAGCTCCGCTGGGACCCCGTCAAAGAAGCCTTCCTGGACGACCCCGAGGCCAATGCCCTGCGCTCCCGTCCCCAACGCGCCCCTTACGGAATCGACGCCGTCCTGAAGAGAACGGCCAAGACCGGGTAACGGGACCGCAAGGACAAAGGACAACCGATAAAGGCTAACCGATGACATCACCCACTGGTTCTTCCTTGCGCCGCGACAGCCCGGCTTGCCTGCGCGCCGCGAGCGACTTCATCTCCGCGTTCTTTGCGTCTCTGCGTTTCCATCGCCCGCCCGCGCTCGCCCGCGCTCCCTTATCCGGCCTGCAAGCGCTTCTCCTCACCCTCCTCCTCGCTTTGTCCGCGCGCGCCGCCGAGCCGACTGTCCGCCTCATCACACTGGACCCCGGCCATTTCCATGCCGGCCTGGTTCAGGAACTCATGTACCCCGAGGTCAGCCCCGTAGTTCATGTCTATGCGCCCGCCGGTCCGGACCTGGACGAGCACCTCAAACGCATCGCGGGCTTTAATGCCCGCTCCGAAAACCCGACCCACTGGCAGGAGAAGGTGTATACCGGCCCCGATTTCCTGGACCAAATGGCGCGGGAAAGGGCCGGCAACGTCGTCGTCATCTCCGGCAACAACGCCAGAAAAACCGAGTACATCGAGCGTTCCGTCCGGGCCGGTCTCAACGTGCTGGCCGATAAACCGATGGCCATCACTCCCGCCGGGTTCGATCTCCTCCGCAAGGCATTCGCGACCGCCGCGAAAAAGAAGGTCCTTCTCTACGACATCATGACCCAGCGCTACGAGATCACCACCATCCTCCAGCGCGAACTGGCCCGCAGACCGGAGGTCTTCGGCGCCCTCGAACACGGCACCCCAGAACAGCCGGCCGTCGAAATGGAAAGCGTCCACCACTTCTTCAAGGAAGTCGCCGGCAATCCGCTCACCCGGCCCGCCTGGTTTTTCGATGTCCGCCAGCAAGGCGAGGCCATCCCGGACGTTGGCACCCACCTCGTTGACCTCGTCCAATGGGAGTGTTTCCCCGACCAGGCGCTGGATTGGAAAAAAGACATCGCCGTGCAAAGCGCCAATCGCTGGCCAACCACCCTCTCGCTCGAACAATTCAAACGCGCAACCGGGCTGGCCGGCTACCCCGGCTACCTCAATCCCGACGTCCGCCCGGATGGCGCCCTCGATGTCTTCCAAAATGGCGAGGTCTCCTACACCCTCCGCGGCGTTCATGTGCGGGTTCGGGCGCTTTGGCGCTTTGAAGCCCCCGTCGGCGCCAAGGACAGCCATTATTCGCTCCTGCGCGGCACCCGCGCCTGGCTTCGCATCAGGCAAGGCCCCGAGCAGCACTACGCCCCGACTCTCTACGTCGAGCAAAAGTCCCAGGCCCCCGCCGCCGACTTCGAGCATATTCTGCGCGCCACCCTCGCCGCCTTGAGCGCCACATGGCCCGGGGTGGACCTCAAAGCTGCGGGAGACTCCTGGGAAATTATCATCCCCGAAAAATACGCCGTGGGCCACGAGGCCCATTTCGCTCAGGTCACCGAGCGTTACCTCGGCTTCCTCCGCTCAGGCCAAATGCCCGCCTGGGAAGTCCCCGGCATGTTGGCCAAGTACTACACCACCACCCAGGCCTACGCCCTGAGCCGCGCAAAGCGCTGATATGCGGCGGGGGCGGGACGACGCAAGGACGCCAGAGTCAATTCGGGCGTTGTCCCGTCCGCGCGAAAAAAGCCGGCGCCGCCTTTGATGGCAAAGGCGGCGCCGGCGCGCTATGACCACGCTCTAAAAGAGCGTGAGATTATCCTTCCCTAAGCTCGGATTAGTGCTTCCGCATTCCGCGCTTGGAAGCTTTGGGGGTGGCCGGGGTCTGGCCGGCTGCGGGCTTCGCCTGGGATTGCGCCGGGGCGGCTGAAACGGCTGGCTTAGCCGCCGAGGCGGCAGAGCAGGCGCAAGGCGTTGAACTATTGGTGACCGGGCTGTTTGTTTCGCTCATAGTCGACTAAATAAACTACTTCAGTTTGGTTATCTTTGATTGCTGCTAGAAAGCAACCGGCACTCTCTATGGCATAGGACGTGCCATAGTGGAAAAGAATGATGCAACCTATTGAAAATCAATGGGTTTTACAAATAATTGCCGTCGGACCCAGGGTCCCCTCTCCCGCATCAGGAGGGGCTTGGGCGCAATTCCTGCACCGGCTGAACTCCCGGCTGTGCAAGAGTCCCGGTTTCCAGGTCGAGAAGCCCATACTGCTTGAGCTTGTACTGCAAGGCCCTGCGGCTGATGCCCAGCGCCTTGGCGGCTTCTTCCCGGTTGCTCGTCACATGGGTGAGGGTCTGGCGAATCAGCATCTTCTCCACTTCGGCCAGAGGCGTCCCGGGCCGGACACTGAAGGTGGTCGTCTTCCGGTCATAGTCGCGCAGGAAGTCGGGCAGATGGCCGACCTCCACGACCGACTCGCGGCAGGTGATGACGAGCCGTTCGACGGTGTTGCGCAATTGGCGGACATTGCCCGGCCAGGGAAATCGCTGGCAGATTTGGAGGGCCTCGCCCGACATCCGTTTGCGGCGGCGCTTGTGTTTGGCGCTGAAGTGCTCGAAGAAACTCTCGATCAGCAACGGAATGTCCTCCGCCCGCTCGCGCAAGGGCGGCATGGCGATGGGCACGATCTGCAACCGGTAAAACAGGTCCTCCCGAAATTTCCCCTCCCGGACAGCCTCCTGGAGATTCTTGTTGGTCGCGGTGATGACGCGCACGTTGACATGGATCAGCTCCGAACCGCCGACCATGCGGAAGGCGTTGTCCTCCAGCACGCGCAAGAGGTCGCCCTGGCCTTTGGGGGAAAGGTCGCCAATCTCGTCGAGAAAAAGAGTGCCCCCGTCCGCCAATTGGAACCGTCCGGGCTTGGTGGCGACGGCCCCCGTGAACGCCCCTTTGACATGGCCAAACAACTCGGCCTCCAACAACTGCTCGGCCAACGCGGCGCAGTTGACCGAGATGAACGGCTTGTCGCGGCGGGAGCCGATGGAATGGATGGCGCGGGCGACGATTTCCTTGCCCGTGCCGCTCTCGCCCTCGATGAGGACCGTCACGTCGCTGGTCGCCACCTCCTCCAGCAACCGGCCGATGGCGCGCATCGACTCGCTCTGCCCCAGCAGCAGGCTCGGCTCGGAACGGCTCTCCAACCGCATCCGCAACTCGTTGTTCTCCGCCACGACCGCCTGAAACTCCAGCGCCTTCTGCACCAGCACTCGCAGGCGTTTCATATCCAGGGGCTTGGGCAGGTAATCATACGCCCCCTGCTTCATCGCCTCGACCGCATTCTCGACGGTGCCGTAAGCGGTCATCAGGATAAAAACCGTGTCGCGCGTCCGGCTCCGCACCTTGCCCAGCAGGTCCAGCCCGCTCAGTCCGGGCATCTTAATGTCCGAAATCACCAGGTTGTAAAGCCGCTCTTCGGACAGTCTCAACGCGTCGTGGGCGTCGGTGGCGGCGTCCACCACATACCCTTCCCGCCGCAGGGCCTCCTGAATCCCCGCGCAAAGTCCTTGCTCGTCGTCCGCCACCAGAATCTTGACCTTCGATTTGTCCATGATTGGAATCACCGGCCCAGAGGCAGGGTCATGGTAAAGACCGCACCCCCGGCCGCGCCGTTCTGGGCCTTGATGCTCCCGCCATGCGCAGTGGCGATCTGCTGAGCAATCCACAGGCCCAGGCCGCTGCCCTCGGGCTTGGTGGTAAAATAGGGGTCGAAGATCGATGCCAGCCTTTCCGCCGGAATTCCGGGGCCGCTGTCCTTGACGGACAGGCTCAGGGTTTGGGCGGCGATGGCCGCGCTCACCTCGATGCGCCCTTTTCGTTCCACCGCCTGCATCGCATTGATGACCAGGTTCAGCAGCGCCTGCGTCAGGCGCACCGGGTCCACTCTCACCTCGCCCAACCCCTCCCCCAGGCAAGTCACAATCTCGATCTCCCGCGCCGCGGCCTCTGGACGAAGCAACTCGCAGACATGCGTGACCAGCTTCACGACCTCGACCGACTCAAGGTCCAGCGCCGACGGTCCCGTAAGCCGGAGAAAATTCTCAACGATGCTCTCCAGGCGGTGCAGTTCGCCCTGGATAATCTCCAGGCGCCCCGTCAACTGCTGGCGCACCTGCGGCGCGAGCGTGCCGAGGTCCTCCTCGAGCAACTGCACGTGAATATCCAGGGAACTGAGCGGGTTGCGGATCTCATGCGCCAGCCGGCCCAACAGCCGCGCCAGCAGGTCTCTCTTTTCCGCCACCGCGGCCTGTTCGTCATCGTGGCCAAGGGCCTTCTCCAGAATGCTTTCCACTGCCCCAAGCATACCCAACCCGCCCTCCGCCGTCCAGCCGCCCAATCACGACCGGTAACACTCTTCGGTTTTCTGCGCGATCGTGTCCCAACTGAACGTGGTCTCGGCCGCTCGGCGGCCGTTGGCGCCCATCCATCGAGCCCATTCAAAATTCGTGAATAGGGTCCCCAACCCCCAGCCCACCGATTCCGCGGTCGCATCGGTCTTCAGGCCGGTGACATTCTGCCAGATGAACTCGTTGGGGCCGCCATTCTGGGAGGCGACGACCGGTTTGCCGGCGGCCCAGCCCTCGAGAGCGCTGATGCCGAAAGGCTCGTTCCGGCTGGGGAGGCAGACCACGTCGCAGGCCTTATACAGATCCACCAGGCCGGACCCGTTGTGGTGACCGAGAAAGCGCGTGGCGTGGGCGACACCGAGCTGGCGGGCGCGCCACTCCAATTCTGGCCGCATGTGGCCCTCGCCTGCGAAAATGAATTTGGCCCGCGGGTGGTGCCGCAATAAGCCCGGCACGGCATCGAGCAGGAGGTCCGGCCCCTTTTGCAGGCAGAGGCGGCCGCAAAAAAGCGTCGTGGGGTCCACCGGCCCGATGTTGTAGCGGGCCTTGACGCCTCCCGAATCAATGTAGCCGTCGTATTTGTGGACTGGCACGCCGTTGTAAATCACCCAACACTTCCAATCCGGCACATTATACATCCACATCAGTTCGCCCTTGAGCGCCCCGCTGACCGCAATCACGCGGTCGGCGCAAAATGTGCCGTGCCTCTCGTGGTCCCGGATGCGCGCCGA
This sequence comes from uncultured Verrucomicrobiota bacterium, assembly GCA_964653485.1. GTDB lineage: Bacteria > Verrucomicrobiota > Verrucomicrobiia > Limisphaerales > UBA8199 > CAVQND01. The sequence goes on along the minus strand of CAZZFF010000102.1, from coordinate 207 downwards.
GGTCCCGGGCCAGAAGTTGTTTCCGCTGCGGCCGAATTCCGTGGAGTGCATGGTGAGCACGGCGCGATGGTCCCCGCGGCTTTGCTTGATCCACACCATCGCGTTGGAGGCCAGCCAGTCGTGCGAATGCACCACGTCGAAATGCCCGATATAATCTTCCGTCTGGACAAAATGCCAGACGAACGAGCGGCACATCTCCTGAACCTC
>CAZZFF010000101.1:0-22805 GCA_964653485.1 uncultured Verrucomicrobiota bacterium | reverse complement strand
CCACCTTGCCCCGCTTCCACGTGAGGGCTCCGTACTGGGACGGCCAGCACTGGTTTCTCGTCCAGAACAATTATGTGAACGCCAACGGGGGCCAGGTTAGCCCGGTCTTTGTGGGCCAGCAAGGATTGACGCTAACCAACCTCCCCGTGCAGTATCAACCTTGAGCGTGTATGCAAAGACTTCGACCATTAGCCTGGGCGTTTCACACCCTGGCGGGGCGTCTCATTCACACCGGGGCTTCAGCCCGGTGTGACAAGGCGCCCGGGCCGTTCCAACCGTTTCAACGGTTTGGGCTGAGGCGCGGAAAGCCGTTAAAGCGCCTGGGACGGCTGGCCGCATACGCACACCGCGCTGGAGCGGCGGTGTTCGCGGTCATGCTGCTCCTCTTGCTCGCCTTTTCCAGCGCCGCCCAGGTTCAGGAGGCCTGGATTCAGCGATACAATGGCGGCTACACAAACCTGGACCATCGCCCCGTGGCCATGGCCCTCGACAGCTCGGGGAACATTTACGTGGCCGGCTCCTCCCAGAGCAGCGACACCAACTATGATTACGCGGTCTTGAAATACGCGCCCGGTGGCACACAGCTCTGGGCCGCCCGTTACGCCCCGCCTGCGGGCGGCACCAACACAGTCGCCGCCCTCGCCCTCGACCAAGTCGGGAATGCGTACGTTACTGGCACCGGAGGCACGGTCAAGTTCGGCGCGAACGGAGCGCTGGCCTGGACCGCCCCCTGCGCCGGGGCCAGCCTTGCAGCCGACACGAACGGGAACGTTTACGTAACCGGCTTCACCACCGGCGAATTCGCCACCGTCAAGCTCGACGCCAGTGGCAGCAACGTGTGGATGGGGACGTTCAACAGCCATCCCGGCAACCCGGCGGCCTCGCAAAGAGTGGCCCTGGACCAGGCCGGTGCCCTCTACGTGGCAGGATGGGCCATGCCGTCAAGATGGGTGTGGCTTCCGCAGTTTGGCTACTATACATCGTGTTGGCTCCTTAAGTACGACACCACAGGGGCGCAGGTCTGCGCCTGCGAATACAACCAGGACCAGGCGCCCCTGGGCTATGCCTCGATCAAGGCTCTCCTATTCGACAGCCTCGGCAACGCCTGTCTGACTGGAAATGGCATCACCGGCGGTGAGACGGCCAAGGTTAGTCCAGGCGGGCAGAGGCTATGGTTCAACTTTTTCGGACCTTTGCCCGGAGTTGCTGCCATGGCCGTGGATGGGACCGGGAACGTGTACCTGACCGGCAGCGCCTTCGATACCGTAAACATTTCGAGTGGAGGCTCGCTGATGCCGGCGACCGATCTGTGGTCGGCCGACAGTTGCTACACGGCTTCTGTCGGCATCGCCTTGGACGCGGCGGGCAACCTCTACCTGTGCGGCCTCTACACCCCGGCTTCCGGCACCGGAACCGAATGGGCGACGGTGAAGTTGGACAACAACGGCAATCTGCTCCTCTGGAGCAAGCTCTACAATGGCCCCACCAACGGTAACAGCGGCGCCGTCGCCATTGCCGTGGCCCCTGACGGCAGCATCTACGTGACCGGCTACTCCGCCAACACCTCCGGCGGGACAGACATCACGACCATCAAGTATGTGCAGGAGCCGACGATTCAGCCCCAGCCCGGCGGGGCCATGCTTCTGCAACTGCCCGGCCTTCCCGGCAGCAGTCTGGGCCTTGGTGCCACGACCAATTTCATCAACTGGACCGAGCTTGGCCCCGTGGTGGCCGGCACCAACGGCCTGTACCAGTTCATGGACACCAACGCCGCGCTGTATCCGCGGCGCTTCTACCGCTGGCACAACCCATGAAGACGGCACCCTTATGGAGTGCGGCGGCAAGCGGAGCGCGACGCCGCTTTGGCTTCGGAGCAACAAGGCGATGGCGAGAGCCAAAGCGGTGTCGCGCTCCGCTTGCCACCGCACTCCATGGCGATTGCGCCGGCACCGGGCCGTTGCAACAGGCTCCAAAGGACCCGCGCCGCGCGCGCTGGTTACTGGACACCCCCGCAGGGGCTCTCATTCACACCGAGGCTTCAGCCCGGTGCAACAAGGCGCCCGGACCGTTCCAACCGTTTCAACGGTTTGGGCTGAAGCGGCTGAGACGGCTGGCCGAATGCGCCCTTGACAGACGGGTGCCTTGGGTCAAGCGTGGGCGTCTATGGCTTGCCTCGAACTCCAAGAAGCCCTGGCGCGAATCCTGGCCGCGGTCTCCTCACCGGCGGGCGAAGAGGTCGCCTTGAGCGAAGCGGCGGGGCGGGTGGCGGCCGAGAGATTGGCCGCGCCGCTGGACCTGCCGTCGTTTGATAATTCTTCCATGGACGGGTACGCCGTCCGGGCGGCGGATGTCGCGGCAGCCTGTCCCGAGGCCCCTGTGCGCCTGCGCCTGTGCGGCCGCATCGCCGCCGGGCAAGGCCCGGCGCAGGAAGTTCTCTCCGGCGCCTGCGCGCGCCTGTTCACCGGCTCGCCCATGCCGCCGGGCGCCGATGCGGTCGTCATGCAGGAGGACACGCGGGTCTTGCCGGAAGAGCAGGGCATGGTCCTGGTCCTCGATCCGGTCAAGCCTGGCGAGAACGTCCGGCGGCGCGGGGAAGACGTGCGGCGCGGGGCGGCTGTGGCGGAGGCGGGCGATCACCTCAGCGCGGGCCGCATCAGTCTGCTCGCGGCGATGGGCTGCGCGCGGGTTCTTGTCGGACGCCGGCCCGTAGCCGGCCTGTTGGCCACCGGTTCGGAGTTGAGAGAGCCGGGCCAACCGCTGGCGCCCGGACAGATTTACGAAAGCACTCGGCTGGCCTTGGCCGCCCTGGTTCGAGGCGCCGGCGCGGTCCCCATGATTTTCCCCCTCGTGGCGGATACGCCGGACGCGACCCGAAATGCGCTGGCGGAAGCCCTGGCCAAATGCGATGTCGTCGTGAGCACCGGAGGCGTGTCGGTCGGAGAACTGGACTTCGTCAAGGACGCACTGGCTGAACTCGGCGGCACCTTGGAATTCTGGCGAGTTGCCATCAAGCCGGGCCGCCCTTTTTGCTTCGGCCGCCGGCGTGGAAAGCTCCTGTTCGGCCTGCCTGGCAACCCCGTCTCAGCCCTGGTCACCTTTCTGTTGCTCGTCCGTCCTGCCTTGCTTCGGTGGCAAGGCGCCAGAGAGGTTGCTTTGCCCTCCTGCCTCGGCCGGCTGGCTGAGCCGCTGGCCAATCCCGATCCCCGCCCGCATTTCCTGCGCGTGAAAGTCGATGCCGCCGGCCAGGTTTATTCCGCGGGCCTCCAGGCCGCCCATGCCCTGGGGTCGCTCGCCGCCGCCAACGGCCTGGTCGAGGTGCCGCCGCGGGCAACGCTGCCCCTCTCCACCCCGGTGACCGTGATGAGGTGGGAATGACCCCTAATGTTTGGGCCGGAGCAGGATGGCCTTCTTCTCGGTCCCCTGGACCTCGACGCTATGAGTCTCGATGCTGGGGTCGTCCTTCAGGGCCTGGTGGATGATGCGGCGGTCGAAGGCGTTGAGCGGTTCCAGTTCCACGACATCGCCCCAGCGGCGGACCTTTTCCGCCGCTTCTTTGGCCTTCTTGACCAGGGCCTCGCGGGCCTGGGCGCGATAGCCGCTCACGTCCACCATGACCTTCGGCACGGAAGGGTCCTGCTGGAAGAGCAGCCGGTTGGTGATGTACTGGAGGTCGGACAACGTCTGGCCCTGGCGTCCGATCAGGCGGCCCGAATCCTCGGTCTTGACATCGAGCAAAATGCCGTCTTCGAGGCGATGCTCCTCGACGCTTGCGCTGAGGCCAAGCAGGTTCAAGAGGCTTTCCAATGTGACTTTCGGTTCTGCGGGCATATCTGGCGTGAGTTGATGATTGATGGTCGATCAGTTCTGCATCCGGTCAGCCGGACGTTTATTTCCTCTTTTTTGGGGTCTGAGTCAATACGGGACCGCTGGCAGGCGAGGCGGCTTCCGGCATGGTCTTGGTCAGCTTGGTCTGGGCGATGCTCAGGAGGTTGTTGACGGTCCAGTAAAGGGTCAGGCCCGAGGAGAGATTGTAAAGCGCCAGGATAAAGATGAGCGGCAGATACCGCATGAGCTTGGCCTGGGTCGGGTCCATCCCGGGAGAGGGAGGAGTCAAGTGGGCCTGCCAGAGCATGGTGCCGCCCATGATCAGCGGCAGCAGGTTCAGAGGCAAACCCACCCCGGGAATCCCCAGGAACGGCACGAAGCTCAAGCCCGGCACGACGAACAGCGTATCGGGTTTCGCCAGGTCGCCCACCCACAGGAACCGGGCCCCGCGCAGTTCGATCGCGCTCGAGATCATTCGGTAAAAACCAAAAAACACCGGGATTTGTATCATCATCGGGAAACAGCCGCTCATCGGGCTGACCTTGTGCTCCTTCCAGAGTTCCATCATCTTGCGCTGCATCTTGACCGGGTCGTCCTTGAATTTCTCCTGGATGACTTTGACCTGGGGCTGCAGGACCTGCATCCGCTTCATCGACCGCGTGCTGGCCTGCGTGAGCGGCCAGAAAACGAGCTTGATGATGATAGTGATCGCAATCACCGCCCAGCCGTAGGAAATCCGGAGCACGTGGTGCAGCCAATTCATCCCGATCAACAGCGCCTTGGAAACAAAGCCGGACCAGCCAAAGTCCATCAACAGGTCGACGTTGTTGTTGAACCGGACGGCGATGCGGGCCAGTCTCTGGTATTCCTTGGGGCCGGCATAAATGAAGACCCGCCGTTCGAGGTGCTGGTTTGGCGCCAGGCTCTGTCCCGGATAAACCATGACCGCCTCGTAGCCCACGGGGGGCGGCGCGTTGGTAGCCACCAGGGCCGCCTCTTCTCCGCTGCGCTCCGGCAACTCGACCTTCCGCACCACGACCGCCTCCGCGGGCTGCTGCGGCATTGCCGCCAGGGCAAAATACTGATTATGCAGCGCCACCCAAACCACGTTGCTGGACCCGCCCACGTACTCCGCCGGCGGCGTCCGCGGCGTGCAGGCAAAACCGCGCGAAGAGAAATAACCGGCCCCGGTATCGAACGTCTTCGCCCCGTTGTACCATAGCACCCCCACTGCCAAGCCCGTGTCCCTGGGGTCCAGGGGAGTGGCAGTGCCGACAAACCATTGCTGCGGAGGCAGCTCCAGCGCCCGATCCGAGTGGTTCTCCAGCCGCACGGTGGCCGCGACCAGGTAATTCGAGCTAACGTCGAAGTCCTTGATGATCCTCAGCCCGTTGGCGAGCGTCTTCTCCGCCCTCACCCCATTGGTCGTCGTGGTCAATTTGAAAATGCCGTCGCCCTGGAGTGTCACCCCGCCCAGCAAGGCCAGCGTGGGCGCCACTGTGTAGGTGTCGAGCGTGGCGACCCGGCTGGTTGAGGAGTTCGTCGCCCGGCTTGTCCACTCTGGTTCCGGGGACAACTCCACCAGCTTCAAACCCCCTCCATAAGAGGTGAAGGTGTAGCGGGCATTGCCGTTGCTCAGCCGGACCAACTGCTCGGGCTGATTGGTGTTCACCACCAGGGCAGGCGTTGGAGCAGGCGCCTCGATCCGGGCCGGCGCTGCGGGCGAGGTCGGGCCGGGAGTGGCCGCTAACTCCGTTGCGCTGGGCGCGTTGGTCCACCCTGGCGGCAGAGGCTTCTGAGGATAGAGCTTCGGAACGAGCACGAAATACCAGAGCCCGATCAGGAGCACGCAAACAATGATGACGACGGTTGACTGGCGATCCATGGAAATCTAAGGCGTTTTGGGGCAATACTCTGAGCGGCTTGCGGCGCGGCTCGATCGTTGACGGCAAACAGCTCCGGAAGGGCGTGGGGCAGGGGGGAGGGGCGGCACCGGGTCATATCCGCACCCACCCCAGGGATGGCAGCGGCCAATACGCCTCAGGGCCAGCCACGTTCCCGCCAGGGCTCCGCGCGACCGGACCGCCTCCACCGCGTATTCCGAACAAGTCGGAGAGAACCGGCAGTGGGCCAGCGGCCCAAACAAGACCGCCTTCGCCGGGGAAATCACCCAGCGATATAGGCGCGCCCCTGAGACCAGGATATATTGAGCGGCATTCACCTGTCGAACCTACCCTCTCATTCCTTTCAGCAATCGCGCTCTCCGCAACGTTGTCAAATAATCCCGTTCCACCTCCGAGAAGCCCTTGCCGGCAATCGAGGCGCGAGCCACAAGCACGAGGTCCACCGACCGGGCCAACTCATGTTGGTGCAGCCGGAACGACTCCCGAAGCAACCGCCGCGCACGGCTCCGCGCCACGGCGTTCCCCATCCTGGCCCCGGTGATGACCCCTAGACGCGAAGCCGCGGCCCCCGGCGAGTCCTGCCAATTGGCAATGAGACAGCCGCACACCAGCCGTTGCCCCCGCTGACGAAGCCGGTTGAAGTCCCGCCCCGCCTTGAGGTGCGCTGCGCGCCCAAACCCCAGCCGCTGTCCCGCGGTCGCGCCCATGCGCCAGCCTCGGTTAGACTGGCGTCAGGCGCTTGCGGCCAACTCTTCGCCGATTGCTCAATATGGCCCGGCCACTCTTGGTCGAGTTGCGGCTCATAAACCCATGCTGCCGTTGGCGCCGTATCTTGGACGGCTGGTATTGTCGTTTCATAAATTGTGTTCGGCTCGCACCCCGCCGCGTCCTACTCGCTTGACGCCTCGCCAGGAAACGCTCCGTAGTCGGAACGCGGGAGAATACCAGGGAAAAATCGACTGTCAAGCCGCGCAATCAGCAAAAAAAGGGAGGCCCCGCGTTCGATCAAAATTCATTTTGACTCCCCGTGTCGTCGGAGTATGCTCAACGCCCTTGTTCAGGAGATAAGAGCTTATGGCAAAACTGACGGTTAGAGATTTGGATGTTCGAGACAAACGCGTGTTCGTGCGGGTGGACTTCAATGTGCCGCTCGAAGAGAAGGACGGACAAATGGTCATCACCGACGCCACGCGCATCCAGGAAACACTGCCGACCCTCAAGCTGTTGATCCAGGGCGGTGCAAAACTCGTCCTCACCTCTCACTTGGGCCGCCCCAAAGGCAAACGCGAGCCCTCCATGTCCCTCCGGCCCGTCGCCGCCCGCCTCCAGGAATTGCTCGGCCGCCCCGTTCAGTTCGTCGATGATTGCATCGGCGATAAGGTCGAGCATGCCACCCAGGCCATGAAGCCCGGCGACGTGCTCCTGCTGGAAAATGTCCGCTTCTACAAGGAAGAGGAGGCCAACGACCCTGCTTTTGCCGAAAAACTGGCCAAGGTCGCGGAGGTCTGTGTCAACGATGCCTTCGGCTCCGCCCACCGCGCCCATGCCTCCACCGAAGGCGTCGCGCGCGTCGTGGCCAGGCGCGGTGGTCGCTGCGCCGCCGGCCTCCTCATGGAACGCGAGTTGAAGTTCCTGGGCGACGAACTCGAAAACCCCGCGCGCCCGTTCCTCGTCATCCTCGGCGGCGCCAAGGTCTCCGATAAAATCCAGGTCATCGACCGCCTCCTCGACAAGGCGGATACCCTGCTCATCGGCGGCGCCATGGCCTACACTTTCCGCCTGGCGCAAGGCTACAAGACCGGCAAGTCCCTCGTCGAAGCCGACAAGACCCAAGTCGCCAAATCCGCTCTGGCCAAGGCCGCCCAGCGCCATGTTCAATTCCTCTTGCCGACCGACGACCTGGTCGCCGTTCCTGTCAAGACCGACAAGCTGGACAATAAAGGCAAGCCGGTCATCGAATACCGCGACGTCAAGGTCAACACCGACATGAATTGCCCCGATGACGCCGCCGGGCTGGACATCGGCCCCGCCACCCTCAAAGCCTACTCCGCCGTGATCGCCCAGGCCAAGACCATCCTCTGGAACGGCCCCATGGGCCTCTTCGAAAACAAGCGCTTCGCCGACGGCACCTTCGGCATCGCCCGCGCGGTCGCCGATGCCACCGCAAAAAACGGCGCCAAAAGCATCATTGGCGGGGGGGACAGCGTCAAAGCGCTCAACCGGGCCAAGCTCGGCGACAAGGTCACCTTCATGAGCACCGGCGGCGGCGCGAGCCTCGAATTCCTCGAAGGCCGGGTCCTCCCCGGCGTCGCGGCACTCTCCGACAAATCCTCCAATCTATAATGAACAAAGAACGCAAGCTGATCATCGCCGGCAACTGGAAGATGAACAAGACCGTGGCCGAGGCCCTGGACCTCGTGCGCGGCCTCAAAATCGAGTTGGCCAATATCAAGGAAGTTGACATCGTCGTCTGCCCTCCCTTCACCGCGCTGTCCGAGGTCTCCAAAATGATCCTCGACTCGAGTATCCGGTTGGGGGCACAGGACATGAGCCCGAACAACGTCGGCGCCTTCACGGGCGAAATCGCCGCCGTCATGCTCAAGGAATTCTCCGCCCGCTACGTCATCCTGGGCCACTCCGAGCGCCGCCAATACCAAAAGGAATCCGACGCCCTGATTGCCAAGAAAGTCCATGCCGCCCATGCCGCGTCCCTCAAACCGATTGTGTGCGTCGGCGAAACGCTCGCCCAGCGCGAGGCCGGCCAGACCGAGCAGGTCCTCGAAACCCAGGTCCGGGGCAGCCTTGCCGGCCTTGCCAAAGACCAGATGGTCGAAACCACCATCGCCTACGAACCGGTCTGGGCCATCGGCACCGGCAAGACCGCCACCACCCCCCAGGCCCAGCAGGCCCACTCCTTCATACGGGGCCTGGTGGCCAAGATGTTTGACGAAACAGTCGCCCGCCGCGTCCGGATTCAATATGGCGGCAGCGTCAAACCCGCCAATACCCGCGAGTTGATGAGCCAGCCGGACGTGGACGGCGCCCTGGTGGGCGGCGCCTCGCTCGAAGTGCGCAGCTTTGCCGACATCGTCAGAAATTCAATCTAATTTAGGAAATATTATGGTGTTCATTATCGGTTTGTTGACCGCGGTGATGGTGCTGACCTGCTTCGTGCTGATCCTCCTGATCCTCCTCCAGCTTCCCAAAAAGGAAGCCGGCGCTGGTTTGGCCTTCGGCGGCGCCGCCAGCGACGCCCTCTTCGGCGCAGGCTCCGGCACCGTCCTGACCAAGATCACCAAGTACCTCGCCACCGTCTTCTTCGTCCTGGCCGTCGTGCTCTCATTGATGCAGAGTTGCTCTGCCCGGCGCAACAAATCCGACTTCCGGAAGCTGTTCGCTCAGCCCGCCAAAGCGCCGGCCGCCGCCGCAGCCGCGCCTGCGGCCTCGACGCCTCCGGCCGCCACGCCGACCCCGGCCAAGCCCGCCGCAACAACTTCGGGCACAAACATGCTCATGACTTCCCAGGCCCCCGAGGCAACGAATTCAGCCCCGGCGGCCTCCACCAACAAGCCGCCCGCGCCCTCAACGCCCAAGTAGGCTCACCGAACGACACCGGCTGCCCCAATTAACACCGCCGCCCGACCGCGGTGTTAATTCAGAGCTTGGCTATTGGCCCGTGGGACGTTTGCGTTCCTAAGCCAATGGCCCGCCTGCCAGACGTTCCAGGACCCGCAGAGGGGCTTTTCCCGGGTTGACCAGGGCGGCCAGCGGGACGATGAGCGTCTGCTCGACGGCATATTGGCCGGAAATGACCGCATGGGGCACTGCATCGGTGAAACCGATCCAGGTGGAACCGGGCGGGAATGTGAGCCTGATCTTCCGGCACTCCTGCTGAAAGCGGGTGTTCTCCTTGAGGTAATCATGGAAGCGGAGCATGAATGTGTCGTAGGGCGATTGGGCCTTGGTTCCAAGGCCCAGGGCGCGCCCGAAAGCCCGGAAGATGCCCGCAACGCCGGCGCCCCGGCGTGCCGCGATGGCCCCCAACCCGGCATCCTGCGCGTACTCCCGCGCCAGGCCCTCAAAGGGTCCGGTCGTGTGCCATAAGCGCGCCTCCTTCGGGTTGATATTGGTAAAGCAGCGCAGGATCCTTGCTCCGCACGTTGGCCGGCTCGGAAAGGCGTCCACGTGCAACAGGTCGTTCCGCTTGCGCAGCGGCAGCTTTCGGTCCTGTTCCGCCTCAGGCCGGAAACTGGCGTAATCCAGCGACCAACGGGACGCGTAGGGCGCGAGGAGCCGCGACAGGAATCGGATGGCTTGCTGCGAATAGCGCCGCAGCGCCTCGCGCATGCGGTTGGCATCCGAGGCGTTCTGGGGAGCGAAACCCCGCAGGGCATCCTGTTTCGGCCGATAGGATATGTTCTTGTGGAAGCGCGAATCTCCCAATCGTTGCGAGACAAGAAAGCTCCGATCCTCCTCCGGAAAATCGAACGGGAAGACATCGAAGAACAGGATTCGGCCGTCCTCCAGTTGCTCGCAGCACCACTTGGCCCGGCCCTCAGCCTCCTCCGGATGTTCCCAGCCCCGCCCGTTCTGGAAATCCTTCACCGGCGCCAAAGTGCTCTGTGAATTGTCCGTCATTTGCATAGAGGGTGCTCGTTCGGAACAAGAGACGAAGCAGCCTGACGAATATAGTGGCGCTCACGAGGATCAACATGGGGTAAACACCCGCTAAGCACGGCGGTGGAGAGTTCTGAGTTATTCGGGCGGGCATTTTTTTAACGTTATTCACTGAGGGTCTGGCTTGGAGTTTCCAACTTGATGGAGGTGACCTCTCGGCGCGCAGGTCTATTCCATGGGCAGCTCCTTGAGCCGTATGTTGCGGAAACTCACCGTTCCATGGTCGCCTTGCAGAAGGATCGGTCCCGGCTCGTTCATCTTGTCGTCAATTTCGCTCCCGGTGGGACGGAGGCACTCCACGTTGTCATGAATCTTGACTCCGTTCATGATCACCGTGATGCGGTGGCCGACGATCGTGGCTTCACCCGTCTGCCACTCGCCGGCCGGTTTGGTGATGAACTTGTCGGGGGCCTTGATCATCGCTGGTCTCAGGTCCGTGACGCCTAAGCGCTTGGCGCTTAAACTAGAGCGTCCTTGCAGAACTTGATCGTCCGCATCAGTTCCGTCTCACGGTCTGACCCGGCCGGGACTTTGTACTCAAACTCAATCGTTGCCTGGATGTTCCATTGGTTGTCGCGGATCAGACGCAGGGTTTCAACGATGGGCGTATCCCCCTCTCCGAACGGCATGTTGGGTCCGTTATTGAACTTGCGGTCCTTGATATGCACATGGGTGACCCGCTCGTGATACCTCTTGATGAACGGAATCGGCGAGGTGTTCTGGCCGGCGACGAAGTGTCCGATGTCCACGTTCGCGCCGTTGTATTTTGCCAGGCCGAACGCTTTTTCCCAGTGCTCGGGTCCGGTGGTCGCGTGGCCGTGGTAGCCCACCATCAACTGATGCTTGTCGGCGAATGAGCCGAGGCGTTTCAGGTCCTCCTCGGCATGGGAGATCTCGGTAGAGATGGCCCGGCCGCCCAGGGCCTTGGCGAGGGTGAACACGTAGTCGAGTTCTTCGGGCGACATCTTGAAGATGCCATCCACCTTGACGATCTCGACCAGCACGCCCGCCCCCTCATACATGCTGCGGAACGCTTTGGCCCGCTCCATCGGGGCCGAGCGCCGCCACTGCCGCAGCTTTTCGTCCCGGCCTGCGGCTTCAGCCTTGGGCGCGGTCTTGGGAACGAAAATGAGGTCGAGCGGAGCACCCATGAAGACTTCGACGCTCTGGGTCCGTAACTCGACGGCGCTGAGCCCGAGTTGGACGCAGTTCTTGAGGATCTCCTCGCCAGTCAGCTCAGGCTTGCCGAAGCTGTAGGGCACATTCATGCCGATTTGCACCCCGGCCACCTTGGAATTGGGCTTGCCGGCGGCCTCGGCGGCGGGCAGCCGGCCAAGGGCCGGCAGGCTGGCGGCGCCGGCTAAGGTGAACAGAGACAGCCTGCCGAAATCGCGGCGGCTGTAAACCGACCTAGTTGCTTGTATGCTCATGGGCCGAAGCGTTACCTGATCCGACGCGCTTTGCAAGCCGCCAACTTCCTGATGCCGTCGGGCTCCATTTCCCCCTTCGCACCCCATTCGTGTTCACTGCTGGCAAAGATCGTCGCGGCAGTTCGACCCAGAAGTCCTCGCCTCTCTCACCCTCACGGACCCTCTTGAGGTCTTTCGGCGTTGGCTTGAAAATCCGCAAGCGTCAGCACAATTCTCGTGAGCCAAACCAGTTGAGTCGGTCAGATGGTCTTATACGTGAAAACGAATCTCGCATCGGCGGCCGTTCTTGCGTTGGCGCTCCTGTTTTGCGGCGGATGTGGCTCCACCGCCAACCACCAGGCAGTGAGATGAGACTGTGGACGGTTCATCCCCAGTACCTCGACCCCAAAGGGCTGGTCGCGGTTTGGCGGGAGGCGTTGCTGGCCCAAAAAGTCCTCTCCGGTGGGACCAGAGGCTATCGCCATCATCCGCAACTCGTTCGGTTTCAGGCCCAGGCCGATCCACTTCGAGCGGTCGCCGCGTTCCTCGTTGGCATTGCGGATGAAGCCCGGCATCGCGGCTACAAGTTCAATACCGCCAAGATTTCACGACGGAGATTTGCCGGACAAATCCCAGAGACCGAAGGACAGTTGCTCTATGAGTGGGGACATCTGCTGGCCAAGTTACGAGTCAGAGCGCCCCAGCTTGCCCGGCAGCTCAGGAGCATCGAGACGCCGAAGCCGCATCCCCTGTTTCGCATCGTTCCGGGCGGCGTGCGAGCATGGGAGAAAATCGGTCACACCGTTTTTTGACCATTCACCAGCCAGAGACGAAGGTGAGGTCATTGCCGCAGTTGGCCAGGCGAAGTGGGTCAAATATCTGGATGGCAAGTGTGAGATGATGCAAGTTCTTGCGATCTGATGGTGAAGCCCGGGACTTGAATGTCTTTCCATGCAGCTCGTCTAATATGTAATGAGAACTCAGAAAAATGAACCCTGCACGGCAGAACAACTCGGGTATCGTTCCACCGATGATCCGGCCAAACACAGACAACAGAACTCCATGAAAAGATTATTCATCCCCCTATTGACGGTCGTCTTAGCCATGACATTTCTTACTGGATGTGCTTGGCAACTGGGCGGCGATAAAAAGGTCACCACCACGCAACCGACTACCGGCCAGCAGTTGATTGACTTGCAGAAGGCCAAAGACTCCGGGGCCATCACAGATTCAGAATATCAGGCTCAAAAGGCAAAGGTGCTTGGAAGCAAGTGACGCCTAAAGCGGCCTTGCAGTGGACGGCAGGGTTAAGACGGAGGCAATGATCTGAACGAGCGGACGACGAGCGAGGGGCCGTCGGTTGCCAATCAGGCTGAAAACCGCGCCATGCCCATAACAGGGTGTCGGCCGGTGTTTGCTCGAAAACACGGTGGTCGCGACGATTCGTGAGCAACCTCAAGCGCCGGAAATTATGATGTCGCTTTACGGCGGCGCGTCAGGGAGTATCTGCATCGGTTGCGGCAATGACCCGATGATTTTTTTCGATTAACACCCTCAGCCGATGGCCGAGTAAAGTGAAGACATGAAAACAAGCCCCGCACGACGCGCCCTCAAGCGAAGGAGTGCAGCCCCGGTATGAACACACGCGGTGTTTTGTCGCGCAGTCTATTCCTTGTCGGGAGCATCGCCATGCTGGTCGGCGCTCTCGACCCGATGGAGGGGTCGGTGGTCATCCTTCCCGGCAGCGGTTTGGTTGCGCTCGGCAGCCTTGTCGGTCAGAGCGACCGCCACTCGCTCGTCTTCAGGGTCTGGGTTTTCATTCTCATTGCCCTTGGCGTCGGCGCGATGTGGGGGCTGAGCATGGCCGGAGGCCTTGGAGGCAATTCTGGACATTCAATGTGGTGGGGAGTCCTGATTCTGCCCTATCTCATCGGCTGGTCCATCGGTATCTGGGGGCCGGGGTCGCCCCCCTGGCTGTTGCTGGCGGGCATGGTGGTTGGCCTCTGGTATCTGGTGATCATGGGGATAGTCCTGAAGGGTCCGGCCGGACATCACGGAGCCGGGTCGAACCTCCCCGCCGTCGTCATTGGCTCCATCGGTGTGCTGACAATTGCCGGTTGCCTCACCGCGCTGCTAAGGCGGCGGGCACGGCCGGCGCACTGAATCGCCTGCGCGATGTCGTTTGACCGGAAATCGGGTGAACTCCTCGGCCCTGCGGCGGGGACTTCAATGCCCGATACGGGCCGGGTCGGAAAAGGAGGGAAGGAAGAGCGAGAACCGTCTTTCCGGAATCGATTGTCCGGAAAGACGGTGGAAGATAAACGGCTATTTCTCTTTGTCGGCAGCCTGCCTGCTGGCTATGAACGCCAGCTTCTTTTGAGCAGCACTCGCCGCTTTAGCCTGTTTCTGTGAATTCTTCTTTATTACAGACTTTGGTGATTTATCGCCCATAATTTCAATTCTTTACGGTGGTCGTTTGGTCCACGAAGTGTGAGCTTTTCCACCGATAGGCGCATCATGCGCCTAATGGCGGCTCGTGTAAAGAACTTTCCAGGTGCAACCTCACATGCCGCTGGCGCCCATTTGACTCCGCGCATTTATGGGTTATTGTAACAGTCGATTTGCAGTATCAAGTCCATGCCTGAACGGCCCCAGCGTGGCACACGCGAAGTAAAGGGACGAATGGTATGGGTGCCCTTGATCACTGCCTTAGGGGTCGCGACTCGTCACGAGCGCGGCTCCACCAATTTTTTTGCTGCTTCGCCTGGCAGACCTGGGAACCACCGCCGGGAGCAGCTATACTCTCATATCCCGGTCTTACACGCTGGAGGCGGCGCCCCCGAGCGCGCACGCAAGGAGCAGACGCGATACCGTCGGCGGGGTCGCGTCCAGATGGAAACTGAACACGTGGTTGCGGAGTGTCCGGTCCGCTACCGTGAAGCGTTCCAGTTGACGCTCGCGTGCGAGCCACGATTCCAGAACGTAGGTTTCCACGTAGTGCGTCGCGTCGAATGGATCGGAAAACAAGGACCACCACGCCGCCCCGTTGCGGCGTCTGACCCGGCCAAGCTCGTGCGCGGCCTCGATGAACTCCGCCGCCCTGGCGGGATTGATCCGGAACGTCACCATGATCAGCACCGGTCCGGCCTCCGGGTTCGGCTCGATGACAATCTGCGGGGCCGCCGGCGTCAGCGCGCTGGCCAGGGAGCCGGGCGAATGGTCGACGCCCACCCCGGAGCCCACGGAATAGCGCCTGGTAAATGGCAATCCCCCCAGCAACACCGCCGCCGCCAGACTTAAAGCTGCCGCCGTGCCTGTCCGTTCGGCCAATGCGCCCCAAAACGCGCTGCCCAGAGCCAGCCCCCCCTGAAACACCATCTGGTACATCCCCAAGGCCCTGGCCTGGACCCATGCGGGCACGGACAACTGCACCGCGATATTAAAGCTCGAAGCCGTGCTGGTCCAAGCCATGCCACCTAAAACCAGGGCCGGGACCAAAAGAAGCCAGTGACGCGCCCATGCCATGCCCAGCAGCGTAGCCGTGAATGCCACCGTGGCGCCGCACACGATGCCGTCGGCCGAGAACCGCCGGCGCAAACGCGGCATCAGCATCGCTCCGAACACCGCGCCCAGGCCGATGCATCCATTGAGGATGCCGTAGCCCATCGCTCCGTGGTGCAGACTCTGCTTGGCCACCACCGCCAGCAGCGCCCACATGCCGCTCACGCAAAACGTCTGGACAAAGGCGCGGACCAAGATGGCCTGAACCGCCGGCTCGAAATGCACGTATCGGAGTCCGGAGCGCATCGAACCCAGCACCCGCTCGGCGGGCAGCGCGCTCCTGTAGAGGGGGGTGCGACGCCATGAGTAAATGAGCACCAGCACCGCGATAAATGACAGGGAGTCTATCAGGAACACCACTCCCGCGCCAAACCACACTGACGCGAATGCCGCCACTGCCAGCCCGCCCACCGCCGGGCCAACCGCCCGCGCGAGGTTGAAGGCGGCGCTGTTCAAGGCGATGGCGTCGGGCAACTCCTCGCGGGGCACCAGTTCCGGAACAATCGCCTGCCACGTCGGTCCGTTCATCGCCGACCCCACGCTCAGCAGGAACGTCAGCACCAGCAGCGACCACGCGGCAGTCCAGCCCGCCAGCGTGACCACGCTCAGCACCCCCGCGGCGACGAGCAACCACCATCCCCAAAAGAGCAGCAGGCGCCGCCGGTCGAAAATGTCCGCCATGGCCCCCGCCGGCAAACCGAACAGGAGGACGGGCAGGGTTGCGGCCGTCTGCATCAGGGCTATGAGCAGCGGCGAACTCGTGAGCGCCGTCATGAGCCAGGTTCCCGCCGTGTCTTCCATCCAGCCGCCCGTATTGAAAATGACCGAGGCCAGCAGCCGGTTGCGGAAAAGCGGCCGCCGAAGCGGGGCCCAGGCGGTGGTTGCCGCCGCGGGTCCTGAATTGGGTGTGGACTCCATATTGAGATACCTCAGCGAGCATACCGTTTGGTCATGCTGAGTCAAATAGCTCATGGACCCTGCCGAGCGCCCCTGCCGCCCGTCGCGAAAAGCCGCCCCTTGACAGGACGGAAGAATGGAATAACGGTGAATGACATCGCTTGCCGTAATTTTGAATGAGGACGTTGAACGCTGTGAATCGCGAGGTGTTGCTGAGCTTGTGGAAAGTGCATATTCTCTATCATGCGGGCGAGGCGCCCGTGCATGGGCAAGCGATCCTGACGGAGCTGCGACGCCATAACTACGAAATCAGCCCCGGCACGCTGTATCCGCTGCTGAGCCGGATGGCGCGGCTCGGCTGGCTCAAGTGCAAGGCCGACCCGGGCGGTGGCTGCCGCGCCCGCAGGGATTACCGCCTGACTCCCGAAGGCCGCAAGGTCTTGACGCTGATCCGCGAACAAGTCAAGGAACTCCACAATGAGATCGCCTCATCCTAGCCAATACCCCGCCTTCAGGGTATGAATCTCGTCCGAATCGCCCTGCGCCGCCCGCTCACGGTCGTGGTGCTCATTATTGGCGTCATTCTCGGCGCCCTGGCGGCCCTGGAGCAGATGCCGCGCGATATTTTTCCCACCCTCGGGATTCCGACAATCTACGTGGCCCAGCCCTACGGCGGCATGGACCCCGCCCAGATGGAGGGCTATCTCACCTATTATTACGAGTATCACTTCCTCTACATCACGGGCATTGAGCACGTCGAGTCCAAATCCATCCAGGGCGCGGCCATCCTCAAACTGCAGTTCCATCCGGGCACGGACATGTCGCAGGCGATGTCGGAGACCGTGGCCTACGTCAACCGCGCCCGCGCCTTCATGCCCCCAGGGACCGTGCCGCCCTTTGTCATGCGGTTCGACGCGGGAAGCGTCCCGGTGGGGGACCTCGTATTCTCAAGCGCCAGCCGGACGGTGGGCGAAATGCAGGACCTGGCCTTGAACCGCGTCCGGCCGCTGTTTGCCACCTTGGCGGGCGTCTCGGCGCCCCCTCCCTTCGGCGGCAGCGCCCGGACGATCCTTGTCAACCTGAAGCCCGAGCGGCTCCGCTCATACAACATGTCGCCCGACGAGGTCGTGGCCGCCATCACCGCGGCCAACCTCATCAGCCCTTCGGGGAACATGCCCGTCAATGGGAAGTACCCCATGGTCCCCCTGAATTCGGTGGCCCGCAATATCAGGGACCTGGATGGGGTGCCGATTCGGACCGGGATATTCCCCACCGTCTTCGTGCGAGACGTCGGCCAGGTGATTGACGGCTCGGACATTGTGACCAGCTATGCGCTGGTCAACGGCCGCCGCACGGTTTATATCCCCGTCACGAAGCGCTCGACCGCTTCCACTCTCTCGGTCGTCAATCTGGTCAAGGCAAACCTGCCGAAATTCCAGAGCGCCCTGCCGCCCGACGTCAAAGTCAGCTATGAGTTCGATCAATCCCCCTATGTCACGCGCGCCATTGCCGGCCTGACGCTCGAAGGCGCCCTGGGCGCGGTGCTGACGGGCTTGATGGTGCTCTTGTTCCTGCGGGACTGGCGGAGCGCCCTGATCGTCGTCATCAACATCCCTCTATCGTTGATGGGCTCGGTGCTGGCTCTGTGGCTCACCGGCCAGACCATCAACATCATGACCCTGGGCGGACTCGCTTTGGCCGTGGGCATCCTCGTGGACGAGGCGACGGTTACCGTCGAAAACGTCCATACGCACCTGATGCGAGGCCGTTCCGTGGGGCGGGCGGCGCTGGACGCCACGACCGAAACGACGGTGCCCCGATTTCTGGCGATGTTATGTATCCTGGCCATATTCAGTCCCACCCTGTTCATGGTTGGGGCCGCCAAAGCGATGTTCCTGCCTCTGTCGCTGGCCGTCGGCTTTGCCATGGTGACGTCCTATCTGCTCTCCAGCACGCTCGTGCCCATCCTGTCGGTTTGGGTCCTGCGCGGGCACGAGACGGCGGCCACGGCCCATGCCGCGGCCGAAAGCCGGTTCGCCCGCTTTCAGCGGCGGTACGCCGCCGTGGTCCGAAACTTGGTTCGCGCTCGCTGGGTCACGCTCGGGGCGTACTTGGCGTTGGCGGGAGTGGTGATCGGGGTGGTGGGACGGCGGTTGGGCACTGAAATCTTTCCAAGAGTGGATGCCGGGCAGCTCCAACTCCGCTTGCGCGCGCCGACGGGCACGCAGATTGACGGCACCGAGGCCGTCGCACTGCGGGCCTTGGACCTCATCGGGCAGGAGGTCGGTCCGCGCAATATCCAAATCAGCCTGGGCTTCCTCGGCGTTCATGGTGCGTCTTACCCGATCAACTTCATCTACCTCTGGAACGGCGGCCCGGAGGAAGGCGTGCTGCAAGTGCAGTTGAAACACGGGACGCCGGTGCGCATCGAGGAGCTGAAGGAACGGCTCCGGCGAGTCTTCGCGGAAAAGCTGCCCGGAGTCGCCTTCTCGTTCGAGCCCAGCGACATCGTGAGCCGTGTGATGAGCCTCGGTTCCCCGACGCCCATCGAGATCGCGATCAGCGGCCAGAACCTTGCCGCCGACCGTGCTTTTGGCGAGCGGGTCAGGGCTGTCCTCCGGGAAATCCCTTCGCTGCGCGACCTCCAGTTCGGCCAGGCGCTGGATTATCCGACGGTGGACGTGAACGTCGATCGCGAGAAGGCCGGCGTCATGGGAGTCAGGATGGCCGACGTGTCGCGCGCGCTCGTGACCGCCACCTCGTCCAGCCGGTTTGTGGTTCCCAACTACTGGGCGGACCCGAATAGCGGCGTGGCCTACCAGGTTCAGGTGCAGGTCCCGCAGGCGCGGATGGACTCGCTCGAACAGGCGAGGAACGTGCCCGTGATGGACCATGCCGGCCAGGGCCTGCTGCTGCGCGACGTCGCAAAAGTCACGGATGGCACCGCGGTCGGCCAATACGAGCGCTACAATATGCAGCGCATGGTGACCGTGACCGCGAACATCGCGGGCGCCGACCTGGGCAGCGTGGCCAAAGAAGTCAGCGCGGCGTTGAAGAGCCTCGGCCGGCCGCCCCCGGGCATCACCGTGACGGTGCGCGGCCAGATCGTCCCGCAGGCCCAAATGTTCGATGGCTTGCGCAGCGGGCTGCTCATGGCGGTCGTGGTCATCTTCCTTCTCCTGGCGGCCAATTTCCAATCCCTGAAACTGTCGTTTCTCGTCGTCTCCACTGCGCCGGCAGTCATCGCCGGCGTCGTCCTCATGCTGTGGCTGACGGGAACGACCCTGAACATCCAGTCGTTCATGGGCGCGATTATGGCTGTCGGAGTCGCGGTGGCCAATGCCATCCTGTTGGTTACCTTTGCCGAGCGCGGCCGGCTGGAGGGCGCGACCGCGTCCGATGCCGCCGTAGAAGGCGCCCGCGGCCGCCTGCGGCCGATTCTCATGACGAGCCTGGCGATGACCGCCGGCATGGTGCCGATGGCCCTGGGCCTGGGTGAAGGCGGCGAGCAAACCGCCCCGTTGGGCCGCTCGGTCGTTGGCGGACTGGCCGTCGCCACCGTCGCCACCCTGTTCGTTCTGCCGGCGATATTCGCTCTCGTTCAGGCCCGCGCGCATCGGCGCTCCGCCTCGCTGGAGCCGACGGACCCGGAACATTCTACCGCGCAAACAAAGTGATGACCTCCTCAGGATTGAAGAACAACCGCCCAACCGCCGCAACGATGCGAGTCCGACCCTTCCGTCTCGCCGCGGGCTGTCTTGCCGCGGCCGCGCTTTGCGGC
This sequence comes from uncultured Verrucomicrobiota bacterium, assembly GCA_964653485.1. Lineage (GTDB taxonomy): Bacteria > Verrucomicrobiota > Verrucomicrobiia > Limisphaerales > UBA8199 > CAVQND01. Next base: position 2,751 of record CAZZFF010000101.1, on the reverse strand, counting down.
TGCGGCCCCTCCGTCGCGGAAGCGCCTCGACGGCCATCGGCGCCAGTCGAAGTGCAAACCGTCCTGCCGAAGCGCGGCGAGATTGCGCGCAGCATCACGCTGCCAACGTTCCGGGTCCTGGCGTTGTATGAAGCCACGCTCTACGCCAAGGTGTCCGGCTATTTGAAGACGCTCACGGTGGATAAGGGTGACGCGGTCAAGGAAGGACAATTCCTGGCCGAGATCGAAGTCCCCGAACTGCTGGCCGACGAAGCCCAATACGAGGCGGAAACCGAGGTGGCGCGGACCAACTACACCCGCATGGCCGAGGCGCGCCAAAAGGCGCCCGACCTCGTCGTGCCCCAAACAGTCGATGACCTGCGCGGCCAATGGGAGGTCGCCCAAGCCAAACTCCAGAGGACCCGCACGCTGCTGCGCTATTCCCGGATTGTGGCGCCGTTTTCCGGCATGATCACCGCGCGGTTGGTGGATCCGGGGGCGTTCATTCCGGCCGCCACCACTGGCAGCACGCCCCAAACCGCCGCCATCCTCACTCTGATGGACTACAGCCGGGTCCGCGTGCAAGTGTTCGTTCCCGAACCGGAAGTCCTCTTCGTTAGCAACGGGATACCGGTCAGCGTGATGGTGGAAGAACTGCCCGGGCGGACTTTTCCCGGTTCGGTCACCCGCTTCGCCCATGCTCTCGACCCGGCCACCAAAACCATGCTGGTGGAGATCGAAGTTGCCAACCCGAATGGCGAACTCCGGCCGGGCGCCTACGCCAGCGTGCGGTTGGAGCTGGAGCGGAAAAAGGATGCGCTGCTGGTGCCCGCGCAATGCCTGCTGGTGGAAAAGGCGGGGACCTCCGTCTTCACGATAGCCGAGGGCAAAGCGAAAAAGACTCCGGTTCAAACCGGCTTCAACGATGGCGCCCATGTTGAGCTCAACGACGGAATCAACCCCGGCCAAGAGGTCATCGTCCTCGGCAAGCAGACCCTTAACGATGGTCAACCCGTCAACCCCGTGGAGGCCAAGTGAGAGGTTCCGTTCCCCGTGCGTCATTCTTGGGGGCCGCAGTCCTCGCCACCGCGCTTGCGGTCTCCGGGCGGGCCGGCGAGAGCGCGTCGACGGGGCTGGCTAACTCTCTGTCTGCCTCCGGAACCAACCTCGTCTATCCCATTGACCTGCCGACCACCCTGCGGTTGGCCGGCGCGCAAAACCTCGATATCCAGATCGCGCGCGAGCACCTCAACGAAGCCGAAGCCAACCGCCAGAGCGCCATCGAGGAATTTCTCCCGTGGCTGGCCCCCGGAGTGGCTTATCACCGCAGAGATGGAGTGGCCCAGGCGGTTCCTTCGGGCGTTATCTCCGATGCGCATTTTCAATCGTATGCCCCCGGCGCCACGCTCGCGGCCCAAATGGCCCTCGGAGACGCGATCTACAATTCCCTCGCTGCAAAACAACTACTCAGGGCCTCGGACCAAAGGCTGGAAGCCCAGCGGCAGGACTCCACCCTGAGCGCCGCGCAGGGCTACTTTGACCTCGCGAAAGCCAAGGCCCTTGTCGCGGTGCTCCGGCAGGCGCTTGCGACCTCGCAGGATTATCAACAACAACTCCACGCGGCGGTGATGGCCGGCATCGCCTTCAAAGGCGATGAACTGCGCGTCCAATCCCAAACCGAACACTATGAGATCGTCCTGCGGCAGGCCCTTGAACAGCAGCGGGTGGCCGCGGCCAATCTGGCGCAGGTGCTCCACTTGGATTCGAGGGTCGAGTTGATTCCCCTGGAGACCGAACTGCTGCCCCTCACGCTCTTTGAAACCAATAGCTCCCTGGACAGGCTGGTCGAGAGGGCGCTCGCCTCGCGTCCGGAACTCAAACAAAGCCAGGCCGTCATCTCCGCCGCGCGTGCGGAGAAAACCGGCAGCGCCTACGGTCCGCTGATTCCGTCCGTGGGCGCGCAGGTCTTTGGCGGCGGCCTGGGCGGCGGCCCGGATGGCGGTCCAAGCAACCTCGGCGCGGAGGGAGATTACGCGGTGGGCCTGAGCTGGCGGATCGGTCCCGGCGGCCTGTTCGATTCCGGTCGCATTCACGCGAGCAGGGCGCGCCTCGAGGCCGCCCGGCTGAGCGATTCCAAGCTCAAGGACACCGTCATTTCTCAAGTCGTGGCGAGCCTGGCCCGGGTGCAGTCCTTGGCCGGCCAAATCCAACTGACCCGGCATAATGTGACAACCGCGGGCGAGACCCTCCGCCTCACCCGCGAGCGGAAACAATTCGGAGTGGGAGTGGTGCTGGAAGACATCCAGGCCCAGCAGGACCTGAACCAGGCGCGTTCGGATTACGTCGCCGCGTTGGCGGAGTATAACAAGGCCCAATATGCGTTAAACAAGGCGACCGGCGGCACGGCCGGAATCCAAACCCCGGCCCGGCCCTGACGACAAAAGGCCTCCGATTTCAAATGCACGAGTTCCGCCAGGGCGGTGGACAAAGTGGTATTTGGGAGTGCGCCGGCAGGGCCTGCACCTTGCACGGATTATTGCCTGGCCCTTCAGCGCCGGGTCTGGCGCCCTCAGGACTTTCCGTCCCCAAGGGACGGCCTGGAGTTCGGACATTTTGCACGCCAACGGCGTGCGGGCATACCAGCCCAGGGCCAGCGGAGCGCCGCCCTGGGAAAACCTCCCATCATCCCAACCCGCCCTGCAAGGGCGGGAGTATTCTCCTCAGTCCCAAAGGTAACGCTCATCAAATGCCATCTCGTAGCGATTCAACAAC
>CAZZFF010000100.1:0-22913 GCA_964653485.1 uncultured Verrucomicrobiota bacterium | reverse complement strand
GCCGGCTTCGTTGCTCGCTCCTTACAGACCCACTACCGGGGTATGCGCGTCGCTCTCGCCTCGCCAGCGGCCAAAACTCCTGCGCCATAAAAGGCGAAGTTATTTTTGCGCGGTCCCTTAGTCTGGGCAGGCAGGGAGCTTGTCAGCCCCGACGCCCGGCGATAAAGTGAAGGTATGAAGTCGCTTGAGGCCGTTGCCGCTGATGCGCTGGAGCTTCCCAAAGATCAGCGTTTTTACCTTGGCGCTGCGCGTTCTGAGCAGCGTGGAGCCTGAGCCTGACGCCGCCGTTATTGGCGGGGCAGACCTGGCGATTCAAGGCGGCTCAAATAAGCCACACCCAGATCGGGCGAAAAGCCCACTTCCAGGGCTAAAATCGAAGGCCGGGAACACTGACTAACGAACCTTCTCCGCTTCGGGGGCCTGTTCGATTTTGAAGGCGTATGCCATGCTGGCCGGGCGGCGCGCCGGTTCCTGCCAGGCGGGGGGAAGGGTGATGACCAAACCGGCGCCGGTGTCCTGGCTCCACTCAAGCGGCTCACTTGCTCCGAGCAAGGTGATGGGGGAGCCTTCCTTGGCGCGGACTGACTTGAGGGCGAGGGTTTGGCCGGGCCATTGCAGACAGATAGCATAGACGAAACGGTTGTCCTTGGTCCGGGTGAACCGGACGGTGCCGCCCTCTTTCCACAGGTCGTTGGGGCGGGGCCGGGTGTTGTAGATGGCCTCACCGTTAATCCGGAGCCAGGCGCCGGTGTTCTCGAGGGCTTCGACGGCTTTGGGATGGAACTTGCCGAGGGCGTCCGGACCGATGCCCACCATGAAGTTGCCGCCTTTGGCGACCACGTCCACGAGATTGGTGACGATCCAGAGGGCGCCCTTGTATTTCGTGGCGTCGGGCTGGTAGCTCCACATGCCGCCCAATTGGTAAATGACCATCCAGGGCATGGTGGTGTTTTCCTTGGAACCGGGCACGAACCCCTCGGGAGTGTAGTAATCGCCGTAGTTACCGATACCGCGGGCGCGGAACATGACTTGGGGCTGGAGCTTGCGCAGTTGCTTCATCGTCTCTCGGAGCTGCGGCCAGACCGCGGGCCCGAGCCATTGGTCGAGGCAGACCATGTCGATCTTGCCGTAGCGGGTCAGCAACTCGGTGAGTTGCGCCCGGTGGCGGGCCATCATCCGTTGCACTTCATCCGGCGTTGGGGCGGGGGCAACGAAGGGGTTCTTGATCTGCCTGGCCTCGCCTGCGGGAACCCCGAGTTTTTCCGACTCCTCCACCTGGACAGGGTCGACGGCGTATGGCCGGAAGTCGGCATCGTACCAGTCGGGATGGGAGAAATAGAGGTCAATGCGGATGCCATGTCGATGGGCGGCATCGCACAGTTCCTTGACGATGTCGCGCTTGAAGGGGCTTTCCATGATGCTATAGGCGAGGTCGCAATCCTCCAAAGCGGGACCGCCGGGGGCCGTCCAGTTCACGCGGCGTTTGACCCGGGTTTGGGTGTCGAACATGGAGAAGCCGTCGTGGTGCTTGGTGGTGAAGGTAAACACCTTCAGCCCCGCGCGCTGGAAGAGGTCCATCCACTCATCGGCGTTGAAGTTGGTCGGGTTGAAGGCGCGGTAGAGCTGCTCGTAGGCCTGGCGTTTCTCGTTGGAGTAGTTGAGCAAAGGCCAGGACTCTCCGGTTTCCCACATAGAGTAAACGCCCCAATGAATGCGCACGCCGAACTTCATGTCCCGGAAGGCTTCGCGGGCGGATTCGGGGGCCTGCTGATAATCCGGGTCAGGGACCTCTTCGACGTAGTCTTTGACGCGCTTGTAATGAGAATCACCGGCGGGCAGCTTCACGAAGCCATTGGGAGCGCCCGCGGATGGGTCAGTGGCGGCGAAGGCGTTTTGAGAGGCTGCCAGGAGCGCCGCCACGGTGGCGCGGGCCAGGAAGGTTTTGCAGGTCATAGTTTTGTGGGAGTATGAGGGTGGCCACGCCATTTTGCGACCCTCAATTTGCGGTGTCGGGACTTGCTGGTCCTTCCACAACGTGGTTAATTTTTCTTAAGATCGAATGTCTCAAATGAAACGCAATTCCAAAAGCAGGCAGGGATTATTACACGAGGGCCAATGGACGTTGGCGGTCATCGTCCAGTGCGGGGTGCTGGCGTTGGCCGGCGCCGTTGGGGCAGGCGAAACCAAGCCCCGCGCCTTGGTGGATTATATCAACCCGCTCATCGGGGCGAGCACGAGCGCGGAGTATGGGGAGGGCAAGACGTTTCCCGGAGCGGCGACGCCGTTCGGCCTGGTGCAACTCAGCCCGGACACCATCACGGGCGGGGACAACGGGCCGGGCTATTCGTGGGAACACAAGACGATCGAAGGCTTCAGCTTCACGCACATGAGCGGCATCGGGTGGTATGGCGACCTGGGCAACTTCCTGGTGATGCCCACAACCGGCAAGCTCAAGACACAACGGGGGGTGAAGGGCTCGGAAGATGGCTACCGCTCCCGCTTCCGGCATGATACGGAGGTGGTTCAGGCCGGCTACTACGCGGTCACTCTCGACGATTACCGGGTGCGCGCGGAGATGACCGCCGCGCCCAGGGCCGGGATTGTGCGCTTCACGTTCCCTCAATCCGGCCAATCGCGGTTACAGATCGACCTTTCGCGCCGGGTTGGCGGAACTTCGACCCGGCAGTATGTCAAAGTGGTCGATGACCATACGATTGAAGGGTGGATGAAGTGCCCGCCCGAGGGCGGCGGTTGGGGCGACGGGGCCGGGCACGCCAACTACACGGTGTTTTTCTGCGCGCGTTTCAGCAAGCCGCTTGAGAGATTCGGCATCTGGTCGGCCGAGATTCCAGACGGCTGGCAGCGCAAGCGCGAGGACGTTGGCAGCGCGCGTTACCAGAAAGCGGTGGCGGCGGCAAGCGTGCTGTCGCAGGCCCGCGAATTGGAGGGCAAGCACTTGGGGTTTTTCACGGAGTTCGATACGCGCGAAGGGGAGGGGGTGCTGCTGAAGGCGGGGGTCTCGTTTGTGAGCGTCGCGGGGGCGCGCGCCAACCTCGAGCATGACATCCCGGGCTGGGATTTTGATGGGGTCCGGCGCCAGGCCCGTGACCTCTGGGAGCAGGCGGTGGCGGGGGTGGCCATCGAGGGAGGCACCGACGCGCAGAAGGAGGCCTTCGTGACGGCGCTCTATCACTCGTTGCTCGATCCGCGGGCTTTCTCGGACGTCGATGGCCGGTACACCGGGGCGGACGGGCAGGCGCATAGGACCGACGGTTTTGTGTACCGCACCATCTTTAGCGGCTGGGACGTATTCCGAAGCCAGTACCCGCTCCTGACCATCATCCGGCCGGATGTGGTGAACGACACTGTCAATTCGCTGATGCAGCAGGCGGAACTCAGCGGGAACGGCTACCTGGCCCGCTGGGAAATCCTGGGTGCGGAGTCCGGGTGCATGGTGGGCGACCCGGCGGTCTCGGTTTTTGCGGACGCGTATCTCAAGGGCATTCGCGGCTACGATGCCGGGAAGGCATACGCCCTGTGCCGCCAGACGGTGATGGGGCCCAAGACCAACCGCAACGGGTGGAAAGAGTATGCCGAACTGGGATATGTTCCGGACAGCATCTCCTGCACGCTGGAGAACGCGTATTTCGACTACTGCGCCGCCCGTTTCGCGGAAGCCCTGGGCAAGACCGAGGACGCCCGGCTCCTGCTCAAGCGTTCGCTGAACTACCGCGACATTTATGATCCGTCGGTGGGCAACATGCGCGCCAAAACGCGGGACGGCGGCTGGCTGCCGTGGAAGGGGGCGACCGCGGAGGGCCAGGGCTGCGTGGAAAGCAATCCCTACCAGCAGGGCTGGTTCGTGCCTCATGACGTGGCCGGTCTCAAAGGTCTCATGGGCGCGGATTACTTCCTGCGCTACTTGACGGAGTTCTTCGAGAAGACGCCGCCGAGCTTCGCGTGGAACGAGTACTGCAACCACGCCAACGAGCCTGTGCATCACTGCGCCTACCTCTTCACGTATGCCGGCGCGCCCTGGCTCGCTCAGAAATGGTCCCGCTTCATCATGGACCACGCCTACGGCCCGGGCGTCAAGGGGTTATGCGGCAACGAAGACGTTGGCCAGATGTCCGCCTGGTATCTCCTCAGCGCCATGGGCTTTCACCCCGTTTCGCCGGTGGACGGCGTTTACCTCATTGGCAGCCCCTTGTTCAGCAAGCTGAGCGTGCGGCTGGACGCGCGTTATTACGAGGGCGGCAGTTTCACGGTGATCGCGCACAACAACTCGGCCCGGAATTTCTATATCCAATCGGCCAAACTGAATGGGCGGCCATTGGACCGGGCCTGGATTCGCCACGAGGAGATCGTGAAGGGCGGGACTTTGGAGTTCGAAATGGGGCCGGAGCCGAACAAACTTTGGGGTTCGGCGCCGGCCGAAATGCCGCCGTCGTTGTCCACGGCGGCCAAGTAGCGCGGACGTCCGGTGGGTCAGAGGGTGAACATGATCTCGGCGCGGAGGAAGGTGATCATGTCCTTGGTGACGTAGTAGTCGCCGGGGAAGACGAACTCGCTCCAGAGGTGGCCGCTGAGGTGCTGGCTGAATTTGTATTTGAGAACTCCCTGGAGATAGTGGCCGCGGAAGATGCCGCTGTCGCTGAAGGGGCGGCCAAAGCTGCCGGTGACTGCCTGGCCGATGTCCGCGAGATACTGGGACCTGGTGGGCACCTCCTGGTCGGCGAGCAGGGCGTAATAACTGGCGCTGAAGCTCATGTCTTTGATGGGAGTGAGAGTCAGAGTCGGACCGATGCGATGGAGGTTCGCGGTTTGGCCGACGCGGCTTTCCTGGACATAACTGTAGATGTTATAGACTTCGCTCCATTGAGGCCATCGGCCCCAGAGGGAGTCGAACATCTCGTCGTTTTTCGTGTTCGGATTGTCGCCGGAAAGGAATTCGTAATTAAGGCCGAGCTGGGTGTTAAAGCAGTCCTTGAAGAGGTAGGTGAGTTTGCTGTTGACGCCAAAGGCATCGATATCGCGGAAGCCGGTGGTTTGGGCGGAGGTGGCGAGGAGGGGGTTATCGCCGCCGACGTTCAGGAACTGGTCCTGTTTTTGACCGAACTGGTAGGCGCCTTCGGCGGAGTATTTCCAGTGGTCATGCACGACGCCGGAGACACTGCCGCCGAGGGTGAAGATATCGGCATTATCTCCGAACCCGGCCGGGCCGTCGCAGAGGTTATCGTCATGTTTGTAGATGAAGAAGCCGTCCAGGTTGGCGGTGGGGATGCTTTTGTTGGCGACCCAGAGGATGGCGCCCTTTTCGTTTTGGTCGGTGAGGGTGAGGCGTTCGGGATCGGCGGGCACGCTCGACGAGGGGCCGATGGAGGGCAGCCAGCCGTCAGGCCGGCCGTCCTGGATGAGGCCAATGGCATCGATGGTGGTGTGCTGGTCTTCGAGGTTGATCGTGAGCCGGGCGGCGTCGAGGAAGACGGTGAAGGAGCCGTCGTTGGGCGTGCCGTCTCCGACCAGCCAGCCGTCGCCCAGGAAGATGTCCTGCCGGCCGACGGTGAAGGTGGCGGGGAGGTCAAAGGGGTTTTTCCATTTGATGTTGAGGGTGTCAACGATGCCGTACCGCCACTGCATGCCTTGATGGTCGTAGAAGGTGTCGAAGGTGGAGGGATTCAGGAAGTCCCGGGGCTCGGCGGCCAGGCGGACGTTGAAGCTAAGGTTGGTGACGGGGGAGATGCTGGTCCAGAGCCGGCCGCGGAAGCGGAAATAGTCCTGTTCATGGACCCCGCCAAAGAGCGGGCTGACGGCGCGGTCCGTGGTGAGGCTCAGGCCGTTGTTGTAATACTCATTGCGGATGCGCAAGTCGCCGCCCCAAGTCAGCCAAGGGACCGGGTTTTTGATGTCCGCAAGGGTTTGCTCGATGGAGGCGAGGGCCGGCTGCGAACCGGTCACGGTGGCTTGGTTGGTTTGCGCCTGGGCGGCCAGCACGGTGGCAGCCAGCAACGGAAGGGCAGATGCCAGGACTTTAGTCGTCATGAGAAGGCTCAAATTGGCCGGAAGCGCCCTTTATCGGCGCGCCCAGCCGGGTCAATCATTCAGGTTTTTGTCGTCTCCCACCGAGAAACGCACTTGGGCGAGGCCAAAGATTCCGCGCGCTTTTCCATGAGGACAGGGCCATGCTACCCGCGCGAAAGGGAAAGTCCAGAACTATTAATAGCGATTCTTACTTTTCGTTTCCGCTGATGCACCATATAATGTACTGTAATGCGTCACGAAACAATAACATGAACAATTATGGCGCAGGAGTTTTGGCCGCCGGCAAGGCGCGAGCGAGGCGCGTATCCAAGGCGATCTGCAACGAGCGAGCAGCGCCGCCAGCGGCCAAAGGAACCAGCCAGAAATGTTCATGTTGTTTTTTCGTGACGCCTAACCGCCATCATTTATTTGAAACGCGCGGGCGTTTTCCGCATTCTGAGGGAGATGAGTCCGTTAACCGATGTGCTTGAGCTGCGGGTGCGCTACAGCGAGACCGATCAGATGGGGACGTTCTACAATTCCCGGGCGCTGGAGTGGTTCGAGTGCGGGCGCTCGGAACTGATGCGGCGCAAGCTGGGGATGTCTTACGCGGCGATGGAGGCGCGGGGTTACTTTCTGCCGCTGATCGAGGCGCATCTGGAATTTCGGGGCGGGGCACGCTACGACGACCTGCTGGAGGTGGCTTCGAGCGTGGAATGGTGCGGGCGGGCGAGGCTGCGCTTTGACGTGGAGGTGCGCCACAAAGAGAGCGGCCGCCCGGTGGTGCGGGGTTGCACCGTCCATGCGTTCACCGACAAGCAGAGCAAGCCGGTTCGCCCGCCGGGCTGGTTTGTCGAGTTGCTGGAGAAAGCGGCAGGGCTGCGTTAATGCCTGGCCGGGCAGGGAGCGTTGGCAGGCAGCCCTGAAATCCGAAATCCGAAATCCGAAGGAAATCTGAAATCCGAAATCCGAAGGCCGGTTGCAGAATTACGGATTAACCGCAAAGAGCGCAGAGATCGCAAAGAAGTGCCTTGTGTTTGATAGATCTTTGCGTTCTTTGCGTTCTCTGCGGTTGATTCCGCAACCACCTCCCGAAATCCCAACTCCGAAATCCTAAAGGCGAGGTCGCTCGGAACCCACGTTTATGCGGCAGCCGCCCGGGAATCCCCGAACTCTGCGGGCTGAAGCCGGCGGTCGGGCGCAGGCTCGACAGATTTGGAGAGCTTGATGCAGCGCTGATTTCAAGTCCGCGGGCGCTTTTCCAGATTGCCAGGCTGGCGGCAAAAGGGGTAAAGATAGGTCATCGTAAGAGATTCGATGCTTATGACCAAATACGACGCCCGCAAGAATCGGAGCTTTCACCCCGTCAGCGCCCCGGACTTTCTGCCGCGGCCGCAACTGCGGGAGCTGCAGTTGAGGCGCCTGAAGGCGATCGTGCAGCGGGCTTACGATCACGTGGGGCTGTTTCACAAACGGATGGCGGATTTGGGAATGACGCCGGAGGACTTGCGGACGCTGGAGGACCTTGCCAAGCTGCCGTTCACGCAGAAGGCCGATTTGCGGGACACGTACCCGTTCGGGCTGTTTGCCAGCCCGATGAAGGAGATTGTGCGTTTGCACGCCTCGAGCGGGACGACGGGCAAGCCGATCGTGGTGGCCTACACGCGGCAGGACCTGGAGGTGTGGACCAACGTGATGCTGCGCAGTCTTTCGGCCTGCGGGCTGCACGAGGGGGACATCATCCAGAACGCCTACGGCTACGGGCTGTTCACCGGCGGCCTGGGGGCGCATTACGGGGCGGAGGCGCTCGGAGCGACGGTCATCCCGATTTCAGGGGGGAACACGCAACGGCAGTTGATGGTGATGAAGGACTTTGGGGTGACGGCGATATGCTGCACGCCGAGCTATTTCCTGCACTTGATCGATCAGGGGGCCGAGAGCGGGATTCATATCAAAGACCTGCCACTGCACACGGGGGTTTTCGGGGCCGAGCCGTGGACCGAGTCCATGCGCCGGCGCATCGAGGAGGACAGCGGCATCAAGGCTTACGACATCTACGGGCTGACGGAGATCATCGGGCCGGGGGTGGCGATGGAATGCGTCTGCCAGGCAGGGCCGCATATATTCGAGGATTGCTTTTATCCCGAGATCATCGACAGCAAGACGGGCAAGCCTTGCCCGGACGGCGAGGAGGGGGAGTTGGTGCTGACGACCCTGTGCAAGCAGGCAATGCCGATGATCCGCTACCGCACGCGGGACATTACGTCGCTGGCGGACGAGCCGTGCGAGTGCGGGCGCACACTGCGGCGGATCAAGAGAATCAGCCGTCGGGCCGACGACATGTTCATCATTCGCGGGGTGAACGTGTTTCCGTCGCAGATCGAGAGCGCGCTGCTAAAGGTGGAAGGGGCGCTGCCGCACTACCAGATCATCCTCACCCGGGAGAGGGGCCTCGACGTGATGGAGGTGCAGGTCGAGGTGACGTCCGCGGTGTTCGGGGACACGGTGGGGGCGCTCGAAGGGCTGCAGGAGAAGTTGAGCAAATCGATCGAGACGACGGTGGGGCTGCACGCCACCGTACGGCTGGTCCAGCCGCGCACTCTCCAGCGAAGCGAAGGCAAGGCGAAACGCGTGCTCGATCAGCGGAAGATGTAGAAATGGCATCAGAACCCTTAACGCCCATGAAAGTAAAACAGCTTTCTTTGTTCCTGGAAAACAAGCCGGGGGCCTTGAGCCGTCCGGCAGTGCTGCTGGCCAAGGCCAAGCTCAACATCCTGACGCTCTCCATTGCGGACACGCAACGGTTCGGCATCATGCGCTTCATCGTGAGCGAGTGGGAAAAGGCCAAGACCCTGCTGGAGGGGGAGGGCTTCGTGGTCAACGTCGCGGACATGGTGGCCATCGAGGTGGCGAACGAGCCGGGGGGGCTGGCCAAGGTGCTGGAGGCGCTGGAGAAGACCCCGGTGAACGTCGAGTACATGTACGGGTTCACACTCCGGCGGGAAGGCAAGGGGCTGCTGGCCTTTCGGTTCAACGACCCGGACGGCGCGATCGAGATTCTGCGCAAGAAAGGCATCAACCCGATCCGCTCGGTCGAGCTGTTCAAAGGGCCGGCGCAGTGAGAATGCGCGCGCGCTCAGCCCTGGGAAGGGCGATGCGGGCCGCCGCCGCGGCAGTCGGCTGCTGCATTGCGGCCGCCGCGTGGTCCGCCCCGCAGCCAATTCGGCCGGGCGAGATATGGCCCGATGACCGGGGCCGGCATATCCAGGCTCATGGCGGGGGGATTCTGAAGCTGGGCGAGACCTATTATTGGTTTGGCGAGGATCGCTCGCAGGAGAACGCGCAGGACCGGCGCTACGTCAGTTGTTATGCCTCCAAGGACCTGGCGGCCTGGACTCATCGAGGACAGGTTGTGGCCATGGCCGACCCGGAGCACCTGGGCCGGGGTTGGGTATTCGAGCGCCCCAAGGTGTTCTTCAACGCAAAGGCGAAGACGTTCGTGATGTACGCCCACCTCGACGACGGGGCTTACAAAGCGGCCCGAGTCGCGCTGGCGACCTGCGACACGGTCGATGGGAATTACGCCTACCTGAAGAGCTTTCGCCCGCTGGGCCATGAGAGCCGGGACATCGGGCAATTCATCGATGATGACGGCGCGGCCTATTTGATCTTCGAGGACCGTCCGTTCGGTTTCCGAATCGCCAAGCTCTCCGCGGATTGCATGGAGGTGGAGAAGGAGGTTTGCCTCATCCCGGCGCATCTCGAGGGGGGAGGCTTGGTGCATTACGGCGGGCTTTATTATGCCATCGGGTCGGCCTTGACGGGCTGGAACCCGAACCCGAACAAATACGCCACGGCCGCTTCCCTGGAGGGCCCGTGGTCCGAGTTCAAAGATATTGCCCCGCCGGAGACCAAAACCTACGGCTCGCAATCGACGATGCTCCTGAAGGTGGCCGGGACGAAGAAGACCACCGTGATCTTCATGGGCGATATTTGGAAGCCACGCGCGCAGTGGGATTCACGCTATGTCTGGATGCCAGTGGAGATCGGGGAGGGCAAGCTGTGGCTGCCCGAGCCGAAGGAGTGGACGCTCGACATCAAGACCGGCGAAGTCCAGCACCTTTGAATCATCGGAGGCCCATTGCCGTTTTCGGCGATGGCGGCCTGTAAGTCCCGCGGGCCTCTCAATCCAAGGCATGAAACGGACTTCGCCGGCACCCACTCGATTTTGATTTTACGACCCAAGACGCACGCCGCCTTGCTGAGGGTGCCCAGGGTGAGCGATAGGTTGGACGCATCCAACAGCATGACAAAGCGGCCCGAGGCCACCGAGGTGGCAACCGCCTGGTCCATGGTCCGGACATTGAACAACGGCAAGTCCTTGTCCATGGCGGCGACTTCACGCCGCGCCATCCTCTCGACCTGAGCAGGGGGGACGCCGCTGGATGCTGACCCGTCGGCCAAGGAAGGAGATTTGTGAAGGCATTTTGCCAGAGCGTTCTGCTTCCGGCCCGGTGAGGACAAGTTCCCCGTGGAACTGGCCGCGGAGGGAGATTGGTCGATCCTGGCGCAAGTGTGGGCCTGGACGGTGGAGCCGCAGACCGACGACATCCTGCTCTTTGCCAGTGACGGGATTTTTCGGCTGACAGTGCAAGAGGGGTAGCCGAGGCAGAACTGCAAAGAAGTGGGGTTGACCGGCGTGGCCATCCCGGCGGAAGGGCCGGTTTTCCGGACGGAGCCGCGCGGCGGTTTGATGGTCAAAGGGAAAGCCTCCTCGTGACATTCGATCGGTTAAATCGCTATTCTGCCCTATGCGCATGACGGAAACCCTTCAGGCAGCCCTGGCGGATTTCGCGCGGGACATCCGCTACACCATCCGGCAATTGCGGAAGAGTCCTGGATTCACTGCGGTGGCCGTGCTCACGCTTGCGGTCGGGATCGGAGCGGCCACGGCGATCTTCAGCCTGGTGAATGCCTTGCTCTTCCGCGCGCTGCCTTTCCGCGAGCCGGAACGGCTGGTCTGGATAGCCAATGCCGAACCGGGAGACGGCGGCCTCTCGTGCAGCACGACGGAAGCGAGCGTCTTCGCCGATTGGCGGGATCATAACCGCTCGTTCGAGAGCTTGGCCGCGTATTTCGCCTTCTTCGACTATCGCAGCTATATCCTGACTATCGATGGCGAACCCGTCCAGTTGCAGGGCGTCGGCATCACGCAGGACCTGCTCGACGCGCTTGGCATTAGACCTTTGCGCGGCCGCAATTTCGTAGAAGAGGAATGCAAATGGAATGGGCGCAAAGCGGTCCTGCTGACTCATAGGTTCTGGATGCTCCGGTTTCACGGCGATCCGGGGATCGTGGGCCGAGCCATTACGCTCAACAAGCAGCCTACGGAAGTGGTGGGAATCCTCCCGCCATCCTTTGATTTCTCCTCCGTCTTTTCTCCGGGCTCCAAGGTGGATTTGGTCGTGCCGTTTCCCATTTGCGCCGAGACGGACCGTTGGGGAAACACTCTGGCCGTCATCGGGAGGCTGAAGCCCGGGGTCAGCCTGCAAGCGGCCCGCCAGGAATTCGACCTCCTGAATAGCCAGATGAAGAAGGACCATCCGGAGTACGGCGGCGACTTCACCGCCCGCTTGAGTCCTTTGCAAGAGCAAATAAGCGGCCGATTCCGCCGCCCCTTCCTAGTGCTGTTTGCCGCCATGCTGTGCGTTCTGCTCATCGCCTGCGCCAACGTGTCCAACCTGTTGCTCGCTCGAGCGGCAGCCCGGCGGAAGGAGGTTGCAGTGCGAATGGCTCTCGGCGCGGGGCGCGCCCGCATCGTCCGCCAGATGCTAACCGAGAGCCTTCTGCTCTCAGGGTTCGGCGCCGGGCTCGGCATGCCATTCGCTTATCTGGCGGCATCCGGAATGTCCCACTCGCGCACATTTGACCTTCCGCTGCTGCCCACTGTCGCCATTGACGCCCGCGTCCTTGCTTTTGCGCTGTTGATTGCTCTGGCTGCCGGCCTCTTCTGCGGGATTGTGCCCACGTTCCAACTCTTCAACACGGACATTCAGACGGATTTGAAAGACGCCGGCCGGGGCGGTGGCTATGGCTATCGCCGAGTCCGCGCGCGCGAAGCCTTGGTGCTGGCCGAGGTGGCAGCCTCCTTTGGCCTCCTGGTGGGAGCCGGCCTGCTGCTCCACAGCTTCCTGCGTCTGCTTGAAGTCAATCCCGGGTTCAAGCCCGAGCAGGTGGCAGCCTGGCCGCTTCAGCCTTCACGCAACTTCACCAACCTCACCGAGGAAGCGGTCTTTTACCAGGATATCATCCAGCGTATCGAGGCGCTCCCGGGAGTGGTGTCGGCCGGCATGAGCGACACGCTCCCGCTGAGCCGGAACCGCTTTTGGATCGCGGTCGCCAAGGGGCTTGGGTATCGGCGGGGGGACGGCGCTTTTCCTCGAATCGTGGACTCCGGCTATCTTCGAGCCATGCGCATCCCATTGCTCTCGGGCCGGGAGTTCAACTCCCATGACACCGCCGAGACCGAAAAGGTGATGATCATCAACGAGGCAATGGCTCGCAAGTTCTGGAACGGCAAAGATCCCCTTGGTCAAATCGTGAGGACAGTCGGCGTGACGGGGCGCTCCGAATACCGGGTGGTCGGCGTGGCCGGCAATGTGCGCCACAGCGCCCTGGAAGAAGCATCCGGCCATGCCGAGCGGAGAATTCAGGCTGTTGAGCGATATTGTGGACAAGGCTGTCGCCCCGAAGCGGCTCATCACCGCTCTCATCAGCCTCTCTTCACTGCTGGCGCTGGGCCTTGCCTCGGTGGGCATCTACGGGGTGGTTGCCTACTCCGTCAGCCAGCGGACCTCGGAACTCGGCGTGCGGGTCGCCCTTGGCGCCTCTTCCCGGAACATCGTCAAACTTGTCATTCGGCAGGGAATGAAACCTGTCGTGATCGGGCTGGCCGCGGGAGCGATTGGCTCCTGGTGGATGACTCGTCTGCTCGAGTCCCTCCTCTACGGCGTCAGCGCCCGGGATCCTTTGACCTTCCTTGTCAACGGCCTGCTCCTGGCGGGCGTCGGGCTGCTGGCCTGCTGTGGCCCGGCTCTGCGCGCCGCCCGCGTGGATCCCCTGGCAGCCTTGAGAGCCGAGTAGCTCCCGGAGACGCCCGCGGGAGCGACGTTCAATGTTCGCTTGTGCGGGGCCGTCTGGTCAGAACCGCAGCCGAATTTCGGCTCCCCAAACGCGCGTCACCTGCTCAGCATCGGCTGGAGCAAGGACACCCAAACGGCCGCCACCACAACATCAGCGGCGTCCGTCCAGAGCGCCAGAACGGGACGCAGTTTCGAGGCAGCGCCGCTTGTGAAGGGGATTTCCGCGAGCCAGATTTCACCGGGCCGGGGCATCGTCGTAAAGGCCTTCGTCCTGTGGGGCGTAGCTGTTTAGGAAGGCGCTGTGGTCCCGGAGAATTCTCGGTCCCGCGTCGCCGGCGAGCTGCGGCTCCCCAAGCTGCCGACGGCGGCGGTCAACCCAAACGGCCAGCCTGACAAAGTCCCTCAGAGGCAATTGCTCGACTGCCTGCTCGATTTCCTCAATCTTGCTCACGGCGAAGGAATACTCCTAAGGACGCCTTCAACGCAAGCGGGTGACGGCACAGCCCAGCAATTCGCATTATGACCCTCCAGTTGCTCATTAACGAATTAAGTTTTTTGTCGCGGCACGGGCACCCTCCGCACATTCCAACGTCAGCAGCCGCGACAAAAAACTTAATTCGTTAATTGGATGTAGTGCATAAGTAATGCCCGGGGTGGAGCACGAACCTGCGGCTTATTCACACCGCAATGCCTCCATGGGGTTGATCCGGGTGGCGCGGCGGGCCGGCAGCCAACAGGCCAGCAGCGCGACCGCGAGCAAGAGGAGCATCACCGCCACCCAGACCAGCGGGTCGGCGGCGCCGGCTTGGAAAAGCTGGTACTTGAGCAACTGGCTGACCGGGCCTTCCTCGACGCTGGGGCGGGCGGCCTGGAACAGCAGGTGGCGGGTCAGTTGGAGGAGCCAAAATGCGCCCAGCAGACCCAGTGCGGCGCCAATGCCCACCAGGCGTCCTCCTTCCCACATCACCAGGCGCAGCACGTCGCTGCGTGAGCCGCCGACGGCCAGGCGGATGCCGATTTCGCGCGTTCGGCGGGTCACCGCGTAGGCGAGCACGCCGTAGATTCCCAATGCGGCCAGAAGCAAGCCCACTCCCGCAAAAGCTATCATGTAGCCCATAAAGACCCGCTGCGCCTGAGTGGAATCCTCGATGTCCTGCTGGCAGACGTTGATCCTGGGGTGGGACATGTCCGGTTCGGCAGCCTTGAGCTCCTTCAACAGGGTGGGGATCAGGGGCCGCGGGTCATGCTCAGTGCGGATAAACAAAAGCGCCTGGATATAGAAATGGGCTTGTTGATAAGGCCGATAAAACGATGGATATACACCCTGGGTGAGGCGGAACCGGACGTCGCCGACAATGCCTGCCACCTGATATTGATTTCCGCCCGGCGAATCGATCAGGCGAAATCTCTGGCCGAGCGCGTTTTGTCCCGGCCAGCAGAGCCGCGCCATGGATTCATTGATGATGGCGGGTCCGTCGCCGTTGCTGAGATCCCGCCGGTCCAGAAAACGGCCTGCCCGCAAGGGAACGCCCATCACGCGAAGAAAGTCGCTCTGGTCCACGCCGCAGCCGATGCCGGAGACGTGCAGCGGCTCCGCCCGTCCGTCGAGTTGGATGTCTCCGTGCTCGCCAAAGCTCCCGCTCCAAATGCCGACCGCCTTGACGCCGGGCACAGCGCAAAGCCGTTCGCGGATGCGGTCGAGAAGAGCATTCTGAGCCGCCCTGGCGTTCGAGCCTCCTCCGCTGCCATTAGGGCCGCCTTCAGTATCCGCATACTTCGAGGGAAGCCAGAGACTGGCTGTCAGGAGGCGCTTCGGGTTAAACCCCGGGTCCACGCGCAAGAGCCGGATAACGCTCTGGATCATCAATCCGGCGCCGGCCAGCAACACCAGTGCGAGGGCCACCTCCATTACCACCAGCGCGCCGCGATACCGGTTGCCGCCGCGGCCAACCGTGGCGCCGCCTCCGACCTGCTTCAGGGTGTCGTTCAGCCCGGCGCGGCCGGCTCTCCAGGCCGAGGCCAACCCCAGAGCCACGCCGGTGGTGGCAGAGACCAGGAGTGCGCATCCCAGCGCCGGCCCGTCGATCCCGATCGGCTTGAATCGCGGCATATTCGGCGGGATCAGCACGGCCAGCAGCTTCATGAAACCCAGGGCCGCGACCAGGCCGGCCGCGCCGCCCAGGGCAGTCAGGAGGGCAGCCTCGGTCACCAGTTGACGGGCCAGCCGGCCCTGGCCCGCTCCGAGCGCCGTGCGCACCGCCAACTCCTGCCGGCGACGCTCGGTCCGAGCCAGGGTCAGGTTGGCAACATTGAGGCAGATGATCAGCAGGACGAAGCCAATGGCCCCAAGCAACCCATAGAAGGTGCGCGGGATGTCGTCGGCGGTCCGATACCCGCTCATCAACCGAGCCACGCAAGGCTGCAACGCCAAGCCGAACCCCTGGGGCCGATGCCGCCACTCCTCGCCGGCATCCGCGCGCTCCGCCATTCGGGCCTGGCTCAACCGCTGCGCCGTAAAATCGAGCATGGCTTGAGTCGGCTGGGCGCCGCGCTCCTGCTTGAGCCGGACCAACAAGCTGAAGCCGGTCGAGCGCCCCCAATCCAGCGTCACCCGCGGGTCTTGCGCGGGCGCCCAAAAACAGATACGGCCCCCTCCCAAAGGGTATTGAAAACTCTCCGGCATGACCCCGATCACCGTAAACCGGCGCTCGCCGAACGCGATGGTCCGGCCCACCACACCGGGGTCGCCCGAAAATCGCACTTTCCACCACGTGTACCCCAGCACAATAACGGAGTCCTGCCGCAGGTCTTTTTGCGGGTCAATGGGAACGGCCTCGTCCTCGGCGAAGGTCCGTCCCAGCAGCGGCCGAACCTTCCACACTGAGAAGAAGTTCGGCGCGACCATAATCCCGCGAACCAAGTCATCGAAATCGTCCCTGTCGGTATGTAAGAACACATAGCGAAACCAGGTGGATTCCGAGAAGAAGTCCCGGTTCCCGCGCAAAGCCGCGAGCACGTCCGCCGAGACGCCGGCTTCTCCGCGCTCGACAATGTCGGTCAAGCGCTCCGGAGCCGGGCCGGGCAGAGGGTGGAGCAGCACGGTATTGACCACGCTGTAGATGGCCGTGATGCCGCCGATGCCCAACGCCAGCGTCAGCACGACCACGCCGGTAAAGCCCGGGCTCTTCCGCAGCGTTCTCAGGCCGTACCGCGCGTCCTGCCGCAAGTCTTCCCACAAACCAAACCCCTTCTGATGGCAGCGAGTCATGTTCTTTGGACCGGCGCCTCACTCGATCCTCACGCATCGGCGTTGACCAGGTCCGCCAACGATACCCGGTCGAGGTGGCGGCCTTACGGGACGACTCGGCGCCATACCTGGCAGCCAAGGGACCGCGCAGCGTCAAAACCGCTGGCGCGGTAAAAACCAAATTCCTATCAGTTTCTGTGCCCGGCTTGACATAGTGACTGTTTCAGTTACTATCGCCTCGTGATCCGCAGTTTCAGGTGCCGGGAGACCGAAAGGGTTTTCAACTACCAACGCACCGGGGCTTGGAGTGAAGGCGTCCGCAAAGCGGCCTTGCGCCGCCTTTATGCCCTGGACGCCGCGAGCAACCTGCTGGATTTGCGCAACCCACCAGCCAACCGGTTGGAGAAGCTGCGCGGCGATCGGGCCGGACAGTACAGTATCCGCGTCAACGACCAATGGCGGATCTGCTTCGAGTGGCGCGGTGGGCAAGCCTGGAACGTCGAGATCGTGGATTATCACTAACCAAGACAAGCGTATGAAAGACCCCGTGTTGAATCCGGTCCATCCCGGAGAAATCCTGTTGGAGGATTTTCTCAAGCCGATGGCCATCAGCCAGTACCGTTTGGCCAAGGACATTCACGTTCCATTGCGCCGCGTGAACGAGATCGTCCTGCGGCGGCGCGGCATCTCTGCTGATAGCGCCTTGCGCCTCGCCAGATACTTCAATACGACGCCACAGTTCTGGCTTAACCTGCAATCGCACTACGAACTGGATACGGCCCGGTTGGCTACCCAAAGAACCATTGAGAAGACCATCCGCCCGGCCCGCCCATTGGCTCAGGCCGCCTGACTTCCGTCGGGCCGCACCGGCCCCTGGTTTGGTGGGCGTGCCGTTCCCCTTCACGCCGAGGGCTTGTCATTACCCACATCGCTGAAAAAGTGATAAACCGCCCGTCAATCAAGGCCCACACCGACTTCTGCTATGAAAAAGCACCCACACGTTTTGCAGAAGACCCAGAATTCTTTTTGGTTTTCCAAGGAGGAGAAAGTAGAAGGGCCGCGAGCGTGTTGCCTCACACCCCCCCAACCCGCGTCATCTCAACAAAGAATCAGTTCCGGTGCCTGGAGTAGCTGACAGTACTTACACGATTATTGGACTTTCACTTTCACGGCCCGTGTGCTTGCTCAGGTGTTTGAACGGATAAACCTTCGCAAAATCCTCTCGCAGCGACCTCGGAGGAGCTTGGAGACGGACGCCGTGACCGGATGATCGGTCGTGAGAGTCGGCAGCATCGACACAATTGCTTGCGCCAACTCCAGGACACGACGCTTGACCATTGGCTTCGCGAGACCGGCCTCTTCGGCCAGTTTTTCGAAGTGCGCCGGCGAGACACGTTCTCCCAGGCCTCGTTGAATACCAGACCTTGAAACCGCTCGATGGCGGGCTTGAGAATGTGAGTGCTGGGCGCTCCGCTCAGCGGGATGGAAATCCGGCCATCCGAGACATGCACGACCACTTTGTCCTGCGCTCCCGCCAATGAGAGCCGGATGCCCTCCTCGCCAGCCAGGAGGGGACGGCGCGGCAGTGTCCTGAGGATCTCCGCCAGTTCGGAAGGGCTGATGGGGCGGTAAGCGTAATCCCGCTCCGGAAGGGGCTTACCCTCAGGCAGGAACGTCACGGCCCCGGCGCATTCGCCTCCAATCCGCTCCAGCATGGCGAAATCATTTCTGGCGCTGATGCCCAAGTTGCGAGCGATGACCTCTCGTTGGTTGTCATCGGGCAGAATTCCCGCGAAGAATCCTCTGCAATCATTGCGGCTGAAATGCTTCTTGGTTAGGGGCAGAGACTGCGAGAGCGGAATCGCCGTCGGATCGGTTCGCCAACTTTCGACGTAATCGAACCCCATTCACCCTTGGTCATCCTGGATGAGCTTGCCAATCAATTGGCGGTGCAGGTAAACGTCCAAGGTCCTCGCCATGATTTATACTCCTTTCCCTTCGGACGGGCCGGCTTGCTTGTCGACCACTGGCAAAGTTAGGTCCATCGAGATCCCCAGGGTATGGATGACCGTCAGGACTTTGCCGAACTGGCATGTGGGTTTTCCCCTCTCTAAGTCAATGATGAAGCGCAACCCCGTGCCGGACGTCATGGCCAGAGCCTTCTGCGTGACGCCCAGGTTCTTGCGGGCTTTCCTGATTAACTCGCCGACCTGCGCTGTCGTAAACTTCATGGCTCACCGTTGATTTATAATGTTCCCGGTCGGGATCCATGAGAGAGGTTCAGAGCTCTACGAAATCGTCATCGTAACTATTCGTTTCCTGGAAAGGAGGCGAGATTAGCGGTGCTCTGCCGAAACGCCGCTACGCTTTGGGGTCCGTTCGGTCAGCCATCTGGTTCTAGCGGTGCTTTTCGCTCTTGCGGTAGGCCAGGCCCTGAAAGAGGGCGACGATGTCGCCGGCGTCGTCTTTGACCTCGACGATGTAGGAGCCGAGTTTGAAGCTCCTGGAAATCTCCCTGGCTTCGGCCCAGAGGGTGCCGGTCTGGGCGGCTTTCATGAAGTTGATGCTGACGTTGATGGCAACGGCGACTGGGCCGTGGGAGTTGGAAGCGGCGGCGAAAGTGAAGTCGGCCAGGGTGAAGATGGCTCCGCCCTGGACGCTGCCCAGGCCGTTCAGGTGGTCCGGGCGCAGGGGCATCCGGGCCCGGGCCTGGCCGGTCGAGATCGAGAGCAGTTCTATGCCGCAGTGGGCGGCGAAACGGTCATTGCGGAGGGTTTGTTTGACGTTTTCCATTTCGGCCAATCAGGAATGCCTTTTTGTTTGCGTCGAAGAAGGCATCGTCGAAAGCGGCGCGCAGGGAGGCGAGCCAGAGTTCTTCGGGGATGGAGAGGCAGGCGCTCAGGGCACCCAGGAGGGCGACGTTCAAGGTTCGCTTGTGCGGGAGGGCGTCGAGAGAGACGGCCTCCGGGGTAATCAACACGCCTCCGGGGCGCAGCAGGTGGTTGTTCGGGGCGGTCTGGGTGGCTTCGAGGACGAGCAGGAAATCGGCCTCTCCTGCGGGGACCATGGGGCTGAAGACATGTTCGCCGAAGCGGACATCGCCCGTGACGGAGCCGCCGCGCTGGCTCATGCCCTTGATCTCGCTTTTCTTGACATCGAAGCCGGCTCGCAGAACGACGTCGGCAAGGATGTCGGTGCCCTTGAGGACGCCCTGGCCTCCAAGGCCGGCGAGGACGATATTCGTGACTTTGTTCATTGGGGCTGAGAGGCGGGGGCGGGAGCGCACTCGCACTGCTGTTCTTCGTATTGCTTGAGTTGTTTGGCGATGAGAACGCAGGGCCGGCGGGCGATGATGACGGCGAGTTGTTCGCTTTGGAGGCAGTCGCGGAGGAGGCGGTCGAAGGCATCCGACCCGGCGTGGGGTTCGACGACATGGACACGAGGCACGCCGAGGGTGCGGACGAGGTCTTCGAGGACGAGCTTGTGTGTAGGCTGGTGGTCGAGCTTGCGGCCGGTGGCCGGGTGTTCCTGGTGGCCGGTCATCGCGGTGGTCGAGTTGTCGAGGATGATGAGGACGTGGCCGTTTGGCGGAGGGTTATAGACCATCTCGACCAAGCCGCTGATGCCGCTATGGACGAAGGTGCTGTCGCCGATGATGCTGACGACGCGGCGGGCCTGGTCGGGAGGGAGGACGTGGCGCAGCCCAAGGCCGACTCCCAGGCTGGCGCCCATGCAGACGCAGGAATCAATGGCCTCGAAGGGCTTGAGCACGCCGAGGGTGTAGCAGCCGATGTCGCCGGCGACGATGCAGTCCTGTTTGCGCAGGGACTCGAAGACGATGCGGTACTGGCAGGCGTCGCAGAGCTGGGGCGGTTTTCCGGGCGGGGGGAGCGGCTCGGGGCTGAGGTCGCGCTTGAGGATGCGCCGGACCCGCGGGACGTCCAGCTCGCCAAACCGGTACATCTCGGCCTTGCCTTCCACATCGAGGCCGACCGCGCGGATGGCCTCAAGCAGGCAGGGGTCGCCTTCTTCGAGGACCAGGCAGCGGCGGACGCTCTGGACGAACTGGCAAATCTTACGCATCGGCAAGGGATAGGTGAAGCCGAGCTTGAGGATGCTGGCGTCCGGGGCGGCCTCGCGGGCGTGCATGAAGGAGATGCCGGAGGTGATGATGCCGAGGAGGTCGCTGCCCTGCACGACGGAGTTCAGGGGGCAGCTTTCGTTCCACTCCTGCATCTCGGCGAGCTTCCGCCGCAATTTGTGGTGGGCCAGGCGCGCGTAGGCGGGGATCATGACGCGGCCTTTGATGTCGCGCTTGAAGCCGGGGGCCTCGGGGGCGCCCTCGGCCTGGCGCGGGCGCACGACGGTGTAGCTGTGGCAGACGCGGGTGGTTACGCGGAAAAGCACGGGGATTTTCCACCGCTCAGAAATCTCGAAGGCGGCGAAGGTGAAGTCGTAGGCCTCCTGGGAGTCGGCCGGTTCGAGCATTGGGATGCCGGCGGCCTGGGCGTAGTGGCGGTTATCCTGTTCGTTCTGGCTGGAGGCCATGCCGGGGTCGTCAGCCGAGACGACGACCAAGCCGCCGCTCACGCCGGTGTAGGCGGCGGTGAACAACGGGTCGGACGCCACGTTCAGGCCGACGTGTTTCATGGTCGCCAAGGCCCGAGCCCCGCCGAAGGCGGCGCCGAGGGTCACTTCGAGGGCCACCTTTTCGTTTGGCGACCACTGGGCGCGCCCGCCCAGTTCGGAGAAGGACTCGAGGATTTCGGTGGAGGGAGTGCCGGGGTAACCCGCGCCCAGCGATACCCCGAGGTGCCACGCGGCCAGCGCGATGGCCTCATCGCCGCTTAACAACTGAGGACCATGGTCGGACTTGTTCATTCAATCAAGTCCGCTCTAATAGCCTGTTTTGAGGCGGATGAAAACAGAATAATCGCTCCCGATCCGGGGCAAGTCAGACCTCCCACCCCGGCCGATACGCGCGGCGGAGAAAGCGGTTGATTTCCGGCATGTTGGTGCATCTCATGCGCTCGACATCCCATTCGAGTTTCTTGCCCACCCCGGCGAACTGGGCGAGGTGGCCGGTGAGGGCAAAGGCGGTGAGCGGGGCGGCGGCGCCCGGGAAATTCGAGCAGGGGACGGTTCCGTGTTTGCAGGCGTAGAAGAGGTCCTCGATGGGGCCGCCATGGGCGCGGGGCAGGCTCTGTTTGGGCACGGGGATTTCGGTGCGCCGGTCTTCCGGGAAGAAGCCGAGGGAGCCGCAGGTGCCGCCAGTGCGGAACAGGCCCTTGTCCCCGACGAAGAGCGTGTCTTCCTCGAATTTGGTCTGGTACTGCTTCTCGGTGTCCTTCATAATGTCGGGCCGCAGTTCGGCGTTGTCGTACACGTGGACCTTGACCGGTCCCATGTCGCCGCGCGCGGGGATTTCGTAGCGGACGATGTTGCTCTGGGGATACATTTCGTCGCTGCCGCCGGTGGTATGGAGGCATTCGATGGTGAAGTGCTTAGCTTCGCCAATCTTCAAGGCCCAGAAGAGGGCGTCGAGGTTGTGGCAGGCCATGTCGCCGATGGTGCCGGTTCCGAAGTCGCGATAATTCCGCCAGCTAAAGGGATGGAGGCCGTCATGGAATTCGCGGGAGGGAGCGGGCCCGAGCCACTCATCCCAGTGGAGTCCGGCGGGGACGGGCTTGCTGGGAGGGCGGGTGCCGCTGCCGCCGAAGTTGCGTCCGAGGAGGGAGTGGGTTTCGGTGACGTTGCCGATGGCGCCGGCCCAGATGTACTCGCAGGCCTTGCGGATGGTATCGCTGCAATGGCCCTGGTTGCCCATCTGGGTGGGGACGTTCTTTTCGCGCGCCGCCTTGGCCAGGGCGTAGCATTCGTAGATGTCGTGGGCCAGGGGTTTCTGCGAGAAGGTGGCCTTGCCCAAATGGATGGACCGGATGGCCGCCGGGGCGTGGTTATGGTCCGGAGTGGCGATCAGGACAACGTCGATGTCGTTCTGGCATTCTTCGAGCATCTTGCGGTAGTCGTAGAAGGCCTTGGGCGCGGGCTGATCGCTGAACTTCTGGCTGAATTGCTTGAGCCTGTCGGCCATCGTCTTGTCGTCCACGTCACAAATGGCGACGAGCCGCTCGTTAAGCGCGGAGTCGAAGCTGTAGCCACCCATGCCGCCGGCGCCGACGACGGCCACGCCCAGTTTGGCATTGGGCGAAACGGCGCTGAGCAGGGAGGGCATTCCGATGAATTGCGCCCCGGCCGCCGCGCCGGCGATGGCCCCCGCGCTCTGGAGAAAACGACGACGGCTGACATGGGAGTTTTGTTTCATAGGTCTTTCTTGAAGCTTCGGTTCACGTTTATATCGGCTCACACGGGTCTCCTCCGGGAGACACTTCGCCAAATAGCGCGTTGCGAGCCAATAGTCCAGAGGATTTTTAGAACGGCCTTCAAGACGAATTGCGCCAAAAGTTTTGTTACCCGGGGCGGGGGTGAAAGAGGGGCTAAAG
>CAZZFF010000099.1:0-23146 GCA_964653485.1 uncultured Verrucomicrobiota bacterium | reverse complement strand
ACCAAACGCGGCTACCTCTTGTGCATGTTCCTGTGGAGTTCGGCGGTCGCGTTGATCGGCGCCGCTCAGAACGTCTGGATGCTCGCGGGCTTCCTCATGCTCCTCGGACTGGGCGAGGCGGGAAACTGGCCCGCCGCGGTGAAGGTCATTGGCGAGTGGTTCCCCCCGCGCGAACGCTCGCTCGCCTCCGGCATCTTCAATAGCGGCGCCGGCATCGGCGCCCTGGTCGGGCCAACCGCCGTAGGCTTGCTGCTGCTCCATTTCGGCTGGCGCCCGGCCTTCGTCATCGTCGGGCTCCTCGGCTACCTGTGGCTGGCCGGTTTCGCCCTGGCCTACCGCACCCCGGCCGCGGTCGCGGTCGAAACCGCCGTCCCTCCACCCCCTCCCTGGCGCCTGTTCAAAACCCGCTTCCTGCTGGCCTTTACCCTCTCGAAGCTGTTCATGGACCCGGTCTGGTATTTCTACGTCTTCTGGCTGCCCAAGTTCCTGACCGAGGTGCATCAATTCAATCTTAAACAGATCGTCTGGCTGGCGCCGATCCCCTTTATCATCGCCGACGTCGGGAACCTGGCTGGCGGCAGCTTCACGCAGTTCCTGATCTGGCGCGGCCTTCCCATTCCCTACGCGCGCAAGACCGGCGCCGCCGTCTTCGGGCTGCTCATGGTCTCGGCCATCCCGGCCATCATCACTCATGACCCTTACATCTCGATAGCCTTCGTTTCCATTGCTATGTTCGGCTACACGGGCTGCCTGACCAATACGCTGGCGTTCCCCGCCGACGTGTTTCCAAAAAACACGCTTGGCTCGATTTGGGGCCTGGCCAGCATGGGTTCCGGATTGGGTGGCATGCTCTTCCAGTGGCTCTCCGGCCGCATGGTCGACCGTTTCGGGTATTACCCGGTCTTTATCGGCTACGGCATCATGCCTTTGATCGCCGTGGCTATCATCCTGTTCTTGCTCGGTCCTCTGCGCCCCGATCCCCGCTTCCAAAACACGCCCGAGCCACATCCACCCAAGTGAAATGCGCCGGCTGCCTCTTTGCCCGCGGGTCGAACTTGCCGAATCGCCGGCCCGCATTATCTTGTGTCGCCGCGAATGAACGCCCCACCCGATATCGTCCTGTTCTTCGGCCGCCTGCATCCGGTGTTGGTCCATTTGCCCATCGGCTTCATCGTCCTGCTGGCGGCCCTCGAACTGCTCGCCCTCTTTCCGCGCTTCGCCCACGCCAACCACAGCGCCGGCATCATCCTGGCCATGGCCGCGCCCGTCGCGGTCGTCACGGCCCTTTGCGGTTGGCTGCTCTCACGCGGCGGCGGCTACGACACCCGCCTGCTCTGGTGGCACCAGTGGACCGGAATCAGCACCGCCGCCGCCTGCCTCGCCGCAGGGTTCCTTTACAGCACCAATCGGCAGAGGGCCTATCGCTGGTGCCTGTTTTCGACCCTGCCCCTTCTCCTGGTGGCGAGCCACTTCGGCGGCTCCCTCACCCATGGCAGCGATTATTTATTCCGCTACGCCCCCGCGCTGCTGCGCGCATTCCTCAACGGCGGCGCCCAGCCCACGCCCGGCCAAAGAGACGCCCGGCAATGGCCGGACCTCCCCGTCTTCGGAGGCATCATCCAGCCCGTGCTCCAACGCGATTGCACTTCTTGTCACGGACCGGAGAAGGCCAAAGCCGGGTTGAGGCTCGATTCCCTCTCGGCGGTGCTCAAGGGCGGCAAATCGGGTCCTGTCATCATCCCCGCCAAGCCGGACGAAAGCGAACTGCTCCGGCGCCTCCGGCTCCCCCCCGAGGATGACGACCACATGCCGCCCCAAGGCAAACCGCAGCCAACCCAGGACGACCTTGCCTTGATCCAATGGTGGATCTCCGCGGGCGTGCCCGCGGACAAGCCGGCCGGCCAATTGAAACCGCCCGCGAACATCGCGCGAATCCTCGCAGCCCGCTTCGGCGCCCGTCCCCAGCCGCCCGAAGCCTCGCGCCCGAGCCTTTGAGCTCGGTCCAGGCGGAGATGCCCCGCTTCCTCAAGATGGAGCTGCTTTGTCGGCGTCAGGCTCCCGGGCTATCGGTTGCGGGCAAACCAATCGCGCAAGAGCCGCTGCCGGGCCGTGGGCGAGTCTGCGGGCCGGGTGTCCTGCCGGTCCGAACCATGCTCGACGCTCCAGCCGCTCCACTCCCGGAACGCGTGGTAGCTCCAGTCCCACCCGCGCTCCTCGAAAATGTCGATGACGTCGCTCAGGTACCGGGCCGCGCTGTTGTCCGGGGCCCACCGAATGGCGCTGAATTCCCCGATATAGATGTGAACATGGTAGCGGTTCTGAAACGCAATCGCCGGCTGGAGCGCCCTTTCGAGTTGGGCCTTGTCCCACTGCTTCCCCTCGATGATGCCGGGGTAGCGATAGGCAGGCCCTGAACCAAACACTCCCTGGTGGGTGAAGGCGTGCGGCAGATACATGTGAACGCTATAGACCACGTTGGAGACCCCGATGGGAACCATGTCGGTCAACCCCTCCGGGCTGCCCCATTGCGACGGTTCGACAATGATCGCTCGCCCGGGATCAATGGCGCGGACCGCCCGGGCGGCGCGCTCCGCCAGCGCCTGCCAGTCGTCGCAGCCGTCCTCCGCTTCATCTTCCACCGGTTCGTTTGCCAGGTCGTAGCCCCAAATCGCCTTGGCATCCTTGTACCGAGTGGCGATGCGGCGCCAGACCTCGACAAACTTATCCTGGACCCGCCGGTCGCTGAATAGTCCGCTATCCGATCCGAAATACCCGCCGACCGTGGGCTTGCCGCCCGGCGGGGAATGCAGGTCGACGACCACGAAGAGACCGTATTTCTCGCACAGGGGCAGGATGGCATCGAGCCGTTTCAACTCGCCTTCCAGCCAGGCATCGTACGGGTCGGCCGTGGCGGGCTGACCCGCCCGGCCGGAGCGGATGAGTTGAAAGCGAATGAGATTCGCCTTCCACTCCTGGCCGAGCACACGGAGACTCTCGGCGTCGATGTCCGGACTGACCATCGCGCCCCGCAACCGCGGCAAGGAGTGGCCTTTGAAAACCGGACCCGCCACGGGTCCCGGTTGAAATGTGAGCGGCGCCTTGGCCACCGTGAGTTTGAGGTCGTCAAACCAGACCTTCCCGGTGACTTGCTCCAGCCCCAGCACGAGCGTCAGACTCGTGGTGTCGGCCGGCACCTGGGCCGTGAATGCGGCCCGCCGCCAGTCGAAAGTCCCCGTGTCCACCGTCGCTTGCGGGTAGGACTTCCCGGCCGGACTCTCAGCGACAAGCATGAATTTGACGCCGTTCCAGGGGTTGGGCTTGGGACTGACCTGCCGCGCCTTCACCATCACGGAGGCACGAATCCGGCAGCCACGCACGGCTTCAGCCGGCAGTTGCCTGGCGAGGATGGCGCCGGACGCATCGGCCTTGGTTTCCAAAGCCACGGCTTGAGCGCTGGCATAGCCCGGCTCCAACGCCGCCGCCCCAGACCATCCGCTCAGCGTATTGGAACCTTCAAAATCGGCCTGGTAAACCACGTCTCCCTTCCTCAAGGTCCCCGTGTCGCTGGCGGAAATCCCAGCAAGGATCATGCCCGACGCCAGGACACAGGCCCCTACCCGGAGCAGAACCCACCCCCGCCGATCATGCCCCAACCCATCGCACTTCTTCGTTCTCATAACGCGGATTCCGTCATTACCCATTCACACTCACCTCCGGAGGGAACCACCGGCGGGGGCCCGGCGCAAGACCAACCTCGAACGAACCCATCCTCATCTCACCACCGCACTCCTACACGACCTTCCGACGGACTTTGTCACTGGCCCTGAGCCTCGTTTGGGCCATGCCGGTCGAAGCCCCTTGCCGCTTGCGCGCGCGCTGGCTTCCACAAATTCGATTTGACTTTCCTGACCCCCGATTCGACAATTCACCGTTCTTTGAAATGGATGGACTGTTCGTCCATCTTTCTGTGACAGCCAAGTATCAGGGAACCCCGTGAGAATCGGGGACGGTTGCGCCACTGTTACGGGTTGCAAACTCCCATCGCCACTGGCCACGAGCCGGGAAGGCGGGAGCGAGGTCAAAGCCCGAAGTCAGGATATCGATTTGGCTGTGCTCGTCATGGTCCCGCTGCCGGGACCAACTTCTCCGTCAAGAGAAGGATGAGGCCAGCCCGTTCCGTGAGTGCGGAACGGGATTCGCTGAATGCCTTCATTCTCCGCTTTGCCGGGGGGTGGAGGTTTTTTTTGCCCCTTCATCCCGCCGCGCTGGTCTCTCAATGCCAAACCCCCTCCGCCAACCGCGGAGTCAATGAAAGATCAGCCTATGCTCAAGCTCCGTCTATTGACGCTGGCCCTGGCCGGCGCCTCCTTTCTAACCGCCCGATGCGACACCGTGATCACCGAGAACTTCTCGGCCAATCCGCTCCAAAACGGATGGAAGGTCTTCGGAAATACCAACCTCTTCCAGTGGGATTCCACCAACCAGGACCTGCGGGTAACGTGGGATTCGTCGCAGCCGAACAGCTATTTTTATCACCCTGTCGGGACCATCCTCGCCCGCGACGATGATTTCAGCATGGCCTTTGACCTGCGACTGACCGACATCGGCATCGGGTTCAATACGAACCTCACGGAGAGCTTCAGCATCGCCCTCGGTTTCCTCAACCTGGATGAGGCCACTCAAACCAATTTCTTGCGCGGCACCGACTCGGATTCGCCCGACCTGGCCGAATTCGCCTACTTCTGGGACGCGGGTTACGGTGCCACGGCGTGGCCCTCGCTCGCGGACACCAATAGCGACTTCAATTGGAACGGCTCGACTGACTATGCCATTTTTGCGCTGACCAATGGCCAAACCTACCACATCGTGATGGCCTACACGTCTTCAAATCAAACCGTCACAGCCACGCTCACCAACTCTCAACAAACCTCCGGGGTCCTCATCACTCAACCGCTCGATGCGACCTTTGGCGATTTCCGCCTCGACACCTTCAGCGTCAACAGTTACAGCGACGCCGGGCAGGACCCCGCTTATGCCGGGTCGGTGCTCGCCCATGGCGTGGTGGACAACATCGTCCTTGTCGTGCCCCCGCCGCCGGTCCAAAACCTCACCGGCTCCCTCAGCAACGGCGTCTGGCAGGTTCAGTTCAATGCGCGCGCCGCGTGGTCTTACACCCTTCAACGCTCTACGGACTTCCAATCCTGGACCGACCTCTCGCCGGTCACAAGCGCCGCCGGAGGCCCCTTGTCCTTGTCGGACCCCCTCCCCCCAACCGCCAAGGCCTTCTATCGCATTCGAGCGAATCGTCCTTGATACTGACGCCGGGACGATGCGTGACTGACAGTGAATCGGCGAAGCTCCGCCCCGGCGCGGGCGCCTACCGGAGCTTTGCGGCATCGGCGGCCGGGGCTGAGGGCGAGACCAGGGGCCGGCGGCGCAGTCTGTTCTGGAGCGAGAGGCGCAAGACCATGATGAAGGCCTCGCTGATGATATGTCCCGACATCTTGGAGCGACCTTGGAAACGCTCCGTAAAAATGATGGGCACCTCGACGATGCGGAAACCCTGGCGCCACAGCTTATGGGTCATCTCGACTTGAAAGCTGTAGCCCGTCGAGCGGATCGCATCCAGGTTAATGGCCTGAAGGGCACGCCGACGGAAGCATTTGTAGCCCCCGGTCGGATCGGTGAACGGCATGCCGGTGAAGAGCTGAACGTATTTGGCGGCGCAACTGCTCAACAAGAGCCTGCTCAAGGGCCAGTTGATGATGCGAATGCCGTTGAGGTAGCGCGACCCCAGCACAAGGTCGGCCTCCTTGGCCGCCTGCAGAAACGTCGGGATGTCGTCCGGGTTGTGGGAGAAATCGCCATCCAATTCGAACACGTACTCGTAAGAGCCTTCGAGCGCCCACTTAAAGCCGGCGACATAGGCCGACCCCAGCCCCCCTTTTTGCCTGCGGTGCAAGGCATGAATCGAAGGGTGTTTGGCAGCCAGTTCATCCGCCAGTTTGCCCGTCCCGTCGGGCGAATTGTCGTCCACCACCAACAGGTCGACCGGTACGGGCAAGGCCAGAAGGCGTTCGGCGAGCGGGGGAAGATTTTCCCGCTCGTTATAGGTCGGCATTACCACCAGAGCGTTGTTCATGCAAATGGCGCCCGCAAGCTGAAGATTCATAAGCGACCTCCGGGCGGAAGACAAGGCAAGATTTGATGCGATGCGAAAGCATCACGGGCGTGATTCCGGCGGTCCTGCGCCCCCGGCGGTCAGAGGGCTTCCCACGCAGTAAAGGTGCTCGGCGGTACGGATAAACAACTGGCCGCGGGCCACGGCGATCGAGGAGCGCACAGGAGCTTCGCCCATCGAAATCGTCGAGAGAATCTTGAACTCCTCGCCCGCCTCCAGCACGACCGCCGTGCCATTCTCGCCCAGGCAATAAATCCTCCCGTCCGCCCCCGTGGGCGAGGAGCGGAATATCTCGCGCAGGCCCAGGTTGCCCTGCCACTTCGTGCGCCCGGTCCGCGGGTCGAGGCAAGTCATCATCTGGCGATCGCCGTCCAGGACGTACAGTTGGTTGCGATAGGCCAGCGGCGTTACACAATCGCTGGGGAACTCCTTGAATTGCCACGCCAGGTGGGTGTCGGTCACCAGGCCCTTGCCCCCGTCCCGGATGCCAAGCACGGGATCGCGTTTTGGGCCGCAGGCGATGATCATCCCCTCCACCGCCACGGGCGAGGGGACAACCCGCCAAAACCTCTCGCTTCGGGCGTTGAGCCCCCCGCAGCGCCACAGCTCCTCGCCCGTGGCCGGAGAATGCGCGGTCACATAGTTGCCGCCCGCAACGAGAATCTCCGCCCCGGCCGGTCCTTCCCACGGAATCGGCGTGGTGTAGGCCTCTTGCGCCTCGGAGACGGCGTCGGTGGGGCGGACGTAGCGCCAGATATTCCGGCCTGTCGCCGGGTCCAGGCAGAGCAGGTACGAGTCGCGGCAGGCCGTTCCGTCTCGCGCCTGGGACACGCCGTCCGGGGGAGTGCTCTGGATGACCTCGACATACAGGCGGCCCTGCCAAAGCATCGGGCTGGAACCGTAAAGCCAATTGATGGCGAAACGGCCGTAATCCCCGGCCAGTTGCCGGCGCCAAAGCTCCTTGCCCGAGAAATCGAACGCCGCCATGTCTCCCGTCCCGAAAAGCACGAACACGCTTTGCCCGTCCGTCACGGGCGAAGGGGACGCCATGTTGTTGCGGCCCTTCTCGCGGTCGCCGGCCGCGACCACCCTTTGCCAGCGGACCTGGCCCGTCTTTCGTTCCAAACAAATGAGGACGAGGTTCTTCTGCGGGTCCGGACTCGACACGAACACGGAATCCTCCCAAATCGCCGGCGTGGCCCCGCTAAAGCCCGGCAGCGCCGCCGCCCATGCCACGTTGTCCGTCTTGCTCCACTGGCTTGGCAACCCCGCCTCCGTAGTCGAGCCGTTGAAGAAGGGCCCGCGCCACTGGGGCCAGTTCTCGGCGCGCGCGGCAACGGCCATCAGCGCGAGCACCAGGACCAGGCGGACTCGGCAAACAGTCTGTCTCATAGTGGCACAAACTCGTTCTGCTCCGCCCGGAAGACAAGGCAAAACCCGCTCAGGAGCCTGCCCAATTATCCCGGTCCCGACCCAATCGCTATGGAGTGTCAGCGTCTCAACCGGAAGAATTGCGCGGGGTTCGTCGCAGGCAACGTGACCGAATTCCAACCCCCGTTGGTAACGACCGGGAGCGCGAGGTCCGTCCAGCCTCCCGCCTGGCCCAGGCCGGAGCGTTGCTGGAGGGTGAAGCCGCCGAAGCTCGACGGCCAGAGCACGTCCAGACCGCCCCCGTTCGGTTGCGTCGCCAGGAAGGGAGCCGCCGATGCGGAGAAGGAAAAGTTATCAATCGCCAATCCTTGCCCTTTTCCAGCCGGGTCCGCCATCAGCCAGACCAGCCACAGCGCCGCCCCGGGGTTCCATTGCGCGATAGACAGGTTGGTCACGGAGAGAAATACCTGGTTGGCCTGAGCCGTGCCATCTTCGACCCCCGCGGCCCCGGCGGGGAAGCTCAGGGCCAGGTTGCCCAGCCAGGCGACGTCATTCGTCGAGAACGTGTTGGTGGCGCAGGAGTCGAGGTAATAGCCGAACGAAATCGTCTTGGCCTGGACGCTCTGGCGCCACAACTCCCCGGTCCAACCCACGCTCATCACGTTCAGGGGCGCGCCGCTGAGATTGAGGAACTTGGCCGCGAAGGCCGTCGGCCCGGTCGTCGAGGTCGCCAGCAACCCCAGGGCGCGATTCGCATTGGCTGAATTCGTCGGGCCGAAGCTGATGACTCCGCCGGTGGTCTGGTCGCCCGCGCTGGCGCCGAGCTTTGCTTGCGAGGCCCCCCATCCGTACCAGCCTGAGAGGGTGAAGGGCAGCCCAAGCCCGCCGGCCCCCGAGACGGCCACAGGTGCGCCGAACGCAAATGGGTTCCCCAGAGAATAGACCAGGCCGTTGATTCCGACGGGGTTGTCGGAATTCACCGTCGTCGAGCCAGGATTGGGCAGCGAATCGAATTTCTGCGTATAAGCCAGCCCCGGCTGTGAGTACGGGATGTATGTGTAATTGTTGGGCGCGCTGGTGTCGGTGACCGTGATGACGGCAGAGGCTCCGGGCACCGGTTGGCCGTTGGAATCAACGCCCTGAATGGACAACGTGTTCGAGTAGCCGAACAGGCTGACCTTGACGCTCCAGTTCTTCACGGAAGTCCAGGTAACGGAAAACTGCTGGCCGTTGACGGTAATGGTCCGGACCGGCAGCGGGGCGGTTCCGGTCAGAGTGACATAGCTCAGCCCCGTGACCAGGTTGGTGGAGCCGCTCACGGCAAAGGGGACGCTGCTCATGCCCGCACTGGAGATGGCCGTCAGGAGCGAGGCGCGCATGGTTCCGATCCAGCCCTTGAGGCCGGCACTGCCGGGGTCTGTCACGCCATACGAAGCGGGCAAGCCGTTGGCGGCGAAGGCCGCGTATTTGGCGTCCACGATCGGGTCCGAGTTCGCATTGTTCATCGGGCCGTTAGCCAGCTCCAGAAATGCGCGCAGCATCGCGCGCCGGTACGGCGGGTAGCTCTGGAAGGCGCTCATCACCGAGTCGGAGACCGTGTAGAGGTTGCCGCCGTCCGGGCCCCAGGAACCGCTGTTGCCCAGGGTAATGTTCCAGTCCCACTTGAAGAGGGTCCATTTGCCGCTCTGGGGCTTGTAGGAGAACATATTCCACATGTTCTGGGTGACGAAAGAGTCCCAGTCCCCGGTCGCGTGTTCGAGGGCGGACCAGCGCATCCACTCCTCGGTATCCACCTCCTGTTCCATGGCCTGGTAATAAGAGGCGCCGCTCTGAGGCAGGTTTGCGGCGTTAACCAGGGCATAGACGTTGGTGTAGTTGTTGGGCGAGTCGGGGTACTGCTTCATCCAGTAGTTCCAGCGATAGCGCGCCAGCTTGGGCTGGCCCGGCACGCCCTGAATCGTAGTCGTGAACTTGTCGAGCGAACAAAAGGACTCGTTCTGCATGCCCAGGCTTTGGCCTTGGGGCGGCATCGGCTGGCACTCGAACCAAATGTGGTTCTTGTAAAGAAAGCCGTTGTTGTCATTGGGGAAGTACTCGTCCAGCATGTCGGCGTCGGGCGTTTGGGAGTCCTCCATGAGCGGGCCGTGACGATTGCCGTTGACGTAAAGGATGTAGTATCGCCGATAATTCCACATCATCCCAAGCTGCCGGGCCATCCAGTAGGAGGTCTGCTCGCGCTGGAGCGTGTTGTCGTCCAGCGGGCCGTTGCCCGGCACGTGCTGCTTGTTCAAGCTGTGCGAGCCGAACATCAGGTCGTCGTCGGGCACCGTCCAGTCCATCCCGCCCAACGTGGAGACCGGTGAGCCGGTGTATTGATGATAGGGACTGCCGGCGTAACGACCGCCAACGTCATAGATGATGCGCCCCCCGCCATCCACCAGGGTCGCATCGCTGAATCCGTTGCCGATTCCGGCCTGGTTGCTCCAGTGATTGATCCAGTTCTGAGTCAGCCAGAGGTGCCAATGTCCGAAGCTGCCGCCGGGAACAGTGTCGCCGAAGACGACGACGCATTCCCGCGGCAGGCCGGAGTTGTCGTTGAGGACCTTGGGAAACACGGCTCGCGCCCCGGTCGTCAGGTCCACCGCCTGAACCAGGAACGCCACGACGGTTCCCGCGGGGTGCCCCGGGATAGTCGCCGTGTAGAGGCCGTCGCCGGCCAGCGCATCTCCGGCAACACCCGTGTCGTTCATGACCAGCGTCGTGTAGCTCGGGTTCGAGTTGGGCTGCGTGTCCACTCGATAAAGCACGCTGGGTTGGAACCCGTTCATGCAATGGAACCGCGCGGTCACCTGGACCGGTTGGTTGGCCGCCGGGAGGGCCGGCGAGTGGCTCACTTTGAAAATGGCTGGAGGCGGGTTGGTTAGGGCCTGGCTGTTAGGCAGGCCGGGGGTTCCCAGGTTCACGGGAATCGGCAGGGCGCCCGTCAGCTCCAGCCAATTGCCCCTCATGCGCAGCAACACGAACGGCGAGCCGCGCAGCCACCGCCCGGTCAGCTTCAGGGTGGCCGTCGAGCCGGAGCCGAGCCCGTTTGCCGCCAGCGTTGACTCCACGGAATTGAGCCCCGTCCACAGGCCGTCGCCGGCGCGGAGGTGAAGCGATTGCGCACTCTGGCAGCCTCCCAGTCCGGCGGCAGTCTCCAGGCCCGAGGTAACGTGGTCGCCCGTGGCCTGCCAGCCCTGCATTCCACTCTCGAAACCCGGGTTCTGAATCAAGTTGGGGCCGGTGGTGCCGGCCTGGAGCACCAAGTTGTCCACCAGCGCCTCGCCCACGTCCAAAAGGCCGACTTGCACAATGTCGATCGAGCCGCCGTTGTAATTGCCCCCGTTATCCAGTAGCCCGGTGACCGTCAGGTTCGTCCATGAGGACTTTCCGGTCTCGTCGCTGTCCGCCCAGTTGCCGGCCAAACGGTGGTTGGTGTTTGGGTTAATCAATTCGAGGCTGCTGCCACCCCCGTGGGCCCACTGCCCCCAGCGCCCCCCGGTCTGGTAAGTGACCTCGTCGGCCACCACGAGGAGCGCGTTGGTCGCCGGAAGCCCGGCGACCGTGGTGGTACAGTAGTCCGGGCGGGCCAAGGCCAGCCGCCCGCCTTTATGGGGCAGTTTGCCCGAATAATTGCCCACCGTGTTCACGGTGCTCAGGTTTGGATAATGGGCGAAGAGATTGGTTTGGTTTCGGGCCACCACAAGATACCCCCCGGGCGCGAGCGTCGTCCCGGCCGGAATCGCGAAGTTGATCCCCGCCACAAACTGCCACCCGCTCAGGTCCACCGTGTTGGTTCCCTGGTTGAATAGCTCGACATACTGGTCGTCGTCGTTGCCCGAAATCGGCCGGTACATGATCTCGTTGATCGCGATGTCATCGATCCGAATCTGGCCGTTTGGCGCGCCGGGCGTGGCCCGGGCCAGCGGATAGAACTCGTCCCCTCCGTCCGGCCACCGCCCCGATGAGACTCCGTACCCCTGCGCCTGATATGTCACCGCGTCCAAAACCCGGCTCCGGTCCGGGTTCCAGAACAGCACCCGGCCGCCTGCCGGGTTCAGCTCGAACCCGAGTTGAGTTTGGGGCACCGCCAAAAAGCCGTGCGCGGAAATGACGGTGTTGGTTGGCAAGGCGCACCGGTCGGTCGAAGGGTCGTCCGTGAGGACGCACCCGCTCACGTCGACCGCCGCCGAGCCGTGGTTGTAAAGTTCCACGTAAGCGGTCTGGGCGGGGTCGGGGTTGGCCAGGATTTCATTAATCATCACGTTGCGCAACGGGCTGGGGCGGTAGGCCTCGGGTCCGCCTGGCGAGCCTCCCACCACGTCGCTGATGGCCCAGGCGCGCGGGTCCGCCTCGCCGTAAGTGGGGCGGGCCAGCACGATGGAATGGCCGGTTTGAAACGCGCCCGCCGGCCAGGGCAGGGCATTCGTGTAGGTCACGTCCAGCACCACCCCCTGAGCGGCGTTCAGGAGCTGGACCTCCCCACCCTCGCTCAGCGAATTGGCATAGGGACCGATGACGTTGGTGATTCCATAAGCGGACTCCACATCCGCCGGCGCGGCCGCCACGACGAGGAAACCCCCTCCCGGAACAATCGTGTTGGTCGGGAACGTGTATTGAATCTGGCCGGCCAACCGGCACCCGCCCAGGTCGTCCCACCACGGATTCGAGTTGTATATCTCGATGTACTCCGTGTTCAGGCCGTCGGCGCGCGGGGCGGGGGCGTACATGATCTCGGAAAATGCGAACTGCGTGCGCCGCGACGAGGGTCCCAGCGGCTCGCCGGGCAAACCGAACGTCCCGATGACGGCGCTGGTCGTCTTCCCAAAACTCCGGAATTGCGCCACCGTCGCCACGCTGCTGTTCTGGCTGGCCGCAACCAAACCCACGCACACGGGGTTGGCGGTCATCGACATCGTTCCCAACTGCATCCAGTTGCTTCCGTCAAAGCTGGCGTAGCCGTTGAACGTGTTGCCGGTCCGCTGCAATCGCAGCCAGGTGTTAGGATAGTTCACCGGGAAGCCTCCGGAGGGGGCATCGGCTGTCCCCGCGACGGCTCGTGAATCGAAATAGCAGTTGGCGATGCTCGGCGTGGCGAACACCCCGGCGAACGCGTCGGAGGGGTCCAGACTCGCCCGAGCCATCAACCCCGCCTTCGCCCAAGGGCTCGAGAGGGTCAAACTCTGAACGCAGACGCTGAAATCAAAATTGCCCGACTGCATAAAATACTCGAACGGGGCGGCATCCGCCGTTCCCCCGATAGACCCGCCGGCGCACACGTTGATGCCATTGCTCACGATGGCGGTCGACCCGTTGGGCGTGGGGTATCCGATGGTTCCCGGCTCGAAGATGCTGGTCGTAAACCCGATCCTGGAGTTGGGGGCAATCGTGTTGGGCGAGCTGGCCAAATCCTGCACCGCATTGACGGTCACCACGTAATTGGAGCCCATCGATAACCCTGAAACGCGCAGCGCCACGGTCTGGTTGTCGATCATGACCGCTGAGGTGATCGGCGCCGCCGGGTTAATCGCGTAGTTGGCCGCGTTGGCAGCGGTGGCGGGGTTGACGGGCTTCGAGAAGAGAATCGTCACGTTGGTCTGGCCTACGTTGTAGGCCCCAAGGAGGGTCGGCGGATTGGTATCGCGAACCACGGTCAGCGTCGCGACCGCGCTGGTCACGCTGCCGAGCAGATTGCTGACCACGCACTCGAAAGTCGAGCCTGACGCCTTGAGCGGGACGTTGGCCAGCGTCAGCGTTCCGTTGGTGGCGCCGGCGATGTTCGTGCCGCCGGACTGCCACTGGAAGCTGGGCAGGTGGAAGGTCGAGACGGTCACGGCGAACGTGGCCGTGGTCTCCTCGGTGACGGTGCTGCTGACCGGCTGAGCAACAATGGCCGGGACGAAATCCACCTCCAGGTACGCTCCGGGCAGCGGAGACTCCACCAACCCGGCCGGCAGCATCCACTGGACGGATAAATTGTCCGCTCCGCCCCCTTGTTCCATCAGGGCCTCGATATAATAGCGACGCCCCGCCACCAGGTTGATGGGGACCGACTGCTGGTTGGCCTGAGCGTTATACTGGGCGGCTCCAGTCGCCGAGGTCACACAGGCGATGAGTCGCTCGTTGGCGGGGTTTTCATCGCTGCTCAGGAACAGTTCCGAAGTGTCGTCGCTCGCAATCCAAAACGTGTAGGGCCCGGTCGCCGGAGCGACGAGATAGGCGCGGACCCGCTGGCCGTACCAATCCATTCCGGTGTCGGTCTCCGTTTGGAATGCGGAAAGAACAGCGGTGTAAGCCGGGTCAGGCTCGTTGGGCCAGTCCGGGTTGTAAACCGTGTTGGTCAGCGCCTCAAGGCTGTTGCCCAAAACCTGGCTCAGGTTGGGCCACAGCTCGCGGTAAACGCCGTTGGTCCCCGCGGTGACGATATTCCAGACCACGCTGTTCGTTACCCCCTCCGAGTTCTGGTAATCCACTTCGATGGGGACCGTCTGGTTGACCGGCAGGACCCCCGGGGTCGCGGAACTGGCGTTGACCCAGGTGATGCGCCCCATGGGTTGGCCGTTGGGAGTGAAGCTGGGCGTGTTCGTTACGGTCAGGCTCGCCATGGCCACACCGTTCACCTTGACCGCAAGGACGTTGGTGATCAGGTCCGCTGTGCCATCCTGCAACGTCATCGTGACCGTCCGGGGCGGTGCGTCCGGCAGGAACTGGGCGCCGTTGGTCGG
The DNA here is from genome assembly GCA_964653485.1 of uncultured Verrucomicrobiota bacterium. Lineage (GTDB taxonomy): Bacteria > Verrucomicrobiota > Verrucomicrobiia > Limisphaerales > UBA8199 > CAVQND01. Next base: position 8,830 of record CAZZFF010000099.1, on the reverse strand, counting down.
GAAAATCGACAGCGGATAGGCATTGGTGAAGGTCTCCGGCATCGGATAGGCGCGGAGGGCCTTTGCCGAGGTCATGTCATTCACGAGCCAGTTATTGCCGCTGCTGTCGGTCGAGAAAAACTCGCAGACAATCCCCCCTTGTCCCTGCTCGTAATCCAGGCGGACGGTGTACCAACCGGCCCGCGTGACGCTCACGGTCATGGTCGATGTGGCCGAGCCTCGTCCTCCGTCGTACTCGCCGACGGCGACAAGCCCGCGGGCGTCGTACGGGTTGGGCAGGGGAGAGAGCATCAGCAGGAAGCCGTCGTCGCTGTTGACGTTGAGGGTGGTGACGCCGGCCGGCAGGTAGAGGTACGCCATGAACGAGCACGCGATGCTCTCCCAATTATTGCCTTGGTTCGGATTGGCGCACGTGGGCACGCCGGGGAAATAGTTGTGCGGATATTGCGGGGAATTGAACACCCCGCCGCTGACCGTGGGCGGGCCGTTGGCGTCGCAGTTGATGTAGGCGCGGGCGAAGTTCGCCGCGTCCAGAATCCAGAAGCCGTTCGTGTCCGCGGGCGCAGTGCTCCCGGTCGTGCCCGTGCCCTGCTCGGCCAGCATCGTCGCGATGCGCGGGTTGAGGCCGCCCAGGAAGTTGGCGCAGTTGGTCGCATAATGCCCGGTCGTCGGATCGATCGCGGTGCCCGCCGAGGGCAATCTGCTCGGACCGGTGTTGGTCGTAACCGGTCCAAGGGCCTGCTCCATGTTCGCGACGCTGTTCATCCAGGCGCTGCCGCCCGCCCCCGGCCAATCAACGCTCACCGTCCTGACCAGAAAGCCCGGGTCGTTGCTGCTCACCAGGCTGGGGGGAATCGTCGTCGGTGGGATGGCCACCTGCGCCCAGCACAGACCCATGCCGGCGAACAACGCCCAAATCCACGCGATTCGCCGGATCACGAGAACACTACTGAAACAAGGGCTAACCAACCCCCGTTTTCCCGCAGGCAACTCACTCATAGCGCCGGTTACGCGATCTTCGGCACCACGAAGGGTTGGCGGTAGTCACGCTGAGAAAGCGCGTTGGCTTGGTCGGCGAAGTCGTTGACAAATTGCTCCTGGCTGGAGTCGTAGGTCACCCACGGGCCAAGAACGGCCGGCGTGGCGCCCAGGTCAACCCCATTCTCGCGCAGATACTCCCGGCAACGCTCAAAGGCGTCCGATAGCTCCTGGCTCCCGTGGATGGCTTCCCGGATGGCCTCCGGCGCTGAATTCTTGCCGAGCCGATGGGAGATGTTGGCCAGGTGGCAACCGGCGGCGGAGAGATGTCCCTGCAATGCCTCGGCCGCCAGGTCGCCGGCGTTCCGGCTGCGGACCGCCGCGATAAAGTGAGACAGATGGGTGGCCTCCAGCCGCCCGTAGCTGCCGTCGTCCGGAATATCCTTCATCTTCTTGCCTTGCTTGTCGAAGAGCGCTCCGCCGGAACCGTTGCCCGCGAAGTAACCGCCCTCGCAGTCGATCACCACGCCGTCCGTCAGGTTCCGGAATTTGCCGATGCCCCCGGGGCTGTTGGGGGCGCGCACGTTGCGCACTTCGCAAATGAGCGGCGCGGGCTGATAATCCAAAAAGGCAATCTGGGTGTTGGCCGTCTCCGCGCAATCGTCCACGGCAAACCGGCCGCCGATGCTCATGGCCCGCCGAGGAATCGCGTTCTGGCCCAAAGCCCACCGGCAAATATCTATGACATGAACTCCGTTGTTGCCCATCTCGCCGTTGCCGGTGGCCCAGAACCAATGCCATTCGTAGTGCAGTTGTTTGCGCAGGATCGGCCCCTTGGGCGCGGGCCCGCACCAAAGGTCGTAGTCCACCGTCGTCGGCACGGGCGTGGGCGCTTCCACCTTGCCGATGCCTTCGCGCGGCCGGTAAACCAAGGCGTGCGCAAAGCGGATGGAACCCAACTCCCCTCCGCGGAGCGCGTCGAATGCCCGGCGCAGGAGCGAACTCGAACGATTCTGAGTGCCCACCTGGACCATGCGCCCATACTTCCGCGCCGCGGCCACCATCTGGCGGCCCTCCCAGATGTTGTAAGAAAACGGCTTCTCGACGTAAACATCCTTGCCGGCCTGGCAGGCCCAAATCGTCGCCAATGCGTGCCAGTGGTTGGGTGTGGCGATGACCACCGCGTCGATGGTCTTGTCCTCAAAAACCCTGCGCAGGTCCGTGTAAGTGGCCACCTCGTGCCCACGCGCCTTCAATAGCTGTGCTTCGCGGTCCAGGAACGCCTGGTCCACGTCGCACAACGCGACGATCCTCGCTCCCGGCACCTCCGGCAACCGCGCGATGAGCTGGTGCCCCCGCCCTCCCACCCCTCCAATGGCCTTGGTCGCCCCGAGGCCCACAATCGCCAACCGCACCGCATCGTTGGCACCGCTCGTTTTCGACGAACCCTCCTCGCCGATCCCCATCCTTGGCAACCCAACCGCCAGCCCGGCCACCATTGAACTTTTCAGGAAGTCTCTGCGCGTTGTTTGCTTCATACGGACCGAGCTTGGGCCATTTACGGATGCAAGACAACAAGGAAACGTCCCGCGCCCAGGCTTGACGAAGCGGCGGAGAAACGTAGGAATTGGGCATGAACATTCGCCTCTGTCCGCCCACTGTCTCCGGTTCGTGCCTTCTCTCAGCCCTTGCCGCGCTTCTGGCGGCGGGGCACGCGCCAGCCGCCCAGGATGGGCCGTCGTTTCCCGCGGACATGGATTGCGTGGCGGAGCCGTTCTATTGCAGCCGCGCCGACGGCCAGCCAGGCCGGGAGATCACCTTGAATCTCAAAGGTGAAAAACTCTTCGGCCAGGCGCAAGTGGAAATCGCGGCCGACGGCCGGACGGAAACCACCGAAGTGCCGCCCGAGGCCGGCGGGCGCTCGGTCTGCCGCGTGCTCTTGCCGGCCGGGGCCGGGGTGAAACAGGAGTTGCAAGCCGGCTTGACGCTCCGCCAGGGCGCCAAGGCATTGAAGAAGACCGTCACAGTGCCCCCCATGCGCTATTGGACCGTTTACCTTTATCCGCATTCACACGTGGACATCGGTTACACCGCACCGCAGGACATCGCCGAATTCATTCACAAGCGCAACATCGAGGAGGGCGTCAAGCTGGCGGAGGCGACGAAGGACTACCCGCCCGGCGCCCGTTACCGGTGGAATCCCGAAGTCACCTGGCCGCTGGAACGTCTCTGGCACACCGCGGCGCCCGAACAGAAAGAGCGCCTTCAAATGGCCATCCGTGACGGCGATTTGTGCGTGGACGCCAGCTATGTGAATCTGAACACGAGCGTTTGCTCCGATGAGGAATTGTTTCAGGTGTTTCGTTTCGGCGGCCGGATGCGGAAGCTGACCGGCGCCCCAATCGACACGTTCCAGCAAATGGACGTGCCCGGAATGTCGTGGGGGTTGGTGCCCGTCATGGCGCAGGAGGGCGTGCGCTACATTATGGCCTGGCCGAACTCCTGCCGCGCCGGCCAGGCCCATGCCGGCATTGATGGCCGGCCCTTCTGGTGGGTCGGGCCGGACGGAAAATCCAAGGTGCTCTTTCTCCAACCCGGCGGCTATGGCAACAGCGGCAGCATGGGCAAGGGCGGAGCCACGGGCCGCCCGTGGTTCGGCCAGCGCGACCCTGAGAAGATTCCGGCCGTCATCAAAACCGGCAGCGCCAACGTGAACTTCACCAGCCAATTGGCCGGCCTGGAAAATGCCAAGTTCCCTTATGATTTCCTGGTTCTTTCCTGGTCCCTGTGGGACAACTGCCCGCTCGATGCCGACATTCCGGAGGCCGTCAAGGCATGGAATGAGGAGCACGCCTACCCGCGCATCATCATCGCCGGCGGGCACGAAATCATGCGGGCCATCGAGCAGGAGTGCGGGGACAAATTGCCCGTAGTCACGGGCGACTTTACCGAGTACTGGACCGACGGCCTGGGCAGCGCCGCCCGGTTGATCGCACTCAACCGCAACGCCAAGGAGAAACTCGCCCAGGCCGAGACCCTCTGGACGATGCTCCGTCCCGGCAAACCCGCGCCGCGCGCCGAGTTCGACGAGGCCTGGCGCTACATCCTCCTCGGCGACGAACACACCTGGTGCGCCGAAAATCCCGCCGAGCCGTTCTTTCAAGACGCGATTTGGAAGGTCAAACGGAGCTACTTCCGCGAAGCCGACGACCGCGCGCAAACGCTCTTCGACGACGCCCTGGCCCCCGCCACCGACAGGTCTTCCGGCGCGCTCGGACCTCCGGGCGGCCCTGCCAACGGCGGCGTGGCGCTGTTCAATACCCACTCCTGGACCCACGGCGGATTGGTAACCCTTTCCAAAGCGGAAAGCTCCCTCGGCGACCGCGTCACCGACGACCGGGGCAACGATGTGCCGGCCCAGCGTCTCTCGACCGGGGAGTTGGCGTTTCTGGCTTCCGATGTCCCCGGCTTCGGCTCGCGCCATTACCGCGTCAAGTCAGGCAAGTGCCCGCTCACCGAGGGCTGCACCCTGAACGGCACAACCCTCGACAATCAACTGCTGCGCGTGACCATCGACCCCGCCACCGGCAACATCACCCACCTCGTCAATCTCTCCACCGGGCGCAACTTCGCCGATGTCAAACCCGACGGCGGCCTCAACGCCTTCCGTTGGATGCCCGGTGACAGCGACAACGCCCAAGCGGACGCCGGCGTCACGATTGCCGCCGTCGAATCGGGCCCGCTGGTCGTGGAATTGCGCGTCTCCTCCAGGGCAACCGGCTGTCGTGCCGTCACCCGGTCCGTGCGCCTCGTCCGCGGCCAACAATGGGTGGAGCTCAGCGATGTCGTGGACAAACTCCCGCTCGTCCCCAAGGACGGCGTCCACTTCGGATTCGGCTTCGACATTCCTCAAGCCACGACCCGCATGGACATCCCGTGGGGCGTAGTCGAAGTCGAAAAAGACCAGTGGGCCGCCGCCAACCGCAACTGGTTGACAATGCAGCGCTGGCTCGACATCTCCAACGCCAAGGAAGGCGTCACCTGGTGCTCGCTCGACGCCCCGCTCGTCGAATGCGGCTCGATGACCGCCAACCAAACCGGCGATTGGTCCGGCGAACGGAAACCCTGGCTCCGCAAACTCGAACCCTCCTCCGCCATCTACTCCTGGGTGATGAACAACCACTGGTTCTCCAACTTCCCACTGACCCAGGGCGGCCCGGTCACGTTCCGCTACCGCATCCTCCCGCACGGCCCCTACGACGCCGCCTCGGCAAACCGCTTCGGCATGGAACAAGCCCAACCGCTGGCCCACGTCTCCGCCAACAACGACCCCGCGCTCAAGCCGCTGGTGGCCGTCGCCAACAACCGCGTGTCGGTCTCCATCCTCAAACCCAACGAGGATGGCGGCGCGGTCATCCTGCGTCTGCGCTCGGTGTCCGACAAAGACGACACCGCGAAGCTGGCCTGGCCCGCGGGCCGTCCCAAGAGCGTTTGCCTCTGCAAGCTCAACGAGGACGCCGGCGAAGGCGTTGGGGACGACATCGCAATTCCAGCCCGCGGATTCGTGACCCTCCGGTTGGGGTTTTGAATCAAACAGGCCCCGACGTGTCTCCGGCGTGGGGCTCCTCGGCGGGCGCAGGGGCGACCTGGAATTGCTCGGGCTCTCGAAGCAGGGGAATGCGGCCGCCGCTGTACCAACACCGGAGGAGCAGCAGAAGGAGCAACACGGCCAGCGCCATAACGGCGCGCCGTGTCAATCCGGAATGCAAAAGACTCTTGGCGAGAGCCGCGCCCAGGGGTCTCCCGGAGGTTCGCCCTTCCAACTCCGCCTCAATGGCATCGGCCCTCGCGAGCAGCCCCGGCCAGCCCAGCGGGGGATGGGCGCGGAGGGCCACCCGGTAGAAGTAGGACTCGCATCCCGGTCGGGCGCAGTCGCCCAGTCTGAGCCGCCGGATTTTCGGGCTGGGATTGTCGCCGGGCGGTTGGGAGAGCGCGAAAAGCTCTTCGCCCGAGATGGACATTCCGCATCGTGTGCATTGGGCCGTGAGGGCCGCGCGCCAAGCCTCAAGGGCCTGGTCCGACTCGACCCCCTCTCGGCTAAGGGCCTCGCCCAACGCCTGGCAGAAAAGCGCCAGCTTCTGGAGATGCTGCTCGCGGATGATTGCTGAGTCTTCGCCCATAGCGATTACTGGGAGTTGGTGGCGAGGCTGGATTGCTCCAGAGGCTTATACCACATCCTATCGCGCGTTTGCTCGAATGGGTAGTAAGGATCGGCACGAAGGGACCGGGTAAAGTCCAGAGTTTTCCCATGCCCGTCCACAAAGAGCACCGGCGAATAGAAAAGAGCGGGGGCCAGGCGCGGGTCCTGGAAAATGGTCGTAATGCGGCTGCGGTGCCATTGGTACCAGGTCGGGGGAAAGAGCCTGATGTAGAGCGGCGGCGGCGGATGGCACACCTGGGGAACGGCCGGCGGCTCGTAAAACAGGATGAACCGCGCGGGGTCCGGCACCCATGTCTCCTGCTGGCCCTCGATGCTGCCCGCAACGGGCTTGCGCGTGGAAGGGATCGGTATCCCGTTGGGGGTGCCCATGTTCATGTCGTAGCTGAACCCCCGGGTCTGCCAGCAGGACGGCAGCAACGTGGTCTTTGGGTGGACATGGCAGTCCACGCTGATCTCCCCTTTGTCCAAGGGACAGTGAAACACCTCCGAGGTTCCAAGGTAAGGGAACAGGTTCCGGTTGCGCGCCAAACCGTAAGTCAGCGTCAGGCACCCCGGCAGAGGGTCGCGCCCGCCCGAGACGTAGGTCATCCTGCCGCCCCGGTCATCCCAAAGCATCTTGGTGCCCAGCCCAATCTGCCGCAGGTTGTTCAGGCACTGAGCCTCCCGGGCCCGCTCCTTGCCCCGGGCCAGGCTCGGAAGCAACATGCTCGCCAAAATGGAGATAATCGCCATCACCACCAGCAATTCTATCAGGGTGAAGGCGCCCGCCTCTTTGCCATCCGCCGATGCCAGGTCCCCCGCTCGCAGGACTCGGCGCGCTGAGCTGTTCGTTTTCATCTGTGTTCTGAGTTTAGGTCCTGTTCTGAACATAGTCGGAGCCGAAGCCTGAATTATTCAGGGTGTCGACGCCTGGATTGGGAACGGCAAGGACGTTCGATGAGGCGGTGAGAACGCGCAGGCCCAAAGAACGCGGAGCAGGTTTCTCAACCACCCATCCACAAATGCCGAGAACGGGAAGCCCCCTTACTTCTTCTGAGCTTGCGCCGAGGCGCGGTTCGGGAGGAAGAACGGGGTCGTGCTTCTGGCACGGGAAGGCCCCACAGGCGCGCTGTCGTAGAAGCCTCTTGCGTAGGGCGTCATCCCTTGCGCGCCAGAGGGCGGCCTGAAGCCGGCGGACCCGGCGTTCACCTCGGCCCCGCCGCTCGCGCCGTAAAGCCACAGCGGAGCCATGGCTGCGGCGGGAGCGGGAGGCGCGTTCGTAGCGAGCGCGGACAATGGCGATTCCTCAGCGTTCGTCATCCACGCCATCCGCGCGCGCGAGTTCCGCATATTAGTGTGAACAACGGACGGCAACACGACCTGCGGCGCACCCGCGACAAAGGTCTCTTGGACTGGAAAACCGAAGCCGCGCGGCACTGGGAACGAAGACCCGTCCGCTGTAACCGGTTGGACCCCGGGTTGCCTGGGAAACGGGGGCGCTTGGCTCTGGGCCGGGTCGTTTTCGAGGCCGGCTTGAGCGGAACCTGAACCGGCAGGCGCGGATGCCGAGGCCGCGACGCTCGATTGGGCGGCAACCGGCGCCGGGCCGGGGCCAAGCTCCTTGTGCGCCACCCAAGTCGTCCCCGCCGCCAACACCACCGCCGCCCCCGCCAAAGCGATCTTGATTGCCCCCGCTCCCGCCGGGGCGGAGGCCGCCATCGCTGTGCCGCTCAGGGTCGCTTTCGCCAGCGCTATCTTCCCCAGGCCGCAGCGCAGGGCCTCGGAGGCGATGTAGTTGCTGTGCAGCAGAACGGCCTGCAGCGGCACCAGCCCGGCCTGCACGCCCCGGTCTCGGAGAATCTGGCGCAGCATTTCCAGGGCCTCGTTCATCCGGCGCGAGACGGTCGACTGCGAGATGCCCTGGGCCGCGGCGATCTGGACCGTGGTTCGCCCTTGCAGAAAGTGCAACAACAGCACCTCGCGCAGGGTCTCGGGCAATGCCTCCAAGGCCTCGTCCACCGCCGGCTCCACTTCCGACCATGTACTCGAACCGGACATGGCAGCCGAGGCGTAGCTCTCCTCCCGCCGCCGCCGGGAGACATTCTGCCGGATCACGTCCACGGCGCGGCGCGTCGCCACCTTGTGCAGCCACCCCCCCAACGAACCCGTAACCCGGTGCGCATCCTTCGCCAATTGGAAAAACGTCTCCTGCACCGCGTCGGCGCTCTGCGTCTCATCCCCCAAAACTCGCCGGCAGGTCGTGCAGACCATGTCCACATACCGGGCCATCAGGATGGAAAACGCCTCGTTGTCGCCCTGGCGGGTGAACCGCCGGATCAAAGAGCGGTCGCTCTCTTCAAGCTGAAGCCTCTGCAGAGTGATCATAAGCCATCATTCCACCCTCCAGTCGGAGCCGACCGTCAAATTATTCACGACAAGGCGAATTTTGTCCGGAGACGCGGCGAGAGAGGCTCGTCCCGGTTCAGGCTCCTCTTCCGATGCGGACTGCCCGTGAGGCCTGTTCATAGCCCTTAAACGGGCACTATCTTAGCATAAGCGCCTCGATGGTCAATTCTGAAAGACCTCGAATGCGCCTCCCGCGAATTGCGCCAAAAGTTTTGTTACCCGGGGCGGGGGTGAAAGAGGGGCTAA
>CAZZFF010000098.1:0-23352 GCA_964653485.1 uncultured Verrucomicrobiota bacterium | reverse complement strand
GTGCCCCCCTCCCTGCCCCCGCCCCCGTACGTCGTCCCGTAAAGGGCGTTGCTCGATAGAGCCAATCCGGCGACGGGGGAATAGGCGTCAGACAAGATGAAGCTGTAGAGCCTGGTGAAGCCCGTGCCTTGGACGCTGAGCTTGAACACCGTGCCATTAGTCGAAATGCCCCCTCCATGCGTGGTGCCGTAGAGAGCGCTGCCCGAAAGAACCAAGCCGGCCTCCGGATCGACTCCGTCTGCCGGAGACCCAAAGCTATGCAAGGTGACAAAGCCGGCGCCATTGGTGTTCAGGGCGAAGACCGTCCCATTTCCCGAACTGCCGCCGCTGCTTGCCGTCCCGTACAGGGTCTGGCCGGAAAGAACCAATCCGGCAAGGGGAGTGGAACCGTCGGCGGTGCCCTTGAAGCTATGCAACGCGGCGAAGCCCGTTCCATCCTGATTGACCTTGAACACGGTGCCCCGTTGAGAGGCGCCGCCCTGTGAGGCGGCGCCGTACAGTGCGCCGCCTGATAAGACCAATCCGGCAACCGGTCGAGAGCCGTCGCTCAGTCCGGAAAAGGCATGCAGGGTCTTGAGGGTTTGCCCCGCCGCCTCACCGGCCATCATCAGGCCGAGGCCGGCCGCCAACGGGAACAGAATGGACGGAAGCTTGATCGGGGGTTTTATGGTTTCTCCTTTTGTTGATTTGTGGCGATAATCAGGGAACATTTGCGATCATCGGCGAAATCCATCAGTGTGATTCCGCACCTTTGGGCGCCCCTGTTGCCAAAATAAGCGTCGATTTGCGGGTTGATCACGCCGGAAACGGCGCGGATGCGAGAGATTCTGAAAAACCAGGAAGGTGTGTAGCCGCTTGCGAAGTTGACGTAGAGGCAATCCCGATCCCCGGAAGCGGCTTCCTCATACAGAGCCTGAATCGCCTTCCACTTCAACCGATTGTCGCGGACTTTGTAACAGTCCTGCACCCTCAGCCTTGCGGCCGGGTTCGAGATGGTGAAACTCGAGTCGTCCGGCCAGGCTGAGGCATCAATTCCCTTTGGGACGGCGCGCGCCTTGAAGCGCCGAAACAAGACGACCTTCCCTCGGACCTGCGATAAGGTGGGAATGTTGTCGGCCAACCACCAGGGCACGGGGTTGCCGGCAACGCAGGCGTCAAAGGTGTCCTCAAAAGAACGCGTGTCCGCGGACGGAGTATTCTCCTCCTTCACGCTCATGATGACGCACTCAGTTGGGTTTTCGCGCAAAAAGGCGCCGCAGGCGTCCAAAACACCGTTGAAACTCAGTCTTTGATAAACGGGGCCGTGGTAGATTAGGAATGTGTTCTTGACATGCCGGCACCGGATGTCCAAGAAACGAACTCCAGCTTGAAGTTGTTCGGGTATTGTCAGCGTCTGGCACTTGATGGTGCCGTACCACCGTTCGTGCCGGGCCCCGGCATCATGCGTTCCCGGAATGGAAAGCTCGGACAGGCTCGTGTCGTCTCTCAGCAAGCCCATCCATCGGGCGTTGGATTGGGCGGCGGCGCTGGAACCCGCAAGGCAGAGGCAGAGCAGGCCACTGAGAAGCAAGCTGTTCGTTCGGTTTCCGATGAGACGCCAGAGGTCTGTGGAGGCCGCCCGGGTGGAGGGGAACTGGCTTTCGCTCGCGCTCATTGTGGCACGCATCATATCAGGCGCATCGAGACCGTCAAGGCGGGCGAGCCAAGCGTCCCGGGGGTGATTGCCAGATCCGCGGCATGAACGTCATTCACCCCCCGGAACACTCGCGGGGCAAGAGGGCTCGAAGAGGCTCGCGATAGCGCGGGCGGCGCGGCGACTGGCGCCCGGCGGGCCCAGAGAGCCAACGATCTCCGCGAGCCGGGCTTTGATTGCGGCCCGCCGTTTGTCATCGCGCAGCAGGTCGAGAGTAGCTCTCGATAGATTCTCCGCGGTGGCCGCGCCCTGGACGAACTCGGGGAAGAGCGGCTCGCCGGCCAGCAGGTTGGGCATCGCCAGGTACTTCACTTTGACGATCTGCCTGCCGGCTAGATAGGTGGTCGCCGAGGTCTTGTAGAACACGACGGCCGGCACGCCAAAGACGGCGCACTCCAGGGTGATGGTGCCGGACTTGGTCAAGGCCAGGTCCGCCTGGCTGAGCGCCTGGGCAAGCCCGCCCACCTGGACCTGGAGGCGCGGAACCGTGGCTGTGAGCGGGCCGGCAGATCGTGCCAGGGCCTCGGTCGGCAGGACCATGCGGAGGGAAGCAGGTGTTTCGGCCGCGATCCGTCTCGCCGCCTCGACGAGGACCGGCAAATGGCGGCGCAACTCGCCGGGACGGCTGCCGGGCAAGAGGAGAACGCTGGGCGTGGGGGCAAGAGGCGAAGGTGGGGCGGAGGGAGGGGGAGGAAGATTCAGATCAGGAGCAGGATTGGGAGCGGGAGTGGGGGGCGGAGCGCTCCGGTAGCGGTCCACCATGGGATGGCCCACGAACTCGACCCGAAAACCGGGCATCCGTTTGGCAAACCAGGCCCGCTCGAAAGGGATGATGCTCAGCAGGAGGTCATAATCGCGGGCCATCCGGTATGCGCGGCCTTCGCGCGAAGCCCAAACCTGGGGCGAGACATATTGGATGAGTTTCGGGTCCCAGTCCTGAAACCAGCCGTTGTGGGAGCGCGCGTATTGCTTGATCGCGTGGGCAAAACGGCGGTTGAACCCGGCAAAGTCCACACAGATGATCGCATCCGGCTGACGCTCGACGGCCATGTCATAGAGCCGGTGGAAGAGCCGGCGGAACGTCAGGTAGTTGCTGAGCGCGTCCGACAACCCGATGACCGAATGGGCCGTCATGTCAAAGGCCAGCTCGACGCCCGCCTGGGCCATGCGCGGGCCGCCGGCCCCAAAGAAGCGCGGTTCCAGGGTCGCGCGCAACGGCTGGTAATCCGGTGTCGCAGACGGGTCGGGGCTGGGAAGCTCCTCGCGCAAGGCCCCGACCAACTCCGCCGCCAGCATGTCCCCGCTGGCCTCTCCGGCCACGAGCATGAAACTCCTGGATTTCATCCCTTGATTTGGCGGGTGATCTCGAACGCCAGGTCCAACGCGCGTTTGGCCGACTCGCCGCTGACCATCGGTGTGCGGTGGGCGCGGACGCATCCGATGAAATCCCGCAGCTCCAGTTTGAGCGGTTCGTCCTTGGTGATGGGGACCGGTTCGCGCACAATGCGTTTGCCGCCGAACTCGCTCACGATGGTCGTGTCCTTGGCGCGGAGCAGTTTCTTGAGCATCGAACTCTCCGGCTCGTCGCCCCGGGCGATGCGGTAAATGAACCCCTCCTGCGCGCGGTAATCCAGGGAGATATAGCTGGTGGAAGCCCCGCCGCTGAAGACGCGTATCTTGCGCATTCGCTCCGGGCTGACGCGGCTGGCCGTGAGATTGGCGACGCAGCCGTTGGCAAAACGGAGCCGCGCGTTGGCGATGTCCTCAGACTCGCTCAAGACGGGGATGCCGACTGCGTCCACACTGGTAACCGGGGACTTTACAAATGCCAGCACCACGTCCAGATCGTGAATCATCAGGTCCAGCACCACGCCGATGTCCGTGCTGCGAGCCGGGAAAGGCGAGAGGCGGTGGGCCTCGATAAAGCGCGGGTCGGTGGCGACGGTTTCGAGGTAGTTGAATACGGGGTTGAAGCGCTCGACGTGGCCCACCTGCAGCAGGGCGCGCCGCTCTTGGGCGAGTTGGACAAGCTCGCTCGCCCGCCCCGCGGTATCGGTCATCGGCTTCTCGACCAGCACGTGCTTGCCTCGTTCGAGCAGCATCCGAGCCAGCTCGAAATGGGTGGTCGTGGGCGTGACGACGCTCACAGCATCGCTGGCCTCCGCCGCCTCGGCGACCGAGCAGAAGACGCGCACGCCGTGTTTGCCGGCAATCTTGCGCGCCGTCTCGGCGGCGACATCGTAAATCCCCACAAAATCCACATGCCCGCCGGCCGCCAGTTCCGCATAGATGCGGGCATGTTCTTTGCCCAACGAGCCGGCGCCCAGCACGGACACCCGGACTCTGTCTGAAGGAGGTTGTATGCAACCCAGGTCTTTCGTCACGGGTGCGAATGTGCCATCATCCCGGCGCGGGTGACAACTCAAAGCGCACTTTCGGCTTTCATCTTTTCACTTCGCGCTCTTAAATTACCGGCGTGTCGGTTGTTGATTTCATAGTGACTGCGCTCGTCGCCTACCTGTTGGGTTCGATTCCCACGGGCTTCCTGGTGGCCAAGGCGCGGGGTCTGGATATCCGCTCCGTGGGGAGCGGCAATATCGGGGCGACCAATGTGTTCCGGCACTTGGGCGTGCCTGCGGGCGTGCTCGTCTTGCTGGCGGATGCGGTCAAAGGCTGGCTGGCGGTGGCGGTCGCCGCGGCGTTGATTTCAGGCTGGCTGTTTCCCACGGGCGGGGAGATGACGCGCGAGTGGCTGAGAATCTGCGCCGGCTTTTCAGCCGTCCTCGGCCACAACTACACTTGCTGGCTCTATTTCAAGGGGGGCAAGGGGATTGCCACTTCGGCGGGCGTTCTGGAGGCCCTGGCGCCCTGGGCGCTGTTGATCATCTTCGGGGTATGGCTCATCGTGGCGGCGCTGAGCCGGTTTGTGTCGCTGGCGTCTATCGCCGCCTCGGTGGCGCTCCCATTGGCCGCCTGGCTCACGACACGCGATTCGGCGCTCACGGCGACGACAATCGTCATGACGGTGCTGGCAGTCTATAAGCACCGGGCGAACATCAAGCGGCTGCTGAGCGGCACCGAAAGCCGTTTTGGCCGCAACAAGCCGCCCTCGGTTCTGGCGCCGCCCGGTTCATCCGCATGAACATCACGGTATTAGGCGCGGGAGCGTGGGGCACAGCCCTGGCACGGCTCCTCGAGGCGGGCGGGAACCAGGTTACCCTTTGGGGACACACCGCCGAGTGCCTCGAGGAAATCCGCCGAACGGGCCGCAACCAGCGGTTCCTCCCGGGCATCGATCTCCCGGCCGGGCTGGTGCTGCAGAGCGACTTGCGCCGCGCGATGACCGGGGCGCAGTGCGTCGTCGTGGCAGTCCCGTCCCAACCGTTCAGAGAGGTCACGCGCCACCTGGCTGATTATCCGGGCGTCGTGGTGAGCGTCGCCAAGGGCATCGAGGACGAGACCGGCCTGACCATGTGCGGCATCCTGGCCGGCAATGCCCCGAAAGCCAGGTACGCCGCCTTGTCCGGTCCGAGCTTTGCCATCGAGGTGGCCCAAGACATCCCCACTGCCATCGTCGTCGCCGGCCAGGACCCCGCTGCCGCCGCCTGGGTCCAGCGGCTTTTTAACCGCCCGGCCTTCCGCGTCTATACGAGCACAGACCATCTCGGAGTCGAGTTAGGCGGGGCCTTGAAAAACGTCATCGCCATCGCCGCCGGCGTCGGCGACGGCCTCGGATTTGGGGACAACTCCAAGGCGGCGCTGGTGACTCGAGCGATCGTGGAGATGACGCGGCTCGGCGTGGCGTGCGGCGCCAAGGCCGGCACTTTCACGGGTCTGAGCGGCCTGGGCGATTTGATGGCCACCTGCTTCTCCCGGCACAGCCGAAACCGGGGCTTTGGCGAACGGGTGGGACGAGGCGAAAAGCCGGCCGCCATTGCCACCAGCTCACTCGCGGTCGCCGAAGGCTATCCCACCGCTCGTTCCGCCTATCACCTGGCCCGCAAACACGGCGTCGTAACGCCCGTCATCGATGAAGTCTATGCCATGCTTTACGAAGGCAAGGATGTCGCCCGGACGGTCCGGGACCTGATGTCCAGGGATTTGAAGGCGGAATGAGAGCTCTCCAGCACCCCCTCACGCCATCGCCTGCTTGATGAGGCCCAACAATTCGCCGTAGGTCTCGACGGCCGGGAATTGGGGGAACTGGCGTTTCACAGTGTCGGGGGCGCGAAAGAGGAAGCCGGCGTGCGCTTCGGTGAGCATGGCGGTGTCGTTGAACGAATCCCCGGCGGAGATGACGTGGTAGTTCAGCAGCTTGAAAGCGGCCACAGCGCGCTGTTTCTGCTCAGGAATGCGCAGTTGGTAATCGGCGATCCGCCCATCCTTGACGATTAGGCGGTGGCAGAGCAGCGTCGGCCGGCCCAGTTGGCTCAAAAGTGGGGCCGCGAACTCCTCGAATGTGTCCGAGAGGATGATGACCTGCGCGAGCGCGCGCAAATCGTCCAGGAATTCCTTGGCGCCCGCCAGCGGGCTGAGCGCCGCAATGACTCGCTGGATGTCTGACAGCTTGAGACCGTGGCGGTCCAGGATTTCCAGCCGCCCGCGCATGAGCTTGTTATAATCCGGTTCGTCGCGAGTCGTGCGCCGAAGTTCCTTGATGCCCGTCTTCTCGGCGACCGCGATCCAAATTTCGGGAGTCAAGACTCCCTCCATGTCCAATGTCACGATTGATTGTTTCACCGGGGAGACTTTTTCAGAACCGCCGGGGTATGTCCAGCGGTTAGGCGTCACGAAACGCCCTCCGGCACGTCCCGGCAAATAATCTCTCAAGTCCCCGCACATTCCCGCCGATAAGGACGTCGGCGGAAGAAATGTGTACGAATGGGAAGATGAGAATGAACTATTATGAGCGCCATCGGCGGGGTCACCTCGACCGCAAGCCAGTATCAGACCGACACGGAGAGTCCTTGGGAGCACCACGGCAAGGGCTCCGGCACGGCTCATGGCGCCCGCAGGTCCGGCGACCTCTCGGGCGCTCAGAAGGTCTTCGTGACCTCGCAGCAGAATCGACAGAACTCTTCGCAGACTGCCGGCGCCGGCGGCGCATCGGGCCGGAATGGGCAGACTTCCGCGGCCTTTCAGGCCCTCCAAAGCGCCGTCAACTCTGGAGATTCCCCGAAAGGTGAGGAGACCGAGCAGGCTCAAGAGGGTTCCGCGAGCGGCGCGGCGCCGGCCGAGGTCTCCGCTTTGAGCGGCAGCACGGCTCAGCCTGGAGGCCATCTTCTCGATGCGTTGGCTTGAATTCGGCTAAAGGAAATTCACTTGCCAGCCGATAACAGACGAGGAAGACCAGAATGTTATGACCAGCGTATCATCAACTTCAGCCACAAATTCCACCGACCTGGCCATCGCGGGTTTGGCCTCGGGCTACGACTGGCAGAGCCTGGTGAGCCAGCTTGTTCAGGTCCAGCGCGATCCGGAGACCCTGCTGGAGAACCAGCAGGCCACTATTCAGAAGCAACAGACGGCCCTGAGCAGCATCCAGACGGCGCTGCAAACCCTTCAGAGCGACGCCACCACCCTTGCCAGCCCCAGCTTCTTTAGCAGCGTCACCGCCACGTCTTCAGACACCTCCCTGGCCACAGCGACGGCCGCCGCCGGGACCGCCCAGGGCACCTACAGCTTCGATGTAACCCAACTCGCCACAGCCGCCTCGCTGCAGGGCAGTCCGCAAGCCACATCTCTGAGCTCAACCGATAACGTCTCCACCCTTGCGTTGAGTTCCGCCCCCTTTGCCACGCCCGTCACCGCCGGCACGTTCACCGTGGATGGCCAACAGATCACGATTGCCACCAGCGACACCCTCCAATCTGTTTTCGACCAGATCAGCACCGCCACGGGCGGAAGCGTGACGGCGTCTTACTCGTCCCAGAATGACGCCATCACCCTGTCCAGCTCCAGCGCCATAACGCTGGGAAGCGATACCGACACGAGCAATTTTCTGCAAGTCGCCAAGCTGAGCAACGATAACGAGACGACGCCCACCGGCGGCGGCGCCTACACGATCGCCAGCTCCGGGACGCTCGGGGCGGTGGATGTGAGCGAGGCCATGAACCAGAGCAACCTCGCGACGCCAATCACCGACGGGGGCAGCGGGAATGGCGCCTTCGAGATCAACGGAGTGACGATCAATTACAGCGACAGCGCGGACAGCATCGACGATGTCATCAACATGATCAACCAGTCGGCTGCCGGGGTGGTGGCCGCCTACAACCCGGTGAGCAACCAGTTCACCCTCACGAACACGGCGACCGGGAACGTGGGGATCAGCGTCAAAGACCTAACGGGTAATTTCCTGGCTGCCACCGGCCTGACCGGCGGGACGCCGGTCAGCGGCCACAACCTCCAATATACCCTCGACAACGGCACCCAACTCTCCAGCCAAACGAACACGATCTTGCCGGCCAGCTCCGGCGTCACGGGCCTGACGGTGACCCCTTTGAACACGGGGAAATTCACCGTGACCGTCGCGCCGGACACCAGCACGATCGCCAGCGCGATTACGAAATTCGTAACCGACTACAACTCGGCGCAATCCACAATCGACGCGCAGACGGCCACGAGCACCGATTCCAGCGGCAACGTCACCGCCGGTCCGTTGACGGGCGACCAGATGACGGAGGACCTCAACAGCAAGTTGCGCAGCCTGGCCACCTCGACCTTGAGCGGCCTGTCCGGCACGATGGCCTCGCTCAACGACCTGGGCTTCGCGTCCAACGGCCAGAATGACACTCTTTTGACATCGGACACGGTGGCGCTGACCTCGGCGCTGACCACCAACCTGTCGGGGGTGGCGGCTCTGTTCAGCAACCCCACCAACGGGCTGGCCGCGCAAATCAACTCGATGCTCAATGATACGATTGGGACCAACGGCACGCTGACGACCGAACAGTCGACGCTGACCACGGAGACCAGCGACATCACCACGCACATCAGCGACATAGAGACCCAAGTCCAGGCCTATCAGAGCCAGTTGACCAACGAATTTGTCGCCATGGAATCCGCCGAGGAGCAGACCAACCAGGAGGCGGAGTACCTCACTCGAGCCTTCCCAACTTCAACTTCGAGCTAAAGTTTTCCCGCTTCGCGCCGATAAAACCTGGCAACAGAACAGGCCGCCGGCAGCCTGAAAAAGCCGGCAAGGACAACGGCGGATGCCTCAAGTTCCGCCTCACGGCAAGGATGCCGTTAGACAACAAATCCCCCCCAGGGGTGACTCATGGAAGGAGTCAGTATGGTAATCAATACAAACATCGCCGCCGAGACCAGCGCGATCATGCTGGAGTCTTCGTCCTCTAACCTGTCTAAATCACTGGAACGCCTCTCGTCAGGCTCGAAAATCGTTTCGGCCGCCGACGATCCCGCGGGATTGGCAGCATCAATGCAATTCACCGTTCAATCCGGCGCAATCACCGCTGCCGAGAGCAACGTGACCAACGCCACCTCGTTCTCTCAGACCCAGGACGGGTACTTGCAGCAAGTCTCCAACGCGCTGAACCGAATGAGCGAACTGGCCGTTTCGGCCCAGGACCCGACCATCACGGACAGCGACCGGAGCCTGTATAATTCGGAGTTCCAGCAACTGGGCAGCTACATCAACAACGTGGCGACCAAGAACTTCAACGGGGTAAGCCTCTTCGGCGCCGACCCGATGGCGGTGACTATCGACAGCGACGCGACCACTTGGACGATGGGCACCGTCAACATGGGCGCCGGCTCCGCCTACGCCACCGCTGCGGATGCCAGCATCGCTTCCTCCACGACGGCCCCGACAACGCTGGCCGAGGTCAACGCGGCGGTGGCGCAACTGGCGCAAGACCGCGGCACGGTTGGCGCAAACGAGGCCCGCCTCAACTACACGAGCAACCAGTTGGCCGTCGAACAGACCAATGTCCAAGCCGCCAACAGCGCCATCTCGGACGTGGATGTGGCGCAAGAGAGCACGAATTACGCGA
This sequence comes from uncultured Verrucomicrobiota bacterium, assembly GCA_964653485.1. Lineage (GTDB taxonomy): Bacteria > Verrucomicrobiota > Verrucomicrobiia > Limisphaerales > UBA8199 > CAVQND01. The sequence goes on along the minus strand of CAZZFF010000098.1, from coordinate 13,644 downwards.
AGTTCAACATCCTGGTTCAATCCGGCACCGCGATGCTGGCTCAGGCCAATGCCCTGCCGGACAACGTCCTGAAACTCATTCAGAACCTATAAGGCCCAATAAGTCTTCACCGTGGTTTCTCTGTGCGCTCCCCTGACATAGGAGCAACCGGACAGCGCAGGCAAGCGCCGTCCGGTCTTTTGTTCACGGTGAACTCGCAATTCCGAAAGGCATCGGGACTAGCGACGGAGGATGAACTGGCGGTGCTGCTTGAAGACGCGGAGAAGGGCGGTGGAGAGTTGGTTTTGGACCTCCTGCAGTTCGCGGTAAACCTCGGCATTTTTCGGGTCCGGCAGTGTGGTTTCGACGGAGTTGACTTCGACGAACTGGTCGGTCAGGTCGCTGATGGCAATTTTTTCGCCCTGCTGCAAGCGCCAACACCAGAGCGCCTGCAAGGCCGCACCATAAGCGGCGCCCTCGCCGACCTTGAGGGTCACGACTTGCGTGTTGAAAACATCGGCCATGACCTGGCGCCACACCCTGGACCTGGCGCCGCCGCCGGTGGCGCGGATTTGGGTCGGTTTGACACCCAACTGGGCCAGGCGCTGCAAGCCATAGTTCATCCCCAGAGTGACGCCTTCCATGGCCGCGCGAGCGAAGTGGCCGGCCTCGAAGGTCCGTTTGTTGACGCCGAACCAGACGCCCGTGCCATCCGGAACGTTAGGCGTGCGTTCGCCTTCAAAGTAGGGCAGGAGCAGGAGGCCATCGGAGCCTGCCGGCACACGGGTGGCCTCGGCAGCGTATTTTTCGAAGGACCAACCAAAGTCCTCGCGCACCATCTCGGTGGCGACCGTGACGTTCATGGTGCATAGGAGGGGCAGCCAGCGATTGGTCGAGTCGCAGAAAGCGGCGATTTCGCCCTTCGGGTCAACGACAGGCCTCTGGGAGCAGGCATAGATGGTGCCGCTGGTGCCGAAGCTGGCAGTGATGACGCCGGGTCGGGTGTTGCCGGTCCCGATAGCGCCCATCATGTTGTCGCCGCCGCCGGCGCTGACGAGGATGCCGGGGTTGAGGTCGAGCATCTTCGCGGTGCTCGACTGGAGGGCGCCGGCGGGGCGCTCGCTGCCCGTCAGTGGCGGCAGTTTGCCCGCCAGTTCCGCATCGATGGCCGCGATGGCGGCGTCCGACCAGGCACGCTTGCGCACGTCGAGCAGCGCGGTGCCGCTGGCATCGCCGTACTCCATCGTCTTGTCGCCCGTAAGCCAGTAGTTGAGATAATCGTGGGGGAGCAGGACTGTGGCCAGCCGCCGGTAGTTCTCCGGCTCATGCTTCTTGAGCCAGAGGATTTTCGACGCGGTAAAGCCGGGCAGAACGGCGTTGCCCAGGGTCTTGACGGTAGCTTTGAGTCCGCCGAGCTTCTCCATGATCTCATCGCACTCGGCGGCGGTGGTGGTGTCGCACCACAACTTGGCCGGACGAATCACCTCCCCTGCCGCGTCGAGCGGGACGAATCCGTGCTGTTGGCCGCTCACGCCAATGGCCTTGACTTCGGAGGCAACGGCCTTGGCTTGGCGGAGTGCCCGGCGGATCGCGCTGGCCGTGGCGTCACGCCAGGTGTGAGGGTGCTGTTCCTTGGCTCCGGGGGGCAGGTCGGGGATCAGGTCGTACTCCTGCGCCGCCGAAGAGACGACCTTGCCCTCGCGCGCGTCCACAACCAGAACCTTGGTGGATTGAGTGCCGCTGTCAACGCCGAGCAAGAGAGTTCTCATGACTTAATCTTCTATTTGCTGTCAACAGCAACGACATTTACCACACCAGCCGCCGCTGTCCATCAGATTTCGCCGCCAAGCCCACTGGACGACCAGACCGGCGACACTATCCACCCCACAGCGAGTATGGCATGCGGATGTCGTTTTGGTCGTAGTGGGGGAAGGCCTTGAGCGAGAAGGTGAACGTGACGCTGAGGTCTTGAGGGCCGACGGGGTTTTCCCGGACATGGAACGTCAAGGCGGCGGTCCAGCTTCGGAGGTCGCGGAAGATGGTATAGGCCTGTTCCTCCAGGCGGCTGGTGCGCGCGTCATAATAATGGGAGGTACGCAAACCCCAATCTTCGTTCAGGCGGAGGTAGATTGTGTTCATCAGCAGAGCGTTGCCCTCGCCCAGGCCGGTCTGGGAAGCCAGGTCGTCTGTGTGGAGATAAAAGTGCCCGACGCTCCAGCTCCAGATGTTGTTCGGCTCCAGGGTCAGCGTGGTGAGCGACATCCGCCACACGCCGTCGGCGACATCGAAGCGGGTCTTGGAGTCGATCGTGAGCCAGGAACGGGGCTTGAAGGCCAGGTCCGAATAGACATCCGAGAAGCGAGTCAGGTTCGTGTGGTCCAGGGACTGGTCGAGGCGCCAATCGGTGAAGAGCTGCCATTTGAGGAGATCGGTGACTGCGCCATCGCGTTTGGTTTGAAGTTTGTTGCCCAGACCCAGGCGGACGGCGTTGCGGGCATCGATCTGATCAATCGCGTTGTATTCCGGAAACTCGAGCGGGAGCAACTCCAGGCTCGGCAACTCCGAGTCGAACTGGGGCAGTTGGTTGGGCACGACGTTGGGCTTGGGCACAAAGACATAGTCCACGGAGGGCTGGAGGATGTGGCGCAAGCCATCGACGTCCAGGAGGTCGCTGCGGACATCGGGCCAGACGCGCGATGCCTTGAACGATGCCTCGGCGCCGGTATTGAACACTCCGCGCGTCTCCTCGTCCCATTTGGCGTCAACACCGGAGGACTCGCTATAGTAAGTGAAGCGGCCGCCCACGCGCGGGGTGACGTTGAGCCAGCCAAAGAAGGTCTCAGGCATCACGATCTGGTGGTAGCTGTCGCCGCGGGCGGCGGCGTAGTTGTCGTTGGTGCCGGGGAGGTCCGAGTTGGTTTCGGCGAAGAGATGGCGATAATAACCGAGCGAACTCTCGCTCTCATAATAGAAGGGAGAGCCGCCCAGCTCCTGACGGTACCCGGTTAGCCGCACGTCAGGGAGGCGTTCGACGGTTTCGAGGTAATTGTTCAGGCGGGGTTGCGCGTAGCTGTCGAGGCTGAAGTTGTTCCAGAACTTATTGACCTCGAAGAACGTGTTGGGCTGGGGGTTCTGCCGGAACTCACTCTCGAAAAACTCGCGGACGATGTTGGTGTCGCCCTGGTAGCGGACCACGGATTTGATGGCCACGGTGGGGATGGGATTGGCCTGGTAGGTGAAATAGACCCGCTCGCGGTTATTGGGAGTGGGCGCGCCGGGCACGAAGACCTCGGGATTTTGGTCGTAAAGGTAGTAATAGCGCAAGGTACCCTGGCCCCAGGGACCGAAATGGTAATTGAAGTCGGGCCCGGCGCCCACGCCGCGCCGTTCCCGGTAATCCAGGTGCAGTTGGCCATCGAGGTCCGGGCTCAGAAACCACGAGTAGCTGCCCAGAAAATACGGCCCGAAAGAGCTTCGGTAGCCGGGCACAAAACTGAAGTGATTGGACTGTCGGCCGAGGCTGTGGGAGAAATAGGGGAAATAGAACACCGGCACGCCCTGCACATACACCGTGGCTTTCCGGGCCACGATTCGCCGGCCCGGGACGATCTCGAGATACTTGGCGTGCATCTTCACGCCCGGCTGCATCACGTCATCGGCCGTCAGGATGGCATTGGTGGCGACGTAAACATTGTTGGTGGTGTCAAAGCGCAGCCCCTCGCCGGAGACGAACATCGGAGGCTGGCCGGTGCGGAATTGCCCGGCTTCGATGCGGCGCGTGAAGAAGTTGTACTGCACGTGCTCGCCCGCCCAGATTTCGTCCTCCCGCCGGATGCGCACGCGGCCATCCGCGGTCACCTCGCCCGAATTCTGATCCACCGCCACCGAGTCCGCCGTCAGCACGGCATTCCCGTAGCGAACGATCACGCCGTTGGTGCCGACCGCCAGATCGTGTTCGTAGTCCCATTCCACGAAGCCCTCCTCGGTGAGCGGGTTGATGCGAATGCCCTCCTCCACCGGTTGCGCGTAAAGGACGCACGCAGGCACGGCGAGGAACAGGCACAGAATCAGGATTTGGCGCAGTCGCGTCATTCGGCGCAACCACTTAACCAAAACCGGCCTCCAGTGCCAAGCGGGAATTCAGACGCCGCATCGTAATCGCCCACGCGAACCTACAACCGGCCCGTTGTGCGTGATTCTAACGGCTGAATTCCACTTGCTCGAAGCCCAGTTGCCTGAAGAGGTTGATGAGCTGCGACCGGGCGCGTGAGTCGGCGTCTTTCAATATCCCGCCCGTCAGCGCGGCGTGGCGGATGTCCTGGAGGGCATTTTGCCGGGCGGTCTGTTCGAGGTTCTTATCGAAAGAGCGCAGGAAGCCGGTCGAGCGTTCGACAACCCGCGTCTGCGTCTCATCCAGAAAGGACTCAGTGATCTCGGGCGGAGGCAGATGGATGATGACCCGTTTTTCCGAGACCTGGAGGTCGCCGGGCCGAAGCCGGCCCAAGTCGAGTCCGGCCTTCACCACTCCGTGGGCAATCATGAGGACGCGGTTTTCGCCCAGGCCGGCGATCCATTTTACATCCTCGACGACCACCACCTTCTCGATCACGTATTGGACCGTGACCAATTCGGACAACGTCTTGACCCGCTGCAGCAGCGTGGCGCTGTTATAGACTTTAGGCGTCGCGGCGAGCCGGGTCCAGCGCAGCAACAACACCCCCGCGACCACTCCCATGGCAAACAGCCCCGCCGCGAGCAGCCCGATCAGCGCCAGGCGATTCCTGAGCATCCCGGCTAACGCTTGGCCGGCTCTTGGTCCTTTTTCCAGGTCCGCTTAGGCGCTTTGACAATCAAGCCCTTCTTGATGGCCTTGGCCGCGACGCGGACGTAGCGCACCTCGCCGTCCACCACGGCCTTGACGCGCTGAAGATTGGGCATAAAACGCCGCTTGGTAATCGCCGTAATATGCGTGCCGATACCGCCGCTTTTCTTGGCTTTGCCACTCCGCCAGATAATGCTGCCCTTAATCGGGCGCTTGCCTGTCAATTCGCAAATTCTCGCCATACAAGTCCTGTTCTCAAGTCAAAGAGCGCAGACATTAGCACCTGCCTGTTTCAAAGCAAGCCCTTTCTCCACGCCCCAGCTTTTAGAATACCAGCCGTCGATCCCCAGGTCAACCTCCGGGTCTAAAGAGCACCGCGAATTGTAATCGACGGTCCGGGGCGGCGGTCCTAGATTGGGTATTGAAACAAGCCCTATGCCGCGACTCCTGGTCAACCCTGATTCTTCCGAGGCCTGGGAAATCGAGTTGAAACCCGGGGTCAACTCGCTCGGACGCGGCGAGGAAAATGATGTTCCAATCGAGCATTCGAGCGTTTCCAATTCGCATTGCCAGATCATCGTCATGGGCCGGAACGCCTTGCTGCGTGATGTCGGCTCGGTCAACGGCAGCTTTGTCGAAGGCCGCCTCGTGGAGGAGGCGCAACTCCGGCCGGGCCAACTCTTCCAGCTTGGCAGCGTGGAGGTGCGCTATGAATCGGACGAGCCGGCGGGGCCGGAGGAGGCATTGTCCACGGCCCCGCCCTCCGCGGCGGCGCCGGCCTCCGACGGGGTCCCGCTCGCGCCGAGGCTGGCGCCGCCTGCCGCGGGCTTTTGCAAGTCGCACCCACGGTCCGTTGCCCGGTTCGCCTGCCCGCGATGCGGCCACCATTTTTGCGAGTTGTGCGTGAGCACCCGGCAGAGCGACGGCAGGGCGCGGACGTTCTGTCGCGCCTGCGGCACCGAATGCGCCCCCCTGGGAGCGCGCCCGCCGGCGGTCGTCCCTCACGAGCAGGGGTTTGCCGCACGGCTCGGCGGCGCCTTTTTGTATCCGTTCAAGGGCGACGGGATGATTCTCCTGGGGGCCGGCACGGCCTTCTACGCGATCATCAACGCGGCGAGTTTTTTCGCCCAGTTCGCCTTCCTTTACGGCATGGCGGTCATTCTGATGTTGACAGCTTTCGCCACAGGTTACCTGATCAGCTACCTGCGGCGCATCCTCATCAGCTCGGCAACCGGCGAGGAGCAGATGCCCGACTGGCCGGATGTGAGCGAGTTCAACGATGATATTGTGGCGCCGCTTCTCCAGCTCCTGGGGACCGTGGCCGTGTGCTTCCTGCCGGCAGCGGCCGTTTGGCTCTTCATCGGCCACGACAATCCGTGGGCCGGCCCGGCCCGGATCGCGGCAACCTTGTTTGGATGCGCCTGTTTCCCGATGGCTTTCCTGGCGGTCTCGATGTTCGATTCTGTGGCCGCGCTCAACCCGCTGCTCATTTTCCCTTCGATCCTCCGCATCCCGCTCCAATACCTGGTGACCATTCTCTTGCTGGCGGGCGTGCTGGCAATCAGGTTCGCGGGAGAGGCCTTCATCGAGCGTCTGCTGCCGCTCCCGCTCCTGGTCAGAACCGCCTTTGGATTTGTGGGGCTGTACCTCCTGACGGTCGAGATGCGAATCCTGGGTCTGCTCTACCTGGCCAACAAGGACCGGCTGGGTTGGTTCAGCCGCTGATAATTGTGGTTGATTATCATCCGCGTCGTGGTTGATTATTCGGACGTGATTCGTCGCCACATTACCGCACGTCTCCTTCAAGCTCTGGCGGACACCCCGGTGGTCCTGGTCAACGGGGCAAGACAAACCGGCAAGAGCACCTTGGCGCAATCGGCGGAATTGACCCACCACGGCCGCCAGTATTTGACCCTCGATGATCCCGGCGTAATGGCGGCGGCCAAGCGCGACCCCAACGGTTTCATCGCCGGTTTGAGCACGCCTGTCACCCTGGATGAAGTGCAGCATGCGCCTCAGCTCTTTCCGGCGATCAAAGTCGCCGTTGACCGCAAACGGGAGCCTGGGCGGTTCTTGCTAACGGGTTCCGCGAACGTAATGCTCTTGCCAAAATTGTCCGAGTCCCTGGCAGGGCGCATGGAGATACTGACGCTTTGGCCGTTTTCGCAGGGCGAAATGAACGGGGTCAGTGAAGGTTTCATCGACGCATTATTCTCCAGGCAACCAGTTTGGTCTTCGGGAGAATCAAGCGCGCTTGGGCGCGACGAACTGTTTGAGAGAGTCCTGGCCGGTGGCTATCCCTCCGTGGTTGCGCGCCACGCCGGCGCTCGTCGCAAGGCTTGGTTTCAGTCCTACCTGACAACGATTCTCCAGCGTGATGTTCGCGATCTGGCCAATATCGCCGACGTGACGGCCGTGCCCCGCCTGCTTTCGGTTGTGGCAGCCCGGGCCGGTGGGTTGTTGAACGTCGCGGACTTGTCGCGGACCCTTGGGTTGCCGCAGACCACCCTAAAGAGGTACTTCGCCTTGTTGGAAGCAACGTTCCTGGTGCAACTGTTGCGGCCTTGGTCGAGCAACCTAGGGCAGCGGTTCATTCAAACGTCCAAGGTCTATCTGCACGACACCGGCCTGCTGGCCCATTTGACAGGACTGATCCCGGATCGGCTGAAGCTGGACGGGACGCTGGCGGGCGGGGTGGTGGAGAATTTCGTTCTGATGGAGCTGCGCAAGCAGTCGGCCTGGAGCGAGACTCAGCCGGAATTCTTCTTCTGGCGCACCACCGCCGGAAAGGAAGTGGACATTGTCCTGGAAGACAGCGCTGGACGGCTTGTCGGCGTGGAGGTAAAAGCCGGCGCCACTTTGGGGGGAAGCGACGTCCGGGGATTGCAGGCCATGGCCAGCGTGGCGGGCGAACGCTGGGTTCGTGGAGTGGTGCTGTACACAGGAACGGAGGTCATTCCCTTCGCCCGCAACCTGCACGGTTTACCACTGCCCAACCTCTGGGCGGCCCAAGGATGATCCGCGCGGAATCCCTGTGCGCGCGGTTTGAAGACCTTTCCCCCTGGCGGCCGTGGTCAGTCATCATCGCGGAGCGGCGTGACGGCCCACTGGGGATAGGGAGCGTGCGGCCCTTTCATGGCGCGCCAGAGAATGCGGTTCAAGGCATCCTCGGGGCAGCGGTCAGGCTGGTCCAGCAGCAGGCGATTGGAGGCAACGGCGTCCCGGCGCAGTTGGCGGTCGGCGATTTTTTTTGGCAAGGGGTTGATCTGGTCGAGGGGCACGCGGTTGGTAACTGAGAGGAAAGGGGCGAGATCGGGGGTGGAGGTGAAGCAGTCGCTCATGGGCGAGGCCGCGGCGTCCATTTGGTTCATGGGAGGCAGCCCGAGAATCAACTCAATCGTGCGCACCAAATCTATCTGATTGCATGGAGTGCTGATGGTCTGGTGGCGCTTCGTGTAGGGGCTGGCCAGATAGCAGGTCGTCCGGTAACCGCTCAGATGGTCCCAGCCGGCTTGGGGGTCATCCTCGATGGCGAAAAGGCAGGTCTCCGGCCAGAACCGGCTCCGAGAAAGGGCCTCGACCACGCGGCCCAAGGCGAGGTCGTTGTCGGCGATCTGGGCGCCTGGAGTGGGATACTCACCCCGAGTGCCGCCGGTATGGTCATTGGGCAGGAAGAGCAGGACCAAGTCGGGGAACCCGCCGTTGGTTTCGAACTGCCGCAGGTCGCTGATGAACTGGGCGGCGCGCATGACGTCGGGCACTTTGAGGTCCCAGCCGACCGTGTTGGTGCTGCTGCACTGCCGCAAGGCCGCGATGCCCGCCCGGCTGCCAAGGCGCGTGGCGCCCGCGCCGGTCTGGAAGTCTTGCCAGAAATCGCGCCAGGTGATTTTGTCTTTGCGCTTTGGGTCGCTCCAGCCCGCCTCCGAGAGCATCCACTCGCCATAGTTGCGGAACGAGCGGCCGTGCGCGAGGGTGTGGTCCCAAATGAAGCCGGAGGACGCCCAAGCCAAGGCATCGACGGCGTCCTTGCCCTTGCCGCCAGTGTAACTGCGGGGCGAATCGGAAGTGAGCTGGCGTTCGACGTACTCGTTGGCCAGGGCGCTATCCGTCCACTGGTGGCCGTCGGCGCTGCATAGACCGGCGCAGTAGGCATTGTCCAGCAGGACGAACTCGCGCGCCAGTTTGTGCTGGTTTGGGGTGAACTGCTCCCCGAAGACGCACAATGCCGCGTCGCCGTTGCCCTCGGCCATGTCCCCAAGCACCTGGTCATAGCTGCGGTTCTCCTTGACGACATAGATGACGTGTTTGAACACGCTGGGTTCGCCCGCCCGCTCCGGGACCGGCCGGGCCGGCTGGTCCGCCCGCGGCGGGAGCATCGCCGCCGCCAAGCGCGGATAGCGTATGTTCTGTAAGGCCGTCGCCGTCATCGACTGCAAGTCCTTCGCCGAAGGCACGGGCACGACCGAGACCGTGCCGAAGGAATCGTGCGAGTTGAACTTCACTTTGTCGCCGGGCTTGAAAATCTTGTTCGCGCCGATGCCCTTGATGTTGGCCACCAGGAGCCGCTTCCTCGAGGCATCGAACCGAATGGCGCCCGGAAACCAACCCACCGGGATCAGGCCCGCGACGCCCGAAGTCCTGGCCTTGGGCTCGAACCGTATCACTGCCACGGCGTTTTGGGTGCCGTTGCACACGTAGAGCCGGCGTCCGTCCGGGTCGAAGGCCAGCGCGTTGGGCTGAGCGCCGAAAAGGTCGGCCGGTGTCTGGCGCGCCCAAATCGTCTCCACGACGAGGTCCGAGCGGATGTCGATGACGCTGAGCGTGTCGCCGCCCGTATTGGCGGCCACGACGTAGTCGCCCCCCGGCGCCGCGGCCAGGGCGGAGGCATGCAAACCCGTGAGAATCTCGGACTTAACGCTCCCCGCCGCCAGGTCGACAACGGTCACGGAACCCTCATTGGGGATGCTCCGTACCGCGTCCACGCGCACGGTCGTCCCCTTCCCCGCCGGCGCCGTCAGGGCGCCCTCGGACGGCCGCCGTCCCCCAAGGTTGCTGACGTATGCCTTGGAGCCGGCCAACACGACATCAAAGGGCGCCACGCCGGTGCCCCAGGAACGGAGGAGTCTGCCGGTGCCGGTCTCCAACTCGTAAAGCCGATTGCCCAGGTTGCCGACGACATACAGCCGCTGTCCGTCCTCCGAGACCGCCAGGCCAACGGGGATTTCATGCTCCTTTCCCTTGGCCAACGGCAGAGCCAGGATCGCCGGCTTGCCGGCCTCGTGATATTGGTCCACCGGAAACGCCCAAACGTTCCCGCCCGCGTTCGAGAGGTAGATGCGGCGGCCATCCGGGGAGAAAACAAGTCCCGTCAGGCTCATCTCCGCCTTGTTTGTGACGCCGGCTTGGATGACGGAGAGCGGCATCGCCTGGAGGGCACGACCGTCCGTTGGGTCCAGGAGCACCAATGAGGCGGCTTTGCCGGCCACGGCCAAGAGGTGGCCGTCCGGGCTCAGGGCGAGCGCCTGTGGGCGCATTCCCGGCAACTCAACCTGCTTGCCCGCGGGCGTCAAGACCTGCCCGGTAGGCGTAAGGTAGCGGGTCGCATCCAGACGACCGACCCCATTGGCCCGCGCCGGAGGCCCGCGAAGCGGCGCCCGGTCCTGAGCGCACCCGGAAAAACAGAACACCAACACAACAGAGGCGCACCCCGCTCTCACGACGGCAATGATTTGCATTCCGCATACTCTTACCCGTGTCCAGCCCGGCGCGTCAATGGTCGAGCTCGCCGGCTTCGCTTTGTCACCTATCTGTCACTCGTTGGTCCTCTTAAAACCCTGTCCTAATCCGATGGGCGAGGGGGCCGGCTCGCGGCTGATTACATCTCGCGCCGCCCCTCGAGGGCGTTGCTCAGAGTCAGTTCGTCGGCGAATTCGAGGCCGCTGCCTGCCGGCAGGCCGTGAGCGATGCGGGTGATCTTCAGCCCCGGACGCGCGAGGCGCTTGGCGAGGTAGAAGCTCGTGGCGTCTCCTTCGACGTCGGTGCCCAGAGCGATGACGAGTTCTGAGATCGGCTCCCGGCCCAGGCGGCCTTCGAGCTGCGCGATGCGGAGGTCTTCAGGCTCGACGCCGTTGAGGGGCGAAATCTTGCCGCCCAGGACGTGGTACTTGCCGCGAAAGGTCCCGGATTTCTCGATGCTCAGGATGTCCACCGGACGCTCGATGACGCAGACCAGGGACCCGTCCCGTTGGGGGGCGGAGCAAATGGGACAGGGTGATTGCTCGGTGAGGGCGCCGCAGGTTTCGCAAAAGCGGACGCGCTCGCGCGCCTGGAGGATGGCCTCGGCAAGTTGCTTGACCGCCCCGGTCTCCGTCTGCGCCAGATGCAAGGCAATTCGCTCCGCCGAACGGGGCCCAATCCCGGGGAGCCGGCTCAGAACCCCAATGAGCGACGCTATCGGCTCAGGCAAGGCGGACGACATACTGGCCAGGGGCCAAGGGTCACATCAGCCCCGGCAAATTGAACCCGGCGGTGATCTTGCTCATCTCGCCTGTCGAAATCTCCTTGGCCTGACCCAGGGCCTGGTTGGCGGCCGTCAGGACCAAGTCCTCGAGCAACTGGGCGTCGGCGGGGTTGATGGCCTGCGGATCGATCTTGATCGACGCCAGCGAGCCGTCGCACTTGGCCACGACTTTGACGGCGCCGCCGCCGCTGGTGGCCTCGACCGTGCGTTTGGCAAGCTCGCCCTGCACTTGTTCCATCTGCTGCTGCATTCGCGCAGCCTGCTTTACTATTTTCCCAATGCTCGACATAGGTTATAGAGTTGAACTGGACAATCAGGCGCCGACTTCGACGATCTGGCCTTTGAAAATCTCAAGGGCCTTGCGGATGAGAGGGTCATTCTTGAAATCCTCCTGGCTGGCGGGCAGCGAGGGCGAGTTCTCATTCGCAGCGGCGGCCGCGGCCGGAAGAGGGGCAGCCGGCTGCACAGGCGCAGCCTTCCCGGAGGCTCGTGGCGCTTCTTGGGGCGCGGGGCTGGGGGTGGCCGGACGTTCCTCTGCTTCAGTCTTCACGAATTTGACCCGCACGTTCGGGTGGCCCAATTCGGCCAGTTTGGCCTGGAGCAGGGAATTGTCAATCAGCCCTATTTGGGCCTCAAACTCCGGGTTGTAGCCAATGGTGAACAGGCTTTTGTCAAAGGACACGGGGCGCGCCTGGAGCAGGTAAGTCCGCGTGAACGGACTGGTCTGGCCGACGCGGTCGGTGAGCCTGGCCCAGAGTTGGGTGAGATCGTCTGTGGGCACCGCGTCCGGGGCTCCCGGTGCGCCTGCGGCCTCCGACAGCATCGGCGCCGGCTCGGAGGCACTCGCGAGGGGATAGGCGGCCGCAGGCCGGGGCGGTGAGGCAGCGGTCTCGGCTCGGAACGGTCCCGGGCCGGGCGCGGGCGCGGGCGCCGGGAGGCTGACGACCTGGCCCCCTCCGGATTCGGCGCGCAAGTCCTCGAGTCGTTTGAGCACGGTATCGAGACTGACGGCGTCGCGGGCCTCGATGGCCTTGAGCAAGGCGACCTCGACCAGTATCTTCTTGGAGGTTGTGTCACGCAGCCGCAGGTCGGCATCGCCGAACACCTCGAGGATGCGGGTGAGGCCTTCGGTGGTGACGAGTTTGGCCTGCTCGGCCAAGAGGGCGGCCTCGGCCTCGGCGACCTCAAGCAACTTCAGGTCCCCGCGCGAGACCTGGAAGATGAGGACATTGCGGAAATGGTTCAGGAGGTCCGCCAGCAGCCGGCCCAGGTCTTTGCCGTGACCGGCGAGGTCGTTTAGCAAGCGGAGCGCCCCTTCGACCTGGCCCGCCAGGATCGCGCCCGAGAGTTCCAGGAGCTGTGTTTGGGCCGTCAGGCCGAACATCGAAAGCACGTCCGCCTCTTCGATTTTGCTGCCGCAGAAGCTGATGAGCTGGTCGAGGGCGGATTCGGCGTCGCGCATTCCGCCTTCGGCGCCGCGCGCCATGGCGTAAAGGGCCGCCGGCTCGACCTGGACCTTTTCGAGCCGGGCGATCTCTTCGAGGTGCTTCACGATCAGGGCCGCCGGGATGCGCCGCAGGTCAAACCGCTGGCAGCGCGAAAGGATCGTGGGCAACACCTTCTCCGGCTCGGTGGTGGCGAACATGAACTTCGCATGTTCGGGGGGCTCTTCCAGGGTCTTGAGCAGGGCGTTGAAGGCCTCCTTGGTGAGCATGTGGACTTCATCGATGATATAGACCTTGAACTTCGAGGAGGCCGGGGCGTATTTGACCGTCTCACGCAGGCCGCGGATTTCATCGATGCCGCGGTTGCTGGCGGCATCGATTTCGAGCACATCCAGGGAGCGGCCTTCGGTGATTTCCCGGCAGCGCGGGTCTTGCTCGTCGAAATCGACCTTCGGCCCGCCGGTGGCGTTGAGGCACTTGGCGAAGATGCGGGCGATGGTGGTCTTGCCCGTGCCGCGCGGCCCGCAAAACAGGTAGGCGTGGGCTATCCGGTTCTGTTCGATGGCGTGGGCCAGGGTCTGCGTCACGTGTTCCTGTCCCACCACGCCGCTGAACCGTTGCGGGCGATACTTTCGGGCTATGACTTGATAGGACATCGCATTGAATCAAATGCCAGGGTGACCACGGCAGACGCGGAGCAAACTGCCGTTGCTGCCTTCCGGCCCTGGCGGGGTTCGTAAGTCCACATTCCATGGGCCCTGGCGCGGCCAATGTGCCGCAAGGCCCGGCCCACTTCAAGAAGAAATCTTCTCGTCCCTCCAGCCGGGGTATGGTTAAAGGTGGGTGAGGCTAATTCCACAAGGAGAGCCACTGGTGGT
>CAZZFF010000097.1:0-23853 GCA_964653485.1 uncultured Verrucomicrobiota bacterium | reverse complement strand
ACAATTCTGGCTGGTTCCTTTGGCCGCTGGCGGCGTTGCTCGCTCGTTGCAGATCGCGTTGGATATGCGCCTCGTTCGCGCCTTGCCAGCGGCCAAAACTCCTGCGCCATAATTGTTCATGTGATTTTTTCGTGACGCCTTAGCCCGACCCCGCTCAACCCAACTCGGACAAGAGAAGGCATCGCCAAGGCCGGCTCAAGGCTGGTCACCTCATTTCGTCAGCCGGTAGAACCTCGCTCCGTTGGCGGCCGGAACCGTCACCGTGTTTTGCCCGCCGACGACTACGATGGGGGTGGGTTCGGGCGACCAGGAAATCGAACCGCTCAAGCGGGCCGCATAGACGAGGCCGTAGCCGACCGCCGAGGTGGGCCACGAGAGGACGATGTTGTTGGCCGAGCGGGTGAGAGTCAGGGTGGGGCGGGTCGGAGGTATCGGGGCCTGGCCGTCTTCATCGACGATGGGCGCGAGGTCGTTGAAGAAATAATCTATGGCCGCGGTGTAGCCGGTGCCGCCATCGCCCACATAGAGGCCAACCTGGGCCACAGTCCACGGCTGTTGCATGGGTTGATAGACGGTTTCCCAGGCCACACCGTCCGGGGAGATGAAAAACGTCCAGGTATCGCCCTGCCGCCTGAGCTTCAGGAAGGCGGTGCCGTTGTTGCTTCCGTTAGCGGGGATTGCGAGGCTGGTGATGGGGATTTGCCAATTGGGGTAGTAGCTGCTGCCGGCGCCATTGTTGATTATGAGCATGAAGGCGATGAGCGGGCCGCCCGCGGGTTGGACCTGGATGTTGAATCGAAGAAAATTGAGTCCTGTGGGGTCCACAACCAGGATGCCTTCTTCCTGATTCAGTTGGGCGGGGATCGACTCGAATTTCGCGGTGACCTCGAAGTCCTGGTCTGGAGTGTTCTGCATGATCTGGGCGGCAGTGTTGTCCGTCCATGGATCGTGACCGCTGGCGCTGGGGGGACAGTTCACGACGAGGACCACATCCGTGCTCCCGTAGCCGCTAATGTAATTCGTGCAATCCCCGAGCGGGTTGATCCAGGTCCAGAGATTTGTGTTGAGGACGGGGCGGTTGAAGTCATCGGACACAGGGAGCAGGCCTGACCCGCCCACCAGGAATGTGATCGGATTGGTAGCGATCGTGATCGCTCCACGGTTATCCGTGGCGGCGGCGGTTACGGTATAGATGCCGGTCTTCGTGAGGTTCCATGCGAAGCTGTAGGGCTGGTTGGTGGCGGTGCCGACAACATTGGTGCCGGAGTAAAAATCGACTTTGGCCACAGACCCGTCACTATCGGCGGCGGTGGCCGTGAGGGTAACCGAGGCCGGGGCCGTAAAGAGCGTGCCGCCGACAGGACCGGTCATCGCAACGGTGGGAGGCACGTTCGGGCCCTGGCCGTCCTCCAGGGCGATCGGGGCGAGGTCGTTAAAGAAGTAATCCACCAGCACGGGGAAGGCGGGAGGGTTGCTGTTGCCCGTGGGGTCGTCATTGCCGGCGAGCAGGCCCACCGCGGACACAGGCAGCGTCTGCACGAACGAGGACTGCACCGTCCAGATCACTCCGTCGGGCGAAGTGCTGTAGGTCCAGCGGTCCTCGAGCCGTCTGACTCGAAGGTACACCGTCCCGATGTTGCCGAGGATGGGGGACGACACGTCTGAGATTGGGGTGCGGGACACCTGGTTGGCGGCGCCGTTGATGATGGCGCCTACGAACGCTTTGAGTGGCGAAGAGCCATCGTCCAGGACGTCGAATCTCAAGAAGTCACCAAAGCTGTCCTCAACGATCAGCCCCTCCTCCTGGCTCTCGGTGTTGGGCAGGGTATCAAATTTGGCTGATATTTCGAAATTCGTGTCGGGTGCCGGCTGGATGACGCTCAACCCCAGGTTTGGAAGCCAGGGATCATGGTTGGCTCCGGCGGCGACGACGATCTCCAGATCGGCGTTGCCTGAACCAGCGCCAACGGTCCGGAAAACCCCGTCCGATTGCGGGTCCACCGTGGTCCACAAAGCGGTGTTGAGCGCGGGCTTGTTGAAGTCATCCGAAATCGGCTGTGTGCCCGGTCCGCTCACAAGAACTGTGATCGGGAGGGAAGACCCTGCGGCGAGCAGTTTATCGGTGGCCTGGGCGGTGACGGCATAGAGACCGACGCCTGGGTTGGTCCACGTGATGCTAAACGGGCTGGCGGTTGCGTTGCCGATGAGGCCGCCGTTGGCATAGAACGCGACGTTGGTCACGGTGCTGTCGCTGTCCGTAACGGCCGCGGTGAAGACGACGTTCGTCGGCGCGGCAAATGTGGTCGCGTCCGCGGGGGCGGTGAGGACCACCGTGGGAAGGGCGGCCTGGCCGTCTTCGTTCAGGATCGGCGAGGCGTCGTTGAAGAAATAATCGAGGGCGTAGGTGATCCCCTGGCCGCCAACAAACGGGCCGACCTGGGCCACTGTCCAAGCCTGAGTGACGGGCTGATAGACGGTCTCCCAACTGATGCCATCGGCGGAGAGAAGATAGGTCCACTGGTTGCCCTGCCGTTTGAGCCTCATGTAAGCCGTCCCGTTATCGGTGCCGTCGGAGGGCGGGACCAGGCTGCTGACGCCGAGCCCCCAAGTGCCGCCGGCCATCGTGTTGCCGTTCCCGCCCTGGATGATGAGGAGGTAGGCGAGAAGCCCGGTTTGAGCGTCCCCCTGGACATTGAAGCGAAGGAAATTGGTTCCGGTGGGATCATAGACCAGGAACCCGTACTCGCCGGCGTCCGCTCCTGGGATCGTCTCGAATTTGGCCGTCACCTCAAAGTCCTGGTCGGGGGCGTTTTGCAATATTCCCGCGACGTTGAACTGATTGGGAGGCACCCAGGCGTCGTGGTTTTCGTTCGCGCTCACGTTCAGGGACAGGACTACGTCGCTGGTTCCATACCCGTTGATCGAGTAGCTATCATCGCCTTGCGGATCGAACCAAGTCCAGAGCTTGGTGTTAAGGGTGGGCTTATCGAAATCGTCGGAGACGATTTGGGCGCGGGCGCTGCGCGCGGCGCAGGCGCCCATTAGGCCCAGTGCAAGGGCCAAAGCTATATTCGTGGTTTTCATTGGGGACGAGTGACTCGGAGGGTTGTTCTTGGTTGGACTAGGATTTCATGCTACGGCCATAAGCATAGCGGAATTCAAAAAGAAGTATTTAGCGCGGGCGGAAATTCATTTCGCACCCACGGAAGCCCGGCGCGGCTCAGAGACTCACGGTGGACCGGAGCGGGTCCGCCCGCCAGGCCCTCGGGGCCACGCCGACCTGCTGGTGGAAAGCGCGAGTGAACTCGTGTTGCCGGAAGTAGCCGACCCGGAGCGAGACCTCTTTGATGCTCAACGTGGTTTCAAGCAGCAGGCTCTTTGCCTGTTGGATGCGCAAACTCTGCATCATCTCGCGGGGCGAAGAGCCAAAGGCCTTCCGAAACGAGTGGCGGAGCGAGTCATAGTTCGGGATGGAGTGAATCTGCTTGAGGAACTCCCCGGGCGTGCCGACGGAAAAGTTCACCAACTGCCAGAGGCGCTCGAGGTCCGGCGGGATTTCCGGGGGCATCAAACTGCCGTTGGTTTCGCCCTTGGCCCAACGATGGACCAGGATGAGCAGGAGGTGAAGCCAGGCGGATTCGGCGGCGAAGCTCTGCTCCTGGCGCTTGGTGCGCTCATTGAGGATGCGCATGAAGAACCATCGGAAGTCCCTGGCCTGGTCCGCGGAGAGGCGCCAGATTCGTTGCCGGGGGTCGGGGAGTGTTAGCTGATCCACCCGCTCGTAAAGAGCGTCGCTCGCCGAGAAGTGAAGCACCCAGGACCGGTGGGCGTGGCCGGGAGGAGACCACCCGCCATGGCGCTCCGCGCGGCGATACATGCAGAGGGTGTTGGGCTTCAGCAAATGCTTCTCTCCGGCATAACCGATGAGGGCGTCATCGTCGGTGACGAGGGTGAACTCCTCGAAGGCGTGCTGATGCCAGTCGTAAATCGCGCCCGGCTCGGCCACCAGGCAACGGATGGATACAACGGATGGGTCACACCCAAAGGCTGTCATGCGACGGTGAAGATACCTTCTCCGCCGGTCGGAGGCAATCCCGCCGCACTGTGCCTTCAGCCGGGATTCAACGGACCTCTGCCGCTTCGTTCTCCGGTTGGGCCGCGGCCGGCTTTGGCTTCTTTCGAGCCACTTTGCGCATGAGCAATGAGAGCGCGCACAAGACACCAGCGATGACCGCCGCGATCGGCAGGCTCCGTTGCACTGTGCCGCCAACGCTCAAATTGCCGATGAGCTTGGGGACGGTCGTGGGGCCGATCAGGCCGATGGCGAAGATGATGCCGAAGATGCTGCCGTAAAGGCCGGGTTCATATTGGGAGAACGTCACGCCGACGATGGTCGGGAAGATCGGGGCCAGCGCAAGGCCGACAACCAGGACCGCGATGATCGCCCAAGCGGGGCTGTGGGTGAACACCAGAGCGAGGATAGCCGCGACGGTCACCAGGGCCATTGCCCCGATGAGCCGCGTCCCGACGGCGGTGAGGTTCCTGACCATCGAGGTCCCGAAGCGCCCAATCGCCATGGCCAATCCGAACAAGCTCAGGACCCAGGTCGCGTATTTGGCCGCATTCGGGCTTTGGGCTCCGCCGTAGAGCTCGGTCATCAGCGGTTTGATCCAGGTGTTCATGGAGATTTCGAGGGCGATGTAACACAGCAGCGCCAGGGCGGCGGCCAGCACGGGCGGTTCACCCAGGAGTCGAACCGCCCGGGAGAAATTGTAGCCGGTGGACACATTCGGGTACGTCGCAAACAGCGCCAGGACCCCGAACAGGAGGACGAGAACGGCGATCGAAGACAGGGCGACGGTGTACTGGACCTTGAGGCTCTGGATCAAATAGGCCAGCGCCAGCGGCGTCAGCACGAACGCAAGGCCGACGAACCCGTTGCCGAAGTTGCTGGCTCGAGCGGGCTCCTTCCCCCCGAACAGCACGATGGGGATCAGAGTGTTGCCGACCGTGTTGGCGCACATCGCGCCCAGACCCAGCAGGCTGCAGGCCATAAGGGCGGTCTGGAAGCTGGCTGCGAAGGCGAGCAGGAAGATGGCGGCGCTTGTGGCCGCAAACCCCGCCAGCGCCAGCGCCTTGTGTCCCAGCTTGTCCACCAGAGGTCCCACAAACAACTGGACGATCAGACTCGTGAAGAACAAGGCCGAAGCCAGGCTGCCCACCTGGGAGTTGTCGATTCCAAGGCGGCCTTTGATCTCCTCGGAGATGGCGCCAATGAGAATGAAACAAATAGCCAGGGTGAACACGGCCAAGAGGGCGACGACTGCGGTGAGATTCTTCATCTTCCAGGGGATTAAGCCCACCACATTTCGGCGGCCGGCTCTCTGAGCGTTGCGGCGCGCAGGGTCTCGACGGCATGCCGCAAGCCCTCGTCCACGGAGGCCAGGGCGTCTTCGTGTTCGATGCTCAGCACATAATCGTAGCCGACCAACCGGAGGGCGCTGGTTATTTCGCGCCAGCAGGCGAGGTCGTGTCCCCAGCCCACGCTGCGGAACGTCCACGCGCGCCGTGCGATCTGCCCGTACGGCTTGCCGTCCAGACACCCGTTTCGGGCGACATTCTGACGGTCAACGAAGGTGTCCTTGGCGTGGAGATGAAAGACCGCCGGCCCGAAAGCGCGGATGGCGGTGGGGATGTCCACTCCGAGCCAGAACAGATGGCTGGGGTCCAGATTGACCCCGATCGTGTCGCCGACCCGTTCGCGCAGTTCGAGGGCCGTTTCGGGGTTATAGACCACAAAGCCCGGGTGCATCTCGACGGCGATTCTCTTGATCCCATGGCGATTGGCGAATGCCGCCGCCGCCTTCCAGTAGGGGACGACGACCTGGCTCCATTGCCATTCCAGGCATTCCGGATACTCGGGCGGCCAGGCACACGTAATCCAATTGGGACACTTTGCTCTGGGCGAATCACCCGGGCACCCTGACAGGACGTTGATGACCGGCACCTCCAACTGGCGCGCCAGGCGAACCGTCCGCTCGAAGGCCTCATGGTGTTGGCGCGCGATCTTCTTGTCTGGATGAATGGGATTGCCCGGACAGGACAACGCGCTGATGAACAGGCCGGCATCCCGGATTCGCTTCAGGTACTCCCGAGCCGCGCTCTTGCTTTCCAGCAGCCTCTCAACGTCGCAATGGGCGCTGCCCGGATAGGCCCCGGTGCCAAGTTCAACGCAGTCCAGCCCGAAGCCCGCCACCTTCCGCAGCATCGCTTCAAAGGGCAACTTGCCGAACAAAACGGTGAAGACTCCAAGTTTCATGGCGATTTTCCCCCGGTTCTATGTCTTGGTTTCGTAATCCACATCCACCCACCGGCTCCCGGCCCGCTGGCTCTTGAGGATTGCATCCACAATGCAAGCCACACGGTAGCCTTCCTCGAACCTGGCGAATTGGACTCCGTCCGCCGTGGCGGGGTCGCGCCCCTCGGCGATGAATGTGAGCACGTTGCGCATCAGGTTCTTGAAGGCATCCGGCCAGCCCTCGCCGTGGCCGCCCGGCAGTGCGGCATATTGGCGGGCTTCAGGGGCCAATGTCTCCGGCTCCTTTAACAAGGTGCAGTTGGGCGCGCCGCGACGGCCGAGCCACAACTCCTCCGGCCGCTCCTGAACCCAGGCAATTGACTCCTTGGAGCCGTTGATTTCGATGCGGAGATCGTTCTTGTGCCCCGCGCAGACCTGGCTGGCGAAGAAATTGCCCACCGCGCCATTGTCGAAACGGACCAGGAGGTTGCTCAGGTCGTCGACGCGAACCGGAAAATCCTCCGTCTTGCCGCCGGTGTCCGCCGAGAAGGCCTCGCGCCACTGGCCCAGGGGCTTCTTGCGCACTTTGATCGCGGTGTGGAGGTCGGCGAGGACGCTGGCGATACGCTGCCCGGTCAGGTGCTGGGCGAGGTCAAACCAGTGCGCGCCCGCATCGCCGATGACGCAGGCAGCGCCCGCCTTGTCCGGTTCAAGGCGCCAGGAAAAATCGGTCTCATAGAGCAGCCACTCCTGCAGGTATTGGCCGTGAATAAAGCGGACGGCGCCGATGTCACCCCGCGCGATCATCACGCGCGCTTGTTGGACCATGGGGTGATACCGGTAATTGAACGTCACCGCGTTGACCACGCCCGCGGCGAGGGCGGCATCGCGCATCTCGCGCGCCTGCGCCGAAGTGACCGCCATGGGCTTATCGACGATGACGTGCTTGCCCTTGGCGATGGCCGCCATGGCCACAGGATGGTGCAGCCACGTGGGGGTGGCGATATCGACGACGTCGATTTCCGGGTCGGCCACTAATTCTTGGAAACTCGCGTAGGCCCGGGGCACGCGAAGTTGGTCGGCTTTCCGGCGGGCGATTTCCAGGCTGGCGTCGGCCACTGCCACGATGTCGACGAAGCCGAGGCGGCGAACCGCTTCCACATGATGCGGGCCGACAAAGCCCACGCCAACGATGCCATAACGAATCGGTTTCATAATGCTGACGGGATGTCCTGGGCGGGCGCGCGTGTTCCTCTCACTTGTTCCTTCGCATTGCTTGGTCCATGTTCTGAACGGGGATCTTCCCTTGCACGGTCCAGCCGCCGTCCACGAAGAACACCTGGCCTGTCATGAAGCTGGACTCCTCGGAGGCCAGGAACACCGCCGGGCCGACCATTTCATCGGGCATCGCGGTGCGGTTCATGGGCACCATGCTCCCCCAACTGCGATCGTAGCCGGGGTCGTCCTTGAGGTTGCGCTCGACCTGGGTCGGACCGGGGGCGAAGGTGTTGACGCGAATCCTGAGGGGAGCCAATTCGACCGCAAGTTGTTTGGTCAGACCATGGATTCCAGCCTTGCTGGCAGCGTAGGCGACGAGGTTCTTCACGCCCAGCGCGGCGCAGTTCGTCGAGATATTGACGATGCTCCCGCCGCCGGTCTCTTTCATCCAGCGAGCCGCGGCCAGCGAGCAGAAGAACGTGCCCTTCAGGTTGGTGTCCATCACGACATCCCATTTCGCCTCGGTGGTCTCGAACAACTCCGACCAACCGGTGATGCCGGCGTTGTTGACCAAGACATCGAGCCTGGGGAAGGCCTTCCGCGCCCTCTCGAACATTTGGCGAATCTGGGCGACCTTGGCAATGTCGGCCCTCACCACCAGGGCGCGCCGGCCCAGTTGGCGGATTTGCCCGGCCACAGCTTCGGCCCCTTCCCGGTCGGACTTATAGTTCAGGATCAGGTCGGCGCCTTCCCGCGCCATTCCCACGGCGAGGGCGCTCCCGATACCTTTGCTGGCGCCGGTGATTAGAACGATTTTCTCTTTGAGGCGCATAGGGTGCTAGGGTTGGAGCAGGACCTTCAAGGCGGACTTGCCTTCGCACGCGGCGAAGCCCGTTTTCCAATCGTCCAGCGCCAGTTTGTGAGTGATGAGGTCCCCCAAGCGGACCTTGCCCTGTTCGAGAATCTTCAACATCCGCATCCAGGTCGCCACGGTGTAGCCCACAGAACCCGCGACACGGATTTGCTTGAACGCGAGGTGGTCTAGGGGGACGGTCACGTCTTTGCCAAAGTGGCCGACCTGCGTGTAGTGCCCGAGCGGGCGAATGGCCTCAAGGCAACCCTTGACCGACGCCGCGGCGCCGGCGCATTCCAGCACGACGTCGGCGCCCAGGCCCTCGGTTTGCGCCCGCACAACCTCCAGGAGGTCCTGCCGGCTCACGTCAACCACCGCGCAGGCGCCAATCCCGGTGGCCAACTCGAGCCGGGACCGGTCCGCGTCCGTTCCCGCCACGATAGTTTTGATCCCTTCGGCCGCGAGGAGCTTCAGGCACAATAGCCCGATGGGACCCGGGCCTGATATGAGGGCCACGTCGCCGGCCCGCAACGGGGTGAGATCGCACACGGCGTGGACCGCGGCGGCAAACGGTTCGCAAACCGCCCCCTCATCGAGTCCCAGATTGGACGGGAGCCGGAAAAGCTGGTCGGGGCGAACCACGATAAAGCGAGTGAAGGCGCCATTGACCCCGTGGCCCATGCCACGCCGCTCCTGGCAGAACATGAATTGGCCCTGGCGGCAGTAGAGGCAGCGGCCGCATGTGACCGCCGAGGCCCCGAGAACGCAGAACCGTTCCCCCAGGGCCAGGCCGCGCACATTCTTGCCAACCTCGACGATCGTGCCGGCTGTCTCGTGCCCGAGAATCACCGGTGGGAAACTGCGGAAGCGGTCGTGGTAAACATGCAAGTCGGTGCCGCAGATGCCGCACCAGGCGACTTGAAGTTTGACCTGATCGACGCCGCATTGAGGTTCTTGCACCTCGCGAATTTCGACGTTGCCGGGACCTTTTGCGAATTTGACAAGCGCCTTCATGGTGTCACCGAGGGGACGAGTCTATGGCCGACCTCGATGCCGGCCAGTTTTTCGTAAAACTTGAGAATGGCCGAGTGGTCTTTTTGCCCGAGACCCTCGACTTTCAAGCTTTTCAAGATTTCGAAGACCTGCGCGGTGAGGAACAACGGGACGCCCATCTGGCGTCCCGCGTCCAGGGCGTTTGCGAGGTCTTTGAGGTGCAGATCGATCTTGAAGCCGGGTTCAAAGTTGCCGTCCAGCACTCGCAGCGCCTTGGCCTCCATGACGTTGCTGCCGGCCAGGCCACCGCGGATGGCATTGAAGATCAGGGCCGGCTCCACTCCGGCTTTGGCGCCCAACACGAAGGCCTCCGACATCGCCGCGATGTGCAGGGCGACCATGATTTGATTGGCCAGCTTTGTCACATTCCCGCTGCCAACGTCTCCCACCCGGACGGCCGATTTGCCCATGACCAGAAGCAAGTCCTTGCACTCGTTAAACACTTGCTCGGAGCCGCCGGCCATGATCGACAGGGTGCCGTTGATGGCGCCGGGCTCGCCCCCGCTGACCGGAGCATCGAGGAACTTGAGGCCCTTTCCCGACAGAATCTGGCCCATCTCCCGCGCCACCGCCGGCGAGATGGAACTCATATCGATGACCGTGCTGCCGGGAGTGGCGCCCTCGATCACACCCCCGGGGCCGATGAGGACCTCGCGCACTTCGGGCGAGTTCGGCAGCATGGTGATGATGAGGCGGCTTTTGCCGGCCACCTCCTTCGAGCTCGATGCCGCTTCCGCCCCGGCGGCGGCCAATTCCTCGACCGCTCTGCGGTTCACATCGTGAACAACGAGCGGGTAGCCTGCCTTGAGCAGGTTCTTAGACATGGGCTTGCCCATGATCCCCAAGCCGATAAACCCAATTTTACTTTTCATCATTCTAATTTCTCAAATCAGACCAGGGACGAAGGCGTCACGATGCGCCGCCGTCCCGCAGCAGACTTTGGGCGGCGGCAACGACTCGGCCCGGCGTCAGGCCGAAGTATTCGAGCAGCTCGCCGTGGCTCATTGCGGACATCCCGAATTTGTCCTGTATCCCAACCCGCTGGACGGGAATCCGGCTCGAGGCAAGGGCCTCGAGGACGGCGCTTCCCAAGCCGCCAATGACGCTGTGTTCCTCGACCGTGAGCACCCCTTGCATTCCCTTGCTCTCGCGCCGGACACCCGCCTCGTCCAGAGGCTTGAGGGTGGCCACGTTAATGACCTTGGCGGAGAGGTCGAGTTCCTCGAGTTTGCGGGCGGCCTCCAGGGCGATCGCGACCATGGTTCCGGTCGCAAAGATCGCGAGGGTTGTTCCGGCCCGCATCTGTTGGATTTTCCCGACTTCGAAGGGCGTCTCGGCCTGGGTCAACGGAGGCATGTCGTTGCGGCTCAAGCGCAAATAGACCGGCCCCTCGAGCTCCGCCATGGCCCAAACCGCTTTCTTGACCTCGAAGGCATCGCAGGGCGAGAGCACCGTCATGCGCGGCAAGACGCGCATCAGCGCCACATCCTCGACGCTCTGGTGCGTGGCTCCATCCCCGAAATCCGACAGCCCGGCGCTGGACCCGACGATCTTCACGTTCAGGCGCGCGGTGCAGATCGCCTGCCGAATCTGGTCGTACGCCCGGCCGCAGACGAAAACAGCGAACGAGTGGATGAAGGGTATCTTACCGCCCAAGGCCAGGCCGGCGGCGGTGGCGGCCATGTTTTGCTCCGCGATGCCCATTTCAAAGAACCGCTCCGGGTACTTGGCCTCAACCAGGAAGCTCATGGTTGATTTGCACAGGTCCGCATCCAGGGCGACGACCTTGGGGTTTTGCGCCGCGAGGTCGAGCAACGCTTCGCCGTAGGCGACTCGCGGGTTGTGACTCTTGGTGGTGATGATGCGGTTCATGTTGGATCGTCGAGGGCGGCCAGGGCCGCATCCAATTCACGCCCGGCAAGGTCGTACTGCTCCTGGGTCATCATCCCGTTGTGAAAACCGGGATTGTTCTCGGCAAAAGAAAGGCCTTTGCCTTTCACGGTATTGGCCAGAATGAGCGTCGGGCTGCCGTGATGCGCCTTGGCCTGGGCGAATGCGTCCAGGATTTGCGCCATGTCGTGGCCGTCGATCTCGACTACGTGCCAGCCAAAGGCCAGCCATTTGTCGCGCAGCGGCCCTGTGTCGAGGCGCGTCTTGGTGGGACCCATGGCCTGGAGCCCGTTGCGGTCCAACGTTGCCGTGAGGTTGTCCAACCCATGGAACGCGCCGAACATGGCGGCCTCCCAGACCTGGCCTTCGTTAATCTCGCCGTCGCCAAGGATTACATAGACCCGATGGTTGCTCGCGTCGAGTTTGGCGGCCAAGGCCATGCCATTGGCGAGGGAGAGGCCCTGGCCCAGGGAGCCCGTGTTGGCCTCCACGCCGGGGGTCCGCAGCCGATCCGGGTGTCCCTGGAGCATTGCTCCGGCCTGTTTGACCCGATCGAGTTCTCCGATCGGAAAGAACCCGCGTTCTGCCAGAGCGGCATAGAGCACCAGCGCGGCGTGGCCTTTGCTCAAGATGAATCGGTCCCGGGCCGGGTCGTCCGGCTGGGCAGGGTCGATATTCATCACGCTGAAATAAAGGGCCGCCACGATGTCGGCGCAGGAACAACTGCCGCCGATATGCCCCGTCTTGCCCACACCCACCATGCGAATGATGTGCCTGCGCAGCAGACAGGCTTTCCGTTGAAGGTGTCTCGGATTTGTCTCGGTTTTCATGGGGTCGAGCGCCGCGCCGATGAGCGGGACGGGATGTGGGCACTCTTCGAGCCGCATAGTTCGTAAGCGGCGGCTTGGATGGCCGCGGCATCCATTTGGAAATGAGCGAGCAGCTCCCGATAATCACGGGCGGAGGTGGCAAAACAATCCTTGAGCCCGACCCGCTTGACCCGCGCGGGGCAAAGCTCCGACAGGACTTCGCAGACGGCGCCGCCCAATCCCCCGACGACGTTGTGGTCTTCGGCCGTGATGATTCCCCTGGTAGTCCGGGCGGCGTCGAGAATGGCCGCCTTATCGACGGGCTTGATCGTGTGGCAATCCAGGACGCGGGCCTGAATCCCCTGCCCGGCCAAAGAGTCGGCGGCGATCAGGGCCTGGTGTACCATGTTGCCGGTGGCGATGATGGCGAGATCGTCGCCGTTGCGCAACGGAATCATCTTCCCGATTTCGAACTCGACGTTTTCCTCGTACAATACCGGGCTGGGATTCCGCCCCAGGCGCATGTAGGCCGGGCCCTCCCGTTGAGCTATCGCCAGGACGGCTTTGCGGGTCGTGACGGGGTCGGAGGGCGAGAGCACCGTGAGGTTGGGTATGCTCCGCATGATGGCGAGGTCCTCGATCCCCTGGTGGGTCACCCCATCGCCGGCATTATCCAAGCCGGCGTTCGTCGCCACGATCTTGACGTTCAGCCGCGGGTAGGCAACCGAAGTCCGCACCTGTTCGCAGGCGCGCATGCTGGCAAAAACGGCAAACGTGCTGGCGAAGGCGATCTTGCCGCTCGCCGCAAACCCGGCCGCGATGCAGATCATGTTCTGTTCGGCGACGCCACAGTTGAAGAACCGGTCCGGGAAGGCCTCGCGGAACTGGGAGGTGTTGGTCGATTTGGGCACGTCCGCATCCAAGACGACAATGCGGGGATTGCCCTGGCCCAACTCGACGAGGGTTCGACCATAGATGACGCGGTTCGGCACGGCCTCGGTCATACGTCGCCTCCTAACTCTTTGAGCGCCGCTTGGACCTGCTCCGCGTTGGGGGCGCCGCTGTGCCAGGTTACGACCCCTTCCATGAACGACACGCCTTTGCCTTTCACCGTATCCGCGATGATAACCTTGGGGCGCTGATTCGCTGACCTGCTTTCGGCCAGAGCGGCTTGTATCTGGCGAAAATCATGGCCGTTGATACGCCGGGTTTCCCAGCCGAACGCGCGCCACTTCTCGGCGATGGGTTCGACATCGACGATCGTTTCGGTGACCCCGTCGCTCTGGAGTTTGTTGTTGTCAATGATGGCAATCAGGTTATCCAGGCCATGTTGGCGGGCCATCATCGCGGCTTCCCACAGAAGCCCCGTCTGGAGTTCGCTGTCTCCGAGCATGACATAAACCCTGTAGGGCTTGTGGTCCATCTTGGCGGCCAACGCCATCCCCACCCCGCAGGAGAATCCCTGGCCCAGCGAGCCGGTGGTCATGTCCAACCCGGGGGTTTTTCTCATGTCGGGGTGGCCTTGCAGCGAACTGTTGATGCCTCGCAGCGTCCAGAGCTTCTGTTCCGGGAAGAAGCCGCGCTCAGCCAGGACGGCGTATAGCGCCGGAGCGCAATGCCCCTTAGACAGCAGGAAGCGGTCGCGATCGGGCCACTGCGGCTCCTCGGGGCGCACTCGCAGCTCGCAGAAGTAGAGATAAGTGAGAAGGTCGATGGCGGACAGCGACCCGCCGCAATGGCCCGAACCGGCGGCGGCCACCATCCGGATGATCTGCCTGCGCAGCCTCCGGGCCACGATTTCGAGTTTTTGAATGTCCGGGCTCATCAATGGACTCAATTCTCGCAAACGCCAACGGCCCGGATAGGCGAACCATCCTTGCCTTTGAAGTTCAGCGGAAACCCGACGAAGGTGAACTCATCGGGCAGCGCATCCAGGTTTGCCAGGGCTTCCACCACCACGATCTCGGCCTCCTTGGCCAGCAGGACATGGTGGATTTCGAGCCATTGTTTGCCGGGCGTCGGCATGTCCATGCCCAGCAGCCGAATGCGCCGGGAAGCCAGATAACGCGCGGCGTCGACCGTCAGCGAAGGGAAGTCCTCGAAAAACCGTTGGCCGCCAAAATGGCGGTGCCAGCCGGTGTTGAGGATGATTCTAGCGCCCGGCTGGAGGCTGGCCTCGTGCGGACGCAGGTCCTCCGGGGTGATTTCACCGTTAGGCCCTTTGGGCAGGCGCAGCATCCGGGCCGGACCGAAGAACCAATCCAAGGGCATTTGGTCCACGGTGCGTCCGCTATCGAAGAAGTGGAACATGGCGTCCAGATGGGTGCCCTGGTGCGTTCCCATCACGACTTGGGTGATGTTGTAGTTGTGGGTCGCGATGCGCCCGAATTCGATCAGGGCCATTTTCGGATCGTTGGGAAATGCCGGCGCGCGGTCCACCAGCGGGTGGGACAGATCGACGAAACGCATAAATCAATCCTTCCCACTTCTCACCACGCCAACGATTCCAGATACCGCAGGCTCTGCGGAATCTGCTCGACCGAAACCGGGGACTCGTCCTCGATGAAAAAGTGCTTCACCCCAACCCGCGCCGCCTCGCGCAGGGCAGCCGGGATTTCTATCTGGCCCGAACCGATGGCCACGTCGTTGCGGACATCTTCGCTGCCGGTGACCAGACCGGTCTTGGTTCCTTTCCGCATGTCTTTGACGTGCATCAGCGCCCAGCGGTTCGGGTACTTGCGCAGGAGCTTCACCGGGTCCTGTCCCGGATGCACCACCCAAAAAATGTCCATCTCGAAGGTCACCCACCTTGGGTCCGTCTCGGACGCGAGCACGTCGAAGAGGGTGCCCTCCCCATGCGGCACGAACTCAAAACCGTGCGGGTGGTAGAAGAACCGGATTCCCGCCTTGGCCAATGCCTCGCCCGCCCGGTTGAACACCGCCGCGGCTTGTTTGACCTCCGCCTCGGTAAGAGTGCCCTGCCGTGGAATTCCGGACGTGCCGATGAACTGGACACCGAGCGTCCTGGCCTCTTCGATGACCTTGTCAATGTGCTCCGCGAACATCCCGTAATCCTCGATTGCGGAGACCGGCTTGAGGGCGAACCGTTCGAGCATCGCGCGGAATTGGCCTGCAGGCGCCCCGTAGGTGCCCGCAAGCTCGACCTCGCGGAATCCGAAATTGCGCGCGAATTGCAGACCCAGGCCGACGTTCTGGTTCAGGATGTCCCGGAGACTGTAGAGCTGGAGGCCGACAGGGCCGCTGAAGCTGGCGCTGGTGCCGACTCCGTGGGCGCCCCTCCGCGTGCCGTTGTTGAGCCAGACATCCACCCTTGGCGTGTCCCAGTTGTACGGCTTGTTAAGCAGGTCGAGATCCCCGTCCCCGTCGAGATCGGCCAACTGGCCCTCGTGCCAGCCATGGCCGACGATGAGTTCCGTTTTTCTGAAATGCCCCTGGCCATCGCCGTAAAAGACCCAGGCCGTCGCTTCGGGGTTGTCCCGCTGGGGCTGGTTCTCGCTCCACTTGGCCATCTCGGCGTCGAAGATGTCCAGGTGCCCGTCGCGGTTGATGTCCCCCAGTTGGAGCGTATGGCCGTGGATGACCGTGCGGTCGACCAGATTATGGCCAACCCATGCCTTGGGGTCCTCCGGATCGCCGGTGCATTCATACCAGCGCAACGGGCCGGCCCCGTCTCCGGGAGAGATGACAATCTGGGCCACCTTCGACGGCTTGAAGTACCCGGCATAAATGAGCCCGCCTTCGTTGGCCACCTTGATCGGCTTGAAGACCTTGCCGCCAATGTGTTTGTACCAGGTGTTGTAAGCCAGCAGGTCCACTTTGCCGTCCCCATCCACGTCGAAGGCGGAGATGCCCTCGGTGTACGGCGTCGATGGGGAGGTCTCGACCGTGGCGATCTCGGTTAGGGGCCAGGATTCCGCGGTGCGGGGGTTCTCCGGGATTTCGGCGAGGAAAAGTTTCTTGGCGCCCTGGTTCCAGAAAGCAAGCTGGGGCTTGCCGGTGCCCAGGAAATCGCCAAACACCTGGTCGTGATGCTGGGTCTTGCCGCCTTTCTTGATCAGATGCCGCTTCCAGGGCACCTTCGGATCGAAGTTAGGGGCCGGGTTCTCCCACCACCAGACCTCGTCGCTCTGCCAGTCGCCGCCAAAGACTACGTCCAGGTCGCCGTCGCCATCAATATCACAAACCGCGCCGCCGGCCTCGATGGTCAGGTATTCCTTCTCGATCACGTAGGGGTCCCACCCTGTGGCGGTCCGGCGGTACCACACCAGGGCGGGCGCTTTTTGGCGGAAGCTAAGGATGAAATCGTTAAGGCCGTCGCCGTCGAAATCGGCCACGACGGCGCCGGTTTGCTGGGTCGAACCTCCGGGCGGCGTGGGCACCTCGCCGCGCTTGCTGGAGAGATTCTGCCAGACCGGGTCCACCCCGGCCCATAATGGGGCCGTGGCAAGGAGGGCCTGGCCAAGCGTCCAGAGGAGTTTCCAGCCGCGGGTTCGGGATGGGGCTAAGCGCCGTAATGGTGTCATAATGCTATTTCAGAGAATAACAGACCCTAGGACATTGGCTTTAGCTCACAAGGAATTTCATTTCGCCGAAACGGAATGCCGGCGGATGCACCCGGCCAACCGAGCCTCAACCGCGCGCGAACAGGCCGGAGGCGTCGGTTCTCAGCTTCTCCGACATCCGCACCAGGTCCGCGAGGGAGCGCGCTTTCATTTTCTTCATCACACCCGCGCGCTGAATCTTGATCGTGATTATGGCGGTGCCCAACTCGGCGGCGATTTGCTTGCTGAGCAACCCCGCGACCATCAGTTCCATCACCTCCCGCTCGCGCGGGCTAAGCGAATCGTAACGCGCGCGCAGTTCGGCGATGATCTTCCGTTGCTTCAGCGCGACGCGGTCGCGAGCGATGGCGTGCTGAATTGCATCGAGCAACACCTGGTCCCGGAATGGTTTGGTCAGAAACTCCACCGCGCCCGCCTTCATCGCCTGAACGCTCATCGGCACGTCGCCGTGAGCCGTGATGAAGATGATTGGAGGATGAGCCCCCGCGGCCGCCAGCTCGCGCTGCAGCTCCAGGCCGCTCATGCCCGGCATACGGACGTCGAGCACAAGGCATGCCGGCAAATCCGGCCGCTTGTGCTCCAGATACTCCCGGGCCGACGCGAAGGCCTCCACGCTAACCCCGGCTGACCGGATCAGGCTGCTCAGGGCCTCGCGCATCGCCGAATCGTCGTCGACGACGAACACAACGCCTTCCCTTGTCGGCGGGTTTGGTTTCACGGGACCTTCGGGCCGTCCACTGGCAGCGTGAATGAAAGCCGGACTCCCGGACCTTCGTTGGGAGTGGCCTGCAATCGCCCTCCGTGCGCTTCGATGATCGACCGGCTAATCCACAACCCCAAGCCCAACCCCCCCGGTTTGGTGGTGTGGAACGGCTCGAACACCTCCTTGATTCGCTGCGGGTCTATCCCGATCCCCGTGTCCTGCACAGCGACCGAAATGGCGCCGGATGATTCCCTGCCGGCCTCGATGGTTAAGAGCCGCGTCCCCTTCGTCACTTCGCCCAGCGCCTCCAGCGAGTTCATCACCAGGTTCAGCAAGACTTGCTGGAGCTGCACGCGGTCCCCGGTGACCTGCGGAAGCTTAGGTTCCAATCGAATCTGCAACGACACCTGGCGTCGTTGGACCTCGGCTTCAGTCATCGCGACGATTTCTCCAATAATGTCTCCCAGGCTGAATTGGGTTCTCGTTGGATTGTCATTTCTCAGGAGAGAGCGAATCCGCGCAACCACCTCGCTCGCTCGATTCCCATCACGGATGATCCGTTGAAGGGCCTTCCGAGCCTCGCCCAAATTGGGCGACTTTCCGGCGAGCCAGCGAAGACAAGCGTGGCCGTTGGTTACGACCGCACCCAGCGGTTGGTTCACCTCGTGCGCAATGGACGCCGTCAATTGCCCCACGGTTGTTGCGCGTGTTACACGGGCCAACGCTGTCTGCGTCTCCCGCAATGCTTCTGCCGTCCACTCCGCCAATTTTCGCTCTGTGATGTCCTGCAGGATCCCGAACGCCCGAAGCGGTTGGCCGGAGTTTCCTTGAATTAGACTCCCCTCACCATGCACGAATCGCGCCTCCCCATCGGCGCGCACGATCTTATACTCCAACGTATAGTGCAGGAGTTTGCCCGCCGCCTCGCCGGGCGCTTGGGCGATTCCGGCCCAATCCTCCCGACGGCGGAAACGGAGATGGCGCAGCCCCGCTTCGACCGCCTCGGTGATTCTCGCGCGATCCTCCGGATGAACCATCCCCAGGAACTCCCGTTCGGACAGCCGGCGTTCCTGCGGCGGCAGGCCAAAAATGCGGTACATCTCGCCCGACCAGGTAAAAAGGCTGGTTCCCAAGTCGTACTCCCAGTGGCCGACATGAGCAATCCGCTGCGCCTCCTCGAGTTTGTGTTGGCTTTCCTCGAGCGCTTCAATGGCCAGATCGCGCTCGGCGCGCGTGCGAATGACATTGAGGCCGACCGCCAGATCGCTCGCCAACTCCTCCAGGACCCTGGCCTCCGCGGAGTTGAAAGCATCCACTTCCGCGGCGTAAATGCTCAGGTTGCCAAAGACCCGCGCCTCGTTCCTGAGCGGCAGTGCGATGGACGACTTAAATCCTGCCTCCACTACCGCCTCCCGCCACGGCTCGAACGCCGGATCAGAGGGGATGTTGCGCGCGATGCAGGGCCGCCCCGTTCGGACCGCCGTCCCGGCCGGCCCCTGGCCTCGAGGTTCGTCCGCCCAAGTGATCCCGTTGAAGTTGAACAACCCCGCCCCGAATCCAGCTTGAGCCACCGGACGCACCGTCTTCCCCTCGTCCTGCTCCGCCAATCCAACCCAAGCCATCCGGTAGCCGCCCACCTCGACCGCGAGCCGGCAAACTCGTTCCAACACACCCGCCTCATCCGCCAACTGAATCAGAGTCAGATTGGAGCCGCTGAAGAGCCGGAGCGCCCGGTTGACTCGGCCCAATTCAATCTCGATTAGCTTGAGCCGGGTAATGTCGAGTTGGCTGCCGACCATCCGAACCGGTCGCCCCCGTTCATCTCTGGCCAACTCCGCCCGGGCCAGCATCCACCGCCATGAACCGTCTTTGTGCCGGAGCCTGAACTGCTCCTCGTAGTCTGGCCATGGACTTCGCAAATACTCGCCGAGTCTCTCTTTGACGCGTGGCAAGTCATCCGGATGAACGCGGCTCTCCCACTCTTCGAACTCGCTCGAAAGCTCATCCTCGGCATACCCCAACTGACGTTTCCATTCAGCAGAATACAAGACGAGGTTGCTATTCAGGTCCCATTCCCAGAGACCAACTTTCGCAGTGTGCATCGCCTGTTGAAGAAACGCTTCGCTCGAGAGAAAAGTGTTCATGACCCGTGTCCAGGACCGCATTTTGTCGGCAATGGCCAAAGATTGCAAATCTTGGTCTCGTTTTCGGGCTTGCAACACCAATATACACCCTGCCTACCCATCCGCTACCGTCTTCTCACACCTTTTTCCGGAGTGTGAATGCGGGCTGGTACTGCTTCACTAATTTGGCCATTAAACACAATATATAGGGTTCCCAAGTCGTGTACCCCACAAGGTATAGAGAGAATCAGCGTAAAACACAAGGCCGGGCCAACACAATCATACCAAGGTATAATGGCCACGCACCCTCGGTCCAATCCATCATGTGCAGGTGCTCAAATCGCACGAAGACTGCATTGCGGAAAACCGCCCAGACGGTTGAAGGCAACGTGGCGGATGGACAATTTGACAACCAGCACAAAAGCAATATCGCCGGAGCAAAAGGCAGCCGAAACAGGCGAAAAGGCCGCCACGCAGTCCGAGGAGCGATGGCGGATGCTTTTCGAGCACGCGCCTGACGCCTGTTGCCTCCTTGACCTATCCGGCGGCATTATTGATGCCAACAGGGCCGCGGAGGCCCTGCTCAAGTGTCAAAAGGGCGAGATCATCGGGAAGAATCTCTTCCAACTGGATATCCTCGACCCGCCGGATCTGGCCAGGGCGCGAGCCCTTCTGGCGCGGAATGCGCAAGGCCGGTCCACCGGACCTGAAGAGTGGGCTCTGAGGGCTGAGGATGCCAGCCGGATCGTGGTGGACATCCGCAGCTATCCGGTTCAAGTGCCGGACCAGGTGCTCGTCTTCTGCATCGCCCGCGACATCACCAAATTCAAGGCCGCGGAGATGGACTTGCGGCTGGCCAATGAAGAACTGGAGCTGCGCAAAACCTCCATACTGGACCTCCTCGAAGACCTGAATTCGGAAATCGCGGCGCAGAAGCGGGTCCAGAAGGCGCTGCGCGATTCCGAGGCCCTTTATCAATCTTTGGTGGAGAATATCCCGCAGTGCATTCTCCGAAAAGACCGCGCGGGCCGGTTTGTCTTCTCCAATCAGAACTTCTGCCGGATGAGCGGATTCTCCCCCGATCAACTCATGGGCAAGACCGATGCGGATGTCTATCCGCCGGAATTGGCGCGAAAATATCACGACGACGACCAGCGCGTGATGGACACGGGGCAGAATTTGGACCTGGTCGAGGAGAATATCACCGGCAAGGGTCGGCGGTTCATGCAGGTGGTCAAGTCACCGGTGCGGGATGCGGAGGGGCAAGTGGTCGGCGTCCAAGCCATCTTCTGGGACATCACTGAGCACAAGCGGGTCCAAGAGAGCATCCAGCGCAGCGAGGCGGAGCTCGAGGCCATCTACGACAACACGCCCCTGCCGATCTGCCTCATCAACCCCGAGCACCATGTCGAGCGGATGAACCGGACTATGGCTCTCTACATAGAAGGCCGGCCATTATCGGCCGGACCTCAACATCCGGGGGACATCCTCGGATGCGCCGGCGCCCTTGACGACCCCCGGGGATGCGGGTTTGGACCGCAGTGCAAGACCTGCTCCTTGCGTCTGGCGGTGGCCAACACCTTCGAGACTCGCCAACCCTGCCGCCAGGTCGAAGCGACGCTGTCCCTCGACCGGAACGGCATCCGGCGTCAGATTCAGGTCTTGGCCTCGATGGCCTTCGTGCGCCTCCAGGATCAGCCCAGAGTTCTGGTGTGCCTGGAAGACATCACCAACCGCAAACAACTTCAGGCACAGTTTCTGCACGCCCAGAAAATGCAGGCCGTCGGTCAGTTGGCCGGGGGCGTTGCGCATGATTTCAACAACATTCTCGCCGCCGGCCTGCTCCAGTTGCAACTCCTGCAGCAAAAGCAGAACCTGGAGCCGGAGTTGGCGGCATCGTTGCGGGAACTGCAGCGCGGCACAGAGCGCGCCGCCAACCTGACGCGCCAACTGCTCCTGTTCAGCCGGCGCCAGGTCATGCAAACCAAACGACTGGATTCCAACGAGGTGATCAAGGGTGTGTTGAAGATGCTCACGCGGTTGCTGGGTGAGGACATTGATGTGGCCTTCAGCCCAAGCCCGGAGCCGGTCTGGGTGGAAGCCGACGTCAGCATGCTCGAACAGGTCGTGATGAACCTCTGTGTCAACGCCCGCGATGCCATGTCCGGGGGCGGGCGTCTCGATCTCAGTGTCCAAAACCTGGTCTTGGGGGCCGAGGAGGCCCGCCAACACCCCGAGGGGCGGCCCGGTCGTTTCGCCTGCCTTACTGTGACCGACACCGGTTGCGGCATGGACGAGACCACCCTGAAGCGGATTTTCGAGCCGTTTTTCACCACCAAAGAACCCGGCAAAGGCACTGGCCTGGGCTTGGCCACTGTCCACGGCATCGTTGAGCAACACCACGGCTGGGTCCAGGTCGAGTCGGTCGTTGGCCGAGGCACGACGTTCCGTGTATTCCTGCCCGCGGTCGAGCCGCCGGTGGATGCGCAGGTTCAAACTGACCAGGTCAAGTGCCGCGGCGGCGCGGAAACCATCCTGCTCGTCGAGGATGACGAACAGGTGCGCATGATGGTAACAAAAACGCTGCGCCTCTTTGGCTACGAGATCCTCGAAGCCAGCGACGGCCTGGAGGCGATCCGGATGTGGGAGCCTCAGGGCGCCAAGGTAAGCCTGGTGTTCACCGACATGGTCATGCCCGGCGGGTTCACCGGCCTGGAGTTGGCCCAACGGCTGCGACAATCCAAGCCGGGCTTGAAAGTGCTCATTTCCAGCGGGTACTCTCCGGATTTGCTCGATCGCGAAGGGAGATTGCCCGCCGGTATGAGGTTCCTGGCCAAGCCCTACGATCCCAAGTCCCTCAGTCGGATCGTTCGGGAGTTTCTTGACGAAAAAGGGTTGACATGAGGCTCCGCCTGCTGCTCATCGATGATCACAAGATGGTTCGCGCCGGGCTGCGCTCGCTCCTCCAGTCCCTTTACCCGGACGCGACGTTGGCCGAGGCCGGCGGCTGCCCTTCCGCCCTCGAAGAGATGGCCGCCAACCCACCCGACATCGTCATCATGGACAGTCAACTGCCCGAAATCGATGGGATCGAGGGCACGCGCCGCATTCTGGCCCGCTATCCTGGCGTTAAAGTCATCATCCTCTCCGGCGATTGCAATGCGTCCCGCATCCTGGGCGCCCTCCAAGCCGGGGCCTCGGCTTATGTGGTCATGGAGAACTCCCCCGACGAGCTGGAGCGGGCCATCCGTGCGGTGATGGCGGGCAAGGGCTACTTCTCGCCGGAAGTGGCGGCTTCCATCGCCCGGTACTGCCGGGAGAACCCTGTTGCCCCGGTTGGTTCCACCCCCCCTCTCTCCGACCGTGAAAAGCGGATTCTGCAGTTGATCGCCCAGGGCAAACGCAGCAAAGAAATGGCCGTCCTATTGAACGTCGCCACCAAGTCCGTCGAAGTTTACCGCTCCCGCCTGATGTCCAAACTGGGTTGCGCCAGCAGCGTCGAGTTGACCCGATTCGCCATCCGGGAAGGCATCGCCGCCATCTAAAGCGGTCGTCTTTTTCCAAGTCCTCGATGGTCATGACCGCTTAGCCTTCCGCCTTCTTCCTTCCCAACTCAAGGTTTCCTTACAGCAGTGTAGGGATTTTCCCAGCTCAACAGTTCGTGCCTCATACCGATTCTCATCCTGAGGCGTGAGTTTTGGGTTTCGGCGAAGCCGCTTGGCCAGGCTCGTCCCGATCTCATGCCGGCGCTCGAGCCACAGAGTTCGGTGGAGTGGCCGCGGAAAAGAAACGCTGAGTTATGGACGAATATTACGAAAGAAACCTCCGTTGAAAGCTGCCTAACATGAAACTCCAGTCCACGTATCTGTCGATCTGCGCGGCGCTGCTCGCGCTGCCACTCGTGTGCCATGCCCAGCCTTCCGCCCACTACTGCCCGGGCCTTGAAGGCATCAAGGGCGCTTCCATGCCTGCCCCGGGAATATATCTGCGGGACAATAACATCGCCTATTATTCGGATCAGTTGAACGACCCCAAAGGCAACGCCATCGGGGGCCTGAACACGCGGGCCTTGGTGTATGCAAATGTGCCTCGCCTGATTTGGATTTCCGATTACCAGTTGTTGGGCGGCTACCTCGGCCTGGAAGGCACTGTTCCGGTTAAATACACGAGCCTCAGACTCGGCAGCTTCGACGATCGAACCTTCGGCGTTGGCGATGCCTTCGCTACAAGCAACTGGTCCAGACACTGGAAGCAGCTTGACCTCGTTCTCGGCTATGGCGTTTGGGCCCCCACGGGAGATTCCTCGACCGGGCCGGGGGAGAA
>CAZZFF010000096.1:0-23865 GCA_964653485.1 uncultured Verrucomicrobiota bacterium | reverse complement strand
TTGCGATGAACGCTACCCCGCATCCGCCTTCCCATCACGCACTCTTGCCGAAGCATCACAGATGATCTGGGATTCCGCCGAGGCCGCGGCTGCAGCTCGGAACGGCGGCCCGAGAGAACGCCTTGAGCTGCGGCCCGACGGCATTGACTTCACCCCGGTCAACAATGTTAAAAACGGAAGCTCATGAACCGCAGAGAGCACAAAGAGCACAAAGACAAGGACTCACGGACAGCATCCGCGTCATCCGTCGAAGGACGCGGACATTACAAGGACCTTTCGCATCTCTGCGTTGTTTGGGTTCTTTGCGGTTAAATCGCTTTTCCCAGGAGATTACTCCACCTACAGACTTATTGACCCATGAGCGCCCCACTTGCCACGTCCGCCCCGGAAAGCGCCAATGCCTCCCCGGCGCCCTGCGCCCCATGCCCAAGGGTCGCCTGGTCGCGGATATTCCAAGGGCTGCCCGCGGAGCGGACGGTCCACAACCTGGACCTCGACGTCACCGAAGCGTGCAACCTGGCCTGCGTTTACTGCTTCAAGTGGCAGAAGAAGCCCATTCACATGGACGAGGCTACGGCCAAGAACGCCATAGACTGGCTGCTCGAGGCAAGCGGCAGCTTCAGGGGCGAACTCAAGGTGAACCTGATGGGTGGCGAGCCCCTGCTGCGGTTCGACCTGATCAGCAAGATCGTGCCGTACGGCAAATGCCGCGCCCGGCAGCTCGGCAAAAACCTGCACTTCGGCTGCACGACCAATTGCACCCACCTCACCGACGAAATGATGGCCCTCTGGCGGAGGTTCGGCATGGGGTTCCATTGCTCCATCGATGGAATACCCGAGGTCCAAAACGCCAACCGGCCCTTTCTGGGTGGAAACCCAAGCTCCACGGTGGTCGAAAAGAACGTGCCGAAGATATTGGCCTATCGGCCCGACGTCATGGCCCGGGCAACTCTCTCGCCGACCTCCGTGCGTGCCCTCTGCGAGAGCGCGAAGTACATCGCGGGGCTGGGCTTTCGATCCATGACCTTCAAGGCGGCGGTCAACTGCAACTGGGCGCCTGAAGACTTTGCGGCGTTGAGCAGCGAGTACGAAAAACTGGCCGAGCTGTACCTCCAGGGGCAGCTCAACGGGAAGCCGCTCGGCATCGAGGAGTTCGAGAAGGGCCTCAAGGCCATGCACGCCGTGCAACGGACGTCCAGGTTTCCTTGCGGCGCGGGGCGCGGCGTGGTCCTTGTGGACCCGCGCGGCGACTTGTGGCCCTGCCATGGTTTCGGCCCGCACCAGTGCGGCGGTTGGCCTTCGGGCGGCTGGAGGCGTTGGTGGCGGAGGCGGAAGCCAGGGCGCAAGCGCCGGAGATTCTGCTGGTTGAGTCGGACGTGGGATTGAATAAGCGCGGCGGCGTCTATACTGGGGCCGATTGTTACGTGTTTCCCCTGCGGGCCGAAGGCTTCGCGATGACCATTCTCGAGGCGATGGCGTGCGGGCTGCCGGTCATTGCGACCCCTTGGAGCGGACTGGCGGACTACCTGTCGCCCCGCTACAACTACACGTTGCAGCACTCCAGGCCGCTGCCGGAGCGAGCGCAGGATGGCACGGTGCGCCGCTTTCACGTGGAGCCGAACGTCGACCACCTGGTCCATTTGATGCGGCATGTGTACGCGAACCGCGACGAGGCCAAGGCCATGGGGGCTGACGCCTCGGCGGTGGCGCGGTCCGAGTGGACCTGGGAGCACGCGGCGGCGAAGCTTGCGCGCGTTCTTGGCCTGCCTGCCCAGAGAGGGCCCCGGGAGGTTAGGGCGTGAAGTCTCGGAGGGCCATGCCTCGCGATGGTGGAGTCCGCAGGCCGGGCGAGTCTGCTCCGGGTCGCGGGGCCGGGACTGAGCGCCACTCGCGGAGCAAGCCCGCGCTTGCTGACTGCGTGTCGCAGGCCCTGTGTGCTACGCGAAACACCTGACCATGCGCGCCGGCAAGCTGACGGGCCCGTTCGAGCGATGGGTGAAGCCCAACCGGGCCGGGCCGCGCTACCGCGGCCGTGTCGCTGTGCTGGTCGGGCCGGGCACGGTCAGCAGTTGCGAGTCCTTCGTTATGATGATGAGGCGAGTCCTCGGCTGTAAATTGATCGGCCAGCGTACCGCCGGCTCCTCGGGCAACCCAAAGCCAGTGGACCTTGGCAACGGCGTCGT
Source organism: uncultured Verrucomicrobiota bacterium (assembly GCA_964653485.1). Classification (GTDB taxonomy): domain Bacteria; phylum Verrucomicrobiota; class Verrucomicrobiia; order Limisphaerales; family UBA8199; genus CAVQND01. Next base: position 21,682 of record CAZZFF010000096.1, on the reverse strand, counting down.
TCTGTTCGTTCCGAGTTGGCAGGACCTCGACTTCCACGGGACCTGCCTGGAGGGCAGAGGGGTCGAGGCCGACGTCGATATTCCGTGGCCCTTTGAGGGCGAGGCAGGCCGAGGGCGGGGTTCATCGGCGAAGGTTCGAAGCTTGTTGCAGCCCGTAGCCGATGAACAGTCGCCAGGATCTGACGGTCGACAGTTCACGGTTCACGGCCTGGGTAGTCCGTTGTCCTCGATGTGGAGGACAAATGCGGGGCGACGGTGCTTTAATTCCATGGCCCGCTCCCCAGACCCAGTAATGAAGGCGGCGTTGGAGTTCCTGAGGAGGTAGTGTGCCGTGATCTACCTCAGCATGTCACTGGGCTCCGACTATGGGTGGGGCTTGTGCGGCAAGCACCTCGCCCTGGAGCTGTCGCTGCTGGAGCCTTTGCGGCTCGTCGGCGAGCCGATCCATATCAACGGGGTTGGCGACGCGCTTGAGTTTCATTGCCTGCAAGGCCTCTTTCTCGGTGGGGAGGAGGAGGAGGCGTGCGCCAGGCCGGACGGCTCGTTGGTCGTCCGCGGGCCGCTGCTCCAGGGCATTGGGAACAAAAGGCTTCTCCCAAGGCGGCCCGGCGTCCGCGGCAGCACGAACATCGGCTACACGTTTTTTGAACACAACCTGCTCAGGCCGGAGTGGATCGACAACGGCCGGCGGTGTTTCGATGGCGTCGCGACCGGCTCGACCTGGTGTACGCGAGTCCTGTCAGAAGCGGGACTGGAGCGCGTGTCGACTGTGACGCAGGGCCTGGATGCGCGCCTTTTCCACCCCTGCTGCGACGGAAAATGCAAGCGGCTTTTGATGGACAAGTTCGTTGTGTTCTCAGGCGGCAAGTTCGAACTCCGGAAGGGCCAGGACATCGTGATCCGGGCCTATAAGGTTCTCCAGGACAGGCACGCCGATGTCATGTTGGTAAACGCCTGGCACAACCCCTGGCCAGCCGAGTTTGAAACCATGAGCCAGTCGAAGCTGATCCGGTTTCCGAGGGCCAAGGGTCCTCAGGTCCAACTTGTTAATCGGATTCTGGCTGACAGCGGAATCGACCTGGAGCGGGTCGTTTGCTGCCCACAGCAGTCCAACCTCGCCATGCCGCTGATCTACTGGAACACGGACGTCGGTCTCTTCCCCAATCGTTGTGAGGGCGGCACGAACCTGGTGCTGATGGAATACATGGCCTGTGGCAAACCAGTGGTGGCGGTCGATACGACCGGCCATGCGGACATTGTCAACGCCTCTAACGCGCTGGTTATCGGGACCAAGGGTGAGACTACCGTCCGGGACGCTGAGGGCGTGCCGGTGGCTGTCTGGCCCGAGCCGGACTTGGACGACGCGATCGATAAACTGGAGTGGGCTTACCAGAACAGGGACAAAATGCGCGAATTTGGCGACCGGGCGGCGAAAGACCTCCAACAGCTCACCTGGCGCAAGACCGCCGAAGGCCTCCAGAAGATCATTCTTGAGGCCAGCGATCACCATTAGCATGGACCCCGAGCGTCAAAGGAATGCCGTATCGCGCCTGAAACGGGCGATCCTGGAGGATTATTCCTACCGCGCGCCGCAAAAGCCGATCATGAACGAAAAACGAGCAACTTGCCCCCACTGCGGCGCCCCGATCCAGCCTGACGCGCCTGAGAACCTGTGCCCGAGCTGCCTGCTCAAGACCGCGATGAGTTCCGAACCCCGTTGGGATGCGGGGTCGGGTGGGCGCGGAAGTGGACGTGCCCGCGATACAAGGGCGCGTCATGCAAGTCTCCGCCGATGCCAGCCGCGTTCCGCTCGAAAGCCCCGGTCACACGGTGAGGGTCCGCCTTAAAGGCGACGCGAAGATGGCGCCTCCGGTGCTGGTCATTGACCGGGAAAGGCCGGCCCAGGAGTGAAAGTGCTTGACAAAGAGGCTCTGCTCCAGGCAGACTCGCCCATGCTTGTTCCCCTCGCGGCCCTCTGAGTTCCCTCGTGTGATGGATTACGGATCTCACACACGGGGGAGCGGGATGGTGTGCCGGAGCCGGCGCAGGCGCATGGCAGCACAAAAGTGCGCAATCGAAGACCGATTAACAACCAGCAAAGGAAGATGATATGCGAAGATCAATTCTCACCGTCGTTGCGGTTTTGGCACTTGGGGGCCTGGCTCCAGGTCGAGCCCGAGCGGGGACGATCCTCTGTGACTTCACGGGGGACCCGTCCACCAACGGTTACACTCTAACCTCCGGCCCCGGCGGGGGAGGCACCTGGATGCCTGCGGGCGGCAATCCGGGAGGGTATGTGCAGTTGACGGATGCGGTTGATAATCAGTCGGGCGCCATCCTGTTGCCGGACTTCGACAACGGCCAGATCATTAGCGGCTTCACGGTCTCGATGGACGTGCGCGTGGGCGCGGGCACAGACCTCCTGCCGGGTGAAGGCTGGAGCATCAACTTCGTGCCGGACCTGGCCGAAGTGGTCACCAACGGCGTGGCGGGTCCCGGTTGGGCCAGCGATTTCAGCTCGACCCCTGTGCCGAACTTGCCGGAACGGGGCAGCATTCAGGGCCTGGGTGTCTATGCCCTGACATTCGACCACGGTGGCGCGGACATCCTGGGTTTCAACGTCCGCTACAACCAGGTCCAATTTGCATTGGGGGGCTGGACGTTGCCGCCGACCGGGCCGAAGGAATACAACGGCGCTTGCACCAATATCTACTCCCTCCAGACCGGGCCGACGAACAGCAGCGGCGCAGCGGCCCTCTGCTGGGCGAACTTCACGATGACGATGGATGACGCCGGCCTGTTGGCCATTTATTGGAAGGGCTCGCCGGTGGTTACTAACTTCCCCACCGGCTGGACCCCGCAGGCTGGACGCTGGATCCTCGCCGCCCGGACCAGCGCGGACACCGCTGTCCCGCCCGCCGCCCCCACCGGGGGCAATGAGGTCCACGAATTCGATAATATCTCGATCACCACGACCCTGCCTACCGCGCCGATCATCGCCAATTTCAGCGGCGGTCCCACGGGATTCGGGTATGACCTTGAGGACTTGCCGGGAGCCGCGGTCAATACGAGCACGGTCCAACTGGGACTGGACGGCACGAACGTCACGGCGAGCTTGGTTGATAAGCAGTCCGTCAACACCACGATTCTCTACGACCAACTCCTGCCCGCCGGCGAGCACCATGCGACCTTGACCTTCACCACGGCCTCCGGCGTGAACGTCGTCTCCACCAACAGCTTCACCGTGCCGGCCTATACCTACACCACGATTCCGGCCAGCTATGCCGCCACCGGGGTCAACACTTCCAAAGTCGGGTTCAAGATCCGGCCCTACCAGACGGTTGCCGCTCAGCCGGATGACTTGACTTGGACCGAGGGCCAGTTGGCCGGGCTCTACGGGCCGAACATCGCGAACCTGTCGGGCGCGGACGCCCAAGGGTACTACTACCAATCCGGCGTGATCAATTACAACATCGCGCCGGGCACGCCTGAGGGCCACTTTGTCCCGCCGGCTTACCCTGAGAGCGCGGCTCCCGGGATACCCGGCACCCTGCCCGGCACCGCCGTGCAGACCACCGGCAACTTCACGGAAGAAATCCTCGCCTGGCTCTATTTCCCGGCGGCCGGCGCTTTCCAGATGGGCGTTAACAGTGACGATGGGTTCAAGGTGACGAGCTCCGCCCTGGACATCAGTGATCCCGACGGGCTGCTCCTGGGTGATTACAACGCCGGCCGCGGGTCAGCCGATACCCTGTTCACTGTCGTCATTCCGGCGCCGGGCTACTACCCGTTCCGGCTGGTCTGGTTCAACGGCAACGGAGAATTGCCCGGCAACCTCTCCAACTGCGAGTGGTTCATCCAGCGGCAGGACGGCTCTTTCGTCCTCATCAACGATGTCTCGACCCCTGGGGCGATTCGGGCCTATTACGGCGGCCCCGCCGGCGAACCGTTCGTTCAGTATTTCAACGGTTCCTTGCAGGGCTTTAGCTATATTCTGATCAACGGCGCCACCGCCGTGGCCGCCAACTCCATCAAGACGACTCTCAATGGGGCGCCCGTGACGCCGACCATCACCCAGAGCGCCGGGGTCACGACAGTCGCTTATAGTCCTGCCACGCCGTTCTCGAGTCCCTCGACCAACGTCGTGGTGCTGAGCTTCGCGGACAACGGCACCCCCCCGGCGACGCAGAGCATCACGAACACCTTTGACGTCAGCGGCTTGATCATTCCGCAGGGCATTGCCCTCACCACGGGCGTGGACACCACCCAACCTGGTTTTGCCGTGCGGATGTACGAGACTACAAACGCCCAGCCGGACAACCTGTGGTGGACCGAACAGCAACTGGCCGGCCTGGAAGGCACGAATATTGCCGACCTTTCCCAGGCCAACAAAGGCTGGTTCACCAACAACACGGTGATCAATTACGATATCAGCAGCGGCGACGGCAATTTCACCTCCGCCAACGGCTATCCGGACATATCCTTCCCTGGGCTGCCGGGCACCACGGGCTCGACGGATAATTCCTCGGCGGAAATCCTGGCCTGGGTCGACTTTCCGGCCGCCGGCACCTACTCGATGGGCGTTTGCAGCGACGACGGCTTCAAAGTCACCTTGGGCGACAACCCGCGCGATGAGTTCGCGCCGCTGCTGGGTTATTTCGATGCTGGCCGCGGCTATGCCAACACCCTGTTCCAGTTCTACATCCCCGTGCCGGGCTTTTACCCCATGCGGCTGGTCTGGTTCAACGGCACCGGCAGCGCGAACCTCGAGTGGTTTACGGTCAATCCAGACGGCTCATTTGTTTTGATCAACGACACCTCGAACCCGACTGCCTTGCTGGCCTATTGCGCAGGCCCACTGGCGACGCGGGCCTACGTGTCGCTCCTGAATCCTTACCAAGGGGAAACGAACGTCGGCCCCGCATCGCCTTTCTACATCCAGCTCACAGACGGCTCGACGCAGGTGGATGCTAATTCGATCGGGTTGTCGCTCAACGGCCAAGCCCTTGCCCCGTCGGTGAACAAGGCGGGCGGGATTACGACCGTGCAGGCGCCCATGCCCTTCCTGCCCTCCGGTTCGACCAACCAGGCGACGCTGGTTTACCAGGTCATCAGCAACTCCGTGCCGATTACCAACACTTGGCAGTTCGTCCTGGGCACTTATCTCAGCCTGCCAGCCGGCCTGGCCAGCCCCGTCGGGAGCGGCGTTGCCAGCAAGCCCGGGTTCCGTTACCGCGTGGCCCAGATTCCGCAAGGAAACAATGCCAGCGAATTGTCGGATTCGGTGGAGTGCGCCGAGCAAATCCTGGCCGGGCTGTGGGGGACAAACGCCTCGCTCGTCAGTGCCAACGTCGCGAATGTCTCCACGTTCACGGATGGGGGTTACCTGGACATCCCGGGGACGATCAACATGAGCGGCGGCAACAGTGGGACTGAACTGGGGTATTTCACGAGTGCGGATGGGTATCCGGATACCGCCCCGCCGGGCATTCCGAGCACGAGTTGGACGGTGGTCGCCAACTATGCGGACCAGTTCGCCGCCGAGTTCCTCACCTACGTCGAGTTCCCGACGGCGGGCATTTACACCATGGGCGTGGCCAGCGATGACTGCTTCCGGGTGACGCCCGTCGAGACCAACACCTTCCTGGGCAGCACTCTCTACGTCAGCGCCCCCGCCGCGCTGAACGGGATTAGAATTCCGGGCGTCCCAACCTTGAGCGCCGATGGCGGCTTCGGGCCTGACTTTCCGAATACTCCGATCACCGCCCAAGTGGTCTATGCCAATCCCAACACCGCTTGCACCGGCTCTTCGTCCCCGGCCGCGCCGGACAACGCGGCGGCCCTGGCCGGCAACATCGCGATCATTGACCGCGGCACGTGTGAATTTGGCTGGAAGGCGCTGGCCGCACAGGAGGCCGGGGCCATCGCGGTCATCATCGTGCAAAACCGGGCCGACCTTCCCATAACGTTGGGTGCCGGGACCTACGGCGCCGACGTCACCATCCCCACAATCATGATCAGCCAGAATGACGGGGCCACCCTGGAAGCGCACTCTGCCGACCCGGGCGGCCTCTGGGTGACTATCGGTCATTATCCTGGAGTCATTCTGGGCCAGTTCGACAGCGAGGCTGGCCGCGGCACCGCCGAAACGACGTTCTCTTTCGGTGTTCCGCAAGCGGGCGTCTATCCATTGCGCCTGGAGTGGAATAACGGCGGCGGCGCCTACAGTTGCGAATGGTACACCGTGGATGCGAGCGGCAACCGCACGTTGGTCAACGACACCGTCACCGGCGCGCTCAAGGCCTATCGTGCCCGGGTGACCACAACTCCCACCTTGAGCATCGCGCATGTCGGCGGAAACGTGGTCCTCACGTTTACCGGCACGCTGCAATCGGCCACGAACGTGAAGGGGCCTTACACCGACGTCACGGCTGCAACCAGCCCTTACACCGTGCCGGCGACCGGCGCCGAGATGTTCTTCCGTGCTTCTCGCTAGGCCTCGACGCCTAAGCCTCTGAATCGAGGGCCGGGTCTGAACCCGGCCCTTCTTTATGTAATGTCGTCACCCCTCTGTCACTCCCGGACGAAGGGGCTGCCTGGAGCCGCCGGCGGAAGCCGTGTCTGCTTGCGAGAAGGCACGGACTCCGGTAACGCGGTCAGTCCTGCACCAGCCCTTTGATGGCCTGTTCGTTCATGCGGAAGGTGACCCACTCATCGAGTTGTTTGGCGCCCAGTTTGGCGTAGAACTGCAAGGCGTTTTGGTTCCACCGCAGTGCCGACCACTCGAAACGTCCGCAGCAGCGTTCCGCAGCCAGGCGGCCGACCCGCGCCAGCAAGGCACGGCCCAGGCCCTGCCGGCGAAAAGCCGGCCGGACATAAACATCATCCAACCAAAGCCCGCACCGGCCGATAAAGCTGGAGAAGGTGAAGAAGTAAATGGCGTAGCCGGCCAGCTCCAGGTCCTGCCGCGCAATGAGCGCGCCGGCCACGGGCTTGGGACTGAAGAACGAGTCCCGCAACGATTCGGCCGTTGCTTCGACCTCGTGCTCCAGGCGCTCGAAGCGGGCCAGTTCGTGTATGAGCGTGAGCAGTTCGGGGATTTCGGCCGGCACGAGCTGGCTGATGACGAAACGCATTGCGCCATTATTCACTGTTGTTACTTCATTGCCGCCCCGGCAGCGAAGGCACGGAGGTTGATGTCCACAAATTTCGGCTTCACGGACTGGCGGATGCTTTCCTGCCAGGCTTCCGCCGGCAGGGACAATCCGGTGGAAAGGGCCCCCAGGATGACGAGATTGGAGCACTTGACGTTGCCGATTTGACCCGCCATGGCCACTGCGTCGAGATAAATCAAGCGGGGGAAGGCAGCTCGAATTCGGGCTTCGGCATCCTCAGGATACTGGGCCTTGCCGCTGGAAACGGTGATGGGCAGGACCACTTGGCTGGAGACGACCGCCAGGCCGTCGGGGGCGAGGTAATCGGCGCAGCGGAGCGATTCGATGCGCTCCAGCGAGCCGAGCACCTGGGCGGCGCCCTGCTCGACCAGCGGGCTGTGAACGACGGAGCCGTAGCGAATCTGGGCGAGCACCGAGCCGCCGCGCTGGGCCATGCCGTGGACTTCGTTGGTCTTCACCGCGAAGCCGGCGGCCAGGGCAGCCCGGGCGACGATTTCGCTGGCAAGCAGGATTCCCTGGCCGCCAACGCCGGCCAGCACAACGTTCATGGTCGAATTGCCGCTCATCGGGTGGCTCCCTTCGTTGAGATCGCTTCGGCGGGACAGATTTGTTTGCACATCTGGCAGCCGCCGCAGAGCAGGTCATTGATGCGGAGGCCGTGGGCCTCGTCGTGCTCCAGGGCGGGGCAGCCCAAGCCCAGGCATTCGAGGCATTGCAGGCATTGTTCCTGGTCAATGGCCAGGGGTTGGCCGGGCGGTTGGCCCTGGTCCAGGGGGCAGGGCGCGCGCGAGACGATGACCGTCGGCTCCTGGGCGGCGAGGGATTCCTTGAGCGCCCGGATGGTCTTCTCCAGTTCGTAGGGATTGACCGTCAGTACGCGCTTGATGCCGCAGGCGGCGGCAATCGCTTCGATGGACGCCGTTGGGGCGGCGTCGCCCATCAAGGTTTCGCCCGACCCCGGATTGGGCTGGTGCCCGGTCATTGCGGTGGTGCGGTTGTCCGCCACGATGATGACCGGGCAACCGTGGTTATAGGCGATGTTGAGCAAGCCGGTCATCCCGGAGTGAAAGAAGGTGGAATCTCCCACTATTCCGACGATGCGCTTGGTCTCGCCGCCTTTTTCGAACCCCTGCGTCATCGAGATGCCGGCGCCCATGCACAGAATGGTGTCCATGCGGTTGAGCGGCGGGAACACCCCCAGGCTATAGCAACCGATGTCGCCGGTGACCACGACGTCGAATTGGGCCAGGGCGTAGAAAATCCCGCGGTGCGGACAGCCGGGGCAGAGGACCGGCGGGCGCGACGGCAGGTCCCGGGTGTCGGCCCGTGGCTGAGGGGGGGCCAGCGGCCGGCCTTCCTGTTTTGCCCGGGCTGCCCGCAAGGCCGTCGGCGAGAGCTCCCCCACGCCCGGAACCACATTGCGTCCCTCGCAGGCCAGGCCGAGGGCCTTGATGTGTTCTTCGAGAAAATCATCCAGCTCCTCGACCACCAGCAGCCGCTTGACCTGCCCGGCAAAGCGGCGAATCAAATCATCCGGGAAGGGATAGCTCCAGCCGAGTTTGAGCATCGAGGCCTCGGGCCAAATGTCGCGCGCATATTGATAGGCAATGCTGCTCGTGATGATCCCCAGCGCGGGGTCTCGAGCCTCGATGCGATTGGCCGCGGACTCGCAGGCGGCCGTCCGCAGTTTCGGCAACCGCTCCTCGACCGCGCGGCGCATCGCCCGGCCCCAGAGGGGAATCGGCACATACCGCGGGGGATTCTTGACAAAGCCGGCCGGTTTGGGGGGTTGGCTTCGCTGGCCGAGGGCGACGATGCTGCGCGAGTGGCTGACCCGGGTGGTCGTGCGGAGAATGACGGGCGTTTGAAACTGCTCTGAAATCCGGAGGGCCAGCGCCATGAAATCGCTCGCCTCCTGCGAATCGGACGGCTCGAAGATGGGGATTTTGGCGAAACGGGCGTAGTGGCGAGTGTCCTGCTCGTTCTGGGAAGAGTGCATGCCGGGGTCGTCGGCCACGCAAATCACCAGGCCGCCCACGGCCCCGATGGAGGCGAAAGTCATCAACGGGTCCGCCGCGACATTCAGCCCGACGTGTTTCATCGTCACGATGGAGCGGGCGCCGGTGAACGAGGCGCCAACGGCGACTTCCAGCGCAACCTTCTCGTTGGGGGACCATTCGCAGTAAATATCCGATTTGAACCCGGAGAGGGCCTCCAGGATTTCGGTGGAGGGTGTTCCGGGGTAGCCGGTCGCGACCGTCACGCCGGCCTCATAAGCCCCGCGCGCAATCGCTTCGTTGCCGGAAAGCAGTTCAGTTTTTGATGTCATGACAAAACGAGGCGGAGCCTAGCGCAAAGGCGCGGCCAGGGCGAGACTTTCGTTTCACCGCGTACACCGCCGCTTCAGTGGCGGTGTAGGAATCTGGCGAGCCATCCTAGCCCTTGGCCTCGCCAAAAAACACCCGTTTGGCCTTGCCTTCCTGGCGCTCCAGTGTTCCCGGCGGGAAGACATCGCCCTTGGGACTGAAACCCAGTTTCTCTTTCAGGTGCTTTTCCACCATGAACCCCGTGACACCCGATTGAACTTCGACATTGACGCGGAGGTCGCGCACGCCGTTGTTATCTTCGACAATGATCTGGTAATGCGGCAGCACGCCCGGAATCTCGAGGAGGGCCTGCTCGACCTGGCGCGGGAAGAAATTGACGCCTTTGATGATGAGCATGTCGTCCACCCGTCCGCTAATCCGCTCGACGCGCAAGCCGGTGCGCCCGCATTGGCAGGTCTTGCGGCTGAGGATGCGCGTCAGGTCGCCTGTGCGGAAACGGATGATTGGGATGGCCTGCCGCTGCAGCGAGGTAAAGACCACCTCGCCCGGTTGGCCGTCCTGGACGCGCTGGCCGGTGCCGGGATCGACTATTTCCACGATGTACTGGTCTTCCCAAATATGGATGCCGCAGTGGAACGGGCAGTCCATGCCGGTGGTGCCGACGCCCCCGGTCTCGGTCATGCCGTAAATATCGAAGGCCTCGATGCCGAGGCCGTTTTCGATGCGTTCGCGCATGCTGTCGGAAAAGGTTTCCGCCCCGAACATGCCGATCTTGAGCGAGGGGATGGCCAATTTGCGCTCCTCCAGCACTTCCTGGATGCGAATGCCGTAAGAGACGACCCCCATCAGGGCTTTGACCTGAAAGTCGTTCATGAGCTTGATCTGCCGGGGCGTATTGCCGGAGCCGGCCGGCACCACGAAGAGGCCGGCCTTGCGGGCCCCGTGGTAGAAGCCGAAGCCGCCGTTGAACAGTCCGAACGAGGGGGTGATCTGGATGGCGTCGCCCGTCTCGATACCCGCCATACGGTAGCAGCGGGCCATGCACTCGCCCCATTGGTCGAGGTCGTCCTGGGTGTAGGCCATCACCACGGGAGAGCCGGTCGAGCCGGAACTCATGTGCATCTCGCGCAGGAGGCGCCGCTCCGCGCAGAGCATGCCCAGCGGGTACTGGAGACGGAAGTCCTCCTTGTTCACGAAGGGCAGCCGGCGCAGGTCTTCCGGCATCTCGATGTCCGAGGGTTTAATGCCCGCCTTGCTCATTCGCGCCGCGTAAAAAGGGTTGCGCTCGCAGGCGGTCTTGACGACCTCGCGGAGGCGGGCCAATTGCCAGACCGTCAACTCGTCGCGGGACATCGTCTCCGCTTTTTGATTCCAGTATTTAATCATTGCACCAGCTTCCACTTGCTTTCTTCAACCTTAACGATAACCAGCGAGTCAACACCCAGGCCGCAATGGTCCTTGGGCGACATATTATAGACCCCGCTGACACCGACGTAGCCCCGGGTATTCTCGAGCGCGGCGCGAAGGGGCTCCGGGTCCGTGCCGGCCTTTTCCATCGCCTTGAAGATCAGTTGCACCGCGTCCCAGGCGTAGCCGGAGTGCGTGCTGAGGTTCTTCAAGCCGCGGGCCTCATACTGCGCGATGAAGTCGAGCACCGCGGCGCGTTGGGGGTCGGCGGCCGGGAGTTGTTCGCCGGCCATCAGCTTGGTGGCGGGCATCGCGGTCCCGTTGGCGGCATCGCCCGCCAGCTTGATGTAGTTCGGGTCGGGCTGTCCGTGGCATTGGAAGAGAGGGATGGCGATTCCGGCCTGCGTCGCATTCCTGGCGATGACGGCGCCCGCGGGGCCGATGGTCCACACGACGATTGCGGCCGGCTTGGCAATGGCGACTTTGGTAAGTTGGACCGTCATATCGACATCGTTCGGGTCGAAGGACTCCTCGGCGATGATTTGGATGCCGTACCGCGCCGCCAGGGACCGCAGATAGCCGCTTCCTTCCTGGCCGAACTTGTCCGAAGCGGTTAGAAGACCCGTCTTGCTCAGGCCCTGGGCTTTAAGGTAGGTGAAGAGCCGCTCGACGGCGGTGCTGGTGCGTTGCGGGGTCTTGAAGACCCACTTCCTGGCGGGGGTCACCGGGGCGTCGCCGCCGACGCAGGCCACCATGGGAATGCGGGCCTGCTCGATGGTGCTCAAGCAGGCCATGGCCGCGCCGGTGGTCGTGGGGCCGATGACAGCCGCGACCTTGTCCCTGTCCAGGAGCCGTCTGAGGGCCACCACCGCCTGCGACGGCTCGCTTTGCGTGTCGGCGATGATGAGTTCGATTGGCCGGCCTTTAAGCCCCCCGTCCTTGTTGATGCGGTCCACGATCATCTGGGCTACGTCCTTGGTGGACACTCCGATGGCTTGCGCCTTGCCGGAGAGGTCGAACAACCCGCCGAGCTTGATCGCGTCCGCCCCCATCGCCCCCGGCCCGAAGGCCAGCGCCAGCAGAGCCAGTCCTAAAACCCGGCCGAAATGAAAGCTAGATCGGGGCCTTCGCCGCAAAATTCTCTTGCTCATGCGCTTCTTATGTTACATGCCCAAGTAGGCTCTCTTGATCTCGTCCGAGCGCGACAATTCCGCGGCGGGGCCTTCCATGACCAGCCGCCCGGTCTTCATCACATAAGCGCGGTCCGCAATCTCGAGAGCCCGGCTGACGTTCTGCTCGGCCAGTATGATGGCAACCCCCGTTTGTTTCAACACTTTGATTTTTGTGAAGACCTCCTCGACGACCAGCGGGGCCAGGCCCGTCGAAGGCTCATCGAGCAACAACACCTCCGGGGCGCCGACCATGGCGCGCGCCAGCGCGAGCATCTGCTGTTGGCCGCCGCTGAGGCTGCCGGCTTTCTGAGCCAGCTTCTCCCGCAACGCGGGAAAACCGGAACAGACAGCATCGAGCCGCTCCGCGCCGGCGCGGCGGGACAACCGGCGGGCATAACCGCCCATGCGCAGATTCTCCAGCACGCTCATTTCCGGGAAAAGCCCGCGTCCTTCCGGCAGGAGGGTCAGGCCGGCCGCGGCGATGCGTTCGGCGGGTTGGCCGGCCATCTCCTTTCCTTTAAGCAGGATGCGTCCCTCGAATGGGGGGATGAGTCCGGCAATCGTCTTGAGGAGGGTGCTCTTGCCGGAGCCGTTGGCGCCCACCAGGGCGATGACCTCCCCTCTGGAGAGGCGCATGGAAACGCCTTGAACGACCCGCAGCGAGCCGTAGCCGCAATACAGGTGGATGACCTTAAGCACGGCCCGCCTCCCCTTGGCCGGGTGTGACTCCCAGGTAGGCGGCGCACACCGCGGGATTGGCCCGCACGGCCGAGGGCGTGCCATCGGCCAATTGCTGTCCCCGGTCCAGCACAATCACCCGCTCCGCCAGCCCCATGACCAGGGTCATGTCGTGCTCGACGAGCAAAATGGTGACCCCGCCCTCGTGGATGCGCCGGATGAGCATCCCGAGATTGGCCGTTTCGGTCGCGTTTAACCCCGCGGCCGGCTCGTCCAGCAGGAGCAGCTTTGGCTGGAGGGCCATTGCCCGGGCAAACTCGACCAACCGTTGCTGGCCGAAGGGAATTTCCCCCGCCGGTTGGCCGGCCAGGTGTCCCAGGCCCACGTCCTCAAGCAGGTAATAGGCTCTCTTGAGCCGCAGGCGGTCGGCCTCCACCCACCGCGGCAACCTCAGCGCCCCGCGCCAGAAGCTCAAACCGCCCAAGCCGACGGCGACGTTCTCCAGGACCGAGAGTTCCTGGAACAGGCGCGCGTTTTGGAACGTGCGCGCGATGCCCAGCCTGCCGGCCCTCTCGGCCCCTCTCACCGGCACGGTCCGGAAAATCACCTGGCCCGAGGTCGGCGCCAAGGCCCCGGCGATGAGGTTGAAGAGCGTGGTCTTGCCCGCGCCATTCGGGCCAATCACCGCCGCCAACTCCCCTTGCCGCAAGCGTAGCGAGACCTGGTCGACCGCCCTGTGCCCTCCGAAGTGCCGGCTGACCTGGTTGACCGAGAGGAAGTCCGGTTCGGTCATGGCCGCACCCCCGCCCGCCCAAATAGACCCATGAGGCGTCTGGAGACCGCCGGCCCCAACCCCTTCGGGCAAAAAATCAACATCGCCGCAAGCAAGACCCCGTAAACGAGCTGCTCGTAGCGGCTGATTTCACTGCTGCCCAAGCGGGTCCCGATGGCGCTGATGATTTCATGCAGGCTCGTCATGACCACCGCCCCGATCACCCCGCCCCAGATGCTGCCTGGCCCGCCCACCACCGCCATCGTCACCAACATTACCGAAAGCGTGAGGCTGAACTCCTCGGGTCCCAAGTAGGAGGGCGAATAGACAAAGGCGTAAAGCACGCCCGAGACGGCCGCCAGCACTGCGGAGGCGACAAAGGCTTTGAGTTTGACGCGTGCCACCGGAATCCCGAGGGCCGCTGCGGCCTCTTCATCTCCGCGAACCGCCTTGAGCGCCCGCCCGACCGGGGAGGCCGCGAGGTTGACCGCCCAGACCATGACCACCCAGACGACGAGCCAGATGAAGAAAAACCGGGCTGTCCCGCTGCCTTTGGCCAGGCCGAAGAAGGTGATTTCCGGCAACTCCAGGAGGCCCTCGGCGCCATGGGTGATTTTCGAGCGGTTGATGAACTCGGCGATGATAACCCCCAGGCACAGGGTCGCCAGCGCCAGATGATGCCCCTTGAGGCGCAGGACCATACAGCCCCCGCCCATGGCCAGCAACCCGGTTGCCAGCAAGGCCAGCGGCACGGCCAGCCAGGCCGGCATGTGAAACGTGGTTGCAGCTATCGCGGCCGTGTAGGCCCCAAAACCGTAAAAGCCGGCGTGTCCCAGCGAGACCTGCCCGCAGAACCCCATCAGCAACGTCAAGCCCGTAGCGAGGATGGCGTAAATGCCGCACAACTGCCCCAGCGGCAGCAGGTAGGCATAAGACCCGCGCGCCGCCAGCGGCGTCAGCAAGACCAGCAGCAGCAGCACCGCCGGACCCCGATAAAGCCGGCGGTAGGGAATCGGCTCTGGCAGCGGCGCGCTCACTTGTTAAAAACCCCCTTGGGTCTGAGCAACAGCACCACGACCACCAGGGCGAGGGCCAGCGTTTCTTTATAGACCGACGACATCCAGGCGCTCAGTTGCTCCAGGACCCCGAGCAAGACCCCGGTCAGCACGCCCCCCACAGGGTTGCCAAGGCCCCCAAGGATAGCCGCCGAAAAGCCCTTGAGCCCAAGCATCGTTCCCTGGTCGAACTGCATGGAGACCATCGGGGTCAGGAGCACTCCCGCCATGCCCGCCATGAGCGCGCTCAGGCCGAACGCCAGCGCCGATACTCTGCCGGGGTTCACCCCGCACAGGCGCGCCGCATCCGGGTTCTCCGCACAGGCGCGCATGGCGCGTCCCGCGGCGGTGCTGTGGAAGAACAACCCCAGCCCCGCCATGCAGACCGCCGCCGTTCCGAGCATCCAGAGGCTCTGCAACTCGACCTGAATCCCCATCACCTCGACGCTGCCGGGTCGAATGGGCGGCAGATGGAAACGGTCTGTGCCCCATACCAGCCCGGCCAGGGCCTTCAGCACGATCGAGACTCCCACCGTGATGATGATGTGAATCACCGGCTGGGCCTTGCGGACCGGGCGGATGGCCAGCAGGTCCACCAACACTCCCACCACGCCCGCCCCTAACACCCCCAAACCCATCGCGGCCCCCAACGACACCCTCCCTGTGCCATAGAGCCAGGCCGCGAGCACTCCCCCGATCATCACAAACTCTCCCTGCGCGAAATTCAAAACCCCCGTCGTGCGAAAAATGACATTGAACCCCAGGGAGATCAGCGCATAAATGCTGCCGACCATGACCCCTTTCACGCCGAGCATGAGGGCAATGTTCTGCACTGGCGGGGAGGGTATTCAAATCGCGCCGGATGAAAAGCTTCTTGCGGCGGCCCCATGCCGGCGTGAGCGGAGCGTGTGGGTGCCGCTCAGGGCTTGTGAGAACCGAGGGGGTCGGCTTCGCTCACTGGGTTGCCGCCAGAAACGTCTCCACCTCCGCCAGGCGCGGGATTTCATTCCGCATGGCCTTGAGCGCCGCGGCGGCGGCGGCGAAGCGGATGCGCTTCTCCAACGGCTCCCCGCGAGCCAGACGCGCCGCATAAGCCCCGTGAAACACGTCGCCGCAGCCGGTCGTATCCGCCGCCTTGATCGGGAAAGCGGCGTGGTGGCAAGCCTCGGCTCTCTCCCCGGACGAAACGCTCCAGCACCCTTCCGCCCCGCAGGTCACAATGACCGCGGCGCGGTCCGGGCGCCAGAGCGCCAGGGCTGCACGGGCGGCATCGGGTTCCCCCGTGAGACTCAGGGCGAAGGACTTTGAGAGGACCAGGTGGTCCACGAGGCTCAGGACTTCTTGGAAGCCGGGAGCCGAGGCATCCTCGAAGTCGGCGACGACGGCCACTCCCTGGGCCCGGGCCAGGCGCGCGGCCCGGAGATTGCCGCGCATCCCATATTGGTCGATGAACAGGACGCGAGTGTCGCGGATGACCTCCTCAGAGGGCAAAGACTCGTGTGCCCCGAGAAGGCCCTGGGTTTGAAAGAAGATATTCCTGCTGCCCGTATCCCCGCCTACGACAATGACCGAGCGCACGACGCCCGCCTCCGGCAGGCGGGGCGCGGGAGCGGTGCTGATGCCTTCCCGGTCGAAATTAGCCGCGACGTATTCCGACAGATCGTCGGTTCCCAGGCAGCCCGCATAAGCGCACCGCGCCCCCTGGCGAGCGGCGGCCACCAGCGCCGCTCCCGTCAGCCCCCCGCAGCGCCGTGCGCTCCGCTCCACCTCAACCTTGTCATCCGCGGCCGGAAACGACGGGACGTAGAGCAGGTCGTCCACCGCCGCACAGCCCAGACCCAGGACATCGAATGAGCGGCTCTGGAATCTTTTGTCATCCGGCATCATAGGGCGGGCCGGACCTTCTCGGCGGCAAGATTATCAAACGGAAACGGAACAAGAACGATTTTACCCTTGGTCATGGAAGGGCTTGCCATCGGCTGCGGTGTAAACGTCTTCAGCCGCGTCTCTGAGGAAATCGAACGCCGGGCTGGCCGATACTGCCTTTGTCCAGGCTGCCTCCGGGATGTCCTCCGCCTCCGGCACCAAGACAATCACGCGGACGCGGCTTTGCCCCGGAATGGGCAGAGGCTCATCCAGCCGCAACTGGTGCTGGGCGTCCACTACGCCGGTTGTTTCAATCGCATTCATGTCGGCCGGTACGATGGCCCGCAAATCAGTTTAAATCAAGCGCGGATGCTTGTTCGATGGTCAGTCCATGATGTCTTTGTGTTAAGCCATTTGCGCCCATAGTTCAGTTGGATAGAGCATTTGCCTTCCAAGCAATGGGGCTCTTGCTCTATAAAGGGAACCATGTCCGGAAGGCCCGACAAGCGGCAGGTAGTAATGGACGCGATTGAATTCCGACGTCCCGCCTACGTGCCGTTTCCTCCTGTTTGATCCGATCCGGGCATTTACGACATGACAAATCAGACCCTGTTTTCCGCCACGCGGCTCTGCGTGGTCGGCAACATCAATCGCGATGTGAAGGTGCGGCAGGTGCCGGAATCGCCGGGCTTGCTCCGTGACGGGGAGACGGGGGTCTCAGAAATCGTGGAGACGGTGGGAGGGGGAGGGGCCAACAGCGCCTGCGCCGCGGCGGCGCTGGGGGCGGAGGTGCATTTCGTGGGAAAGACCGGCGCCGACGCCCTGGGCGAGCGGCTGCGGCAGGCCCTCGAAGGGCACGGCGTCAGGGCGCACTTGGCGCGGGACCCCCGCTGCGCCACGGGCACCACGGTCGCCTTGGGCTATGCTTCGGGCCAACGCCATTTCCTGAGCTGCCTGCCCAACAACCAGACGCTCGGGTTCGAGGACCTCGACCTGTCGGCGCTCGAAGGATGCCGGCATCTGTTGCGGGCCGATGTCTGGTTTTCCCAGGCGATGCTGGAGGGCGGCAACCGGCGTCTGCTGCTGGCGGCCCACAGTCGCGGCCTGGCCACCTCCCTGGACATCAATTTTGATCCGCAATGGTCCACCGGCTCGAAGGAGGCTGTCGCCCGCCGCAAGCAACAACTGCGGGAAGTGCTCGACCTGGTGGACCTGGCTCACGGCAACACAAGCGAACTGTGCGAGTTCACCGACAGCTCCAACCTGGATACCGCCTTGCGGCGACTGACCGATTGGGGCGTCAAGGCCGTGGTCGCTCATCTGGGCGGGCAGGGCGCCGGATACTGGAAGAACGGCCAACTGGTCGTCGAACCGCCGGACCTGGCGGTCAACCCCGCCAACTCGACCGGCACCGGCGATGTGCTCAGTGTATGTATGATCCTCCTGGAAGCCGCCCCGGAACTCTCGATACCGCAGAAGCTCCGCCTGGCCAATAGCGTCGTGCGCGAATTTATGGAGGGGCGGCGGAAGCTCATTCCGGGCCTGTAGCGGTCCTTTTCTCATGAAGCCAGGGTTTGGTTACGCCTCCTATGACCGCGCAAGTTAAAGCTCCGACCGAGGCAGAATTGAGAGCAGGTCTCGGCTCGGCCGATGTCTTGTGGTCTGGCATCGTCCTCGCCGTCGAAGAGATGTTCGCCCCTCTCGACAAGCAGTGGAAGCCATCCAAAGCCGGGTTTGGCCGCATCTGTCTGCTCCAGCACAAGAAGAGGACGCTACTCTATATCACGCCTGACAACGGGAAGGTCTGGATAGCGATTGTTCTTGGTGAGCGTGCCTGCAAGCTTGCAATGGCGAGTTCTCTTCCCGCCGCGATCAAGAAGATGCTTTCCGAAGCCAGGCCGTATGCCGAAGGCCGAGGGATTCGTTTTTCGGTGAGTTCGCTGAGCGACATTGCAACGGTCAAAAAGTTAGTAGAGATAAAGACCACACCCAAGTGAAAAGGCCTGGGGCTTCGTGTCTGTGCCGTGAAAGCGACGGTGCGTGACGAAGCAGCGGCCTACTCTCTCTCGAACTCGATTGCCGTGGCGGAAAGGGCGGGCAGGACGAGCTTGTCGGAAACGGACGGGAGCGGCAGGATGCTGATGCGCTCGGGCGCATTCCAATGGTTGATGACGTCCCGTTGCCCCGCATTGAGCGGGTCGCACACCGCTTCCGCCCGTGCCGGGCGAACCGCCCCGCCGAACCCGTCGAATCTCGCTGAAAGTTCCACCGGTTCGGGCCGGGGGTTGACGGCGAAGAGGACCCCGGATTTCCGGTCTTCGGAACCGCAGGCGACGAGGTCCAGGCGGTCATCGGAGCAATCGAGCCGCAACGGGACGGGCTTGGCATGGTGCGAATACAAGTGCATGACATAGTAGCTGCCGCGTTTGAGCACGCCCGAGCCTGAAGGGGCCGTTTCGATGATCGCGCCGCAGTAGCTGTTGGCCAGGTTCGAGCGGCAGGCGATGTCCACCCTGTCGGAATGACGCATGAGGAGATGCAGGTAGCGGGCGTTCATCAACGCCGCATCGAGGGTTGCTTGTTTGGCCCGGCCCAATCCCCACGAACCGGCGTCGATATTCCATTCCGTCACGCCAAGCTTGATCTGGGCGCATCCGGGCGTTTGGTCGAGCATCCGGGCGATGTGCTGGAAGTCGCGCTCGCATTCCCCGAGGTCGGGGGTGTAGTGGTGCGGACAAACGTACGCGATGTCCTTGCCCACGCGGTCGAGCAGTTTCTGGCCCGGAAATGAAGCCATGATGCGCGCGCCCGCATCCGCCTTTTTCATCAACTCGATGAAGGCCGGGAATTGATCGAGGTATTTCTGATCGTTCGGATCGATCTCATTGCCGATTTGCCAGTACGTCACGCGGTAAGGCGCCGGGTGGCCGTTGGCGGCGCGCTTCGCTCCCCAGTCCGACCGGGCGTCGCCGTTGCAGTATTCCACGAGGTCGGCCGCATTCTGAGGGCCGTCGGCAAAGCTGACGCAAATCAAGGGCTCGACCCCGGTTAGTTCGCAGAACTGGCAAAACTCGTCAATGCCGACGTCGTTGGGGTCCAGCCTGCCCCAATTCTCGTTGCGCCAGGGCGTGCGCACGTCGCGGTCGCCCACCCCGTTCTTCCAGCGGTAGTGTCCCGGGTCCACGCTCGACCCACCCCATCGGATGACGGCCGGACGCACTTCTTTGACGGCCTCGACCACGTCCCGGCGCCAACCGTTGAGATTGTCCTTGGGCATCAACGAGAGCTTGTCCGCCCAGAGCCGGCCTTGGCCCTGGACGCGGAGCTCGAAGACAGCCCGATCCGTTTCCCCCGCCGAGGTCATCTCGACGGAGCGCTTTTCCCATTGTTGCGAAAGCGCCGGCAGCTCCGCTGATGCCAGCGTCATCCATTCGCCTGTGGGCAATAGGCACTTGAGCAGGACGCTGGCCTTGACCCCGGGGTCTGAGCGCAGGTAGCCCGAGAAGCGATAGTCCATCCCTTTCCTTGCCGCCAGGCCCGACTGTGTCAAGCTCGCCGGCTGCGGGCCGGCGGTGAGCCTGGCGCTGCGGAGGCCGTTGAAGGGGTTCTCCAGGTCGAGTGTCCAGGTGGAGTTGGTGTCCCATGGACGGTCGCAGATGTCCAGGGAACCGTCGAAATAACACCATTTTGCCGGCGGAATAATGCCCTCGAAAGAGCGGTCATTGAGCAGTTCGGCCCACATTCCCGGCGCCACGTCGTCCAGCAATTCGATGAAGTTGCCGAACAACATCGGGTTGACCTTCCCGGCGTGCAGAGCCTGAGAGTGGATAACGGTGCTGACCTTGGGCATTTGAGCCGGCGCCGAAAAGGAAGCCAGGGCCATGCCGGCAGCGAGGAGAACTAAGGAGCGGCGCAATCTGATTCTCATAGTGTATTGGTTATCGAGAGTTCAATGACCCATAGCCATTCTTCAAATCCGAAATCTCAATTTGGCCATTGTCCGACTCGGCTATCGGTCCTCTTTCCGAAGCGCCTGCGCCAGGGCCTCTTTCACGGCGTCCAGGCGGGCGGGCAGCTCGATGGGCTGGTTTGCGTGCCGGGAAGGGAACTCCAACTCGCGCTGGTGATATTTGACCTTCATTTCGACGAATTTGAGGCCGTGGGCGGTCGAGACGACGACCACGCGCTCGGCCTTATCGATCTTGCCGGCCTTGAGCAGCTTGAGGAGCGCCGCGAGGGCGACGCCGGTATGCGGGCAGTTGAACATCCCGGTCCGGTCGCCGAGGGCCGCGGCGTCCGCCAGTTCCTCCTCGGTGGCCTGCTCGACGATGCCGTCGAACTGGCGGAGGATGCGCACGGCTTTCTCAAAGCTCACCGGGTTGCCGATCTGAATGGCGCTGGCCAAGGTTTTCTGCGCCTGCATCGGCTCGAAGCCCTCGAACTTGCGGAGGTAGGCGCGATAGAGCGGGTTGGCCCTTTCGGCCTGGGCCACGACGATGCGGGGCAGCCGGGAGATCAGACCGAGGTCCCGGAGCATCAGCAGGCCCTTGCCAAGGGCCGAGACGTTGCCCAGGTTGCCTCCGGGAATGACGATCACGTCCGGGGTCTCCCAGTCGAATTGCTGGACAATTTCAATCCCGACGGTTTTCTGGCCCTCGACGCGGAGCGAGTTCATGGAGTTGGCCAGGTAAAGTGTGGGGTCCTGGGTGATCTCCTGGACCAGCTTCATGCAGCCGTCGAAATCGGTATCCAGGCAGAGCACCAGGGCGCCGTTGGAGATGGGCTGGACCAATTGCGCCAGGGAAATCTTGCCGCGCGGCAGGAGCACGATGGATGGGATGCCCGCCGCGGCGCAATAGGTCGCCAGGGCGGCCGAGGTATCGCCCGTGGACGCGCACGCCACCGCCTTGATGGGCGCCCCTTCGGCGATCATCTGCTTGACCTGCGACACCAGGACGGTCATGCCCAGGTCCTTGAACGAGCCGCTATGCGTGTTGCCGCAGAGCTTGATCCAGAGGTCCTTGAGGCCGATGATTTTGCCGAAACGCTCCGCCCAAAAGAGATTGGTGCCGCCTTCGTAGAGCGAGACGACGTTCTCGTTGCTCAGTTCGGGCAGAATCCACTCCTTCTTGCCCCATACCCCGGACCCGTAGGGCCATTCGTTGCTCTTGTAGCGGTCCTCGAAGAGCTTCATCCAGGCCGCCGGCCCACGGCGCGTCAGCGCCGCCAT